>NZ_JBIBZI010000002.1:0-248497 GCF_043084105.1 Streptomyces sp. NPDC014676 | reverse complement strand
TCCGCTCGGGAACCGCTGGCTGCACACTCAGGCCGTGGCTGCTCGGGCTTGCGAGGCTTCCGCGGCTGTGTCTGAGGCGGACCGGGATCTTCTCGATGAAGTAGGGAAAGTCTTACCGCGCTCTGATCGGCAATCGCTTGATGGTGGACTGTCGGCTCTCTGCTCGGCTCGGCTACCGTTCCATGCATGCCTTTTGCACTGGACACGCCCCAGGGAGCGGCCGAACTCGCCGAGTCCCTGCTTCCTCCGCTCGGGAACCGCTGGCTGCACACTCAGGCCGTGGCTGCTCGGGCTTGCGAGGCTTCCGCGGCTGTGTCTGAGGCGGACCGGGATCTTCTCGTCGCTGCTGCCTGGTTGCATGACCTCGGCTACGCGCCCGAGCTGCGTGACACCGGGTTTCATCCCCTCGACGGTGCTCGGCACCTCGAATCGCTAGGTGCGCCGGCGCGCCTGGTGCGGCTGGTCGCTCACCACTCCGGAGCCGTGTACGAGGCGGAGCAGCGCGGACTGTCGGCAGAGCTGGCCGTCTATGAGAGGGAAGACTCGCCGGTCCTGGACGCCTTGATCTTCGCTGACATGACGACCGGCCCCGCCGGACAGCCCTTCGACTTCGACACTCGGATCGACGAGATCCTGGTCCGCTACGAGCCGGGCAGCGAGGTGCACAACGCGATCAGCAAGGCGCGGCCGTACCTCCGGGGCGCTGTCGAGCGGACCCGCGACCGCATGGCGCATCAGCCGATGTAGGGCTCCGCCCGGTCGGCCAGGCCGTGCTCGATCCGCATGCGCATCGACGGATGGATGTTCAGCTCGTCCAGCTTGCTCGGGTCGACGAAGGCCACTTCCTTGCTCTCGCTGCTCGTCCGCAGCTGGCCGCCGGTGATGCGGGCGTGGAAGCAGATGGAGAACTGCTGACGGACCTCGCCGTCGTCGTACGCCATGACGTGCCCGGGGTTGGTGTAAATGCCGACGAGGCCGGTCACCTCCACGTCGAAGCCGGTCTCCTCCTTCGTCTCGCGTACGGCTGCGTCGGGCGCTGACTCGCCCAGGTCGATGCCGCCTCCGGGCAGGGCCCAAAGATCGTTGTCGGTCTTGTGGATCAGCAGGACTTCCCCGGCCTCGTTGCGGGCCACGGCGGTCACGGAGGGGACGAGGCTGTTCGCCTTCGGGGCGTTGGGATCGTTGAAGTAGTCGACACGGGCCATGTGTTCAGCGTTGCACGTCCGGGGCCTGCTATGCCGTCCGGCCCCGCTCCCATGCGTAGTCGAAGCTCCGCATGTAGTGCCGGAAGGTCCGCGCTCCGGGGAGGTACCGGAAGTGCATCACCGGGTTCTGGCCGGCGGGAGCTCCGAGGACGTGAGGGTTCACGAGAACGTCCTCGTCGAACCGATAGATCGAGTTGTAGAGGATCGTGTCGTGCAACCGGACTTCGACACCGGGCGTCGACATGGCGGGCTCGAGATAGCGCCGGGTGATGCGGGCACGTGCGGCCAGGTCGCCGCCGATGCCCTCCTCTTCGCCACGCTGGCGGACCGCTTCGGAGTCGGGATCGCCGAGCAGGATGCGGATCTGGGCGCCAGCCTTCGCCTTCTCGGCCAGATGGTCGGGCAGGTCCGGATTGCCGTCGAAGAGGAACAGTCCGGCGTACACAAGGATGTCGACCTGGTCCGTCGCCTTCTCGATCAGGGATGACCAGAGCGGGGCGGGCACCGCGCCACGGTGCGGGTAGTACGTGATCAGCTCGGACGTGCTGGCCTTCTCCGCCTGCTTCTCCACGGACGGCCAGATGTAGACCTCATCGACTCCGAGGAAGCTCGCCGCCTTCCAGCGGTGCCCGCGGTGCGGGGTGCGGCCGGTGGTGATCCAACGCTCGACGCTCTTGGGATCCACCCCGACGTGCTCGGCAACGGACTGGATCGTCTCGTCCTTCGCTGAAATCGCCGCGCGCAGACGCTCGTTCGCCATGACGTGCCCTCCACTAGGACCCCTAGGGACGTTTTGACGGTAGCTCAGACGTCCCCAAACGTCCATACGGACGGTGATGCGTCCATCCCCTCTCACGGTCTCCTGATCTCACCGACGGAATGTCGGTCAATACCTCGCCTCAACAGGAGACAAGACGATGCGTCAGATCCCCGTGGACACCGCGAACGCGACCGTGATGGTCGCCAAGGCCCCGCAGCCCAAGGTGAAGGACCGCCGCACCGGTGAGATCGCCCTCGACAAGGACGGCACCGCCTTGATGACCGTGGAGGTCATGTTCTCCACGCCCGACGAGGTGGAGATCCTCAAGCTCACCGTTCCGGAGCCCGGCGTCTCCGAGGACCTGGCCATGGGCACCCCGGTCGTGCTGACCGGCCTGGTCGCCTCGCCGTGGGAGAACGAGTTCAACGGCCAGAAGCGGCACGGCATCGCCTTCCGCGCGATCGCCGTCACCTCCCTTGCCGATGGTGCCTCGAAGCCGAAGGCGGCCTGAGCCATGACGTGGCTGTTAGTCGCCCTGGTGCTGGTCGTTGCCGCTGCGGGTCTCCTGCGGTGGCGGCGTCCCGCCTGGTACTGGCTGACCTTCGGGGTCACCCTCGCCGCGCTGCGGGTCCTGGTCCGCTACGGCTCGGTCATGGACGCCTGCGGCCTGACCGTCCCGGCTCCCCGCTGGCGCCTGGCGCTGGCCCGGATGACCAACCGGCCCGTTCCCGGCCCTCGCGCTCCGCGCATCCTGCGGGTCCGGGTGACCCGCACCAGTCTGGTACTGCGGCTCAAGCTCCGCCCTGGTCAGGACGCCTTCGACGTGGCCGCCTCGTGTGACCGGTTGCGGCACTCGTTCGCCATGTACGGCGTCACTTCCCGCGAACTGCGCTCGGGCGTGGTCGAACTGCGCATGACCGGTTACGACGTGCTCAAGCGGGTGCAGATGCCGGCGCACGTCGACACCCGTCCGATGCGGGTCCCAGTCGCCCTGCGCGAGGACGGGGCTGTGCACTACCGCGACTACCGCACCGTGCCGCACGGGCTCACCGTGGGGGCCACGGAGTCCGGCAAGTCGGTCTATCAGCGCACCCTCGTGGCCGCGCTCGCCCCACAGCGTGTTGCCCTGGTCGGTATCGACTGCAAGCAAGGCGTTGAGCTGTTCCCGCTGGCGCGCCGGTTCTCCGCGCTCGCCGACAATCCCGACACCGCCGCCGAACTCCTCGACGCCCTCGTGTCCCACATGCAGGACGTCTACCAGCTCATCCGGGCCGAACAGCGGATCACCGCCGACGTGCCGGACGCGGAGATCGCCGCCGACATCTGGGACCTGCCCGAGGACCTGCGCCCGGTGCCCATCGTGGTCCTGGTCGACGAGGTCGCCGAACTCGCCCTCTTCGCAACCAAGGAGGACGAGAAGCGCCGGGACCGGATCATCACCGCCCTGGCCCGCCTCGCCCAGCTCGGCCGCGCGGCCGGCATCTACCTGGAGATCTGCGGGCAGCGCTTCGGCTCCGAACTCGGCAAGGGCATCACCATGCTCCGCGCCCAACTCACCGGCCGCACCGCCCACCGCGTCAACGACGAATCCTCGGCGAACATGGCCCTCGGCGACATCGCCCCGGACGCCGTGCTGGCCGCGATCCAGATCCCCACCGACACCCCCGGCGTCGCCGTCACCGGCGATTCGGCCGGCGGCTGGGCCCGCATCCGCGCCCCGCACACCTCGCTACGGCACGCGGTGAACGTCTGTAACCGGCACGCCGACCTGACCCCGGACCTGCCCGCCCTGGCGCCGTTCCGGCCCGCGCTCGGCACCCTCGCCCCGGTCCCGGTCCCGGCTGTCGAGTCCGCATCGGCCGCCGCCTGAGCCGGAAGGAGAAGCTGTCATGCCCCGGACCGCTCTTCGCGTGGATGCCGTCCTGGTCCAGGCCATCATCGCCGGTGCCCTGTCCTTCGCCCACCTGCACGACCTGGCCGCCGCTGCTGGGCAGGACGGCTGGAAGGCCTGGGCGTATCCGGTCTCCGTGGACCTGCTCTTGGTCGCCGCCTGGCGTCGGCTGCGCATGGATGGGCCGTCCCGGCTGGCCTGGTGCTGGTTCCTCATCGCCTTGGTCGCCTCGCTTGGCGCCAACGTCGCCACCGCCGGACTCCTCGACCTCGGCGACGTCCCGGCCTGGCTGCGCATCCTGGTCGCTGCCTGGCCCGCCCTGGCCTTCATGGGTGGCACTCTCCTCGCCCACTCACCCGCGGGCCACGCCTCGGACCCTGCGCCCGAGGCGGAGCCCGAATCGGTCGTCGCCGCTGAGCCGGACCCGGAACCGGTACCGGTGGCGGCCGTCGACGACACTCCCGCCCTCCCGGCCGCCGACCCGGCCCCGGCACCGCCGGCCGTTCCGGTCCCGGCCGCACTGGTGGACCACGCACGCAAGGTCGCCGACGACCACCACGCCCGCACCGGTGCCCGGATCGACACCGACACCCTGCGCGCCCGCCTCGGCGTCCCGCCGCACCTGGCCGACGCCATCGCCGCCCAGCTCGCCTGACCCGAAAGGAGACGACTCGCCATGCCTACTCGTGACTTCTTCCACTCCGTGATGCGGATCGGCCCGGTGCAGATCGGCACCCACCGCGACCGCCACGGCACCACCAAGCACGCCGCCGTGTGCAGCTCGGACGGCTGCGGCTGGTCCGCCGACTACACCAGCCAGTCCGCCGCCCAGCTCGCCGCCCGAACCCACCGCTGCTGCGTCCGCTAGGAGGCCACCGTCATGGATGTCCCGCTCTGGTTCGCACTGCTGGTCGTCGGAGTCCTCGGCGTCAAGCTCATCCGCCCGCCCTGGTGGCTCATCGCCGTGCTCCTCCTCGGTGGCTACCTCCTCGCCGACAGCCTCCTGGCCCCGGTCATCGACACCGCCGTCAAGTAAGGAGACCCGCCCATGTTCCGGCCCAAGCTGCCCACCATGCCCCAGCCCACCGGCACGGTCACCCCGCCCGCGGTCATCGAACCGACCATCATCACGCCGGGCACCCCGGCCATGTCACCGGCTCCGGTCGCCCCGGCCCCGGTGCCGACGCGTCCCACGGTCCAGCTCACCCCCGGCACCGCACTCGCCCTCGTCGGCGGCGGCACCGCCGTCGTCCTGGTCGTCGGCGCCGTTCTGGTCTCCATGCTCCTGGCGGTCGCCATCACCGCCGTCTCGGTTGCCGTCTGCGCCGTCGTCCTGCGCTCGCTGCTCGCCTCCGACGCCAAGCGTCGCTGACCGGTCCCGAAGGCGACGCACAAGCCGCCAAGCACGCCGCCGCCTCCGGGACCGCACTCCGCCAACCGCCATCGCCACAGGAGAACGTCATGGATCTGCACATAGCCGCCGCCCTGGTGCCGTTACTCGGCTGGGCCGTGCACGGGAGCGTCCTCGCCCACCGGCTCGCCTCCGCCCGCCGGGACCCGCTGACCGGCCTGCACACCCGCGCCGGATGGACCGCCCGCGCCGAACACCGCATCCGCCGGCACCCGGCCGCCGCCGTGCTCCTGGTCGACCTCGACCACTTCAAGGCCCTGAATGACACCTACGGTCACGCCGCCGGGGACGCCGCCCTTGTCGCCACCGCTGACCGGCTCCGGGCCTGGTGCGGACGCCACGGCACCGCCGGACGCCTGGGCGGGGATGAGTTCGTCGCCGTCGTCCGGGACCTGGCCATCGTCGACCGGGATGAGCTCACCGCCACACTGCACCGGCCGCTGGACTACGCCGGAAGGTCGCTGCCGTTGGCTGCCTCGGTCGGTGTCTGCCGCGTCGCCGAGCTGCCGGTGCCGCTGCTGACCGATGCCCTCGCCGCCGCCGATGCGGCCATGTACGCGGCCAAGGGCCGTGGCCGCCGGGGCTCCCGCCTCTCTCATTGACCGGCCACCGGGTGGCGCACAAGCCGCCAAGCACGCCGCCACCCGGGGCCGTTCCTTCCAACCGCAATCGAAAGGAACCACCATCATGGCCCAGGACACCCCGCCCGCACGACGTATCTGCCCGGACTGCGACGGCTTCGCCACGGTCGCCGTCACCCTCGGCGGCCGCGACCCGCGCGGTCACCTGCGCACCATCACCGCGCACTGCCCGGCCTGTCAGGGCACCAGCACCGTTCCCGCCCGCCGCGTCCGGGAGGGTGCTGGTGCCTGAGACGCTGCTCGACCCGGCCACCCTCGGCGACCTGCTGAGGGTGGCTTCGGCCGTCGACTACCACCGCTGGGAAGAGCAGATCCGCCGTACCGGCGGCTGCTCCGACCCGATCCACCTGACCGGCTGGACGATCCACAAGGACAAGACCACCGGCCAGACCCTGCATCACTACTCCACCGAGAGTGAGCCGGGCGGACGACTACGCGTCGCCTGCGGCAATCGTCGCGCCTCCCGCTGCCCGTCCTGCGCCTGGACCTACGCGGGCGACACCTACCACCTCATCCGCGCGGGCCTGGCCGGGGACGACCGCCGCGACATCCCCGCCACTGTCCGGGACCACCCGCGCGTCTTCGCCACCCTCACCGCACCCTCGTTCGGCCCGGTCCACAACCGGCCCGACCACGGGACCTGCCGCTGTGGCACCCGCCACGCCCCGGACGCCCCGAAGCTGGGCACCGCCCTGGACCCGAGCACGTACGACTACGCGGGCGCGGTGCTGTTCAACAACCACGCCGGGCAGCTCTGGCAGCGCTTCACCAACCGGCTCCGCCGCGAGATCGCCGCCCGCGCCGGCCTCACCCAACGGGAGCTCAAGGAGGCCGCCCGGCTGTCGTACGGCAAGGTCGCCGAGTTCCAGAAGCGCGGTGCCGTGCACTTCCATGCCGTGATCCGCCTCGACGGACCCGACGGCCCGAGCACCCCGCCACCATCCTGGGCCACCGTGCAGCTGCTCGCCGACGCGATCCGCGCAACTGCCGCGCACTCCTACACCTCGGTCTCCGTCCCGGCCGCCGCCGACCAGCCCGCCCGGACCTTCCGCTGGGGCACCCAGCTCGACGTCCGCCCCGTGAAGGCGTTCGGGGACGGCTCCGACATCACCGAACAGGCCGTCGCCTCCTATGTCGCCAAGTACGCCACCAAAGCCGCCGAGAACACCGGCTCCATCGACAGCCCAATCCACTGCCGCGCCTGCCGGGGCACCGGCCGGTCCCGCCGCTACGACCGCGTCGGCTCCGCCCTCAGCCGCTGCACCACCTGCGACGGCACCGGCCTGCGGGAAGATCTCGACCGCCTGGAGGTCACCGACCACGCCCGCCGCCTCATGGCCGCGTGCACCCAACTGCAACCGCTCTACCCCGACCGCCAGCTGGCCCGCTGGGCTCACATGCTCGGCTTCCGAGGCCACTTCTCCTCGAAGTCCCGGCGCTACTCGACCACCCTTGGCGCGCTCCGCCAGGCCCGCGCCGACTACCGCGCCGCCCAGGAGCAAGCCGCCCTTGGCCTCGAGGACGCTGAGCCGGACACCGTCCTGGTCCTGGCCGACTGGCAGTACGCCGGACACGGCCACACCCCCGGTGAATCCGTCCTCGCCGCCACCATCGCCCGCAATCTCCAGCTCAACCGTGAAACCGCCCGCGAAGCACTGCGCGACCAACTCGCCGACGAAAGGGAGTGCTGACCATGGCCTCACAGCTGCCGAACCGGTTCCTGACCCCTGAGGACCTGGTCGAGATGTTCGAGCTGCCCAGCGTCGAGACGGTCTACCAGTGGCGCCGCAAGCGCACCGGTCCCCGCGGCTTCCGCGTCGGCCGGCACCTCCGCTTCGACCCCACCGACGTGCGGGCCTGGGTCGACTCCCAGATCGGAGAGGCCGCCTGATGGCCGGACACATCCAAGACCGCTGGTACCGGACCGAGACCGGCCCGGACGGCAAGACCCACAAGGTCAAGACCGACCGCCACGGCACCGGCCTGCGCTACCGGGCCCGCTACGTCGGCCCCGACGGCACCGAGAAGTCCAAGAGCTTCCCGGACCGCCAGAAGCGCCTCGCCGAGCAGTGGCTCTCCCAGATCGAAGCAGACATGGCGCGCGGGCAGTACATCGACCCGCAAGCCGGTCGCCTCACCGTCCGGCAGCACGCCGAACGGTGGCTGGCATCGCTCACCATGGACCCCGGCACCTTCGTGAGCACCGAGCAGCGCATCCGCCTTCACGTCCTGCCGTACCTGGGGAGTCGCACCCTCGGCTCCCTGCGGCCGACCCACATCCGTGAGTGGCTGCGGAAGCTGCAGGACGGGGGAGTCGCACCCACCTATCAGCGGGTGATCTTCGCGAACCTCTCCACCATGCTCACAGCGGCCGTGGATGACCGCCTGATCGCTGAGAACCCCTGCCGTTCGTCGTCGGTGCGGGCTCCGAAGCTCGACCCCCGCCGGATCGTTCCGTGGTCGCGTGACCGCGTGCTCGCGGTTCGCTTGGCCCTACCGGAGCAGCACCGGGCCATGGTCGACCTGGCCGGTGGCTGCGGCCTGCGTCAGGGGGAGGTCCTGGGCCTGGCGGTCGAGGACGTGGACCTCATCGAGGGAGTGGTTCACGTGGACCGGCAGGTCAAGCTCATCCGCCACCGCGCGGTGTTCGCGCCGCCCAAGGGAGGCAGGACGCGCACGGTCCCCCTGCCCGAAAGCGTGGCCCGGTCGGTCGAGGAACACATCAGCCAGCATCCGCCGGCCGCTGTGACCCTGCCGTGGCGGGTGGTCGACGGAGAGCCGGTCACGGCGTCACTGCTCTTCCACCGGGATCAAGGCCGTCCGGTCAACCGCAACGACTTCAACCGCTGGGCCTGGCGGCCGGCCCTCCGCTCGGCGGGTGTGCCCTTCGGCCGGGCGAGCGGGATGCACGCACTGAGGCACTTCTACGCCTCCGTCCTCCTGGACGCGGGGGAGAGCGTCAAGGCCCTGTCCGAGTACCTCGGGCACCATGACCCGGGCTTCACACTGCGCACGTACACCCACCTGATGCCCAGCAGCGAGAAGCGGACCCGGGAGGCGGTGAACCGGGCCTTCGCGGACGGCCCCGACACCGATGACGGCCCCACGACGGCCCAGGAAGGGTAAGGACGCGGGAAACATGCAGGTCACGCGCTGTGCGTCCTGACTTGCCGGTCTACTGACCGGCCCCGGTACGCACACGAGCCGACGGGGGCTCCGGGCACCACGAGTGCCCGGAGCCCCCGTCGTCGTCAAGAGCAGATCTGGCCGTCCCCGGGCACCGTGCCGTCCAGGAGATAGCCGTGCACCGCGTCCTGCACACACGCGTTCCCGCTGTTGTAGGCCCCGTGCCCCTGCCCCTCGTACGTCAGCTCCACACCCACGCCCTCACCGAGCGCCCGCGCCATCCTGCGCGCCCCCTCGTACGGGGTGGCCGGGTCGCCGGTGTTGCCGATCACCAGGATCGGAGCCGCGCCGGGGGCGTGGACATCCGGATGCTCGGCGGCCCCGGGCACCGCCCAGTCGGCGCAGTCGGTCATCCCCCACGCCAGGTACTCCCCGAACAGCGGGGACGCGGCCCGGAACGCGGGCAGCCGGCGCTCCACGTCCTCAGGGGTGTAGCGGGGTTCGTCGTCGGCGCAGTTGACGGCCACGTTGGCCGGGACGAGGTTGCTGTACTCGCCGTTCTCGCCGCGCCCGTTCATCGAGTCGGAGAGGGCCATCAGGATCGTCCCGTCACCGTCGTACGCCTGCTCCAGGCCGTCGGTGAGGAGCTCCCAGAAGTCCTGGGAGTACAGGGCCTGCACGATTCCGTTGGTCGCGGCGGTCTGGGTCAGTTCGCGCGGGAAGACGCCGGGGACGGGCGTGCGGTCGAGGTTCTTCAGCAGTGTGGCGATGCGGTCCTTCACGTCCTGCGCGCTGTCGCCGACGGGGCACTCCTCGGTCCTCGAGACGCAGTCCTCGGCGTAGTTGTCGAGCGCGAGCTGGAACCCCCGGGCCTGTCCCAGCGAGCCCTGTTCCGCGGTTTCCGTGGGGTCGACGACCGCGTCGAACACCGCGCGGCCCACCTTCTCCGGGAACAGGTGGGCGTAGACGCCGCCGAGTTCGGTGCCGTAGGAGACACCGAAGTAGTGCAGGGTGTCGTCGCCGAGGACCTGGCGCATCAGGTCCAGGTCGCGGGCGGCGTCCGTGGTGCGCACATGCGGCAGCACCCGCGCGGAGTTCCTCTCGCAGGCCGCGTTGAACTTCTCGGTGCCGTCCAGGAGTTCCGTGCGCTCGGCGGCGTCGTCGGGGGTGGCGTCCTGCTGGAGGTACGCGTCGAGCCGCCGGTCGTCCAGGCAGGTCACGGGTGCGCTGCGGCCGACCCCGCGGGGATCGAAGCTCACCAGGTCGTAGCGGGTGCGCAGGGTCGCGTAGTCCTCGCCGAACGCGGGCAGGGCGGTGACGCCCGAGCCGCCCGGGCCGCCGAAGTTGAAGATCAGCGAGCCGATGCGTTCGCTCGCCGGGCCGCTCGACCCGGCCCGGATCAGCACGATGCCGATGGTGTCGCCCGCGGGGTCGTCCCAGTCCAGCGGCGCCTTCATGGTGGCGCAGCTCCATCCGCCCCGGCCGCCGGGCAGGGGCGACGGGGCGGAGCCCCCGCCCTGCTCCTGGGAGGGAGCCGGGCAGTCCTTCCAGTCGAGCCGCTGTCCTGTCAGGTCCTCGGCCTTGTCGTCGCCCTCACCGCAGGCCGTCAGCAGCGCGGACAGCAGCACGGCGCAGACGGTCGGGACGGCGGCACGCGGACGGAAGGGGCGGGGCATGATCCCATCCTGCTGCCGTCCGGAGCGGGACGCGCGGGGCACGGGCCGTACGAGGTAAGGGGCCCTCGCTCACAAGGCCGCCTTGCGGGTGAGGTGGTTGAAGGCCAGCCAGCCCGGCAGCACCGGCAGCCAGAGCGTCAGGAGCCGGAAGAGCAGCACCGCCGGCGCGGCGACCTCCTTGGGGAGCCCGACCGCGATGAGACCGACCGTGAGGGTCGCCTCGACGGCGCCGACACCGCCCGGCGTCGGGGCCGCCGACCCCAGTGCGTTGCCGGCGAGGAAGACGACGGCGACGCTGGCGATGCTGACCGAGGTCGTCTCGTCGCCGAACGCCCGGATCGAGGCGTCCAGGCACATCACGAAGCAGGCCGTCAGCAGCAGCATGCCGCCGATGCCGGTGACCAGCTTCTGCGGCCGCTGCAGCACGTCGAGCATGCGCGGCACGACACCCGCGAAGAGCGACCGCACGCGCGTGACGACGAATTTCCGCAGGAACGGCACCGAGGTCACCACGAGCACCAGCACCGCCACCGTCAGCAGGCCCCCGATCACCGTGCGGGACGGCGAGAGGGAGGGCGTCTTCTCGGTTCCGGTGAGATAGCCGAAGGCCAGCAGCATCAGGATGTGGCAGCCGAGCCCGAAGAGCTGCGACGCGCCGACGCTCGCCACCGCGAGCCCCGGCCGCACCCCCGCGCGCTGGAGGAACCGCGTGTTCAGGGCGACGCCGCCCACCGCGGCCGGGGCGACGATCTTCACGAACGACCCGGCGACCTGTGCCGCCACGGTCCGTACGAACGGCACCCGTTCGGGTACGAACCCGAGGAGGGCCATGGCCGCCGCGACGTAACTGGCCGCCGAGAACAGCACCGCCGCGGCCACCCAGCCCCACTCCGCGTTCTCTACCAGCGGGCCGAACTCGATGTGGGTGAGCTGCGTCAGCAGGAAGTACGCGCCGATCGCACCGGCGATGAAACTGATCAGGGTCCGCGGCCGCACCCGCTCCAGGCGGGCCGGTTCCACCGGGGCCTGCGGCCTGATCCGCAGCACCTCGTGCCGGATCTGGGTGAGCAGGTCCTCCTCGCGCGCTTCCTCCATGGCTTCGTCGACGGCCCGCTTCTCGGCCCGCTGCTCCGCGCGTACGGCCTTCTTGTCGGGCTTGTCGAGCACGACCTGGTGGGGGCCGTGCTCCGCGCGGGCCGGCTTGGACTGCCGGTAGGCCTCCAGGACCGCCTCACGTTCGCGTTCCGCCCGCTCCCGGGCCAGCTGCCGCAGTGTCCCGCGCGTGGAGCGGCTCAGCGCGATGGGCTGGAGCATCGGCAGACAGTCCGCCACGGTGTCGGGGCCGAGGACGCTCAGCGCGGAGGCCACCGCGCGCTCGGCGCCCACCCTGAGCCCCAGGGTCACCAGCAGTTGGGAGGTGTCCATGCGCAGCAGCAGATCGCCGGCCGCGATCTCGCCGCCGCGCAGATCGGTGAGGATCACCGTGCCGGAACGATCCACCAGGATGGCGTCGCCCACCAGCCTGCGGTGCGCGATACGACGGGACTGCAGGGCCCGTACCTGGTGCCAGGTGTCGCGCAGCAGGTCGTCGGTGATCTCCTCGTCCGGCAGTGAGTCGAGGGTGCGCCCGCCGCTGTGCTCGTAGACGAGCATCACCGCGTCGGGGCCGAGCTCGGAGGTCGCGATCAGCTTGGGGGCGTTGGCGCCGGCCGCGATGGCCGCGTAGGCCAGCAGCGCCTCCTGCTCCAGCGCCTGGCGCAGCGACTGCAGGCTGCTGCGGGTGGCGAAGCCGCGCAGGGCCAGATTGCGCCACGCGCGGTAGAAGAACCCCTGCGCCTGCTGCTCACGGTCGACCACCGTGACGTCCAGCGGCCCACCGTCCTCCAGGGTGACGAAGTACCGGCGTCCCCGGTCCCCGGCCTCGGAGGCGTCGCCGGACTCCACCCGGGACGCGGTCACGGGGCGGAAGCCGACGGTGCGCAGGCCCGCCATCAGGGTGCGGCCGGTGGGGCGCACATTGGGCGAGCCGACCGCGTAGAGGGTCCCGTAGGCGACGGTCCAGCCGATCAGGACCGTCAGGATGATCGAGAACGGTGTGGTGTACCCGGTGACGAGCATCGAGAAGGCGTCGAGGAGCAGCACCACCCACAGCACCGCGCGCCACCGGGGTCTGCGGGACATCCCGACGGCCGTCATGTACGCGATCACCGGGGCCAGATAGCCGTGCACCGGGTCGGTCAGGGCGTGGATGTCGCCGGGGGAGGGCTGGGTGAGCGCCTCCTGGATCGAGTCCGGAGCGGCACGCGCGACCCACAGGTCGGTGGCGAGTGTCACACCGTGCGCGAGGACGGCGGCGAGCACGCCGTCGGCGATCCGCAGTCCGTCCCGTTTGATCAGCCGCTCGATGGCGAAGGCCACCGGCACCAGGAGGATCGCGATGCTGGAGGCCAGCCCCGCGATCTTGATGAGCAGGTCGGGCGCCTGTCCGGTGCCCTTGGTGATGTCCTGTTCCAGGCCCGAGGTGGTGCCGTGGGCGAACGCGGCGATCGCCAGCAGCACCACGACGGCGAGCACGCCCGCCAGGAGCCGCATGAGGTCGGACGGGCGGTGCACCCGCGCGGGGAGCAGCGGTTCGTCGCCCTCCACCTCGTCGATGTGCGCCGCCCCGGGGTCCGCGGTGTCCGGGCGCGACGAGGCGTCAGGGGTGCCCTCCGTGTCCTCGGGGTGCGCGCCCTGCTGCTTCATCGTCTCTTCTCGATCTTGTATCACCAGTCACCGCCCGCACGATGGTGGCATGCCTTACCGGCACAAGGGGGCATCAGGGTCGGAACGCGGGCCGCACAGTCTGCCCGAAGTGCCGCTCCGGGGCGAGCCGCGCGCACACGCGTGAGCGCGTCACGTTGTCGGTGGGGTGGGGCAGGATGGGCCGGATGAGCCAGGAGAGCCTTCCGTCCGACGGCGGCCCGGAGCACCCGGACGCCCTGCCCGAGTACGCCGAGCGGGTCCTCGAGGTGACCGAGCTGATCCCGCCGGGGCGTGTCATGACGTACGGGGACGTGGCCGAGTGGCTGGGGGAAGGCGGCCCCCGGCAGGTCGGGCGTGTGATGGCCCTGTACGGAGGAGCGGTGCCGTGGTGGCGTGTCGTCCGCGCGGACGGCGTGCCGCTGCCGGGCCACGAGCTGAGGGCCCTCGGCCACTACCGCGCGGAGGGCACGCCCCTGAAGGAGGCGGGCCGGGCCGCGGAGGGCCATGTGCCGCGCCTCGACATGAGGCGCGCGCGATGGGACGGCGGCGGATACACCGAAGGTCACACCTGACAGCTTCCGCCCTCGCGCACGCCGCCGTGTGACCTTTGATCCCTTGAGGTGATATGGGGCACATGCGTGGCATGACGTACGTTCGTGAGGCGAGGGACATCTGTGGCCGGAGTGTCCGGAGGGAAGAAGCGGAAAGCCTGCTTCCGCACTTCTCACCGGCGTAGCGTCGGCCGCGCGTGCCCCCTTCACCCCGCGCCCACCGCCCCGCACGCGCGGCGAAAAGCCCCACAGCACACCCACCAGGACCGGCGAACCACGTGAGCTCCTCTTCCTCCACCAGCGGCCTGTCGCACTCCCAGGTGCGGCGGGGGAACCGTGGCGCTTATCGACTGGTGCGTACCCCGCCCGCCCGGGTGAATCCCCCTCGCATGGACGCCGCACAGCGCTCCGTGGTTGAGCACACGACCGGCCCGCTGCTCGTTCTCGCAGGTCCGGGCACCGGCAAGACCACCACCCTGGTCGAGTCCGTGGCCGCGAGGATCGCCCGTGGCCAGGACCCCGAGCGGATCCTGGTGCTGACGTTCAGCCGCAGGGCCGCCGTCGAGCTGCGCGACCGCATGGCCCTGCGCATCGGGACCGCGCGCGCCCCGCAGGCGACCACCTTCCACTCGTTCTGCTACGCCCTGATCCGCGCCCACCAGGACAGCGACCTCTTCGTGGAGCCGCTGCGGCTGCTGTCGGGCCCCGAGCAGGACGTCACCGTCCGCGAGCTGCTCGCCGGCCAGGTGGACCTGGAGCGGCTCGGCCTCGCCCATGTGCGCTGGCCGGACGAGCTGCGCGCCTGCCTGACCACCCGCGGCTTCGCCGACGAGGTCCGCGCGGTGCTCGCCCGCAGCCGTGAGCTGGGTCTCGGCCCCGAGGCCCTGGACGCCTTCGCCCGCCGCATCGGACGCCCCGACTGGCGCGCCGCCTCCGCCTTCCTCGCCGAGTACCTCGACGTCCTCGACCTGCAGGGCGTCCTCGACTACGCCGAACTGGTCCACCGCGCGGTGCTCCTCGCCGGCCGCCCGGAGACCGCCGGACGACTGGCCGCGCGGTACGACGCCGTCTACGTCGACGAGTACCAGGACACCGACCCCGCCCAGGTACGGCTGCTGCGCGCCCTGGCCGGCGGCCGCACCATCGTCGCCTTCGGCGACCCCGACCAGTCGATCTACGCCTTCCGGGGCGCGGACGTGGGCGGCATCCTGGAGTTCCCGCACACCTTCCCCCGCGCGGACGGCAGCCCGGCCCCGGTCGAGGTGCTGCGCACCTCCCGGCGCTCCGGCGCCGCCCTGCTGGAGGCCACCCGGCGGGTGACCCGGCGCATGCCGCTGCCCCGCCTGCCCGCCGAGAAGGTCCGCGCCCACCGGGAACCGACCCCGGACCGGGACGGCGGCCAAGTCGAGGTGTACACCTACCCGACGTCCGGCACGGAGCTGGACAACATCGCCGACATCCTGCGCCGGGCGCATCTGGAGGACGGCGTTCCCTGGAAGGACATGGCCGTCCTGGTCCGGGCCGGCGCCCGGACCCTTCCCGCCGTCCGCCGCGCGCTCACCTCGGCGGGCGTCCCCGTGGACGTCGACGGCAACGACCTGCCCCTGCGCCACGAACCCGCGGTGGCCCCGCTGCTGACGGCCCTGCGCGCGGTGGCCACGGCGGAGGCGGGCGAACGGGAGGACGCCGGAACCGGTGCCGACGCGTGCTGGCTCGACACCGAAACCGCTCTCACCCTGCTCACCTCCCCCCTCGCCGGTATGGACGCCGCCGACCTGCGCCGCCTCGGACGGGCCCTGCGCGAGGAGGAGCGGGCCGGGGGCAACCCGCTGCCGCCGCCCTCGGACGAACTGCTCGCGCGGGCGCTGGCCGAACCGGAGCGGCTCGCCGTGCACGACCCCGTCTACGCGCGGGGCGCCCAGCGTCTCGGCGGCCTGCTGCGCCGTGCCCGCGAGCGCCTGGCGGGCGGCGGTACGGCCGAGGAGGCCCTGTGGGACCTGTGGGACGGCACACCGTGGCCCGGCCGCCTGGAGCGTGCCGTCCGGCGCGGCGGCGCGGCCGGCCGCAACGCCGACCGGGATCTCGACGCCGTGTGCGCGCTGTTCGCGACCGCCGCCCGCGCGGAGGAACGCACCGGCGGCCGGGGCACCCTGAACTTCCTGGAGGAGATCGAGGCCCAGGACATCGCCGCCGACACCCTCACCCGGCGCGCCGCCCGCCCCGACGCCGTGCGCCTGATGACCGCGCACCGCTCCAAGGGCCTGGAGTGGCGCCTGGTCGTCGTGGCCGGCGTCCAGGAGGGCCTGTGGCCGGACCTGCGCCGCCGCGGCTCCCTGCTGGAGGCCGACCGCATCGGCCGCGACGGACTCGCCGAACCGCTCACTCCCGGCGCGCTGCTCGCCGAGGAGCGCCGCCTGTTCTACGTCGCGGTCACGCGCGCGCGTGAACGGCTCGTCGTGACGGCGGTGAAGGCGCCCGCCGACGACGGCGACCAGCCCTCCCGCTTCCTGACCGAACTCGGTGTCGAGCCCAAGGACGTCACCGGGCGCCCGCGCCGCCCCCTGGCCGTCGCCGCGCTCGTCGCCGAACTGCGCGCCACGACGGTCGACCCCCGGGTCTCCGACACCCTGCGGGAGGCCGCCGCCCAGCGGCTGGCCCGGCTCGCCGCGCTCGCCGACGAGGACGGCCGCCCCCTGGTGCCGTCCGCGCACCCCTACCGCTGGTGGGGCATGTTCGAACCGACGGAGAGCAAGGTGCCGCTGCGGAGTCGCGACCAGCCCGTCGTGCTCTCCGGCAGCGCCCTCGACCAGCTCGCCAACACCTGCGCCCTGCAGTGGTTCCTGGGCCGGGAGGTGAAGGCCGACGCGCCCGCGACCGCAGCCCAGGGCTTCGGCAACGTGGTGCACGTCCTCGCCGACGAGGTGGCCTCCGGACACACCCCGGCCGACCTCGCCGTCCTCATGGAGCGCCTCGACTCGGTGTGGAACGCGCTCGCCTTCGACGCGCCGTGGAAGTCGGCGCAGGAGAAGGAGCACGCGCGCGTGGCGCTCGAACGCTTCCTGGAGTGGCACGTCATGGACCGCGCCGGCCGCACCCCGGTGGCCAGCGAGCACGACTTCGACGTCACCCTCGAAGCGGGCGACTACGAGGTCCGCATCCGCGGCCAGATGGACCGCGTCGAGACCGACGGCGAGGGACGCGCGTACGTCGTCGACTTCAAGACCGGCAAACAGGCGCCCAGCGCCAAGGAGGTGGAACGCCACCCCCAGCTCGCCGTCTACCAGCTCGCCGTCAAGGAGGGCGCCGTCGACGGCCTCTTCGGCGGCGAGCGCCCCGAACCGGGCGGCGCCGAGCTCGTCCAGCTGCGCCAGGGCGCCGCCAAGCGGGACGGCGGCGAGACCCTGCCCAAGGTGCAGGCCCAGGAGCCGCCGGAGGGGGAGTGGGTCGGCGATCTGCTGGCCACGGCCGCCGGGAAGGTCCTGGACGAACGGTTCGGTCCGACCGCGGGCCAGCACTGCGCCCACTGCGCGTTCCGGGCCTCGTGCAGCGCCAGACCCGAGGGCCGGCACGTGGTCGAGTGACCGGAGTGACGCATCGCACCACCCGTGCCGACCTGCGGTTCTCCGCTCCCGGGGCGCTCCGACGGTCCCCGCTGTCAGTGTCCGCCGCTAGATTCTGCGTGTGCCCGCCCGTATCACCGACGCCGATCAGCTCAAGGAGCTCCTCGGCATCCCCTTCACCCCGGAGCAGACGGCCTGCATCATCGCGCCGCCCGCCCCGCAGGTGATCGTGGCCGGAGCCGGGTCGGGCAAGACGACGGTCATGGCGGCCCGCGTGGTGTGGCTGGTCGGCACCGGCCAGGTCGCCCCCGAACAGGTGCTCGGCCTCACCTTCACCAACAAGGCCGCCGGTGAACTTGCCGAACGCGTCCGCAAGGCACTGATCAAGGCCGGCGTCACCGACCCCGACCCCCTCCCGTCACCCGACCACCACCCCTCGACGACGGCGCTTCGCGCCGACCCCTTCCAGTCGGACCCGGACAACCCCCCGGGCGAGCCCGTGATCTCCACGTACCACGCCTTCGCCGGCCGCCTGCTGACCGACCACGGCCTGCGCGTCGGCCTCGAACCGACCTCCCGCCTCCTCGCCGACGCCACCCGCTACCAGCTCGCCGCGCGGGTCCTGCGCGAGGCCCCCGGCCTCTACCCGGCGCTCACCCGCTCCTTCCCCGACCTGGTCGGCGACCTCCTCACCCTCGACGCCGAGCTCTCCGAACACCTCGTACGCCCCGAGGACCTGCGCGCCCACGACGCCGGGCTGCTGCGCACCCTGGAGAACACCAGGCTCACCAACGCCGACCTGCGCAAGGTCCCCGAGGCGGCCGCCGCGCGGCGCGAGCTCGCCGACCTCGTACTGCGCTACCGGGCCGCCAAACGCGAACGCGACCTGCTCGACTTCGGCGACCAGATCGCCCTGTCCGCCCGGCTCGCCGCCCTCCCCGAGGTGGGCCGCCTCCTGCGCGACGAGTTCCGCGTGGTCCTCCTCGACGAGTACCAGGACACCTCCGTCGCCCAGCGCGTCCTGCTGGCCGGACTGTTCGGCGGCGGCACCGGCCACCCGGTGACCGCCGTCGGCGACCCCTGCCAGGCGATCTACGGCTGGCGCGGCGCCTCCGTCGCCAACCTCGACGACTTCCCCGAGCACTTCGCCCACGCCGACGGCCGCCCCGCCACCCGCCAGTCGCTCAGTGAGAACCGCCGCAGCGGCGGACGGCTCCTCGACCTCGCCAACGGCCTAGCCGAGCCGCTGCGCGCCCTGCACGCGGGCGTGGAGGCCCTCCGCCCGGCCCCCGGCGCCGAACGCGACGGCACCGTCCGCTGCGCCCTGCTGTCCACCCACGCGGAGGAGATCGACTGGATCGCCGACTCCGTCGCCCACCTCGTGAACACCGGCAAGGCGCCCGGTGAGATCGCCGTGCTGTGCCGCACGGCCGGCGACTTCGCCGAGATCCAGGGCGCCCTCGTCGCGCGGGACGTCCCCGTCGAGGTGGTCGGCCTGTCCGGGCTGCTCCACCTTCCCGAGATCGCCGACCTGGTCGCCGTCTGCGAGGTCCTCCAGGACCCCGGCGCCAACGCCTCCCTCGTACGGCTGCTGACCGGCCCGCGCTGGCGCATCGGCCCCCGCGACCTCGCCCTGCTGGGGCGGCGCGCACGACGGCTCGTCTCCCACGCGCGCGTGGACGGCGACGACGACCCCGACCGGCGGCTCGCCGAGGCCGTCGAGGGCGTCGACCCGGCCGAGGTGATCTCGCTCGCCGACGCCCTCGACACCTTCCTGGAGACACCGCTGGACGGCCGCGGGGACGACGACGGCCTGCCCTTCTCACCGGACGCCCGCGTACGCTTCGCCCGCCTGGCCACCGAACTGCGCGAGCTGCGCCGCTCCCTCTCCGACCCCCTCATGGACGTCCTGCACCGCGTCCTCGCCGTCACCGGCCTGGAGGTCGAACTCTCCGCGTCCCCGCACGCCCTGGCCGCCCGCCGGCGCGAGACCCTCTCCAACTTCCTCGACATCGCCGCGTCCTTCGCCGCCGGCGACAACGAGGCCACCCTGCTCGCCTTCCTCGCCTTCCTGCGCACCGCCGCCCAGTACGAGAAGGGCCTCGACAACGCGCTGCCCGGCGGCGAGAACACCGTCAAGGTCCTCACCGCGCACAAGTCCAAGGGCCTCGAATGGGACGTCGTCGCCGTCCCCGGACTGGTCACCGGCACCTTCCCCAGCGGCCAGGGCCGGGAGAAGTGGACCGCGCAGGGCAAGGTGCTGCCGCACACCCTGCGCGGTGACGCCGAGACCCTGCCCGACGTCGAGTCCTGGGACTCCCGCGGCCTGAAGGCCTTCCACGAGGCCATGAAGGAACACCAGCACACCGAGGAACTCCGCCTCGGCTACGTCACCTTCACCCGCCCCCGCTCCCTGCTCCTCGGCTCCGGCCACTGGTGGGGGCCCAGCCAGAAGAAACCGCGCGGCCCCTCCGCATTCCTCCACGCCCTCCACGCGCACTGCGCCGCCGGACACGGCGAGATCGAGGCGTGGGCCGACGAGCCCGCCGAGGACGAGGAGAATCCCGCCCTGCACCGGGCCGGCGACGACCAGGTGTGGCCCCTGCCCCTCGACGCCGCCGCCCTCGCCCGTCGCCGCGCGGCCGCCGACACCGTCCTCGCCCACCTCCACCGCCTCGCCGCCCTCCCGGACGGCCCCGCCACGGCCGTACACGACCCCGCCACCCACGACGACCCGGACTGGCCGCCGCCGCCCGACGACGAGGACCCCCTCCCCGAGGAGGACCCCTTCGCCGACGCCGGCCCGGACGACTGGGACTCCTGGAGCACCGACCGCCCCACCGTCCCGCACCAGGCGACGGCCCCGGAACCCACCGCACACCCCGGCCCGGCGGAGCCGGCCCATCCGCCGCGCCCCCGTCTCACCCCCGAGGAGGCCCGCACCGTCGCCTCCTGGGACCGCGACCTCGACGCCCTCACCGGCGAGCTCCTGCACCTCCGCGAGAGCGTCACCGAGGTGCGGCTGCCCGCCTCGCTGACCGCCTCCGAACTGCTGCGCCTGGCCGCCGACCCGGACGGCTTCGCCCAGGAGCTGGCCCGTCCCATGCCCCGCCCACCGCAGCCCGCAGCACGCCGCGGCACCCGCTTCCACGCCTGGGTCGAGGCACGCTTCGAGGAACTGACCCTGCCCATGCTCGATCCGGACGAGCTGCCCGGCAGCGACGCCGAGATCGCCGACGAACGCGACCTGGAGGCCCTCAAGGAGGCCTTCGAACGCACCGAGTACGCCCACCGCACCCCCCACCGCGTGGAAGCCCCCTTCCAGTTGTCGATCGCCGGCCGGGTCGTCCGCGGCCGCATCGACGCCGTCTACCGGAAGGACGACGGGGACGGGACCACGTACGAGATCGTCGACTGGAAGACCGGCCGCGACCACACCGCCGACCCGCTCCAGCTCGCCGTCTACCGGCTCGCCTGGGCCGAACAGCAGGGCGTCCCCCCGGAGGCCGTCACGGCCGCGTTCCTGTACGTGCGCACCGGTGAGGTCGTCCGCCCCGACCCCCTGCCCGGCCGCGCGGAGCTGGAGCGGCTGCTGCTCGGGGAGCCGTCCGGTGAGATACCGCACTCCGAGGACACCGGCGCGGGCCGATAGGCTCGAGGACATGAGCCAGCCCGTTGACACCGCCGTCAGCGCCGTCCGTACGTACATCGCACAGCACCGCGTCGCCTTCCTCGACGACCTCACCGAGTGGCTGCGCATCCCGTCCGTCTCGGCCCAGCCCGACCACGCGCCCGACGTGCGCCGCAGCGCCGACTGGCTCGCCGCCGCACTCAAGGAGACCGGCTTCCCGACCGCCGAGGTCTGGCCCACCCCCGGCGCCCCGGCCGTCTACGCCGAGTGGCCCTCCGCCGACCCCGGGGCGCCCACCGTGCTGGTCTACGGCCACCACGACGTGCAGCCCGCGGCCCGCGAGGACGGCTGGGACAGCGAGCCCTTCGAACCCGTCGTCCGGGACGGCCGCCTCTACGCGCGCGGCGCGGCCGACGACAAGGGCCAGGTGTTCTTCCACACCCTCGGCGTCCGGGCCCACCTCGCCGCCACCGGCCGCACCACCCCGGCCGTCCACCTGAAACTGCTGATCGAGGGCGAGGAGGAATCCGGCTCCCCGCACTTCCGCGCGCTCGTCGAACAGCACGCGGACCGGCTCACCGCCGACGCCGTGATCGTCTCCGACACCGGCATGTGGTCCGAGGACACCCCCACCGTGTGCACCGGCATGCGCGGCCTCGCCGAGTGCGAGATCCGGCTGTACGGACCCGACCAGGACATCCACTCCGGTTCCTTCGGCGGCGCGGTGCCCAACCCGGCCACCGCCGTCGCCCGCCTGGTGGCCGCCCTGCACGACGAGCACGGACGTGTGGCGATTCCCGGCTTCTACGACGGCGTCGTCGAGCTCACCGACCGAGAACGCGAACTCTTCGCCGAACTGCCCTTCGACGAAGACCAGTGGCTGCGCACCGCCAAGTCCCACGGCACCCGCGGCGAAGCCGGATACAGCACGCTGGAGCGCGTCTGGGCCCGCCCCACCGCCGAGGTCAACGGCATCGGCGGCGGCTACCAGGGCCCCGGCAGCAAGACGATCATCCCGTCCTCCGCCATGGTGAAGCTCTCCTTCCGGCTCGTCGCCGGCCAGGACCCCGAGCACGTGCGCGAGGCGGTGGGCGCCTGGGTGCCCGGGCAGCTGCCCGGCGGCATCCGCCACGAGATCTCCTTCAGCCCCGCCACCCGCCCCTGCCTGACGCCACTGGACCACCCGGCCCTGCAGTCCGTGGTCCGCGCGATGGGCCGCGCCTTCGACGCACCCGTCCGCTTCACCCGCGAGGGCGGCTCCGGACCGGCCGCCGACCTTCAGGACGTCCTCGGCGCACCGGTGCTGTTCCTCGGCATCTCCGTCCCGTCCGACGGCTGGCACGCCCCCAACGAGAAGGTCGACCTGGACCTGCTCCTCAAAGGCGTCGAGACCAGCGCGTACCTGTGGGGCGACCTCGCCGAGCACTGGCGGCCCGCCCCCTGACCCCGCACACCGTCCGAACCGGACACCCGCGCGGGGCACACTGGAAGGGACCCGCCGCCACGCCCCGCAGGCCCCGGTCCCTCCCGCCGCACGTCCCGCCGAACCGCCCGCCGACCCAATCCGTTCCACCGGGGGAGTTGGAAGCACCCGTGACCACCTGGACCGACCACACCGCCGACCGACCCATCTCGCTCACCGCCCCGAGCGGCATCGACCGCGCCGCCCACCACCGGCTCGACGAGGCATGGCTCGCGGCGGCGTGGAGCCACCCCTCGACCCGCTGCTTCGTGGTCTCCGGCGGCCAGGTCCTCATCGACGAGACGGCGGACGGGCGTACCGAACTCGTCATGACCCCGTCCTTCGAGGCCCCGCTCACCGAGGCCCACCGCTACTTCCTGGGCATCGACGACGAGGGCGTCAGCTACTTCGCCCTCCAGAAGGACTCCCTGCCCGGCCGCATGGACGCCTCCGCCCGCCCGGCGGGCCTGCGCGAGGCGGGACTGCTCCTGTCGCCGCGCGAGGCCGGCCTGATGGTGCACGCGGTCGCCCTGGAGAACTGGCAGCGGCTGCACCGCTTCTGCTCCCGCTGCGGCGAGCGCACCGTCATCGCCGCCGCCGGCCACATCCGCCGCTGCCCCGCCTGCGGCGCCGAGCACTACCCGCGCACCGACCCCGCGGTGATCATGGCCGTGGTCGACGACCAGGACCGCATCCTGCTCGGCCGCCAGGTCCACTGGCCCGAGGGCCGTTTCTCCACGCTCGCCGGATTCGTCGAGCCGGGGGAGTCCATCGAGCAGTCGGTGCGCCGCGAGGTCCACGAGGAGGTCGGCGTCGGCGTCGGCGAGGTCGAGTACGTCGCCAGTCAGCCCTGGCCCTTCCCGTCCAGCCTCATGCTGGGCTTCACCGCTCGCGCCACCACGACCGAGATCGACGTCGACGGCGACGAGATCCACGAGGCCCGCTGGTTCTCCCGCGACGAACTCGGCGCCGCCTTCGAGTCCGGCGAGGTGCTCCCGCCGTACGGCATCTCGATCGCGGCCCGCCTGATCGAACGCTGGTACGGCAAGGAGCTGCCGACCCGCGGTGCCTTCTGACCGGACGCCCAGCGCTTCGACGGGTCCCGGCGCCGAGCCGCCGGGGCCCGTCCCGCGTACCGGCTACGCTGTCGGGCCGGGCGGAGCCGTAGCGCAGAGGTCGTCGCGCGCGGTCTCCAAAACCGCGAGGACGCCGGTTCGAATCCGGCCGGTTCCGCCTCCCCGCCCCTGAAGACACGTCGGCCCCCTCCGGTGATCTCGACCGGAGGGGGCGCGGCGCCAGAACGTCAGACCGCGAGGGCCTGCTTCACCTGGGCGAGACTCGGGTTCGTCATCACGACCTCGTCGCCGCCGGCGGAGGGAACCACGCGGACCGTGGGCACCGTCTGGTTTCCGCCGTTCGCCTTCTCCACGAAGGCCGCGGAGTCCGGGTCCTGCTCGATGTTGATCTCGGTGTACGCGATGCCCTCACGGTCCAGCTGGCTCTTCAGCCGGCGGCAGTAGCCGCACCACGTGGTGCTGTACATCGTCACAGTGCCCTGCATGCCTCTCGCGCTCCTTCGGCGGCTCGGGGAAGTCCTCGTCGTGGGAGGAACATACGGGAGGGCGCCGGCATTCCCGCCGGCCGGCCGCACGGGTCCCACGTGATACCCGCCGCATTGGTACGACTACGGGGGCCTCCCTGTGGACAACCGGCTCGCCTGTCTCCGGCGACCTGGCAGCATGGCTGTGTGACAGCAGCAACGCACTCCACTCTCTTCCCACAGGTACCGGACTCGGCCGACGCGGTGCTCGAAGGGCTCGACCCCGAGCAGCGCGCCGTGGCCACCGCCCTGCAGGGTCCGGTGTGCGTGCTGGCGGGTGCCGGCACCGGCAAGACCCGGGCCATCACCCACCGGATCGCCTACGGGGTGCGCGCGGGCATCCTCCAGCCCTCCAGCGTGCTCGCCGTCACCTTCACCAACCGCGCCGCCGGGGAGATGCGCGGCCGGCTGCGCCAGCTCGGTGCCGTCGGCGTCCAGGCCCGCACCTTCCACTCCGCGGCGCTGCGCCAGTTGCAGTACTTCTGGCCGAAAGCGATCGGCGGCTCCCTGCCCCGGCTCGTCGACCGCAAGATCCAGCTGGTCGCCGACGCGGCCACCGCCTGCCGTATCCGGCTCGACCGGGGCGAGCTGCGGGACGTCACCGCGGAGATCGAATGGTCCAAGGTCACCCAGACCGTCCCGGCCGACTACGCGGCCGCCGCCGCCAAGGCCGGCCGGGAGTCCCCCCGTGACCCCGCCGAGATCGCCCAGCTCTACTCCGCCTACGAGGACCTCAAGCGCGAGCGCGCCGTCATCGACTTCGAGGACGTGCTGCTGCTGACCGTCGCCGTCCTGCAGGACCGGCACGACATCGCCGAGCAGGTCCGCGCCCAGTACCAGCACTTCGTCGTCGACGAGTACCAGGACGTCAGCCCGCTCCAGCAGCGGCTGCTGGAACTGTGGCTCGGCGAGCGGGAGAACCTGTGCGTGGTCGGCGACGCCAGCCAGACGATCTATTCGTTCACGGGCGCAACCCCCGACCATCTGCTCGACTTCCGCACCCGTCACCCCGGGGCCACCGTCGTCAAGCTGGTCCGCGACTACCGCTCGACCCCCCAGGTCGTCCGCCTGGCGAACGGCCTGCTCGCCCAGGCCCGTGGCCGGGCCGCCGACCACCGGCTGGAGCTGGTCTCCCAGCGTGCTGCGGGGACCGAGCCGGTCTTCACCGAGTACCCCGACGAGCCCGCCGAGGCGGAGGGCGTCGCCCGACGCATCCGTGAACTGATCGACGCCGGGGTCCCGGCGAGCGAGATCGCCGTCCTGTTCCGGACGAACGCCCAGTCCGAGACCTACGAGCAGGCCCTCGCCGATGTCGGCGTGCCCTACCAGCTACGGGGCGCCGAGCGGTTCTTCGACCGCCCCGAGGTGCGCAAGGCCGGCATCGCCCTGCGCGGCGCGGCCCGCTTCGGCGGCAACGACGCCCTCCTCGACGACGCCCCCGACCTGCCCTCCCAGGTGCGCGCCGTGCTCTCGGGCGAGGGCTGGACGACCCAGCCGCCGGCCGGCTCCGGAGCGGTCCGGGAACGCTGGGAGTCACTGGCCGCGCTGGTGCATCTCGCCCAGGACTTCGCCGCCGCCAGGCCCGGCGCCACCCTCGCCGACCTCGTCGCCGAACTCGACGAGCGGGCCGGCGCCCAGCACGCCCCGACCGTGCAGGGCGTCACCCTCGCCTCGCTGCACTCGGCCAAGGGCCTGGAGTGGGACGTCGTCTTCCTGGTCGGCGTCGCCGAGGGCATGATGCCGATCACCTACGCAAAGACCGACGAACAGATCGAGGAGGAGCGCCGCCTCCTCTACGTCGGTGTCACCCGCGCCCGTGAGCGCCTCCAGCTCTCCTGGGCCCTCTCCCGCTCCCCCGGCAGCCGGCCGAACCGCCGCCCCAGCCGCTTCCTCCACGGACTGCGCCCCGGTTCGAACGCCGCCGCGGGCCGGGCCGGCGCGGCCGGCGCGGGAGGTGTGGAGCGCGGCTCGTTCGGGGCGGCGTCCCCCTCGGTCGTCCCGGGCCCCAGACGCGGACAGCGCAGCCCCGCCCGCTGCCGGGTGTGCGGCCGCACGCTGACCGACGCGGGCGAGATGAAGCTGATGCGCTGCGAGGACTGCCCCACGGACATGGACGAGGGCCTGTACGAGCGGCTCCGTGAGTGGCGCGCCGTCCAGGCGGGGCGCAGCGGGCAGCCGGCCTTCTGCGTCTTCACCGACAAGACGCTGATGGCCATCGCCGAGACGGTCCCCGACGACGAGCACGCGCTGGCCAGGATCCCCGGGGTGGGGATGCGCAAGCTGGGCCGCTACGGAGCCGATGTTCTGGCCATCTGCGCAGGTCGTGACATCACCGAGGAACAGGATCAGGACTGATCCGAACTCGTCGGAAAAATAGTTTGCGCATGCCCCGGCAATCCCCATAGGTTCTTAGGCACGGGGACGGCGGCCTTCTCCAAGGCCCCGCTGCCGTGTTGTACTTGCATATCCGCGGACCGGTTCACCCCGGTCCCCTAGACGCCGAGAGGAGGCGAGTCCAGTGATCAGCATCAACACCAGCTCCATCGTCAAACTGACCGATCGCTCGGCCGTCTCCCTGTGCATGCTCGGCGCCTCGAACCAGGGCACCGGTCTGTCCGGCATTCATGCCGCACGTCTGGTGTCCTCCCTCGCTCCCGCGGCTCCTGCCGTCCGTGAGCGCGATGAGCGACCGACCAAGGCACTGGAAGCGGTAGTGGCACAGGCGAAGGCCTATGCCTTTGCGGCAGCCGGTGCCGGATTCCGGAAGCAGACGACGCAGCACCACCTGATGTGGGCCTTCCGTGGGCCAGAACCCTGGAGTGATCCAGCCTGATGCGATCAGGCCGGCGCCTTCAGGGCCGCGGAACCCCACCCGGGATCCGCGGCCCTTCTGTTTTCCCCCAAGCGGGGAGAGCGAAGCGCCTCGGGACAAGAAAAGAACCCGGTACCAGCCGCCACCCGGCCAACAGGCCGGAAACGACCAGACGAGGAAGACGAACCGTGCAACTCGAAGCGCACGTCCCGTCCGTACCGCCTTCCGACACGATCCCCAAGCCCGGCTCCACGGAGGACCCGACCTTGACTCCGCTCACCGCGCTCACCGCGCTCGACGACGCCATCGAGAACCTCGGCGTGCCCGTCCCGTGCCGTTCCTACGACCCGGAGGTCTTCTTCGCCGAGTCGCCGGCGGACGTCGAGTACGCCAAGTCCCTCTGCCGCACCTGCCCGCTGGTCGAGGCCTGCCTCGCCGGCGCCAAGGAGCGGCGTGAGCCCTGGGGCGTCTGGGGCGGCGAGCTGTTCGTCCAGGGAGTTGTCGTCGCCCGCAAGCGGCCGCGTGGCCGCCCGCGCAAGAACCCGGTCACGGCATGAACACCCCAGGAACGATCGACCGCCCTCTCACGCTCGACCCCCAGAAGCAGGCCCCGATGATGCCGTCCGCCCACGAGCCCTCAGGCTCCGCGACCGAAGACTTCACCACCAGCGGTGCGAACGACTCGCGCCAGAACAGGACCCGAGAGATGCAACTCATCCCAGAAGCCCTGGCCCGTGCGCATATGCACGAGCGACTGCGGGAGGCGCAGCGGGAGCGCCAGGCCGTGCGCCTGGTGACCGCTCGCCGGATGCAGCGCCGGGCCGAGCGCGCCTCCCGGCGCGCCCGCCGCGCGCTCGCCATGGCGGTCATGCAGTAACCGGTCCCACCTGAAGCGGTGGCCTCCCCCAGCCGGAGGCACAGCTCTCCCCGCGGGGGCCGGTCCGTGCGAACGGACCGGCCCCCGCGGTGCGTTGCGCGGGGCGGGCCGTCGGGAACGGCGTTATCGTCGGCGAGTGACGAGTCATCCCGGTGGCGACGACGACGGCTCCGCGGCGGAGCCGGAGCCGCTGGTGTGTGCCCGCTGCGGCACCCGCGCCGAGGGGCCGCGGCCGACCTGGACCTTCTCCGTCGAGGGCGGCGCCCGCCGTCACTACTGCGAGGCGTGCTCCCGCGACAACCTGCGGGCGATCGAGGGCCGCCTGGACGCGCGGTGGTGGTAGCGGCCGGCACGGGAAGCGCCCGCCGCGTCCCTCATGCCCGGGCGGCCGGTTCCTCCACCGCCGGTTCCTCCGGGACGAAACCCGGCAGCCACTCCTCCAGCTCCTCCCGCAGCCGCACCGTCGCGCCCAGCTGACAGAGCACGCCGATCGTGCTCAGGGTCACCCGGTGGATCAACAGGTAGGCCGGGGGAAGGTTGAGCTGCTTGGCCAGCTGGGAGGCGGGGGAGCGGGGGTCGGCTATCCGGGCCGCCTGGCTCCGCATCCAGCCGCGGGTGAAGGTGAACTCGTCGGCCGCGGCCGGCTCGATGATCGGCAGGAGGTAGTCGAGGACGGTGTCGGGGTCCAGTTCGATCGACTCCTTGACGAAGCCCTCGGCGCAGAGCATCTCGTAGACGGTCTCCGCCTCTCCGTCCAGCGTCATCCGCAGGGCCGCGCCGATGGGCTCGGGCAGCCCGCCCGGGAGCCGGTCGACGGTGCCGAAGTCCAGCACACCCAGACGCCAGTCGTCCTCGCCCCGCGGCCCGCCGGGCAGCAGACGGAAGTTCCCGGGATGCGGGTCGGCGTGCAGCAGACCGGTGCGGGCGGGACCGGAGAACAGGAAGCGGGCCAGGAGCTGGCCGGCCCGGTCGCGCTGTGCCTCCGTGCCGTCCGAGATGATCTCCGACAGCGGTATGCCGTCCATCCACTCGGTGACCAGCACCTGCTCGCACTGGTGGACCACATCCGGCACGACGACGTCGGGGTCGTCCGTGAACTCCTCGGCGTGGGTCCGCTGGGCCTGGGCCTCCAGGCCGTAGTCCAGCTCCTCGGAGACCCGGTCCTTGAGCTCCGTGATCAGTGGTTTGACGTCCATGCCGGGGATGAGCGGCCCCAGCAGACGGGCGAAGCGGCTCAGCTGGTTCAGGTCGGACAGCAGGGCCTCGCCGGCGCCCGGGTACTGCACCTTGACCGCCACCTCGCGGCCGTCGTGCCACACCGCCCGGTGCACCTGGCCGATCGAGGCCGCGGCGGACGGCTTGTCCTCGAACTCGAGGAACAGCTCCTGCCAGCCTTCGCCCAGCCGCTCCGCCAGCACCGTGTGGACGGTACGGGTGGGCATCGGCGGGGCTGCCTCCTGCAGCTTGGTCAGCGCCGCCCGGTAAGGGCCGGCGACCTCCTCCGGCAGTGCCGACTCGAAGACCGACAGGGCCTGGCCGAACTTCATCGCGCCGCCCTTGAGCTCGCCGAGCACCTTGAAGAGCTGCTCGGCGGTGCGCTGCTGGAGCTCGCGGCCGACAAGCTCCGCGGACTCACCCACGATCCGCTTGCCGAGCCCCCAAGTAGCCCGCCCGGCGAAGCCGAGCGGGAGCGCGGCCAGTTTGGCGGTCCGGGTGACCGCCTTCCGGGGAAGATCAGACATGCGCCCTCCAAGTCCCTGCCGGCCGTTTCGCGTCCGCCTCGCGGCGCCACTCCTCCGACGGCCCGTGCTCGGTCATTGTCTCGTGCGACCCCCCGTCCCCGGGGGTGTGTTCTCCCTTACCTTTTTCCGGACCTTCGCGCACGGCTCCGCAGGGGCAGGCCGGGTGCGGCCGGACCGGACGCGCATCCCAGTGCAGAGCGGGAAGGGAGACCTCCCAGCGTGCGCCGGCGCTGGACGGGACCCGGCCGTCCAGGAAGGCGAGCGCGTGGGCGGCCGCCAGCCCGGCCACCGTCGTGGCCAGCGTCAGGTCGCAGGCGCCCACCCGGCGCTGCCGCCCGGAGCGCCACTGGGCGGCCAGGCGCGGCCAGGCCGGATCCCGGTCGGTGCGGTCCTGCTGGAGACAGCCCGCACAGCTCGTCTCGCCGGGCAGGACCAGCGGGCCGACCACACCGGTCCCCTCCACGACACCGGCGTAGAGATGGGGTGTGCCCGAGGACACGAGGGGTTCGGCGGCCGCCGGATCGGGCGCGTGCACGGCGACGTCGTCCCGCGGGGCGAGGACGACCAGACCGAAACCGGGGTCGCCCCCTTCGAGGGGGGACCGGGCGGTCCGGTGCGGCGGGCGGTCCGGGGCGGCCTGGCGTACCGCGCGGCGGGCCGCCTCGTCCCTGCGGTCGCCGACGGCCTCGGCGGGCAGCCCGCCCGGCACGACGTCCCACGGCTCGACCTGCCCGACGTCGCGCACGTCGACCTCGCCCACCCCGGCTCCCGACAGCAGCGCCGCGAGGGCGGCACCCACCCGGCCCGCGCCTCTCACCTGCACCCGCATACTGCGGCGCGCCGCCAGCCGGCGCAGCGGATCGCCCGGTTCGGAGGTGGTCAGGGCGAGGGAGGCCAGGTCCGGACGGAGCCGGTCGAGGACCTCCGGTTTCTCCCGCAGGGCCTCGGCGGCCGGCCCGCCGCCCCGCGAGTCGTCCAGCAACCCGGCCCGCGACAGTCGGCGTACCAGCCGGTCGACATGGCCCTCGGGCAGGTCCATGCGCTGTGCCTCCTCCCGCAGGAGCTCCAGCCCGCGGGCGCCGTTGAGCAGGTCGAGAAAGCTGCCCGTGGCCGTGTCCACCGGGCCCAACGTCAACGCGTGGGCCGGCGTCATCCCGAACTGCACGGTGTTGAGATCGCGCCATCCGCGCCGCAGCGCGGGCTTGACCATCGGATGCATGAAAGGCCCCCGTATGTACCGGATCGTCCCGTTGGGCGGTCGAGCCCTTCACGGCTCGTCCGACGCATGCCAGCATGCCGGGACGGGGCGAAGGCCGCCGAAAGTTGTCCACAGGCGGCGGGATTCATCGTACAAATCCGGCGCCCGGTGGGGGATCGCCGCGGAACCGTCCCGGAGCCAAGACTTCCCCGTGTGCAGCGGGTACCGTCGGGACGTGCCCGCCGACCCACTGCACCGCGCCGGAAAGTCACAGCGCAGCACGACGAGCCAGCCGGCGAACGGCTCACGGGCGAGCGCGATCGAGGTCCGCAGGAGCGCCCGCCGCCGCAGAACGGTCTCCGCGTACCGCGAGGGCGACCGCACCGTCGTACTCATCCCTGCCCGGATGTCCGAGGCGGAGGAGCAGCGCTGGGTGACCGTCATGCTCGACAAGCTGGCCGCACAGGAGAGCAGGCGGACGCTCGGGGACACGGAGCTGGCCGAGCGCGCCCGGCGGCTGTCCGAGCAGTACTTCGGCGGACGGGCCAGGCCCGCCTCGGTGCGCTGGGTCACCAACCAGAACACGCGCTGGGGCTCGTGCACCCCGTCCGAGGGAAGCATCCGGCTGTCGCACCGGCTGCAGGGCATGCCCGAGTACGTCGTCGACTACGTCCTCTGCCACGAGCTGGCGCATCTGCTGGTGCCCGGGCACGGCCCGCGTTTCTGGCGGCTGCTGGAGGCGTATCCGAGGACCGAGCGGGCCCGTGGCTATCTCGAAGGAGTGGTCGCGGCCGGGCGGCTGCCGCATGTGCCGGGTGCGCGCGATGCGTGAGCACCGCCCGAGGTGAGCGCGCCGCAGGCCTGTGCGCGCGTTGTGTACCGGGTCTGTACCGACTTCATCCGGTGTCCGGGTTTGCCGTTAGCCTGGCGCGACGCACTCACATTCGGGATGGGGGACGGTCGTACGTATGGCCAGGGAATTCCAACGCGGCCACAAGGCCAGGATCAGTGACCTCACGGCGGGGACGGATCTGTACGTAGGTGTGCAGATCTCCGGCCCGGGGCTGACCTTCGACATCAGCTGCTTCGGTCTCGACGCCGACGAACGGCTCTCCGACGACCGGTACTTCATCTTCTACAACCAGCCGAAGTCCCCCGAGGAGTCCGTCCAGCTCCTGGGTGCCCAGGCGGGCGACACCGAGTCGTTCCGCGTGACGCTGGACCGGATCCCGCAGCAGATCAGGAAGCTGTCCTTCACGGCGACCCTCGACGGCGCCGGGCAGATGTCACAGATCGGTCCCGGGTACATCCGTATCGTCGCGGGCGGCGAGGAGGTGGCCCGGTACCCGTTCAGCGGCTCGGAGTTCTCCACCGAGCGGGCCGTGATGCTGGGTGACTTCTACTTCAAGGACGTCTGGCGGTTCGCCGCCGTCGGGCAGGGCTTCGACGGCGGGCTCGACGCGCTGCTGCGGAACTTCGGCGGAGAGGTGGCCGAGGAGGAGCCGGCCGCCCCGCAGCAGCAGCCGGCCGCCGGCGCAGCCGCACCCGGTTTCGCCCCGCCCGCCCAGGCCACCGCGCCGCCCGCGTTCGGAGCACCCGGCGGCGGCCCGGCCCCCGTGCCCGCTCCGGCCCCCGCCCCCGCCCCGGTTCCTGCGCCCCAGCCCGCCGCGCAGGGCTTCGCGCCGCCGCCGGCCCCCGCACCGTCCGCGCCGCCGGTGCACACCGCGCCGACCATCGTCGCGCCCTTGAACACCCCGCCCGGCGGCTCCCCGGTGCCGCCCCCGGCGCCGGCCCCCGCACCCTACGGCCAGCCGGGCCAGCAGCCGCCGTACGGTCAGCCCGCCCCGCCGCCGGGCTACGGGCAGCCGCCGGCCCCGCAGGCACCGACCGGCTACGGACAGCCGACGCCCCCTCCGGGGTACGGACAGCAGCCGCCGCCCGGACAGCCGCCGGCCCCGCAGGCCCCCTACGGGGCACCGCAGGGTGCCCCCCATGGTGCTCCGCAGGGCGCACCGCAGGGCCCCGGTGTCCTCGGCGCGCTCCAGCAGTTCAAGGAGACGCCCACCGGTCAGCGCTGGACGCAGCAGAACAAGAAGCTCGTCCGCGCGGACCTCGGGATCGGCGGTCAGCCCGTGCTCGCCCGGCAGGGCAGCATGGTGCTCTACCAGGGCAAGGTCGACTTCAGCTACAAGGGCGCCGGCTTCTCCGGCCGCATCGTCGGCAACACCACCGGCCAGGAGATGCAGCTGATGCGCTGCACCGGCCAGGGACAGGTGTTCTTCGCCGAGAACTCCACGATGCTGCACCCGATCGAGCTCCAGGGCGACGCCGTCTGCGTCTCCGCCGAGAACGTCCTCGCCTTCGACGAGAGCCTGCAGTACGAGGTCCGCCGCATCGAGGGGCACGGCATCCCGGGCGGCGCGCTGTTCACGATGCAGTTCCAGGGGACCGGCACCCTCGTCGTCAAGACCCACGGCACGCCCGTGGTGCTGCCGGTCACGCCCACCACGTTCGCCGACTGCAACGCCGTGGTCGCCTGGTCGGCCGCCTCCCAGGTGGTCGTCTCCAGCCAGGTGCGGATGCGCCGCAACTCCTACCCCGGCGACACCGGAGAGAGCGTGAACCTCCAGTTCAGGGGCGCACCCGGCAACTTCATCGTCGTCCAGCCGTACGAGATCTGAGGGAGCCCGTCATGAACCAGCCACTCGCGGGCTACGCCCCCGCCCCCGTCACCGCCCGCATGGAGAACCACGGCAACCACATGGCGAAGATCGCCATGCAGACCGGGAACGACCTCCTCGCGCGTGTCGGATCGATGGTCGCCTACGAAGGGTTCGTCCAGTACGAGCCCAACCCGCCGGCCGTCCGCCAGATCGCCAAGGACTGGATGACCGGTGAGGGCGCGCCACTGATGAAGTGCTCCGGCGACGGTCTGCTCTACCTCGCCGACTACGGCGCCAACGTCGTCGTGATCAACCTCAACGGCGACGGCATCTCCGTCAACGCCACCAACCTGCTCGCCTTCGACGCCCACCTCACCTGGGGCGTGGAGCGGGTCAAGGGCCTGGCGAAGTTCGCCGGACAGGGCCTGTGGAACACCAGGATCTCCGGGCAGGGCTGGGTCGCGCTGACCTCGCGCGGCAAGCCGATCGTCGTCGACTGCGGTGGCGGCGACGACGAGACGTACGTCGACCCGGACGCCCTCGTCGCCTGGTCCCCGAACCTCAAGGTGAAGGGCAAGCGCAGCTTCCGGGCCCAGTCGCTGATCGGCCGCGGCAGCGGAGAGGCCTACCAGATGGCCTTCTCCGGTCAGGGCATCGTCGTCGTCCAGCCCAGTGAGGACAGCACCGACCGTCTCCGGGTCCGGGGCTGAGGGGGAGCACCAACACCATGCAGAGCCCGCTTTTCGCCTTCAACGACCAGCAGACCCAGGAACGCTGGAGCCTGCAGAACCAGCAGATGCTCCGCGTCGCCCTGGAGGGCCACGACGACATCCTCGCCCGCAAGGGCACCATGGTCGCCTACCAGGGACTCGTCGAGTTCGACGCCGAGTTCCAGAGCAACAGCGCGTCACGCGCGCGTGCGCAGACCGGTGAGGGACTCGACCTGATGCGCTGCCACGGGCAGGGCACGGTCTACCTCGCCAATCTCGCCCAGCGCATCCACGTGATGGAGGTGGAGCAGGACGGGCTGACGGTCGACAGCAGCTATGTGCTCGCGATGGACTCCTCGCTGCACCACGAGGTCATCGCCGTCGACAGCCTGTACGGCATCTCCGGCTCCGGGAAGTACCAGCTCAACATCACCGGCAACGGCAGGGTCGCCCTGATGACCTCCGGCATGCCGCTGCTGATGCGGGTGACGCCGGACAAGTACGTCAACTGCGACGCCGACGCGATCGTCGCCTGGTCCACGTCCCTGCGCGTGCAGATGCAGGCCCAGACCCACTCCTCCGGGGTGTGGCGGCGCCGCGGCAACACCGGTGAGGGCTGGGAGCTCAGCTTCATGGGCAGCGGCTTCGCACTCGTCCAGCCCAGCGAACTGCTGCCGCCGCAGAACGCCCAGATCGGCGGCGGTCTCGCCGCGCAGTACGGCGTGGGACAGCAGGGGGCCCGCGGCCAGAACCAGGGCAACGCCTGGAGCTGAACGCACCGGTAAGGGACGGCCGCAAAGGCGGCCGCCCCTTACCCCTGTGTCAGACGCCCAGTCTCGTCCGGGTCGCTTCCACCAAACGGGTGACCGAGGTGTCGGCTACGTCCGCCACCTCGTCGTACGGGAACCAGCGCAGGTCGAGGGACTCGTCGCTGATCGCCTCGACGGCTCCGGACGGAGCCAGCGCCGCGTACTGGACGTCCAGGTGCCAGGCACACGGTGTGTGATGACGGTCCAGACGCACGGGGCCGCCGGGGACCAGGGTCAGTCCCGCGATGCCGGACTCCTCCGTCGCCTCCCGCAGGGCCGCCGCGGCGAGCGAGACGTCACCCGGCTCGCAGTGCCCGCCCATCTGGAGCCACATCCGCAGCTTCCGGTGCAGGGTCAGCAGCACCCGGCCCCGCTCGGGATCGATCACCAGGCCGCTCGCCGTGATGTGACCGTCCGTACAGGCCTTCCACATGCCGTCCGGATGCGCCGCGAGATGGTCCAGATAGGTCTGGCGCAGTCCGGGCTGGTCCTCGTACCCCTTGAGCACGAGGACCGCGTCGTCATGGAGGCTCACTCGGCGTCGTCGCCCTTGTTCTTGCCCTCGTCCTCGCCCTCGTCCTTCTTCTTGAGGTCGGGCTTCCCGCCGGCGGCCTCGCCGAGCATCTTGTCCAGCTCGGAGAAATCGATCTGCTCGCGGTGCACGAAACCGTCCGGATCGTCCAGGTCGGTCGCCGTCGGCAGCATGTCCGGGTGTGCCCACAGGGCGTCCCGGCCGTCGACCCCGCGCGCGTCGGTGAGCGAGGCCCACAGGCGCGAGGCGTCGCGCAGCCGGCGCGGGCGCAGCTCCAGACCGATCAGCGTGGCGAACGTCTGCTCCGCCGGACCGCCCGAGGCGCGGCGGCGGCGCAGCGTCTCGCGCAGCGCGTCGGCCGACGACAGCCGCGGCTTGGCCGCGGCGTGCACCACGGCGTCCACCCAGCCCTCGACGAGTGCCAGCGCCGTCTCCAGACGGGCCAGGGCGGCCTTCTGCTCCGGCGTGTCCTCCGGCTGGAACATGCCCTGCTGAAGGGCCTCCTGCAGCTGCTCGGGGTTCTGCGGGTCGAACTGGCCGACCACGTCCTCCAGCTTGCCGGTGTCGACCTTGATCCCGCGCGCGTAGCCGTCGACCGCGCCGAAGAGGTGCGAGCGCAGCCACGGGACGTGTGCGAACAGGCGCTGGTGGGCCGCCTCGCGCAGGGCGAGGTACAGCCGCACCTCCTCCTGGGAGACGCCCAGGTCCTTGCCGAACGTCTCCATGTTCAGCGGCAGCAGCGCGGCCTTGCCGGCCGGACCCAGCGGCAGGCCGATGTCGGACGAGCCGACGACCTCACCGGCGAGCACGCCGACGGCCTGCCCGATCTGCGTGCCGAACATGGCACCGCCCATGGAGCGCATCATGCCGATCAGCGGGCCGGCCATGGCCTGCATCTCCTCTGGCAGCACATCGCCCATCGCGTTCCCGACGCGCTCGGCCACCGGGTCGACCAGCTCCCGCCACGCCGGAAGGGTGGCCTCCACCCACTCCGCGCGGCTCCAGGCCACGGCGGAGCCGGCGCCCGACGGCAGGGAGGTCGCGTCGTCCAGCCACAGGTCGGCCAGACGGACCGCTTCCTCCACGGCCCTGCGGTCGGCGGGCCCGACGCTCGTGTCCTTCGAGCCCTCCGCGGTGCCCTGCGAGACGGTCTGCCGGGCGATCTGCTTGGCCATGTCCCAGTTCACCGGCCCGCCCTCGTAGGAGAGCATCTGGCCGAGCTGCTGGAACGCCGCGCCCAGGTCGCCCGGGTTCAGCGACCCGAACATCGCGGCGAACGGATTGTCCGCGCCAGGGCCGCCAAAGCCTCCGGCTCCGGGCATGCCGAAGCCGAACGGGTTGGCCGGGCCCTGACCACCACCGCTCTGCGGGTCCTTCTTCTTGCCCTCGTCGCCGTCGTCCGGCTCCTCCGGCGGAAGGCCGAATCCGAATGGGGTGTCACTCACGGGTTTCCTCGGCTGGTAGGGCCACCGGTTCTTTCCGGCGGCACGGCTGCCCGACAACACCACCCAGCGTAGACACCTGAAGCGGTTCGGGCCTCGGTGCTTCGCCGACAGAAGGCCTGCGGCAGGATGGATGCCACCTGGTACGTACGCGTCGCTCGCGCCCGTACTGAAGACAACCGCTGGAGACGCCCGGTGAGTTCCCCAGATCCACAGGTTCGCGCAGCGCGAAACGAGTCGGCCCATCCGCCGCCCGACCACCGCCCCTCGACGACGGCGCTTCGCGCCGGCGGAACGACCGCGGCGCGCGGGCCCGTCGTCGCGGTCACCGGTGCCGCGTCCGGCATCGGCGCGCTGCTCACCGCGCGGCTCGCCGCCTCGGAGGAGATCAAGCAGGTCATCGCCATCGACGAGCGGCGCGGCGAGTGCGCCGAGGCGCGCTGGCACATCCTGGACGTACGGGACCCGGCCATCGCGGACAAGCTGCGCGGGGCCGACGCGGTGGTCCACCTCGCGCTCGACCTCGATCTGGAGACCGATGCCGCCGCCCGGACGGCCTACAACGTGCGGGGCACGCAGACCGTACTGACGGCCGCCGCGGCCGCCGGGGTGCACCGCGTGGTGCTGTGCACGTCGACGATGGTCTACGGGGCGCTGCCGGACAACGAGCTGCCGCTGTCCGAGGACGCGGAGCTGCGGGCCACGGCGGAGGCCACCGGGGTCGGCGACCTCCTGGAGATCGAGCGGCTCGCGCGCCGGGCGCCCAGGGCGCACCCGGGGCTGAATGTCACGGTCGTGCGCCCCGCCGTGCTGGTGGGAGGCACCGACACCGCGCTGACCAGGTACTTCGAGTCGCCCAGGCTGCTCGTGGTGGCCGGATCGAGGCCCGCGTGGCAGTTCTGTCACGTCCAGGATCTGTGCAGCGCCCTGGAGTACGCCGTCCTGGAGAAGGTCGACGGTGAGCTGGCCGTCGGCTGCGACGGATGGCTGGAACAGGAGGAGGTCGAGGAGCTCAGCGGGATCCGGCGGATGGAGCTGCCGTCGGCGGTCGCGCTCGGCGCGGCGGCCCGGCTGCACCGGATCGGGCTCACCCCGTCCCCGGCCGGGGACCTGGCCTACACGATGTACCCCTGGGTGGTGAGCGGGAGCCGGCTGCACGATGCCGGGTGGCGGCCCGCGCACACCAACGAGGAGGTGCTCGCGGAGCTGCTGGAGGAGGTGTCCGGCAGGCACACGGTCGCCGGCCGGCGCCTGGGGCGCAAGGACGCGACGGCGGCGGGCGCCGCGGGGGCGACGGTGGCCCTGCTGGGCGCGGCCGCGGTGGTACGGCGGGCACGCAAGGCCCGGCGCCGGATCTGACGCGCCTCCCGCGGGAGGCTCCGGACGGGCCCGCGCGTGTGCCGGGCGATGACGCTGTTCCGGGTTGTCGCCGGGGTGGGGCACGATGGAGACATGGCATCCACGCACGATCACCCGGGTGAGCAGGCCGCGCAGGACCCGCTCAAGCTGATCTCGATACGCGACACGCCGTTGTCCGTGGACGAGGTCCTCCACGCGGTCGGGGACGACGCGGCCGGCGGAACGGCGCTGTTCGTCGGGACCGTGCGCAACCACGACGGGGGCGCCGACGTCGACGAGCTCGGCTATTCGTGCCACCCCAGCGCCGAGGACGAGATGCGGCGGATCGCCGAAAAGGTCGCCGCCGAGTACCCCGTCCGGGCGCTGGCCGCCGTGCACCGGGTGGGGGACCTCAGGGTCGGCGACCTCGCCGTGGTCGTCGGCGTGTCGTGCCCGCACCGGGGGGAGGCCTTCGAGGCCTGCCGGAAGCTGATCGACGACCTCAAGCACGAGGTGCCCATCTGGAAGCACCAGAGGTTCTCCGATGGGACCGAGGAATGGGTGGGGGCCTGCTGAGCAGGCCCGGACCTCCGGTTGCGTAACCCCACCCCTGGCGTGAGCGTTGTCACTGCGGATGGTTAATCTGCTGATCAGTCAGTGTTGCGGACGCTCATGGGGTTGGGAGGTCGGCATGGCGGTGCTCACCTGGTTGCTGATTCCGCTGGTGGCCGCGATCGGGGCAGGACTGTGGGGCAGTTGGGCCAATCGCACCCGCAAGGTGCGGAGCGACGGCCCCGAACTCATCGGTTACGCCCGGTTCCGCGAGGCCATGGAAAAGTCGCACTCGGGTAGCTGAGGCCAAAGAAGAGCAGGTCACGGTAGACGAAGCGAACAGGGCCGCCCGTCCGGGCGGCCCTGACGGTGCGCTGACAGGCCTGTCCCGTACTGTCGAGGCATGCCACGCCGCACCGCGACGATGCTCGCCTCCACCCTGATGCTGATCGCGCTCCTGTGCGCGGGAGTGTTCATCCCCGTGCCCTACTCGGAGATGTCCCCGGGGCCGACGGTGAACACGCTGGGCGAGCACGACGGCGAGCCGGTGCTGCAGATCTCCGGGCGCAAGACCTATCCGACGGACGGTCATCTCAACATGACCACGGTGCGGGTCACCAGCGCCGACTACCGGATGAACCTCGTCGAGGCCGTCTACGGATGGCTCGCGCACGACAACAAGGTCGTCCCGCACGAGACCCTCTACCCCGACGGCAAGACGGAGGAGGAGTCCACCCAGGAGAACGCCGAGGAGTTCAGCCAGTCCCAGGAGAGCGCCAAGGTCGCGGCCCTGAGGGAACTCGACGTCCCGGTGAAGTCCTGGGTGATCGTCTCCACGGTGGTCAAGGGGTCCCCGGCCGAGGGCAAGCTGCACGCGGGCGACGTGATCAAGAGCGTCGACGGCGAGGCGGTGAAGGAACCGGCCGACGTCGCCGAGCGGGTGACCGAGCACAAGCCGGGCGAGGACGTCGTCTTCACCATCGTGCCCGCCGAGGAGCAGGCCGCCGCCGAGAAGGGGAACCGGACGGCGACGAGGACCGAGAAGGTGACGATCACCACCACGGCCTCCGAGGACGGCGGCGAGAAGCGCGCCATCGTCGGGATCTCCGCCGGGACCGACCACACCTTCCCGTTCAGCATCGACATCAAGCTCGCCGACGTCGGCGGGCCGAGCGCGGGCCTGATGTTCGCGCTCGGCATCTACGACAAGCTCACTCCGGGCAGTCTGACCGGCGGCGAGTTCGTCGCCGGCACCGGCACCATCGACGACGACGGCAAGGTGGGGCCGATCGGCGGGATCCAGATGAAGACGGTCGGCGCGCGCGACAAGGGCGCCGAGTACTTCCTCACGCCCGCCGACAACTGCGCGTCCGCCGCCAAGGACACCCCCGAGGGCCTCACCCTGGTGAAGGTCGACACCATCGACGACGCCCTGGGGGCCCTGGAGGACATCCGCTCCGGCGACACCTCGGACCTGCCGACGTGCACGGCCTCCTGACCGGCCCCGCTACTCCTCGAACGTCGCCGACAGCGCCTGGGCCAGGCCCGGCACCAGTCCGGAGCCGGTGAGGACCTCCGTGGCGGAGTCCTTCTCACGCAGCCGCAGGGCCGACTCGCGGGTCCCGTCGCGCAGCACCGCGACCGTCATCCGGACCTCCTGACGCTCCGGGTGCCGCGCCACCCACTTCGTCAGCGCGGCCTCGTCCAGGTCCTCGGGGACCTGGGCCTCGGCCGACGGCGGCAGCATCAGCCGTTCCACGGTCAGGGCACAGCCGGCCACCGCGTCGGGCCAGGCGATGGTGCCCAGGAACTCGTCGAGCGGCTTGCCCGTTGGAATCTCGTCCTGCTCGATCGGGGTGAGAGCGGTTGTCTCCTGTTCGTCGCCCAGACCGAGCCGGTCCGCGAGCGAGGGCTGTTCGGCCCGCAGCCGGGCGGTGTCGACGAGGGCGAACAGGCGGGCGGGCTGGTCCCAGCCGAGGCCGGAGACGTACTCGTCGATCTCGAGTACGGCCCGGGTGAGCGGGTTGGCCGCCATGGGTGTGTTGGACATGGTCACAATCCTCTCTCGTTCCTGGCCGGAATCGGGAACCGAGTAAAGGGTGAGTAAGTTGCATAGGTGTGGGCCTGCGATCACGGGGGACCACATACGGTCCGTGAAGACGCGGGCTTGACGAATCAACAGCGAACTTCGAGGTGCCTACCTTGGCTTTCCAGATGCCGGACCGCGGCGGAGGCCCGACGGGGCCACGGATCAGAGTGGGCCGCCCGTCCCGGCGGGTCCGGACCCTGCTCATGACACTGGGCGTCCTGGCCGTCCTCGGCATGGTGTTCACCATGTTCGCGGGCTTCTGGACCGACTGGCTGTGGTATCGCTCGGTCAACTACTCGTCGGTGTTCACGACGACCCTGTGGACCAAGATCGGACTGTTCTTCGTCTTCGGTCTGCTGATGGCCCTCGCGGTCGGTTTCAACGTCTGGCTGGCGCACCGCATGCGGCCGCCGCTGAGCGCCATGTCGATGGAGCAGCAGAACCTCGACCGGTACCGGATGGGCATCGCCCCGTACAAGAAGTGGCTGCTGCTCGGCATCACCGCGCTGGTGGGCCTGATCGCCGGCGCCTCGGCGTCGAGCCAGTGGCGGACCTGGCTGATGTGGGTCAACGGTGTGTCCTTCGGCCGGAAGGATCCGCAGTTCAAGCTCGACGTCTCCTTCTACGCCTTCGACCTGCCCTGGTACCGGTTCCTGCTCGGCTTCGGCTTCGCCGCCACGATCCTGGCGCTGATCGCCGCCGCGCTCACCCACTACCTGTACGGCGGGCTGCGCATCACCAGCCCGGGCGCGCGCGCCACGGCGGCGGCCACCGGACACCTGTCGGTGCTCCTCGGTGTCTTCGTCGCCCTGAAGGCGGTCGCCTACTGGCTCGACCGGTACGGGCTGGCGGTGAAGTCCAGCGACTTCAAGGCCACCGACAGCTGGACGGGCCTCAGGTACGTCGACGCCAACGCCTATCTGCCGGCCAAGACGATCCTGTTCTGCATCGCGGTGATCTGTGCGCTGCTGTTCTTCGCCACCCTGTGGCGGCGCACCTGGCAGCTGCCCGTGATCGGCTTCGGCCTGATGGTGCTGTCGGCGATCCTCATCGGCGGCCTGTACCCGGCGATCGTGCAGAAGTTCCAGGTCCAGCCGAACGAGCAGGCCAAGGAAGCGCCGTACGTCGAGAAGAACCTCAAGGCCACGCGTGAGGCCTACGGCATCGACGACTCCAAGGTCACTGACTACCCGGGCACGAGCCAGACCGAGGACAAGACCCAGTTGCGGGACGACGTCACCGACACGGCGAGCATCCGGATCATGGACCCGAACATCGTCTCGCCGACGTTCCAGCAGCTCCAGCAGATCAGGAACTACTACGCGTTCCCGACCAACCTGGACGTCGACCGGTATCCCATCGACGGCCAGGAGCAGGACACGGTCATCGGTCTGCGCGAGCTGAACCTGAACGGCATCCCCAAGCGGAACTGGATCAACGACCACTTCCGCTACACCCACGGATACGGTGTCGTCGCGGCCGAGGGCACCAGCGTGGACTCCGGCGGCCGTCCGGACTTCATCGAGTCCGACCTGCCGTCCAAGGGCGAACTCCCGGAGTACGAGCAGCGTCTCTACTACGGCGAGCGCACCACCACCTACTCGATCGTCGGCGGTCCCCAGAAGGAGATCGACTACTCCGACGACAGCGGCGAGAAGACGTACAGCTACCAGGGCGACAGCGGGGTCAACCTCGAGAACCCGATCAACCGGGCCGCCTACGCGGTCGCGTTCAGCGAGCCGCAGATCCTGTACTCCGGGGCGATCGGCGAGGGATCGCGGATTCTGTACAACCGCACGCCCAAGGAGCGCGTCGAGGCGATCGCCCCGTGGCTGACCATCGACGGCGACGCCTACCCGGCGGTCGTGGACGGCCGTATCCAGTGGATCGTCGACGCCTACACCACGACCAACGGCTATCCGTACGCGTCGCGGACGACCCTCGGCGACACCACGGCCGACTCGCTGACCGCCACCAACGACCAGCGCGCGGTGGTGGCCCAGCAGAACCAGGTCAACTACATCCGCAACTCGGTGAAGGCGACCGTCGACGCGTACAGCGGCGAGGTCAAGCTCTACCAGTGGGACACCCAGGACCCCGTCCTGAAGACCTGGATGAAGGCCTTCCCGGACACGGTGCAGCCGAAGACCGAGATCTCCAGCGCGCTGATGGCCCATCTGCGGTACCCACAGGACCTGTTCAAGGTGCAGCGCGAACTGCTGACCCGCTACCACGTGAAGGACGCCACCACGTTCCTCTCGGGCAGCGAGGTGTGGGAAGTACCGGACGACCCGACCAACAGGACGGGCGACGCGGTGCCTCCGTACTACCTGAGCATGAAGATGCCCGACCAGCAGGAGCAGACCTTCTCGCTCACCACGACGTTCACACCGAACGGCCGTGACAACCTCAGTGCCTTCATGGCGGTGAACGCCGATCCGGGCACCGAGGACTACGGCAAGATCAGAGTGCTGAAACTGCCGACCAGTACCACGGCCGCCGGACCCAAACAGGTGCAGAGCCAGTTCAACTCCGAACAGGACATCGCCGAGTCGATCAGGCTGCTGAGAGGCGGAGACTCCGAGGTCGAGTACGGCAACCTCCTGGCCGTCCCGCTCGACGGAGGGCTGCTCTACGTGGAGCCGGTCTACGTACGTGGTGGTGGACTGAAGTACCCGCTGCTGCGGAAGGTGCTGGTGACCTACGGAGGCCAGACCGCCTTCGAGGACACCCTCGACCAGGCTCTCGCCAAGGTCTTCGGAGGTGAGGGAACGACCACCGAACCACCGGGTGAGGACGAGGGGACCGGCGAGGAGGAGGGTACGACGCCGCCACCGACGTCCGACAACCCCACGGTCCAGGAGGCGCTGAACGACGCCCAGAAGGCCTTCGAGGCCGGCCAGGAAGCCCTGAAGAAGAATGACTGGGAGGCCTACGGCAAGGCGCAGAAGGACCTGGAGGACGCGCTGCGCAAGGCCGAGGAGGCCCAGTCGGCCGAAGGAGGTGGCGGCGCCGGCGGCGGGGAGAGCGGTCCCGGTCCCGACGCGAGTCCGAGCAGTTAGCGAGCAGGCTGGTCAAACGCCCGTCCCGCGCCGTGCTACGGTTGCAACACAACGGCGCGGGGTGGAGCAGCTCGGTAGCTCGCTGGGCTCATAACCCAGAGGTCGCAGGTTCAAATCCTGTCCCCGCTACTCAGGTCGCGAAGTCGGCGACATCAAAGGCCCGGATTCCTCAAGGAATCCGGGCCTTTGTGATGGGCGAACGCATGTGCCTGGGTGAGGGACGGCCGCGCCGCCGACGGGAGTTGGCCGATCTGTGTTTGACTTGTCTCTCTGTGGGCATGTCGACAAAACGCTGTAGTGACCTCACTGACTGCGGTATACCAGGTGTACCCAGGTTGCAGGTGGTGCGACGATGGATGTTATGGGGGACAAGGCAACTCTGTTCGGGACAGGGCGTTTTGTGAAGTCCTCCTCTCAGGAGGAACCCCGGGACGAGACGGGGGAGGCCGCCGACGAGGCGGCCGAGGAGCTGCGTCAGCGGCTCGCCGCCGAGGCCGGCGACGTCGAGGCGATGAGCGTCCTCGGCGCCATGCTGCTGCGCCGCGGTGATCTCGACGGAGCCGAACCCCATCTGCGTGCCGCCACCGCCGCGGGCGACCGCGCCGCCGCCAACAACCTGGGCGTCCTGCTGCACCAGCGGGGCTACGCCGACGAGGCCGCCGGCTGGTGGCGGATCGCCGCCGTGGCCGGCTCCACCGCGGCGGCCCACGCGCTCGGCCGCCACCACCGGGAGCGCGGGGACGAACCCGCCGCCGAGTACTGGCTGCGCCAGTCCGCCGAGCAGGGGCACACCCTGGGCGCGTACGCCCTCGCCGACCTGCTGGAACACCGTGGGGACACGGCCCGGGCCGAGCGCTGGATGCGGGCCGCCGCCGAGCGTGGGCACCGGGAAGGCGCGTACCGGCTGGCCCGCGCGCTGGACCGCCGGGCCGCGCGGGGGAGCGACGACGCCGCCGCGCTGCTGCGGGAGGCCGAGCAGTGGTACCGACAGGCCGCCGCGCGGGGACACCGCCGGGCCGCGCTGCACCTCGGGGCGATCCTGGAGCGGCGCGGCGAGCTCAAGGAGGCCGGCCGCTGGTACCTGACCTCCGCCAAGGACGGCGAGACCCGGGCCGCCTGCGCGCTCGGCTTCCTGCTGCGCGACGCCGGGGACACCGAGAACGCCGCCGTGTGGTGGCTGCGGGCCGCGCAGGACGGCGACGGCAACGCCGCCAACGCGCTGGGCGCGCTGCACGCCGAACGGGGCGAGACCCAGACCGCCGAGCGCTGGTACCGGGCCGCGATGGACGCCGGTGACATCAACGGCGCGTACAACCTCGGGCTGCTCTGCGCCGACCAGGGCCGGACCGGCCCGGCCGAGCAGTGGTACCGCCGGGCCGCGTACGCCGGTCACCGCGAGGCGGCGAACGCGCTGGCGATCCTGCTGCTGCGGGCCGGGGACGAGACCGGCGCGGAGCCGTGGTTCTCCAAGGCCGCGGAGACCGGCAGCGTGGACGCCGCCTTCAACCTCGGCATCCTGTACGCGGGCCGGGGTGATGAGCGGTCCGCGCTGCGCTGGTACGAGCGGGCGGCGGCCGCCGGGCACATGGAGGCGGCGCTCCAGGTCGGGATGGCGCGGCTGCGGGAGGGCGAGGAGGGCGAGGCGGAGCGGTTCCTGCGCTGCGCGGCGGGCGGGGGGAGCGCGGAGGCGGCGTACCGGCTGGCGACGGTGCTGGACGCCCGTAGACCGCCTGAGCCGGCGCACGAGCTGGGGGAGCCGGTGAACCGGCGCAGCGAGTGCGAGGAGTGGTACGAGCGGGCGGCCTCGCAGGGGCACCGGCGGGCGCAGGTGCGGGTCGGGATGCTCGCGGCGGCGCGCGGGGACGTCGTCGAGGCGGCGCGGTGGTACCGGGAGGCGGCGGAGGCCGGGTCGCGGAACGGGGCGTTCAATCTGGGGCTGCTGCTGGCTCGCGAGGGGAGTGAGCCGGAGGCGGTCGTGTGGTGGACCCGGGCGGCCGATGCGGGGCACGGCCGGGCGGCGCTGCGGCTCGCGCTGGTCTGCGCGCGGCGGGGGGAGCTCGCGGAGGGGCAGCGGTGGGCGGAGCGGGCGGCTGCGCTGGGGCCTCCGGCGGTCACGGAGCGGGCGGCGCGGCTGCGGGACGCGTTGCGTGAGGAACTGTCCGCGTGAGGCCGGGAGGGGGTGTGCGAGGTGAGGCAGCGGTGGGCTGAGCGGGGGTGGGTTCCGCAGCCCGGCGTTTGCGGGGCTCCTCCCCACTTTCGGCTCCGCTCGAGCGGGGGGACCCCCATCGCTCACCCGTGCCGCCCTGGGGGCACCTCCCAGGCCCTTTCGGGCTCTGGGGGAGGCACGACTGCCCGCGGCTACGGGCGGAAACGGATTTGCTTCTGTTGGACGTCTTGACGTAGTGTTCCATTCATCGACGCGGGGTGGAGCAGCTCGGTAGCTCGCTGGGCTCATAACCCAGAGGTCGCAGGTTCAAATCCTGTCCCCGCTACTGAAGGCCGAGGGCCGGAATCCGAGAGGGTTCCGGCCCTCGGTGCGTACGGCGCATCCGGACGGCAGAAGAGAAGCCCCGGCACCCATCGGTGCCGGGGCTCGCTCGTGCGCCTCAGGCCGCCGCGCAGTTCGGGCAGACTCCGCGGTACGTCACCTCGACGTCGGAGACCGTGAAGCCGAAGCGCTCCGTGTCGGGGAGGTCGGCCAGCGGATTGCCGGTCGGGTGGACGTCGCGGATCGCGCCGCACCGCGCGCACACCAGATGGTGGTGCGGGCGGTGGGCGTTGGGGTCGTACCGCTTGGCCCGCTTGTCCGTGGCGACCTCCAGCACCTCACCGAGCGAGACCAGCTCGCCCAGGGTGTTGTAGACGGTCGCCCGGGAAATCTCGGGCAGCTTGGCGACAGCCCTGGCGTGCACCTCGTCGGCCGTCAGGTGGACGTGTTCGCCGTCGAGGACCTCGGCCACGACACGGCGCTGCGCGGTCATCCGCCATCCACGTCCGCGGAGCCGATCCAAAAGGTCACTCATAGGCACCAGCCTAACAGCAGGGGGAAAGGAATCCCGAACAGGTGTGACTTTGGAGCTTTGCTTGACTTAGACATTGTCCATTGTAGGATCGGGATCGGATTTGGCCAAGGCACGGTTTGGTCAGCAAGGACGCAGGAGGCGCACGTGACGCAGGGACCGCTCACTACGGAGGCCGGTGCCCCGGTTGCCGACAACCAGAACAGCGAGACCGCGGGCGTCGGTGGCCCGGTCCTCGTTCAGGACCAGCTCCTCATCGAGAAGCTGGCCCACTTCAACCGCGAGCGCATCCCGGAGCGTGTGGTGCACGCCCGCGGTGCCGGTGCCTACGGCACCTTCACGGTGACCGCCGACGTCACGCGGTACACGCGGGCCGCTTTCCTCTCCGAGGTCGGCAAGGAGACGGAGACCTTCCTGCGCTTCTCGACGGTGGCCGGCAACCTGGGCGCCGCGGACGCCGTGCGCGACCCGCGCGGTTTCGCGCTGAAGTTCTACACCGAGGAGGGCAACTACGACCTCGTCGGCAACAACACCCCGGTGTTCTTCATCCGGGACGCGATCAAGTTCCCGGACTTCATCCACACCCAGAAGCGCGACCCGTACACGGGCTCGACCGAGGCGGACAACGTCTTCGACTTCTGGGGCCTGTCGCCGGAGTCCACGCACCAGGTGACCTGGCTGTTCGGTGACCGCGGCATCCCGGCGTCGTACCGCCACATGGACGGCTTCGGCTCGCACACCTACCAGTGGAACAACGAGGCCGGCGAGGTCTTCTGGGTCAAGTACCACTTCAAGACGGACCAGGGCATCAAGAACCTGACCGCCGAGGAGGCCGAGATCCTCGCGGGCAAGGACCCCGACTCCCACCAGCGGGACCTGCGCGAGGCCATCGAGCGCGGCGAGTTCCCGTCCTGGACCGTCTACGTCCAGGTGATGCCGGCGGCCGAGGCGGCCACGTACCGCTTCAACCCCTTCGACCTGACCAAGGTCTGGCCGCACGCGGACTACCCGCTGATCGAGTTCGGCAAGCTGGAGCTCAACCGCAACCCGGAGAACATCTTCGCCGAGGTCGAGCAGTCCGCCTTCAGCCCCGCCCACTTCGTGCCGGGCATCGGTCCCTCCCCGGACAAGATGCTCCAGGGCCGCCTCTTCGGCTACAGCGACGCCCAGCGCTACCGCATCGGCATCAACGCCGACCAACTGCCGGTGAACCGCCCGCACGCCACCGAGGCGCGCACCAACTCCCGTGACGGCTACCTGTACGACGGCCGCCACAAGGGCGCGAAGAACTACGAGCCGAACAGCTTCGGCGGTCCGACCCAGACGGGTCGTCCGCTGTGGCAGCCCATCGCGGTGACCGGCGTCACCGGTGAGACGGTCACGCCCGTCCACGCCGAGGACAACGACTTCGTCCAGGCGGGCAACCTGTACCGGCTGATGACGGAGGAGGAGAAGGAGCGCCTGGTCAACAACCTGGCGAACGCCATCTCCGGCGTCACGCGTGACGAGATCGCCGACCGTGCGATCAACAACTTCCGCCAGGCGGACGAGGACTTCGGCAAGCGGCTGGAGGCCGCGGTCCAGGCCCTGCGCGGCTGATTCCAGCGCTGGACCGCTTGTCGAAACACGGGCCGGACCCCCTCTCGGGGTCCGGCCCGTTCCGCATGTCACTACGCCGGTACCCGCTGGACCGGCTGCCGCTGAGGTACCCAGCAGCGGATGATGTCGCGGACCGAGACGATGCCGGCCGGCTCGTCCCGGTCGAGGACGATCAGGTGACGGAAACCGCCGTGGGCCATGGCGGTGGCGGCCTCCTCCAGGGTCCAGGACGGGGCGGCGAACACGACGTCGGTGGTGGTGTGGGCGTGGGCGCGCTCGGTGTCGGGGTCCTGGCCTAGCCCGACGGAGTTGAGGACGTCCCGCTCGGTGAGGATGCCGATGCCGATGCCGTCGGGATCGAGGACCACGGCCGCGCCCACCCGGCGGGCGGACATCAGGGCGGCGGCCTGGCGCAGGGTGTGCGCGGGACCGATGGTGAGGACCACGGTGCTCATGGCGTCACGGACGAGCATGGATGGAGCCACCTCCTACCGGAAAACGCGAGGTCACGGGCGTAGGAGCCCGTTCGTTCGCGATTTCACAAGTTCACAAGTGGGGGAGCTCTCAGAGTGGCAGGCAAAGCGGGGGTCAACAAGAGGGCGCGTGCGGCCGACCGGGGGCGCGCACGCTCACCCGTGCCGCTCAGTAACGCTGGTTGAGGTACCCCAGCAACTCGTCGTGCAGCAGCCCGTTCGACGCGGCCGCGTTGCCGCTGTGCGGCCCCGGGCGGCCGTCGAGCCCGGTGAAACTGCCGCCCGCCTCCGTGACCACGATCGCGGTGGCCGCCATGTCCCACAGCGACAGCTCCGGCTCGGCGCACAGGTCCACCGATCCCTCGGCGACCATCATGTACGGCCAGAAGTCGCCGTACGCGCGCGTGCGCCACACCTCGCGGGTGAGGTCGAGGAAGCCGTCCAGGCGTCCCTGCTCCTCCCAGCCGCTGAGCGAGGAGTACGCGAAGGAGGCGTCGGACAGCCGGGAGACGCGGGAGACCCGCAGCCGGGAGGCCGACGACAGACTGCGGCCGCTGAAGGCGCCGTGCCCCCGCGCGGCCCACCAGCGACGGCCGAGGGCGGGGGCGGAGACCACCCCGACGACCGGCTGGAAGCCCCCCTCACCGGCCTCCGTCAGGGAGATCAGCGTGGCCCACACGGGCACTCCGCGCACGTAGTTCTTGGTGCCGTCGATCGGGTCGATCACCCAGCGCCGGGGCCCCGTGCCCTCCACCCCGTACTCCTCGCCCAGGATCGCGTCCCTGGGGCGGGCGCGCTTGAGGTGGCCGCGGATGAGTTCCTCGGCGGCCTTGTCCGCCTCACTCACCGGCGTCATGTCCGGTTTGGTCTCCACCTTGAGGTCGAGAGCCTTGAACCGTTCCATCGTCGCGGCGTCGGCGGCGTCCGCCAGGACATGGGCGAGACGCAGGTCGTCGAGGTAGTCGGGCATGCAACGAACGGTATCCGCCGAGGTCGGTGCGGGGCCACCGGGGGGCGGGTCCCGCGAACCCTTGACAGTGCCCGACGGCGCGTCAAATCTAACCGCAGGGTCGGCCGCTCGCCCCGAGGGAGGCGAAGATGCCTGCAGCGCGGGAGTCTCTGCTGGACGCCGCTTACACGGCACTGGCACGTCGCCCGTGGTCCGCGGTGCGGATGGTGGACGTGGCCGCCGCGGCCGGGGTCTCCCGCCAGACGCTGTACAACGAGTTCGGCAGCAAGGACGGCCTCGCCCGGGCCCTCGTCCGCAGGGAGGCCGACGGCTACCTCGCCGGCGTCGACCGCGCCCTCACCGGCCACTCGGACCCGCGCGACCGGCTGACCGCGACCGCCGAGTGGACCACCGCCAGCGCCCGCGAGAACGCCCTGGTCCGCGCGATGCTCACCGGCTGCTGGGGCGAACGCCTGCCCGCCGTGGACCTCGCGGCCGTGACGTCAGGACCCGCCGCGCCCGCGCAGCGCCGCGCCGACGGCCCGCTGCCCTCACCCGCCGACCTCGTCGCCCTCGTCCGCGACCGTGCCGTCGCCGTCCTGGCCAGCCCCGGCGTCCCCCGGTCCGACACCGCCGACCTGGCCCGCTCCTGCGAGCTGGTGGTCCGCCTCGCCCTGTCCTGCGTCACCGCGCCCCCGGCCGACACCGGCGTCGCCGACCTGGTGCGCGGCGCCCTGCGCCGGCCCTCGGCGGTGCCGTAGCGGGGCTCAGTGCGCGGACCCCGACAACTGCAACCCGATCACACCGACGATCACGAACGTGATCGACACGATCTTCAGCGTCGACACCAGGTCCCCGAGGAACACCATCCCGTAGATGGCCGTCCCCGCCGCGCCGATGCCCGTCCACACCGCGTACGCGGGCCCCACGTCCAGCTTCTTCAGCGCCAGGGTCAGCAGCCCGAAGCTGCCCAGCGCGAACGCGCAGAACGCGACGGTCGGCCACAGCCGGGTGAAGCCGTGCGACAGCTTCAGACACACGGCGAAGCCGGTCTCGAGCAACCCGGCCACGATGACCAGCAGCCACGCCATGTGTCGTCCTCCCGCATTCCCCACGTACAGTGACCGCTTCGCCAGGTTCGACGGGTTCGGGTCCGGCTCGGTGCGATTATGCACTTACCGCCCGGCGGCCACGACAAACAACGCGGAGGTCAGTCGCCCTCCGTGTGCTCCCGCGTCGCCAGCAGCCGGCGCAGCGAGTACAGCCGCGCCGGATCCGCGTGCCCCTCGGCCACCCACGCGTCCAGCGCGCAGTCCGGCTCGTCGTGACTGCACGCGCGCGGACAGCCCTCCGTGCCCGGCCCCAGATCGGGGAAGGCGTGGATCACCCGGGACGGGTCGACGTGGGCCAGCCCGAAGGACCGCACCCCCGGCGTGTCGATCACCCAGCCCTCGGCACCCGACAGCGGCAGCGCCAGCGCGGACGTCGTCGTGTGCCGTCCCCGCCCGGTCACCGCGTTGACATGTCCGGTCGTACGCCGCCGTTCCTCCGGCACCAGTGCGTTGACCAGCGTCGTCTTGCCGACCCCGGAGTGCCCCACGAACGCGGTGATCCGGCCGTCCAGATGCTCCCGCACCCGGTCCGCCGCCTCGCCGCTCTCCAGTTCCGCGCGGCTGGTCACGACGTACGGGATGTCGAGGTCGCCGTACAGCTCCAGCAGCTTGTCCGGCGGCGCGAGGTCCGACTTGGTCAGCACCAGCAGCGGCTCCAGGCCGCCGTCGTACGCCGCGACCAGGCAGCGGTCGATCAGCCGCGGACGGGGTTCGGGGTCGGCGAGGGCGGTGACGACGGCGAGCTGGTCGGCGTTGGCGACGACGACCCGCTCGTAGGGGTCGTCGTCGTCCGCGGTGCGGCGCAGCACCGACGCGCGCTCCTCGATCCGTACGATCCGCGCGAGCGTGTCCTTCTTCCCGGACAGGTCGCCGACGAGGGCCACCCGGTCACCGACCACCGCCGCCTTGCGGCCCAGTTCACGGGCCTTCATCGCCAGGACGACCCGGTCCTCGACGAGACAGGTCAGCCGGCCCCGGTCGACGGTGAGGACCAGGCCCGGGGCCGCGTCCTCGTGTTTGGGCCGGATGTGGGTGCGCGGCCGGTTGCCCTTGCGGTTGGGGCGGGAGCGGATGTCGTCCTCGTCGGTGTGCTTGCCGTAGCGGCGCATGGTGAACCCCTACGCCCCGAGCATCCCGGTCCACAGCTCGGGGAAGTCCGGCAGGGTCTTCGCCGTGGTGGCCACGTTCTCGATCCGCACGCCCTCGACCGCGAGGCCGATGACCGCGCCGGCGGTGGCCATGCGGTGGTCCTCGTAGGTGTGGAAGACCCCGCCGTGCAGCCGGCGCGGGCGGATGTGCAGGCCGTCGGCGGTCTCGGTGACGTCGCCGCCGAGCTCGTTGATCTCCTTGGTCAGCGCGGCCAGCCGGTCCGTCTCGTGCAGCCGGAGGTGAGCCACGCCCCGCAGGGTCGACGGGGAGTCCGCGAGCGCCGCCACGGCCGCGATGCCGGGCGTCAGCTCGCCGACCTCGCCGAGGTCCACGTCGATGCCGTGGACCGACCCGGAGCCGGTGAACACGAGCCCGAACTCGGTCAGCTCGCAGGAACCGCCCATCTCGGTGAAGATCTCCCGCAGCCGGTCACCGGGCTGGGTGGTACGGGCCGGCCAGTCCGGGACCACGACCTTGCCGCCGGTCACCAGCGCCGCCGCCAGGAACGGCTGGGCGTTGGACAGGTCAGGCTCGACGGTCAGGTCCCGGCCCAGCAGGGCGCCCGGCGTGACCCGCCAGACGTTCGGCTCGCCGCCCGACTCGGGGGTGTCCACCTGGGCACCCACCGCGCGGAGCATGTCGACGGTCATCCGGATGTGCGGCAGGGACGGCAGCGTCGCGCCGGTGTGGCGGACCTCCACGCCCTGGTTGAAGCGCGGCGCGGACAGCAGCAGGGCGCTGACGAACTGGGAGGACGAGGACGCGTCGACCTCCACGGTGCCGCCGTCCAGGGCGCCGCCGCCGTGCACGGTCATCGGCAGCGCGCCGCGCTCCTCGTCGTCGATCCGGGCGCCCAGCCGGCGCAGCGCGTCGATGACGCCGTCCAGGGGACGCTCGTAGGAGCGGGGGTCGCCGTCGAAGCGGACGGGGCCGTCGGCGAGGGTGGCGACCGGGGGCAGGAACCGCATCACCGTGCCGGCGTTGCCCACGTCGACGGTGGCCGGGCCGCGCAGGCCCGTGGGGAGCACCCGCCAGGCCTCGCCGGTGCCGTCCGGGCCGACGCCCTCCTCGATCTCCACGCCCATCGCGCGCAGGGCGCCGGCCATCAGCAGGGTGTCGCGGGACCGCAGCGGGCGGCGCAGCCAGCCCGGCTCGGAGGCCAGGGCGGCGAGGACGAGGGCGCGGTTGGTGACCGACTTGGACCCGGGCACGTGGACCGTCGCGTCGACGGCTCCGCTCGCGTGCGGGGCGGGCCAGAGGGCGGTGTGTGCGGGGTTCGGGGCCATGGGGCCCACTTTATAAGGAGGTCCGGGGGCAGGCCGTCTTTCGGGTGCGGCCACGTGAGGGGCCTGTCGCGCCCGCGCGGCGGAGCCGCGTGCCGGTACGGCCTCGCGCCCCGGGGAGCCGCCGGCGGCCCTCGACGCCTCACAGCCCCAGGAGCCACCTGCCGCCGCCCAGCAACGCGCACAGGGACACCGCGTGGAACAGGAACAGCCACAGGCCCGCCGGGACGTGGGTCAGGCGCGAGAGCTGGTCCGCGTCCGAGTCGGGTGCGCCGCCGTGGGAGCGCTTGGCCTGGAGTTCGAAGGCCGGGCGTACTCCGCCGAGGAGGAGGAACCAGACCACGGCGTACGCGAACGCCGCCTGCACCTGGGGGCCGGTCAGCCAGGACACCAGCAGGAAGGTGCCGCCGGTGACGACCACGGTCAGCGCGCCGTACGCGTTGCGGATCATCACCAGCATCGCCACCAGCAGCACCGTGGCCAGCCACAGCAGCAGCGTGATGCGGCCGGCGCCGAGCAGCGCGGCGCCGCCCAGACCCAGCAGCGGGGGAGCGGTGTAGCCGGCGGCGGCCGTGAGGATCATGCCGACGCCGTGCGGTTTTCCGCGGCTGACGGTCAGGCCGCTGGTGTCCGAGTGCAGACGTATCCCCGTCAGCGTGCGGCCGGTGAGCAGCGCCACCAGACCGTGTCCGCCCTCGTGGGCGATCGTGACGGCGTTCCGGGACAGCCGCCACAGCCCCTGCGGTACGACGACGGCGGCCGCGGCGGCCAGGGTGGCGACGACCACCCACACATCGGGGTCGGACTGGGTGCCGGAGACCTCGTCCCAGAGGGAGGCGAGTGACGCGGACGCGGTACTGACCATGCTTTCCATCTGTTTCCGGTTGCTCCCTCTGCCTGGGCGTACGGAGTCTGGCAGTGTTGCACGTATGTGCGGACGGTATGCAGCGAGTCGCAGGCCCGAGGATCTCGCGGGAACCTTTGAAATCGACAAGTGGGATCCGGAGGAGACCCTGGCGCCCGACTACAACGTGGCGCCGACCAAGGAGGTCTACGCCGTACTCGACCGTGCCCTGAAGGACGCGGCGGACCCGCGCCCGGTTCGGCAGCTGCGGAAGCTGAAGTGGGGCCTGGTGCCCTCCTGGTCCAAGACGCCCGAGGGCGCCGCCCGGATGATCAACGCCCGCGCGGAGACCGTCCACGAGAAGCCGTCCTACCGCCGGGCCTTCTCCTCCCGGCGCTGCATCCTGCCCGCCGACGGCTACTACGAGTGGGTCACCGGCAAGCAGGAGCGGGACCTGGAGGTCGAGGGGAAGAAGAAGCGGCCCCGCAAGCAGCCCTACTTCGTGACGCCGGCCGACGGATCGGTGTTCGCCATGGCCGGACTGTACGAGTTCTGGCGGGACAAGACGCTGCCGGACGACCACCCCCGGGCCTGGTGGGTGACGTGCTCCGTCATCACCACCGAGGCCGAGACCGGCCCGCTCGCCGTGTCACCGGCGGACGGCCCGCACACCCTCGCCGAGATCCACCCGCGGATGCCGCTGATGCTCACGCCGGACCGCTGGGACGCCTGGCTCGACCCCGCCCGCACCGACGCCGGCGAACTGCGCGAGCTGCTCGCCCCGCCGCCCTCCGGCCTGATGCGCGCCTACCCGGTCCCCACGGCCGTCAGCAACGTCCGCAACAACGGACCGGAGCTGCTGGAAGAGCTGGCCGCGCCGGAAGAGGGCACACTCTTCTGACGTGACCCCCGACACGGCAGACACGACCGACACGAGCGGCGCGTCCGTCTCGACCGAGACCGTTGAGACGGACGCCGGCACCGCCCGCGTCACCTGGCACCCCGCCGGGCGCCGCGCCCGCCTCGTCCTCGCGGTGAGCCACGGCGCCGGCGGCGGCATCGAGGCCCGGGACCTGAAGGCGCTCGCCGCCGTCCTGCCCGCACACGGCGTGACCGTCGCCCTGGTCGAACAGCCCTGGCGGGTGGCCGGCAAGAAGATCGCCCCCGCGCCGAGGACCCTCGACACCGGCTGGCGCGGCGTCTGGCCCGCGCTGGCGAAGCCGGGCCTGCCGGTGATCTCGGGCGGGCGCAGCGCCGGCGCCCGCGTCGCCTGCCGGACCGCCACGGAACTCGGCGCCCACGCCGTACTCGCCCTGAGCTTCCCCCTGCATCCGCCGGGCAGGCCCGAGCGGTCCCGCGCCGACGAGCTGCTCGGCACGGGGGTGCCCACCCTCGTCGTCCAGGGCGGCAACGACCCGTTCGGCAGGCCCGGGGAGTTCCCCGAGGGGACATACGAACTGGCCGAGGTACCCCACGGCGATCACGGCTTCGCCGTGCCCAAGCGGGCGGACCTCACGCAGGAGGAGGCCGTGACGGTGATCACGGACGCGGTCGTGCGGTGGACCGGCACACTCGGATGAGGCCCGGGAATGCCCGGACGGATCCCGCTGTTGGGACGGACGTACATGCCGGTCAGCGGCATCGCCGTCGTAGGAGAGGAAGTCCGCCGCATGGGTTCGACCTTCTGCCCGAGTCGCAGTGCCCGCGCCGATCTGGACTGGACGGTGCTGCACGCGGCCAAGACCGTCCCTGTTCGGGCGGCGGGTGGACCGGATCGTCGTCTATCCTCCGATTCGGGTGAGACCGGTTTCGGTCTCACGACAACTCTGGAGGAGGTGGGTCCGGTTCCCGGTACCGACGCAGGGACCGAACACGGCCAGGCGGAGCAGCCCGAGGGCCAGGGCAGCACGGGCGCGGAGTCGACCACGGAGCGCAGCGCGCGCTTCGAGCGGGACGCGCTCGAGTTCCTCGACCAGATGTATTCGGCCGCGCTGCGCATGACGCGCAACCCGGCCGACGCGGAGGACCTGGTGCAGGAGACGTACGCCAAGGCGTACGCGTCCTTCCACCAGTTCCGTGAGGGCACCAACCTCAAGGCGTGGCTGTACCGGATCCTCACCAACACCTTCATCAACTCGTACCGCAAGAAGCAGCGCGAACCCCAGCGCAGCGCGGCCGAGGAGATCGAGGACTGGCAGCTCGCGCGCGCCGAGTCGCACATGTCCACGGGTCTGCGCTCCGCGGAGTCGCAGGCGCTGGACCACCTGCCCGACTCGGACGTCAAGGAAGCGCTCCAGGCGATCCCGGAGGAGTTCCGCATCGCGGTGTATCTCGCCGATGTCGAGGGCTTTGCCTACAAGGAGATCGCGGACATCATGGGGACACCCATCGGTACGGTGATGTCCCGGCTGCACCGTGGCCGCCGTCAGCTGCGCGGCATGCTGGAGGACTACGCGCGTGAGCGCGGACTGGTCCCGGCCGGCGCCGGAGAGTCGAACGAAGCGAAAGGCTCGGGGTCATGAGCTGCGGAGAGCCGCACGAGACGGATTGCAGCGAAATCCTCGATCATCTCTACGAGTTCCTCGACCGTGAGATGCCGGATTCCGACTGTGTGAAGTTCGAGCACCACTTCGAGGAATGCTCGCCGTGCCTGGAGAAGTACGGGCTCGAGCAGGCGGTGAAGAAGCTGGTCAAGCGCTGCTGCGGACAGGACGACGTGCCGGGCGACCTGCGCTCCAAGGTCATGGGCCGGCTCGACCTGATCCGCTCCGGCCAGGCCGTCCCCGACCAGGACGTCACGGCCTCGCCGGCCGCACCGCAGGAGTCCTGACACTCCGCGGTTCCCCGGCCCCTGTGTCACTCGAACGTGCTAATCCGCGGGTTATCGGCCCGTGGAGGCACCCCTCGCGGTCCTAGGCTCCAGAGCCTGGCAGACGGCAGGTCGGGTGTCGGCGGGCACGGTCGGGGAGGGGCACATGGAGGCGTTACCGGCACGGGTCCGCGCGTATGTCGCCTGTGTCACCGTGCTGGGCCTGCTCTGTCCACTGCCGCTGGTTCCCTCCGTCCCGGTGTCACCGCCGGGCGGTACCCGCTTCTCCTGGTGGGCGGTCGCCCTGCTCGCCGCGCTGTACGCGGGCTGCGAGTGCCTCGCCCGATCGCGTCCGGTCGCCGCCCCGCACCCGGGCGGAACCTTTCACCCCGTCCTGCTCGCCGGGGCCTTCCTGCTGCCACCGCCCGCCGCGGCGCTGGTCGCGCTCCCCGGGGCGCTGCTGCTCCCCGTGGAACAATGCCCGTACCTGGCGCGCAGGCTCTGGCGGGCCGGCAGGCTGATGCTCGCCGTATGGGCCGCGAGCCGGGTCCATCTGGCGGTCGGCGGCCGGGACGCGGTGGCGGACTGCGACGTGTCGGCCGCGCTCGGCACGGCCGGGGCCGCGGTGCTGGCGTTCTGCCTGGTGCTCACCCTGCTGGACGGCGGCATCCCGGCGTCGGCGCCCGGCGTGCTCCCGCGCGGGAGACGGATTCCGGCACCGGCCGCCTGGTGGCGGCTGTTCCTCGGGTCGCTGGCCCCGATCACCGTGCACGGCCTCGCCGGACTCATGATGGCGCTGCTGTGGCGCAGCCCCTACGGCCCGGTGGCCGCGCTGCTGGTACTGCCGCCGATGGGGGTCTCCTGGTGGGCGTTCGTCCAGTACCACCGGGAACGGGCCGCCCATCAGGCGACGATCCGCGCCCTCGTCCAGGCCGTCGACATCAAGGACGGCTACACGCGCGGGCACAGTGAACGCGTCGGACAGGCGTCCATGATGATCGCGCGGGAACTCGGCATGGACGACGAGCGCGTCGAGATGCTCCGCTTCGCGGGCATCCTGCACGACGTCGGCAAGCTCGGCGTGCCCACCCGGCTGCTCACCAAGAACGGCCCGCTGACCCCCGAGGAGCGCCGGGTGATCGAACTGCACCCCGAGTACGGGCACGAGATGGTGCGGGGGATCTCCTTCCTCGGCGAGGCCCGCGCGGCGGTGCTGCACCACCACGAACGGCTGGACGGCACCGGCTACCCCTACGGGCTGGCGGGCGGTCAGATCCCGGAGTCCGCGCGGGTGGTCGCCGTCGCCGACGCCTTCGACGCGATGACCTCCACCCGCTCCTACAGCAGGGCACGGCCCGTGCCCGTGGCGCTGGAGGAACTCCGGCGGTGCGCGGGTGCCCACTTCGACCCGCGGATGGTGGCCGCGCTGGTCCGGGCGATCGGCCGGTCCGGCTGGCACTCGGCGGTGACCGCCGACGAAGCACGACCCGCCCCCGGTGACACGCGGCCCGCCCCCGACGGCCCCCGACCGGTCGCCGGTGCCCCCGGGCCTGCCACGGGCGGCATTCGATCGGTTCTCGGTGACACGCGGCCCGCCGACGGTGGCACGCGACCGGTCGCCGGTGCCCCCGGGCCTGCCACGGGCGGCATTCGATCGGCTCCCGGTGACACGCGGCCCGCCGACGGTGGCACGTCGTCCGCCACCGAGGGCACTCGGTCCGCCACCGGGGACATACGGCCCGCGGCCCTGCCCGGAGCCGCCGGGCCGGTCGTCGGCCGGCCAGGGACGCGCCGATGAGGCCCCGGCTGCACACCGTCGTGCACCTGTGCGCCGCCGTCCTCGCCGCCGGTTCCCTGGGCAGCACGCTCTACGACGGCGTCGAGGAGCGCGGTACGGCCCTCGCCTTCGGGGTGCTCATCGCCGTCGGCGAGCTCACCCGGCGCAACGGGACACGGATCAGGGAGGCCGCGCCGCTCGCCGCCGCGGGTTCACTGTCGTACGCCCTGCTCGGCGAGACCGCGGCCCGGCCCACCCACCACGGCGCCGCCCAGGTCGTCACCGTGGTGCTCGCCGCGTCCCTGCTCGGCAGCGTGCCGCACGTCGGGCGCGGTGAAGGCCCCGCCCTCGACCCGTCGGCCCGCAGGGTGCTGACCGTCGGCTTCGTCGCCCTGTGCTTCCAGCCGCTGTACAACCGGGGCACCTTCGACGGCTGGAGCGGCCCCGCCCACGCGCTGCTCCTGCTCGCCCTGCTCTCCCTCACCGCGCTGTGCGACGCCGTCCTCGCCGCCGCGCTGACCCACTCCCGCACCGGTTGGCCCTTCCCGCCGACGCTGCGCGACGAACTGCGGGCCCTGCCCGGCATCGGGGCCGCCGTCATCGCCACGGGCGCGGTGATGGCGCTCGGGGTCGCGGTCGTGGGGCTGTGGGCGCTGCCCGTCTTCTCCGTACCCCTGCTGCTCGCACAGCTTTCCTACCGGCGGTACGCCGCCGTGCGTGCCACCTACCGGCAGACCATCACCTCCCTCGCGCGGGCCACCGAGATCGCCGGATACACCCCGGCCGGGCACGCCCGCCGGGTCGCCGCGCTCAGCCGGGCGGTGGGGCGGGACCTCGGGCTGACCGAACCCGAACTGACCGTGCTGGAGTACGCCGCCCTGATGCACGACATCGGCCAGCTCAGCCTCGTCGACCCGGTCCCCGACGGCGCCACCGCCGTCCTGCCGGTCACCGAACAGCGGCGGATCGCGCTGCTCGGCGGCGCCGTGGTGCGCCAGACCGGGGTGGACCCGCGCGTGGCCGCGATCGTCGAACGCCAGGCCGACCCGCATCGGGAACAGCCGCTCGCCGCACGTATCGTCCGGGTGGTCAACGCGTACGAGGAGAAGTCCAGGGAAGGCGGACCCGGCGGGCCGCTGACCGCGCTGGAGGAACTGCGCCTGACAACCGCCGGGGAGTACGCGCCGGAGGTGGTCGAAGCACTGGCCCGGGTGCTGTCACGGAACACGGAGGGGGCGCGTGAACACCAGGGCCGAACGTGGCGAGGGCCACGAACGGGACTGTCTGACCCCGGCCGAGGCTGGGTAACCCATGGGTAATGAGCGCCCTCGCGGCCGTACGTGGTTGGATGCGAAGGAGAGGGTGTCCGGGGGCGCGGACAGGTACGGCCAGCCCACCGACGGAACTGGCAGGCGGGAATCGTGAGGATCTTCGGCAAGGGACGGCACCGGCCCTCCGCCTCCTGGCGGCAGGCCACGGACCGTGCGTTCACGCTCATCGGCGACGGCCGGTACGAGGACGCGGGCGCGCTGCTGACCCGTGCCGCCGACCTGGAGCCCTGGTTGTCGGAGTCCTGGTTCAACCTCGCGCTGCTGCACAAGTTCCGGCACGACTGGGAGCAGGCGCGGTCGGCCGGTCTGCGGGCCGTGGCGCTGCTCGACCGCGACACGGGTGCTCCCGACTGGTGGAACGTCGGCATCGCCGCCACCGCCCTGCAGGACTGGCCGCTGGCCCGGCGGGCCTGGCAGGCCTACGGACTCAAGGTGCCCGGACCGGCCACCGACTCCGGCGAGCCCCTCGGCATGGAGCTGGGCAGCGCGGCCGTACGGCTGTCCCCGGAGGGGGAGGCGGAGGTCGTGTGGGGGCGGCGCCTCGACCCCGCCCGGATCGAGGTGCTGTCCATTCCGCTGCCGTCCTCCGGACGCCGCTGGGGCGAGGTCGTCCTGCACGACGGTGTGCCGCACGGGGAGCGGAGCACCGCCGCCGGGCACACCTACCCGGTGTTCGACGAGATCGAGTTGTGGGCGCCCTCGCCGGTGCCGACCTGGGTGGTGCTGTTGGAGGCCGCGACCGAGGCCGACCGGGACGCACTGGAGCAACTGGCCTCCGACGCCGGGTTCGCGGCCGAGGACTGGTCGTCCTCCGTGCGGCTGCTGTGCCGGATGTGCTCGGAGTCCCGGATGCCGTCGGACGAGGGGGAGGGCGAGCATCTGGATCCGCACGATCACAGTGAGCCGGGGCATCCGGGGCCGCTGGGGCACCGGACGGACGGGCAGCTGTGGGTGCCGGAGCGGGAATGCGGCGTCGCCGCCCCTGCCTCCCTCGTACGGGGGTTGCTGGACGGGTGGGTCGCGGACAGTCCGGACTCGCGGGACTGGCGGGATCTCGAAGAGGTGTGCTGAGACCGTTCACCGACCGCAGGTTCGTGGGGGTTGACCGCGCCCACGCGGCGGAGCCGCACATCGATATGGCCCCGCCCCTTTCGGGACGCGTTTCCCCGTACCCTGTACCGAGCATCAACCTGGGTTTCACTGAGGAAGGCGTACGTCGGTCATGGCTCAGCAGGACACCGATCAGCAGCACGCGGGCGTGCTCCCTGTCGACGGCGAGGGGTACGTCATCGACACGGAGGACTGCGAGGAGCGCGAGACGGCGTGGCGGGAGCGCGGTACCTCGCGCCCCATCACCGTGGTCGGCAACCCGGTGCTGCACCAGGAGTGCAAGGACGTCACGGACTTCGGCGACGAGTTCCAGCAACTGGTCGCCGACATGTTCGCCAGCCAGCGCACCGCCGAGGGCGTGGGCCTGGCCGCCAACCAGATCGGCGTGGACAAGAAGGTCTTCGTCTACGACTGCCCGGACGACGAGGGCGTGCGGCACGTCGGCGTGATCTGCAACCCCAAGCTGGTCGAACTGCCCGCCGAGCAGCGCCGGCTGGACGACAGCAACGAGGGCTGCCTGTCGGTGCCCACGGCGTACATGCCGCTGGCCCGCCCCGACTACGCCGAAGTGACCGGCCAGGACGAGAAGGGCAACCCCGTCCGGGTACGCGGCACCGGTTACTTCGCACGGTGTTTGCAGCACGAGACCGACCACCTCTACGGCTACCTCTACATCGACCGGCTGTCCAAGCGTGAACGCAAGGACGCGCTGCGGCAGATGGCCGAGAACGAGCCGCGTTACCCCGTGGTGGCCAACGACTGACCGGCCCTCGGGGCCCCTCCCTCTCCTCACGAACGGCGTCCGATCGAGCACCTTTTCGATCGGACGCCGTTCGTCTGTGCGACCTCCGCAGTGGCGAAAGAAGCAAATCCGTTCCCAGAACGGTCAGTTGTGGTGCTGAATGGAGGTGCGGGGATACGCACGGCGTGCGCCCGGCTCGGGGGCGGGCGCACGCCGACTGGCGGCAGAGAGGGGATTGTTCGTGCATGCTTTGTCACACGGCACCACATCGACACCGACCACCATCGCAGTTCCACCGGCGCTGTCTCTTCCGGTGATCGAGGCGGCGTTTCCCCGGCAACTCCACCCGTATTGGCCCCGACTTCAACAGGCGACCAGGGCGTGGCTGCTCGAAAAGCGGCTCATGCCGGCGGACAAGGTGGAGGAATATGCCGATGGCCTGTGCTACACCGATCTCATGGCGGGCTACTACATAGGCGCCCCCGACGACGTCCTGCAGGCGATAGCGGACTACAGCGCGTGGTTCTTCGTCTGGGACGACCGGCACGACCGCGACATCGTGCACGGCCGCTCAGCCGCCTGGCTGCGGCTGAAGGACCGGCTGCACAGGGCCCTCGACAGCCCCGGTGACCACCTGGACCACGAGGATCCGGTGGTGGCGGGGCTCGCGGACAGCGTGGAGCGGCTGTACGCGTTCCTGCCGGGCGGCTGGAACGACCGGTTCGCCCGGCACTTCCACGAGGTGATCGAGGCGTACGACAGGGAGTTCCACAACCGTACGGAGGGGATCGTCCCCACCGTCGAGGAATACCTGGAACTGCGCCGGCTCACCTTCGCGCACTGGATCTGGACCGATCTCCTGGAGCCGAGCGCGGGCAGTGAACTGCCGGACGAGATACGGAAGTACCCCGCCTACCGGAAGGCGGCACTGCTCAGTCAGGAATTCGCCGCCTGGTACAACGACCTCTGTTCCCTGCCGAAGGAAATAGCGGGCAGTGAGGTGCACAATCTCGGCATCAGTCTCATCACCCACGAGGAACTCACGCTCGAAGAGGCAATCACGGACATGAGGCGCCGCGTCGAGGAATGCATCAGCGAATTCCAGGACGCCGAACGGGACGCCCTGCGCTTTGCGGACGCCCTCGACGACGGCACGGTGGGAGGAAAGGAAACGAGTGCCGCCGTACGCGCCTGCGTCGGCAATATGCGGAACTGGTTCAGCTCCGTCTACTGGTTCCACCACGAGTCCGGCCGGTACCGGGTCGACAGCTGGGACGACCGGTCCACACCCCCGTACGTCGACAACGAAACGGCAGGTGAGTCATGACCGTCGAGTCGGTGAACCCCGAAACGGCCGGGGAGGCCGGACTGCGCGAGCCCCCCGTGGCCGGCGGAGGCGTCCCCGTCCTGGGCCACGGCTGGAAACTGGCGCGCGATCCGCTGTCCTTCATGTCCCGGCTGCGCGACCACGGCGACGTGGTGCGCCTCAAGCTCGGACCGAAGACGGTGTACGCCGTCACCACCCCCGCCCTCACCGGGGCGGTGGCGCTGAGTCCCGACTACATCATCGCCGGACCACTCTGGGAGTCCCTGGAGGACCTGCTCGGCAAGGAGGGCGTCGCCACCGCCAACGGCCCGCTGCACCGGCGCCAGCGCCGCACCATCCAGCCCGCGTTCAGGCTCGACGCCATCCCCGCGTACGGGCCGGTCATGGCGGAGGAGGCGTACGCGCTCGTGGAGCGCTGGCGCCGCGGCGAGGTGCTGGACGTCACGGCGGAGTCCTTCCGCGTGGCCGTCCGGGTGGCCGCCCGCTGCCTGATGCGCGGCAGTTACATGGACGCCCGGGCGGAGCGCATCTGCGCCGACCTCACCACGCTGTTCGGCGGGATGTACCAGCGGATGGTGGTACCGCTCGGACCGCTCTACAAGGTGCCGCTTCCGGCCAACCGGCAATTCAACCGCGCGCTGGCCGATTTGCATGTCCTGGTCGACGAGATCGTCGCCGACCGACGGGCAAGCGGTCAAAAACCGAACGATTTGCTGACGGCTTTGCTGGAGGCGGAGGACGAGAATGGCGAGCCCATAGGGGAACAGGAGATCCACGACCAGGTACTCGCCATCATCACCGCCGGCAGTGAAACCGTCGGATCCACGATCATGTCGCTCCTCCTGGTTCTCACCGAGCACCCGGAACTCGGAGACAAGATCCGCGACGAGGTGAAATCCGTCGTGGGTGACCGCCCGGTCGCATTCGAGGACGTCCGAAAGCTGACGTACACCGCGAATGTCGTCGTCGAGACCCTGCGGCTGTATCCGGCCGTATGGATATTGACGCGCCGCGCGGTGGCCGACACGGAACTCGGCGGATACCGCATTCCCGAGGGCGCGGACCTCATCTACAGTCCGTACGCGATCCAGCGCGACCGGCGGTCGTACGAGCGGCACGAGGAGTTCGACCCCGACCGGTGGCTCCCCGAGCGGGCGGGGGACGTGCCCAAGTACGCGATGAGTCCGTTCAGTGTGGGCAACCGCAAGTGCCCCAGCGACCACTTCTCGATGGCTGAGCTCACGCTCGTCACCGCGGTGGTCGCCTCCGCCTACCGCTTCGACCACGCGCCCGGCTCCGACGCCAGGCCCCGGATCGGCATCACGCTCCGGCCGCGTCGGCTGATGCTGCGGGCGGTGCCCCGCTGACCCGCGCGGCGCGCGTTCAGGCGGCCTGAGGGCCCCTGAACGTGCGCCGGTAGGTCTGGGGCGTCGTACCGACGGCGCGGACGAAGTGGTGGCGCAGCGCCGCCGCGTTGCCGAAGCCGGTACGGCCCGCGATCGCGTCCACCGTCTCGTCCGTCGCCTCCAGCAGACGCTGCGCCAGCAGTACCCGCTGGCGCAGGATCCAGCGGTAGGGCGTGGTGCCGGTCTCCTGCTGGAAGCGGCGGGCGAAGGTGCGCGGCGACATGTGGGCGCGGGCGGCGAGCTGCTCGACGGTGGTCTCCTCGTCGAGATGCCGCTCCATCCACACCAGGACCTCGGAGACGGTGTCGCCCCCGGACCGCGGCAGCGGGCGCTCGATGTACTGGGCCTGCCCGCCGTCGCGGTGCGGGGGCACCACCATGCGCCGGGCGATCTTGTTGGCGACCTCCGGCCCCTGCTCCTTGCGTACCAGGTGCAGACAGGCGTCGATGCCGGCGGCGGTGCCCGCGGAGGTGATCACCGGGTCCTCGTCGACGTAGAGCACATCCGGCTCGACCGTCAGATGGGGATACTTCCTGGTCAGCGCCTCCGCGTGCTTCCAGTGGGCGGCGGCACGCCGGCCGTCGAGGAGTCCGGCGGCGGCGAGCACGAACACCCCGGAGCAGACGCTGAGCACCCGCGCGCCCCGGTCCACCCCTCTGCGCAGGGCGTCCAGCAGTTCGGGCGGGAACTCCCGGGACACGTAGGAGGAACCGGCGGGCACGGCGATGAGGTCCGCGGTCTCCAGACGCTCCAGACCGTGCTCGACCTGGAGGGAGAAGCCCGCGTTGGTGCGCACCGCCGGGCCGTCGGCCGAGGCGACGGCGAAGTCGTAGACCGGCAGGCCGTCGTCGCTGCGGTCGACGCCGAAGACCTCGCAGACGACACCGAGTTCGAAGGGGTTCACACCGTCGAGGAGGACGGCGGCCACGTTCTGGAGCATGGCTCCAGTGTGCCGCGCCCTTGGCAGTAAATCGAGGGTGCACGGCAGTCCTGCCACTGCCGGTAAGGAGTGTCGGGCGCGACAGTGGTGTCATGGATACGACGCAGATGGAAGCACTGATCGCGATGGTGGCCGTTCTCGGCCTGTTCGTCCTCATGATCCTCCCCGCCCTGATCGGCATCGCGCACGACCGGCGGATCGACCGGCAGATCAGGCAGGCCGAGGCCGCCCGCGCCGCCGCCGAGCGCCGCACCGGGCCGGCCGCCGCCCGCCCGGCGCGGGGTGCCGCCCCCCACCGCACCGCACGGGCGGCGTGAGGCGGCACCGGGAGGCCCGGCTCCCTAGAAGTCCTCGTCCAGGTCGACCGTGCCCTCCACGGCGACCTGGTACGCGGACGGGCGCCGCTCGAAGAAGTTCGTCAGCTCCTGGACGCCCTGGAGCTCCATGAAGGAGAACGGGTTCTCCGACCCGTACACCGGCGCGAAGCCCAGCCGCACCAGCCGCTGGTCGGCGACGCACTCCAGGTACTGCCGCATCGACTCGGTGTTCATGCCCGGCAGCCCGTCCCCGCACAGGTCCCGCGCGAACTGCAGCTCCGCCTCGACCGCCTCGCGCAGCATGTCGGTGACCTGCTGCCCCAGCTCCTCGTCGAACAGCTCCGGCTCCTCCTTGCGCACGGTGTCGACCACGTCGAAGGCGAAGGACATGTGCATCGTCTCGTCCCGGAACACCCAGTTGGTGCCGGTCGCCAGCCCGTGCAGCAGACCCCGGCCGCGGAACCAGTAGACGTAGGCGAACGCCCCGTAGAAGAACAGGCCCTCGATGCACGCGGCGAAGCAGATCAGGTTGAGCAGGAAGCGCCGGCGGTCGGCCCGCGTCTCCAGCCGGTCAAGCTTCTCCACCGAGTCCATCCACTTGAAGCAGAACTCGGCCTTCTCCCGGATGGACGGGATGTTCTCCACGGCCGCGAAGGCCGCCGCCCGGTCGTCCGGGTCGGGCAGATAGGTGTCGAGCAGCGTCAGGTAGAACTGGACGTGCACCGCCTCCTCGAAGAGCTGCCGCGACAGGTACAGCCGCGCCTCCGGGGAGTTGATGTGCTTGTAGAGCGTCAGCACCAGGTTGTTCGCCACGATCGAGTCGCCCGTCGCGAAGAACGCGACCAGCCGGCCGATCAGGTGCTGCTCCTCGGGGCTGAGCTTCGCCAGGTCGGCGACGTCCGAGTGGAGGTCGACCTCCTCCACGTGCCAGGTGTTCTTGATGGCGTCCCGGTAGCGCTCGTAGAAGTCCGGGTAACGCATGGGGCGGAGCGTCAGCTCGAAGCCCGGGTCGAGCAGGTTCTTCGTGGTGCTGGTCATTACTGGCAGGCCTCGCAGGACTCGGGGTTTTCCAGGGAGCAGGCGACGGCCTCGGGGTCGGCCGCCTGCGGGACGGGGACGGTGGTGCGGGCCGCCGCGCGGGCGATCCGGGTCGCCGGGCGCGAGCGCAGGTAGTACGTGGTCTTCAGGCCCTGCTTCCAGGCGTACGCGTACATCGAGGAGAGCTTGCCGATGGTGGGCGTCTCCAGGAACAGGTTGAGCGACTGCGCCTGGTCCAGGAACGGGGTGCGGGCGGCGGCCATGTCGATCAGACCGCGCTGCGGGATCTCCCACGCCGTGCGGTACAGCCGCCGCACGTCCTCGGGGATCCACGCGAAGTCCTGCACGGAGCCGTTGGCCTCGCGCAGCGCCTCACGGGTGCGGGCGTCCCACACGCCGAGCCGCTTCAGATCGTCCACCAGGTACGAGTTGACCTGGAGGAACTCCCCGGACAGCGTCTCGCGCTTGAACAGGTTGGACACCTGCGGCTCGATGCACTCGTACACGCCCGCGATCGACGCGATGGTGGCGGTGGGCGCGATCGCCAGGAGCAGCGAGTTGCGCATCCCGACGGAGGCGATCCGCGTCCGCAGCGCCACCCAGCGCTCCGGCCAGGTCAGGTCGGTGTCGTAGTGGTCGGGGTGCAGCACGCCCCGGGCGGTACGGGTCTTCTCCCAGGCCGGGAGCGGGCCGTCCCGCTCGGCCAGGTCGGCGGAGGTCTCGTACGCGGCGAGCATGATCCGCTCGGCGATCCTCGTGGACAGCGCCTTCGCCTCGGGGGAGTCGAAGGGCAGCCGCAGCTTGAAGAAGACGTCCTGCAGGCCCATGGCGCCGAGACCGACGGGACGCCACTTGGCGTTGGAGCGGCCCGCCTGCTCGGTCGGGTAGAAGTTGATGTCGACGACCCGGTCGAGGAACGTCACGGCGGTGCGCACCGTCTCGTCGAGGCGCTCCCAGTCGATGTCCCCCCGGTCCACGAAGGCGCCGAGGTTGACCGATCCCAGGTTGCAGACCGCCGTCTCCCCGTCGTCGGTGACCTCCAGGATCTCCGTGCAGAGGTTCGAGGAGTGGATGACGTGGCCCGGCTCGGCGGTCTGGTTCGCCGTGCGGTTGGCGGCGTCCTTGAAGGTCATCCAGCCGTTGCCGGTCTGCGCGAGGGTGCGCATCATGCGGCCGTACAGCTCGCGGGCCGGGAGGGTCTTCCTCGCCAGGCCCTTCGCCTCGGCGGCCCGGTACGCCGCGTCGAACTCCTCGCCCCACAGGTCGACCAGTTCGGGCACGTCCGCGGGGGAGAACAGCGACCAGGGCGCGTCGGCGTTCACCCGGCGCATGAACTCGTCCGGCACCCAGTGCGCGAGGTTCAGGTTGTGGGTGCGGCGGGCGTCCTCGCCGGTGTTGTCGCGCAGCTCCAGGAACTCCTCGATGTCCAAGTGCCAGGTCTCCAGGTAGACGGCTGCCGCGCCCTTGCGCCGGCCGCCCTGGTTCACGGCGGCGACCGAGGCGTCGAGCGTCTTCAGGAACGGGACGATGCCGTTGGAGTGCCCGTTGGTGCCGCGGATCAGCGAACCCCGGGCGCGGATACGGGAGTACGACAGGCCGATGCCGCCGGCGTGCTTGGAGAGGCGGGCGACCTGGTGGTAGCGGTCGTAGATCGAGTCCAGCTCGTCCTTGGGGGAGTCGAGGAGGTAGCAGGACGACATCTGCGGGTGCCGCGTGCCGGAGTTGAACAGGGTGGGGGAGGAGGGCAGGTAGTCCAGGCGGCTCATCAGCCCGTACAGCGCGGCGACCTCGTCCACGGAGCGGGCGCTGTCGTCCTCGGCGAGTCCGGCGGCGACCCGCAGCAGGAAGTGCTGGGGCGTCTCGACGACCTTGCGGGTGACCGGGTGCCGCAGCAGGTAGCGGCTGTGCAGGGTGCGCAGGCCGAAGTAGCCGAAGCGGTCGTCGGCCCCGGGGTCGATCAGCGCGTCCAGGCGGTCCGCGTGCAGGCGGACGAACGCGGCGGTCCGGTCGGCGATCAGACCCTCGCGGTGCCCGGTCGCGACGGACCCGGTGAACGAGGTGACGCCCTGCGAGGCGGCCTCGGCGCGGATGCCGATGGTCAGCAGCCGGGCGGCGAGCCGGGAGTAGGCCGGGTCCTCGGAGATCAGCCCGGCCGCCGCCTCGGTGGCCAGCTCCCGCAGCTCCGCCTCGTCGGCGGAGGCGGACCGGCCGCGCAGCGCGGCGGCGGCGACCCGGCCGGGGTCGGCGTCGGGCAGGTCGGCGGTCAGCTCGGTCAGGGTCCGCAGCAGCGCGGCACCGGGGCCGCCGCTCTCCTCGGGCACGTCGATCACTGAGGCCGGATCGGCTGGCGCGATGGTCACGTGGGGCTCTCCCTCGCTCGGCACGGGGCCTCGAAGAGCGCAGGGGGCAGTACACGAGCGCACGCGGCGTCGCGTCCACCGGCCCATTCCGCGAGGCCCGGACGTCCACGCACCCGGACCGGACGGCCGGGTGCGCTGTCGGCAGGTCCTCGGACTGACGCCCAGGCACACGCGTACGCGGGCATGGGTACACCGTTGCGGGACAGTTCCGGATTCACACCGGATTCCCCTGCGACGACAGCGAGCATGAGCATACATCTTGTGCCGGGTGTCGTCGGCAACCCCATATGTTGTGTCGCGGAGGTGTCAGAGCGTCAACTCGTAGGTGAGGAGAGTGAGGTCCGGACGCTCCGCAAGGGGGCCCCAGTCGCGCTCCGGGGTGCGGGTGAAACCGAGCCGTTCGTAGATGCGGTGGGCGGCGTGCATGGTGCGCTGGGTCGACAGCACGACCCGTACGCAGCCCCCGGTGGCCCGCGCCCGGTCCACGCAGGCCCGCACCAGGGCCTCCCCGGCGCCCCTGCCCCGGACCGCGCGGGCGACCGCGAGCATCCGGATCTCCGCCTCGCCCGGCCCCGCTATGTCGGCCATCGGGCCGGGGCCCGGCACGAAGGTCACCCCGCCCAGCACCGTCCCGTCCGCCACGGCGACCAGCACCTCGGCGGCGGCCGCCCGCTTCCCCACGTTCCGCAGCTCACCGAGGTACGTGTCGCTCTCCCCGAAGTCGAGCAGTCCGTCCAGCAGATAGGCCTGCGCGGTGATCTCACCGAGCTCCGCGTGCTCGCCGGGCTCCACCGGCCGGATGACGATGTCCATGAGGGGAGTGTGCCGGACGGGTACGACGACGGGCCGCCGGATTTCTCCGACGGCCCGTCGTCCCGGCTCACCGGGGGTCAGTGCGCGCTGCCCGCCGTGGCCGGCGGGAGCTCCACCTGGACACCGGGGTCGCCCGCGTCCGCCGTGTAGTCCTGCGGCCTGGTCTCGTCGATGCCCTCGGGCGCCTTGAGCGCCCTCATGACGAAGGTCAGGACGACCGTGACCAGGACGTTGAGCACGAACGCGGTGAGGCCGATGTAGCCGATCTCCCCGATGCCCGGGATCTCCTCCGACGACCCGCCGAAGTGCTTCTGCGTCGGCGAGGCCACCCCGTACGCGGCGACCGTGCCGTAGATCATGCCGACCGCCCAGCCGCCGATCAGCGCCCAGCGGTGGAACCAGCGGGTGAACAGGCCGCCCACCAGCGCCGGGAAGGTCTGCAGGATCCAGATGCCGCCGAGGAGCTGGAAGTTGATCGCGACCGTCTTGTCCATGGTCAGGACGAAGACCAGCGCGCCCACCTTCACCAGCAGGGACACGATCTTGGAGACCTGGGTCTCCTGCTTCGGCGTCGCGTCCGGCTTGATGAAGTCCTTGTAGATGTTGCGGGTGAAGAGGTTCGCCGCCGCGATCGACATGATCGCCGCCGGCACCAGCGCGCCGATGCCGATGGCCGCGAAGGCCACGCCCGCGAACCAGTCCGGGAACATGTTCTCGAACAGCTGCGGGATCGCCAGCTGGCCGTTGCCGACCTTGACCCCGGCCGCGATCGCCATGAAGCCGAGCAGCGCCAGCAGGCCCAGCATCAGGGAGTACAACGGCAGGATCGTGGTGTTGCGGCGGATCACCTCACGGCTGCGCGAGGAGAGCGTCGCCGTGATCGAGTGCGGGTACATGAACAGCGCGAGCGCCGAGCCGAGCGCCAGCGTGGCGTACGTCCACTGGCCCGCCTCGCCCGGCACCAGCGCACCGCGCGGCGCGCCCGTGGCCGGGTTGGTCTGGCTGTACGCCTCGCTCGCCTTGGCGAAGATCTCGTCGAAGCCGCCCAGCTTGATCGGGATGTAGATGATCGCCACCGCGATCACGATGTAGATCAGCGTGTCCTTGACGAACGCGATCAGCGCGGGGGCCCGCAGACCCGACGAGTACGTGTACGCCGCCAGCACACCGAAGGCGATCAGCAGCGGCAGGTCCTTGACGAACCAGTTGGTGTCCTCGCCGCCGCCGACGCCCATCACGTCCAGCACGGCCTGGATGCCGACCAGCTGGAGCGCGATGTACGGCATCGTGGCCAGGATGCCGGTGACCGCGACGGCCAGCGACAGTCCCTTCGAGCCGAACCGGCCGCGCACGAAGTCGGACGTCGTGACGTAGCCGTGCTTGTGCGACACCGACCACAGCCGGGGCAGGAAGGTGAAGATCAGCGGGTACACCAGGATCGTGTACGGCACCGCGAAGAAGCCGGCCGCGCCCGCCGCGTAGATCGCCGCCGGTACGGCCACGAACGTGTACGCGGTGTACAGGTCGCCGCCGAGCAGGAACCAGGTGACCCAGGTACCGAACGACCGGCCGCCCAGGCCCCACTCGTCGAGGCTGTGCTCGTTCTCGGCCTTGCGCCAGCGCGCGGCCATGAACCCCATGGCCGTGACCAGCAGGAAGAAGAAGATGAAGACGGCGAGTGCCACGCCGTTCACGCCGTCGTTCACTGCGACGCACCGCCCTTCGCGGCCGAGCGGGCGCGCTGGTCACGCTGCCAGAGCTTGTACGCGATCATCGTCAGGGCGGTGGAGACCAGCACCCACAGCATCTGGTACCAGTAGAAGAACGGGATGCCGATGAACGTCGGGTCGGTCTTCGCGTAGGACCCGACCCACAGCATGGCCACGAACGGTGCGACGAGACAGAGGGCGATGACGACGCGCACGGGCGTCACCACCGGCCCTCCTGCGGTTTCTGGGGCTTGTGACATCAGACGGTTCCCGTCCCCTCACTGATCACCGGCGTTGATGCGCGGAAATGTAGGTCAGGGCGTAGCACGGTCGTAACCCCTCGTCCGCATAGCGGTACCCAGGCGCCGCTCAACCGAGAGGAAACAGCAACGAAAACCCTGCCGACCGCCCGCTTCGCCGGGTTTTGCGGCCCCGCCGAAAGCACGGCCGCGGGGACGGTCCGGGCTCAGTCCTGGGGGCGCTTCAGGCGCGCGACGAACTTGTACCGGTCGCCCCGGTACACCGACCGCACCCACTCCACCGGCTGTCCGTCGCGGTCCCGTGAGTGCCGGGACAGCATCAGCATCGGCAGGCCGACGTCGGTGCCGAGCAGGCCGGCCTCGCGCGGGGTGGCCAGGGAGGTCTCGATGGTCTCCTCGGCCTCCGCGAGATGGACGTCGTACACCTCGGCGAGGGCGGTGTAGAGGGAGGTGTACTTCGTCAGGCTGCGGCGCAGCGCGGGGAAGCGCTTGGCGCTCAGGTGGGTGGTCTCGATGGCCATCGGCTCACCGTTGGCCATGCGCAGCCGCTCGATGCGCAGCACCCGCCCGCCGGCCGTGATGTCGAGCAGCCCGGCGAGCCGGTCGTCGGCGGTGATGTAGCCGAGGTCCAGCAGTTGCGAGGTGGGCTCCAGGCCCTGGGCACGCATGTCCTCGGTGTACGACGTGAGCTGGAGCGCCTGGGAGACCTTGGGCTTGGCGACGAAGGTCCCCTTGCCCTGGATGCGTTCCAGGCGCCCCTCGACGACCAGTTCCGAGAGCGCCTGGCGCACGGTGGTGCGCGAGGTGTCGAACTCCGCCGCCAGGGTGCGCTCGGGCGGGACCGGAGTGCCGGGAGGCGCCGTCTCGGTCATGTCGAGCAGGTGCTTCTTCAGCCGGTAGTACTTAGGCACACGCGCGGTACGGACCGTGGGCCCACCCTCGTTCTCCGTACTGCTGACGTCGGTGCTCATGCTCTGCCTTCCCGGCTCCGGGTGCCGAAACGACCGACATCCCCATCGGCCGCGGCTGACATCGTGGCACGGCTCGGGGCGGGGGTGTGCCCCGCCCGCTCCGTGATCCCCTTTGTATACCCCTGGGGCGGGGGCTGGTCCAGACCACGAGGGGCGGTCAGATCCCCTGCCACTCCGGCTTGTTGGCGTAGGTGTGCCGGAAGTAGTCGGCGAGCTTCAGCTTGGCGGCGGCGGCCTCGTCGACGACCACCGTGGCGTGCGGGTGCAACTGGAGCGCGGACGCGGGACACACCGCCGCCACCGGCCCCTCGACGGTCGCGGCGACCGCGTCCGCCTTGCCCTCGCCGGTGGCGAGCAGGACCAGGTGACGGGCCTCCAGGATGGTGCCGATGCCCTGGGTGATGACGTGGTGCGGGACCTGGTCGATGTCGCCGTCGAAGAAGCGGGCGTTGTCCACCCGGGTCTGCTCGGTCAGCGTCTTGATCCGGGTGCGGGAGGCGAGCGAGGAGCAGGGCTCGTTGAACCCGATGTGCCCGTCCGTGCCGATCCCGAGGAGCTGGAGGTCCACGCCGCCGGCCACGGCCAGCTCCCTGTCGTACGCCTCGCACGCGCCCTGCACGTCCTCGGCGGTGCCGTCGGGGCCCATGAAGGCGTCCATCCCGATCCCGAGCGGCTCCAGCACCTCGCGCCGCAGCACCGAGCGGTAGGACTCGGGGTGGTCGGCGGGCAGCCCCACGTACTCGTCGAGCTGGGCGATCCGTGCCCGGGAGGTGTCCACGGCGCCGGATTCCACCTGGGCCGCCAGCGCCTGGTAGACGGGCAGCGGCGTCGAACCGGTCGCCACGCCCAGCAGGGCGTCGGGCTTGCGTCGCAGGAGCTGTGCCATGGCCCCGGCGATGAGCTCGCCGCCCGCCTTGGCGTCCGCAACGATGACAACTTCCACGGTGGGCCTGCCGATCTTGAGGAGGAGCCGACTGGGACCGGATCCGCGAGCACGGATCCGTAGGGTGGTGCAATGTGGTTTAGACCAATCTCAATCTAACAGAGCGGGCACGCCGGCCGCGCGCCGAAATTGCCCTGTCCGACCGGCCCCGCGCGGGAACCCCACGGGTTAGGCTGCGTGACGGACGCCCGTGCGGCCCCGGTGGGATGAACGGCGTCCGACGTAATCGGTCCGACGCATTTACAGGGACAGTGGTCTAGTCCACAATGCGTAGCAGGACGCACCAAGCCTGCCTTCCCCGCACAGGAAGGCGGAACCGAGGAACCGGAGCTCTCTGCCCTGACTGCCCCGGCTCCTCGTCCCTCGGCCGACCGGGACCGCACACCCCACGGCCGATGTTGCTCCGGGCTGCGGTGCCGGGAGGGTTGAGGGTCCCTCTCAGGCGCCGCGGCCCGCGGGTGTTCTCGGAGGTGGTGCCGGCCCCCGGGTACGCTCGCTGACGTGCCCTCCATGAACGAACTCGTACGCCAGCACACCGCCCTCGACGACACCGATCTCGAGTGGCTCCACCTGCTGGTCTCGGAGTGGCAGCTGCTCTCCGACCTCTCCTTCGCCGACCTGGTCCTGTGGGTCCCCACCCATGACGGCACCCGCTACGTCTCCGTCGCCCAGATGCGGCCCAACACCGGCCCGACCTCCTACCAGGACGACATGGTCGGCCATCTCGTCCCGCGCGGACGCCGCCCCATGCTGGACGCGGCCCTGGACGAGGGCCGGATCGTGCGCGAGGGGGACCCGGAGTGGCGCGAGGAGGTCCCCGTACGGGTCGAGTCCATTCCCGTGCGGCGTGAGGGGCGCGTCCTCGGCGTGATCGCGCGCAACACCAACCTGCTCACCGTGCGCACCCCGAGCCGGCTGGAGCTCACCTACCTCCAGAGCGCCTCGGACCTCGCGCAGATGATCGCGGCCGGCGCCTTCCCGTTCGCGAACCAGCAGCTCGAGATGGACGCCTCGCCCCGGGTCGGCGACGGGCTGATCCGCCTCGACGCCGACGGCATCGTCCAGTACGCCTCCCCGAACGCCCTGTCCGCGTACCACCGCATGGGTCTCGCCGCGGACCTGGTGGGACATCACCTCGGCCGGACCACCGCCGAACTGGCCCCCTCCCGCGGGCCGGTGGACGAGGCGCTGGCCAAGGTCGCCAGCGGCTGGGCGCCGCGCGAGTTCGAGATCGAGGCGCACGACGGGGTGATCCAGTTCCGGGCGATCCCGCTCAAGCCGAAGGGGACGCGCATCGGTTCGCTGGTGCTGCTCCGTGACGTCACGGAACTCCGCCGCCGCGAACGCGAGTTGATCACCAAGGACGCGACCATCCGGGAGATCCACCACCGGGTGAAGAACAACCTCCAGACGGTGGCGGCGCTGCTGCGCCTGCAGGCACGGCGCATCGGGTCCGAGCGCGGCCGTGCGGCCCTGGAGGAGGCGGTGCGACGGGTGGGGTCCATCGCGATCGTGCACGAGACGCTGTCCCAGAACCTGGACGAGCGCGTGGAGTTCGACGAGATCGCCGACCGTGTCCTCGCGATGGTCGCCGAGATCTCCCCGGGCAAGGTCACCGGCCGGCGCACGGGCCGCTTCGGCATACTCGACGCCGAGGTCGCCACCCCGCTGTCGATGGTGCTGACCGAGGTGCTGCAGAACGCCCTGGAGCACGGCTTCCGCGAGGGCGAGACCGGCACCGTCGAGGTGTCGGCGGTCCGCGGCGGCACCACCAAGGAGACCCGCCTGCTGGTCACCGTGCAGGACGACGGCGTGGGTCTGCCCGAGGGCTTCGACCCGCACACCGCGGGCAATCTCGGTCTGCAGATCGTACGGACCCTGGTGGAGGGCGAGTTGGGCGGAACCTTCGACATGGTGCCGGCGCCGGAGCGGGGGACCAGGGTGATCCTGGACATCCCGGTGCAGTCGGACAAGTAGCGGGCGCGGACCCGCACGCGTGTGCAGGGACGTGTGCGGACACGCGTGGACGGCGAAGAGCCCCGGACCGCTGAAAGCGGTCCGGGGCTCTTGCTCAACTGCGCGCTGCGGCTCGGGGCGGGAGATGCGTACGCGCCGTACGCGCCGCCAAGCTCAGGCTGTCAGCAGGGGTGGGTTGTCAGGCGGATGCCTGACGGGCCCGGTTGCGGGCGGCACGGCGCTTCATCGCGCGACGCTCGTCCTCGCTGAGACCACCCCAGACGCCGCTGTCCTGACCGGACTCGAGTGCCCACTGCAGGCAGCTCTCGATCACCGGGCAGCGACGGCAGACGGCCTTGGCTTCCTCGATCTGCAGCAGCGCAGGACCGGTGTTGCCGATGGGGAAGAAGAGCTCGGGGTCTTCCTCGCGGCAAACGGCGTTGTGACGCCAGTCCATGGCTGCTACCTCTCCTGGGTATGTACTGCGATTGCTTGTGAATGTGAACGCTTTCACGAATCCCTCGACAAGGGAAGGGCCGACCGCCAGGTTCACTGGCGTCGTCCTTGGGTTTGAAGAGGGGTTCCGGTGATCTGTCGAGGCCGGTGTTGCGGGCCGTCCCGATCGCCAAGAAGAGACTCGCAAACCTCGGCGGCGGATACAACCCCTTCCGGAAAGTTTTTTTTGATTCTTCGGTGTCGACTAGGTCACAGCCGTACTTCCATGGGGTGGACCCTGGCCTAAACGTTCGACTGAAAGGACTTTGGCCCTTTCTGCTCACACAATCACACGCAGTGCACGGCGTACGCCTGTGAACGTCACGCTGGTTCGCAGCCCCAGGTGGTCACCGTCCATCTGGAGGGGCAGCGGCACCTTCGAATGCAAGGTGAAGTGCGTCAGATCGTGCCGGGAGACCGCATGCCTGCCGCGGGGTCCGCGCTCCGGGGACGAAGTGAGCAACTGGGTGCCATACCGGGCAACCGCGGCGGTGGAGAGCCGGTGCAGACCGAAGAGATCGAGCGCCGTATCGAACGAGGCCTTAGGCGACGCGTAGATCGGGCGATTGCCGAGAAACGTCCACGGCGAGGTGTTCGAGACTATGGAGAGCGCGAGATCGGTGACCGGTTCCTCGTCCGGGTGCTCGAACGTGATCACCCCGTTCCGCCGGTGCGGATCGCCGAGCAGTTGACGGACCACCTGGCGCATGTACAGCGCGTGGGTCGACTTCCTGCCGCGCTCCCGCTGCTGCTCCACCCGGCCGACCACGCCGGCGTCGAAGCCCAGCCCCGCGTTGAAGGTGAACCAGCGGGCCGGTACGGCCTCGTCGTCCGAGCCCGGCGTGCCCGAGGTCAGACCCAGGCCGACGGTGCGCTCACGGCCCTCGCGCAGCGCGTCCAGCAGGACGCCGGTGGCCTCCACGGGCTGGTTCGGCAGGCCCAGCGCGCGGGCGAAGACATTGGTGGAGCCGCCGGGGACCACGGCGAGACCGGGCAGGTGCTCCGGGTCGGGCCCCGCGTGCAGCAGACCGTTGACGACCTCGTTGACCGTGCCGTCCCCGCCGAGGGCCACCACCAGGTCGATGTCGTCGCTCTGCGCGGCCTGCCGGCCGAGGTCGCGCGCGTGCCCGCGGTACTCGGTGGTGACCGCCTCCAGCTTCATCTCGCTGGCGAGTGCGTGGATCAGCACATCGCGCGTGCGCGCACTGGTGGTGGTTGCCGCCGGGTTGACCACGAGAAGTGCACGCATGACGTGCAGGGTACCTACTCAGTGGTACCGGGCCCAGACCGAGTCGGGGCGGAGGGGGGAGACGGGGCGTGAACCTCGACACGGGGGCGTGCGCGGCGAGGACTACCCTTCAGGGGTGAGCAGTGAGCAGACCCCCACCACCGCCCCGGACGCCACCGGCCCCCGCCCGCGCCGTCTGACGTACGCCGCGGCGCTGGCCGCCCTGGAGGGGCTCGCGCTGGTGGCCGGCGGCGTGTGGATGGCGGTCCTCGCCCTCACCGGCGAACCGGACGACCGTCAGCAGGCGGTCACCGGCGGGGTGACGCTGATCGTGCTCGCGCTGCTCCCGCTGCTCGCCGCGCGGGGACTGTTCGCCCGGCGGAGCTGGAGCCGCGGCCCCGCCGTCATCACGCAGATCATCGCGCTGCCGGTGGCCTACAACCTGCTGCGCTCCGACAGCGTGGCCATCCCCGCCGGAATCGCGCTCGCCGTCGTGTCCGTCACCGCGCTCGTCCTGCTGGTCAACCCCGAGACGACCCGGGCCCTCGGCATCCGGGGACCCGGGAACGCCGAGAAGTAGCGTCCGTCCCCGGACCCTGCCGGGGTCGCGGGGGTCGGCGTGCACCCCCTGGGGAGGGGCCCAGCGGCGGTGTCGTCGGTCGCCGGCTCCCCACGCTCGACTGCCCCCACTCCCGGCTCCGTTCGAGCGGAGAGGACTCCCGTACGCGGGAGGGAGCCCCGAGGGCGTGGAGGTGTGCGCCTGTCCCGGCCGGGGACCCCGCGCGCGGGAGGGAACCCCATGGCCCCCGCCCGGCCCGGCTGCCAGGCGCCGTCACCCGGGGCGGCCCGATCCGGGAGACGGACCCCGGCGCCCCGGCGCCCGAGCCGGGTCACTCCTCCACGAGCAGCTTCTCCCGGAGCTGGGCCAGGGTGCGGGCCAGCAGCCGGGAGACGTGCATCTGCGAGATGCCGACCTCCTGCGCGATCTGCGACTGGGTCATGTTGCCGAAGAAGCGCAGCAGCAGGATCCGCTTCTCGCGCGGCGGCAGGTCCTCCAGCAGCGGCTTGAGCGACTCCCGGTACTCCACGCCCTCCAGCGCCTCGTCCTCGGCGCCGAGGGTGTCGGCGACCGCCGGGGACTCGTCGTCGGTGTCGGGGACGTCCAGGGACAGCGTGGAGTACGCGTTCGCGGACTCCAGGCCCTCCAGGACCTCCTCCTCGGAGATGGCCAGCTTCTCGGCCAGCTCGTGCACCGTGGGGGAGCGGCCGTGGAGCTGGGACAGCTCCGCCGTGGCCGTGGTGAGCGACAGCCGCAGCTCCTGCAGCCGGCGCGGCACCCGCACCGCCCAGCCCTTGTCGCGGAAGTGCCGCTTGATCTCGCCGACGACCGTCGGGGTCGCGTACGTCGAGAACTCCACGCCCCGGTCGGGGTCGAAGCGGTCGACCGACTTGATCAGCCCGATGGTGGCGACCTGGGTGAGGTCGTCCAGCGGCTCACCGCGGTTGCGGAAGCGGCGCGCGAGGTGCTCGACGAGCGGCAGATGCATGCGCACCAGGCGGTTGCGCAGCTCCGCGTACTCGGGAGTGCCGTCCTGCAGCGTGCGCAGCTCGAGGAACATGGCGCGCGCCCCGCTGCGGTCCTGCGGGTTGTGGTGCGCGTGCCCGCCCTGGGCGCCCGGAGCGCCGGGGGTGCTCCGCGTGCCCCGGGCGGCGGGCGCCCGCGGCGCCTCGTCCTCGGCGTGTCGCTCGTGCTCGCTCATCGTCCCGCCCGTCGCCCTTCCCCGAGCGCTCGCCTCGTCCCCCGCTGCCGGCCCGGCACTGGCGGGGGCGCCCCCCTGGCCCGGAGCGACCCCGGCCGGTCCGGCCGCGGGCGCGCCCCGCGCGGCCCCGCCGGACTGCCCGCCGCCCGGGGCGACGGCCTCCGTGGAGTCGTCCTCCGGATGCGGCCGGGCCTGCTCGGGGATGCCGTCGATGCCGTCCGGCACGCGCTCGGCCGGCAGCTCCCGTGTGCCGCGTTCTTCGTCCCGCACCGGCCCGTCCTCGCTCCTCACGCCGGCCCGGGTCCCGCGCCGCGCTGTTTGTAGAGGCTGATCGACACGGTCTTGTCCTCGTCCACGGCGGAGGAGACCTTGCCGGCGAGCGCGGACAGGACGGTCCAGGCGAAGGTGTCCCGCGAAGGGGCGTGACCGTCCGTGGTCGGCGCCGAGACGGTCACCTCGAGCGAGTCGTCGACGAGCCGGAAGACACAGCTGAGCACCGAACCCGGCACGGCCTGCTGGAGCAGGATCGCGCAGGCCTCGTCGACCGCGATGCGCAGGTCCTCGATCTCGTCGAGGGTGAAGTCCAAACGGGCCGCGAGACCGGCCGTGGCCGTACGCAGCACCGACAGGTAGGCCCCCGCGGCCGGCAGCCGGACTTCCACGAAGTCCTGGGTCGCGGGCTCGCCTGCGATCTGGGACACCCTCACCTCCAAGGTGGTACAAGCGTTTCAGGGCCTGATTCGCCCCCGGGTAACGCGCTACGTGGTTCAGCGGTGACGCTATCGCGCTCTCGACGGTCCTGTCCCCGGGACCCCGACCCGTCTGCTGTCACTCATAGTAAAACTATGAATACGCTCCGTGGCTAGGGGTCTGCGGCTCCCAAATGGGAAGAGCGCGCGCCGCATTGACGTACCCAGACGTCAGACGGTCGAACCGTCCGGCACCGGGGTCACTCCGGGTCACACCAGTACGTGGTCCACGAAGCACCAGCGCCAGTCCTCGCCGGGCTCATGGGTCCTCATCACGGGGTGGCCGGTTTCTTTGTGGTGCTCCGTGGCGTGCCGGTTCGGCGAGGAGTCGCAGCACCCGACGTGACCGCAGGTGAGGCAGAGGCGCAGCTGCACCGGATCGGTGCCGTCCCGCAGGCACTCCGGACACGTCTCACCGAGCGGGACGGGTTCCGGGTGCGGCAGCGCGTCGGCGTGCGTGCACTGTTTCATGATTGCCAGATTACGACGCCCGCGCGGGGAGCCGCGCGGAAAAACGAGGGTGGGCCCGACATGGATGTGATGCCGCTGCTGTTGCTGGTGGCGGGCAGTGCCGCGATTGCCGCGGCCGCCCGGCGCACTCCGGTGCCGCCACCGCTGCTGCTGGTCGCCGCCGGGCTGGCGGTCAGCTACCTCCCCGGCGTGCCCGAGTACACGCTCGACCCGCACGTCGTCCTGCCGCTCATCCTGCCCCCGCTGCTGCACACGGCGGCCACCGACAGCTCCTATCTCGACCTGCGGGCGCAACTGCGGCCGGTGGCGCTGCTGTCGGTGGGGTACGTGCTGTTCGCGACGTTCGCCGTCGGCTGGGTGCTGTACCTGATCGTGCCGGGTCTGCCGCTGACCGCGGCGCTGGTGTTCGGCGCCGTGGTGGCCCCGCCGGACGCGGTCGCGGCGACGGCGGTGGCACGCCGGGTGGGTCTGCCGTCCCGGATCACCACCATCCTCCAGGGCGAGTCCCTGCTGAACGACGCCACCGCGATCACCGCGTTCCGGGTCGCCGTCGCGGCCGCGGTGGGCGAGGGCGCCACCTGGGCCGGGGGAGTCGGCGAGTTCCTGCTCGCGGCGGTCGGCGGGCTGGCGGTCGGCCTGGTGCTGATGGCACCGCTGCACTGGCTGCGCACCCACGTGAAGGAGGCGCTGCTGCAGAACACGCTCTCCCTGCTGATCCCGTTCGTCGCCTACGCCGTCGCCGAGCAGGTGCACGCCTCCGGCGTCATCGCCGTGGTGGTCGTCGCCCTCTACCTGGGGCACCGCGCGTGGGAGGTCGACTTCGCCACCCGCCTCCAGGAGGACGCGGTGTGGAAGATGGTCGCGTTCGTCCTGGAGTCCGCGGTGTTCGCGCTGATCGGACTGCAGCTTCCCGTCGTCCTGAGAGGGCTCGGCGAGTACGAGGGCATCGACGCCGCCTGGTACGCGGTCGCCGTCTTCGCGGTGGTCGTCGTGATCCGGTTCCTCTGGGTGTACCCGGCGACCTGGCTGCCGCCGATGCTGTCGGCGAGGATCAGGGAGCGCGAGGGGAGGCCCGGCTGGAAGGCGCCGTTCGTCATCGCCTGGGCCGGGATGCGGGGCGTGGTCTCGCTGGCCATCGCCTTCTCGATCCCGGTCGCCACCGAGGGCGAGGACTTCCCGCAGCGCAACCTGCTGCTCTTCCTGACCTTCACCACCGTCATCGGGACCCTGGTCGTGCAGGGGCTGACGCTGCCCCCGCTGATCCGGGTGCTCAAGCTCCCCGGACGCGACGCGCAGGCCGAGACCCTGGCCGAGGCCAACGCCCAGGCGCAGGCCTCCCGGATCGCCGAGCAGCGCCTGGACGAGCTCCTCGCCGACGAGCGCAACGCCCTGCCCGCACCGCTCGCCGAACGCCTGCGCACCGTCCTGGAGCGTCGCCGCAACGCCGTCTGGGAACGGCTCGGGCAGGTCAACCCGGTCACCGGGGAGTCGGTGGACGACACCTACCGACGGCTGTCCCGGGAGATGATCAGCGCGGAGCGCGAGGTGTTCGTCCGCCTGCGCGACGGCCGCTACATCGACGACGAGATGCTGCGCACGCTGCTGCGCCGGCTGGACCTGGAGGAGGCGGCGGCGTTCCGGGAGACGACCTAGGGGGTGAGGGGGCGCCGCGCGAGTGCGGTCGAGTGCGGGGAGCGTCCGGCTGCACGGCGGGGGAGGGCGTCGACGAGATGGGGTCCCCCGCGCATGGGGCCCTCCCGCTCCGGCGCAGCCGAGCAGTGGGGAGGCCGGCGACCGGCGACAACGCCGCCGGGGGCACCGCCCACGTCCTTTCGGGCAGTGGGGGAGGGCGTGCCGTGCCCCGCGTCCCCGGCACGATCCGCCGGACAGGCCCTAAGGGAAGGGCCGGCCGGTGATCACCGCGGCGACCGTGCTCCCGCGCGGGAACGCGTTCTCCTCCACCAGGGCGACAAGGGCGTAAAGCAACTTGGCGACATAGAGACGTTCGACCAGGATGTCGTGGCGGTGCTCGAAGTCCTTCGCGAACACCTCGAGTTCCGGGGGGACGCGGGCGTAACCGCCGAAGTGGAAGCGGTCGTCGAGGCTCCAGTCCCCGCGCGGGCCGCCGAACGCCTCGTTCTGCAGGGCCCGTATGTCATCGGCCAGGAAGCCGCCCTTGAGCACGGGTATGCCCAGTGCGCGCGTCCCGCCGCCGAGCCCGGCGGCCAGTCCGGCCAGCGTGCCGCCGGTGCCGCAGGCCACCGCCGCCACGTCCGCCCGGCCGGCCAGTTCCTCCCCGAGTGCCCGGCAGCCGCGCACGGCCGCGGGATTGCTGCCGCCCTCGGGCACGACGTACGCGTCCTCGGCGTCCGCCGCGCGGAGCACGGCCGCCAGGGTCTCCGGCTCGGCCTTGCGGCGGTACGCCGACCGGTCGACGAAGTGCAGCCGCATCCCGTCGGCCGCGCACCGGGCCAGCGAGGGGTTGAGCGGGCGGCCGGCGAGTTCCTGCCCGCGCACCACGCCGACCGTGCGCAGGCCGAGCAGCCGGCCGGCGGCGGCCGTGGCGCGCAGATGGTTGGAGTACGCGCCGCCGAAGGTGAGCACGGTCCGCCCGGCCGCCTCTTCGAGGTTCGGCGCGAGCTTGCGCCACTTGTTGCCGACCAGCTCGGGGTGGATCAGATCGTCCCGCTTCAGCAGGAGCCGTACCCCGTGCCGCTCGAACCGCCCGTCCGCGGCCTCCCGCAGCGGGGAGGGCAGCCGCGGGCGCAGGCCCGCGAGGGCGTCGGGGGTGTCGGAGCCGGTCACCGGGCCATTGTCGCCCGTGGCTCCTCACGGTTTCGGCCGCGGTCCCGGAACATGCCGGTCAGGGAGGGACCGCCCCGCAGGCACCACAGGGCGATCACCGGGTCGCAGATCGCGCAGCCCAGGGACGACGTGTGGGCGAACGGGACGATGGGGTTGCCCTTGATGTGGTGGACGACGTCCCACGCGGTGTGCAGCAGCCAGCCGACGCCGATGAACGTCCAGGAGTCCAGGCCGCGGAAGGCCACATAGGTGACCAGCGCCGTGAAGGCGAACTCCCAGCCGCCCAGCCCGCCGCCGCTGAGGTAGGCGGCGCCCGCACCGGCGACCATGAGGGCGTTCAGGCGCCGCCGGTGCGGTTCACGGACGAGGGACATCAGCAGGGCGTAGAGGACACCGATGCCGACCGGGGCGACGTACTGCATGGCGAGGCCTTTTCCTGGGACCGTCGGGGACGGTTCACCACGCTAGGAGCGGGCCGCCACGGGCCCCAGGGGAGCGAGCGACAGATTCCAACGGGTTGTCGCCGACCGGGCCGTGCGCCGTCGCGCCCGCGCGTCACTTCAACCGGTCGCCGATCCGTTTCCGCATCGAGCCCATCGTGAACCCGCGCGGGTCCACCTTCCCCGGCTGCCACTCCAGGTGCCCGATCACCGACCGCTCGTTCCAGCCGTGATGACGGCACACGGCGGCCGCGGCCTTCTCGATGGCCTCCAGCTGGGCCGCCGGCCAGGGGTCCTCGCCGTCGCCGAGGTTCTCGCACTCGAAGCCGTAGAAGTGCCGGTTGCCGTCGGTGTTCGCCTCGTTGTCCGTCGGCAGTGCCCTCTCGGCGATCACCGCGCGGAGCACGTCGTCGTCGCCGAGCCCGGCGTGGTTGGCCCTGCCGTAGCCGACGAGGTGGACCCGGCCGTCCTTGGTGATGACGCCGTGGCACAGGGGGCCGGGCAGACCCTCGTAGCCCTTGCGGCAGATGTCGACCGTGCGGGCGCTGCCCTTGGTCACGGTGTGGTGGATCATCACGCCGTGGACCGGGCCCCACGGGCCCTTGTGGTTGCGGTTGTGGTCGCGCCAGTCGCCGACCTCGACGACCGTGAGTCCTTCCGCCTTCAGAGCGCGCAGGAACGCGCTCGCGGACATGGGTGGGGCCATGACCGCCCTCCTTCGTGCCGGGCGACGACCGCCCTTCGCGACCGCTCGCCACCAGGCCTATACCTAAAAGGAGTGAGTTCAACTACTCGTCCGTCTCCTGTACGAGCCGATCCGGACAATTTCCTTCCGGTACGGCGCCGTCGAACAGGCGCCCATGTCTGCCCAGTCCTCCCAAGATCCAATCCCGCTCGATCGGGTAATGGTGCGCGCACGCTGCGTGAGGAAGGCTTGATCGCGCAATGCCACGCCCGGCACGGCCGGGTGCGGGATCACCATCGGGGAGGGCAATTCTCTATGTCGGTAGGCGAAGAGGTCCGCACGGAGCAGGCCAGGCAGCAGCAGAGCCTCGGCACGGCGGCCGCGCGGAACCTGGCCACCACGACCAAGTCCGTGCCGCAGATGCAGGAGATCAGCTCGCGCTGGCTGCTGCGCATGCTGCCCTGGGTCGATGTGCAGGGTGGTACATACCGGGTCAACCGGCGGCTGACGTACGCCGTGGGTGATGGCCGGATGACGTTCGTGAAGACCGGCGACCGCGTCGAGATCATTCCCGCGGAACTGGGCGAGCTTCCGGTGCTGCGGGGGTACGAGGACGACGAGGTGCTGACCGAGCTGGCCGCCCGCTGCCGGCAGCGGGAGATCGAGGCCGGCCAGGTCGTCGCCTCCTTCGGCAGCCCGGCCGACGAGGTGTACCTGCTGGCGCACGGCAGGGTGGAGCGGGTCGGCACCGGCCCCTACGGCGAGGACGAGTCCCTCGGGGTCCTCGCCGACGGCGCCTACTTCGGCGAACAGGCGCTGCTGGGCGGGGACGCCATCTGGGAGTACACCGCCCGCACCCTCACCGCCTGCACCGTGCTCGTGCTGCCGCGCGAGGCCGTCGAACAGGTCGCCGAGCGGTCGGACACCCTGCGCGACCACCTCCGCCGGCGGCTCACGGTCCCGGGACAGCGCACCAACAAATACGGAGAGAAGGAGATCGACCTCGCGGCCGGTCACAGCGGAGAGCCGGACATCCCGCACACCTTCGTCGACTACGAGGCCAGGCCACGCGAGTACGAACTCAGCGTCGCCCAGACCGTGCTGCGCATCCACACCCGCGTGGCCGACCTCTACAACCAGCCCATGAACCAGACGGAACAGCAGCTCCGGCTGACCGTCGAGGCGCTGAAGGAGCGCCAGGAGCACGAACTCGTCAACAACCGCGACTTCGGCCTGCTCCACAACTGCGAGTACGACCAGCGGATCCAGCCCCACAACGGCGTGCCGAGCCCCGACGACATGGACGAGCTGCTCAGCAGGCGACGCGGGACCAGGCTGCTCCTCGCCCACCCGCGTGCGATCGCCGCGTTCGGCCGCGAGCTCAACAAGCGGGGACTCGTCCCCGAGACCATCGACATGGGCGGCAACCGCATCCCCACCTGGCGGGGGGTGCCGATCTTCCCGTGCAACAAGATCCCGGTGACCGAGGCCCGGACGACCTCCGTCATCGCCCTGCGCACCGGCGAGGAGGAGCAGGGCGTCATCGGACTGCGGGCCGCCGGAATCCCCGACGAGATCGAGCCGAGTCTGTCCGTGCGGTTCATGGGCATCAACGAACAGGCCATCATCAAGTACCTGGTCACGGCCTACTACTCGGCCGCGGTCCTGGTACCGGACGCGCTCGGCGTCCTGGAGAACGTCGAGATCGGCCGTTGGCGGTGACCTGCCGCCGGCTCCCGCCCCGCACGCCGTGTCCCCGCCCGTCCGGGCGGGTACACCTCGGGGGTACGCGCTCGACGGGTGCGGAAGCACCGCACCTCCGCTCCTTCACCGAGCCGGTCCCAGGGGGAAGTCGATGACGGAGTCCATCACGGAGCCGAAGACGGGGCTTACGGCGGAGAACACGGCCGAGACGCCGGCGGTGCCGGAGCAGCGGCCCGGTGACGGGCACGAGGCGGCGATGCTGCTGGAGCGGGCGCGGGCCGCGGTCGACCCGGTGCTGCGGGCCGCCCTCGGCTCGCTGCCCGGCCCGATGCGCCGCGTCGCGCTCTACCACTTCGGCTGGGAACAGGCGGACGGCACCCCGGCCGGGGGCGGTTCGGGCAAGGCGATCCGCCCCGCCCTGGTGCTCACCGCGGCCTCCGCCCTGGGCGGGCCCGTGGCCCGGGCGGCCGCCGTGCGGGCGGCCGCCGCCGTGGAACTGGTCCACAACTTCACGTTGCTGCACGACGACGTGATGGACCGGGACACCACCCGCCGCCACCGGCCCACCGCCTGGACGGTCTTCGGGGACGCCGACGCGATCCTCGCCGGGGACGCCCTCCAGGCGCTCGCCCTGCGGCTGCTCGCCGAGGACTCCCATCCGGCGGCCTCGGCGGCGGCGGTCCGGCTCGCGGACTGCGTGGTCGAGCTGTGCGTGGGGCAGCACGTCGACACGGCCATGGAGCAGCGGGACCCCGGCGAGGTCACCCTCGCCGAGACGCTCGCCATGGCCGAGTCCAAGACCGGCGCCCTGCTCGGCTGCGCCTGCGCGATCGGGGCGCTGTACGCGGACGCCCAGGACGCGGACGTGGCGGCCCTGGACGGGTTCGGCCGGGAGGCGGGACTGGCCTTCCAGCTCATCGACGACGTGATCGGCATATGGGGCGATCCGCGCCGCACCGGCAAGCCGGCCGGCGCGGATCTGGCCGCCCGCAAGAAGTCGTTGCCGGTGGTCGCCGCGCTCACCTCCGGCACTCCGGAGGCCGCGGAGCTCGCCGCCGTGTACGCGACCCCGTACCACGAGGAGGACGACCTGGAGGAGATCGCGCTGGCCGTGGAGCGGGCGGGTGGCCGGGACTGGGCGCAGACCCAGGCGGCCGACCGGATGGCCCGGGCGATGCAGGAAGTGGCCCGCGCGGTGCCCGACCCGGAGGCGGCGGGCGGGCTGCTGGCCCTGGCCGAGTTCGTGACACGGCGCACCACCTGACGGCCCTTCGGCCGTCTCCCCGGCCCCGGACCCACGGTGCCGTGCGGCTCCTGACCCCGCACGGCACCGTGGCTCCGGCCCGGCGGGTCCCGCACTTCCCCACGATGTGCGGGGCCCGTCCTCCCCACGCCCGTCCCGCACTAGGCTCGACGTCCGTACGTTCGGCGACGGTTGAGGCGAAGGGGCGGACATGGGCGTGGCGATCCGGACGGCTGGGGACGGAGACCGGGAGCTGATCGTCCGGCTCCTGGACGAGGCGTTCCAGGACGACCCGGTCAGTGGCTGGGTCTTCCCCGGTGACGAGTACCGCCGTACGACGCACCACAGGCTCATGGCGGCCTTCACCGACGCCGTGCTCGCCGAGGGGCGTGTCGACCTCACCGAGGACGGCTCGGCGTGCGCGCTGTGGATGTCCGTACCGGCGGACGACCCCGGGCACGGCGGGGATCAGCCGGACGACGACGATTTCGCGCGGATGCGCCGGGCCGTCGACCCGGACAACGAGCGGGTGGAACTGATCGGCCGGCTCACCGCGGGCGTCCACCCCTCGGGGCGGGCCCACGAGTACCTGTGGATGATCGGCGTGGCACCCGGCCGCCAGGGCGAGGGACTCGGCACCGCGCTGATCGGCTCCGTCCTCGACCGCTGCGACCGGGAAGGGCTGGCGGCGTACCTGGAGGCGAGCAGCGAGCGCAGTGCCCTGCTGTACCGGCGCCTCGGCTTCGAGACCACGGGAGAGCCCCTGGCCCTCCCGGACGGCCCGTACATGTGGCCCATGTGGCGCGAACCCCGCACCACCGGCTGACGGACCGGCCGGGCCGGGGCCGGGGAGCCGGCCGCCGGCGGGCCCGGGCCCCCGGAAGGGACGTTCGGCCCTGGCCGCCGGCGCGCGTCCGGACTTCACTGGCTCGCGGGCAGCGCCCGCCGGCCGCACCGACGGACCCGGCGGGTGTCGGACGACGAGGCCGGCAGGGGCGTGACGATGACGATGACGGGCGACGACGGCACGACGAGCGGGAACATCGCGGTGGTGGGGCACGCCGACCTGACCCCGGACACGCTCCTGCTGGTGGAGTCCGTGCTGCGGACCCGGCTGGCGCGGCGGCCCGCCCCGGCCGTGGCCATGGTGCGCACCGGCGCGGGGACGCCCCTGGCGTCCGGCCGGGCCGCGCGGGCGGCGGGGTGCCCGCTGGCCGTGGTGATCCCCACGCGCATCGGGGTGCCGGCCCTGCCGCCCCGGCGGGACCGGATGGCGGCCGGCGAACTGCTGACCCTCGCCGACGAGGTGCGCCTGCTGACCTACGACCCGGTGGACCGCGACTCCTGCATCGGCGCGGACGAACGGCTCGTCGCCGCCGGCGGTCTCCTCCTGGCCGTCTGGGACGGTTCCCCGTCCGACGGCCGCGACGCCACCGCCCACCTGGTGACCTACGCCCGCGCCCGGGGCGTCCCCGTGGAGATCGTGTGGCCCGCGGGGGCCGCCCGGGAAGCACCGTCGGCCCCCCGTGCGGAGGGCTGACGGCGGGAACAGGGACCATCGGCCCCCGCCCGGGACCCTCGCGGGGACCCTTCGACCCATGTGGACCCCTCCCCCCGCCGTCGATCATGGGCGCGCGGAACAGCCTGGGGAGGAAGACGTCCGGTGGACGAGATACGCATGGAGAAGGTCGAAGCCGCGGAGGCCGGACGGTCCCGTCCGGTGCCGCCGTCCGAAGGGACACCCGTGGTGCGCCGGGCCGCGTGGGTGGACTGGCTGACCACCACCGACCACAAGAAGATCGGCACGCTGTACCTGGTCAGCGCGTTCGTGTTCTTCATCGTCGGCGGGGTCATGGCGCTGGTGATGCGCGCCGAACTCGCCCGGCCCGGCCTGCAGATCATGTCGAACGAGCAGTTCAACCAGGCGTTCACGATGCACGGCTCGATCATGCTGCTGATGTTCGCGATGCCGCTGTTCACGGGCTTCGCCAACTGGATCATGCCGCTGCAGATCGGCGCGCCCGACGTGGCGTTCCCCCGGCTGAACATGCTGGCCTTCTGGCTGTTCCTGTTCGGCTCCTCGATCGCCACCGCCGGTTTCCTCACCCCGGGAGGAGCCGCCGACTTCGGCTGGTTCCTGTACGCCCCGCTGTCGAACGCGGTCTACTCACCGGGCATCGGGGCCGACCTGTGGATCATGGGTGTGGCCCTGTCCGGCTTCGGCTCGATCCTGGGCGCGGTCAACTTCATCACCACGATCATCTGCATGCGCGCACCCGGCATGACGATGTTCCGCATGCCGATCTTCACCTGGAACGTGCTGCTGACGGCGCTGCTGGTGCTGATCGTGTTCCCGGTGCTGGCGGCGGCGCTGTTCGCGCTGGAGTGCGACCGGAAGTTCGGCAGCCACATCTTCGACTCGGCCAACGGCGGGGCGCTGCTGTGGCAGCACCTGTTCTGGTTCTTCGGCCATCCCGAGGTGTACATCCTGGCGCTGCCGTTCTTCGGCATCATCTCCGAGGTGATCCCGGTCTTCTCCCGCAAGCCGATGTTCGGCTACATGGGCCTGATCGGCGCGACCATCGCCATCGCCGGCCTCTCGGTGACCGTATGGGCCCACCACATGTACGTCACCGGCGGTGTGCTGCTGCCGTTCTTCGCCTTCATGACGATGCTGATCGCGGTGCCCACGGGCGTGAAGTTCTTCAACTGGATCGGCACCATGTGGAAGGGCTCGCTGAGCTTCGAGGCGCCGATGCTGTGGACGCTGGGCTTCCTGACCACCTTCCTCTTCGGCGGCCTGACCGGCGTCATCCTGGCCTCGCCCCCGCTGGACTTCCACGTCTCCGACACCTACTTCGTCGTGGCGCACTTCCACTACACCGTCTTCGGCACGGTCGTGTACGCGATGTTCGCCGGATTCCACTTCTGGTGGCCGAAGTTCACCGGCAAGATGCTCGACGAACGCCTCGGCAGGATCACCTTCTGGACCCTCACGGCCGGCTTCCACCTGACCTTCCTGGTCCAGCACTGGCTGGGCGTCGAGGGCATGCCGCGCCGCTACGCGGACTACCTCGCCGCCGACGGCTTCACCGCCCTGAACACCCTGTCCTCCATCGGGTCGTTCCTGCTCGGCCTGTCGATCCTGCCGTTCCTCTACAACGTCTGGAAGACGGCCAAGTACGGCAAGCCGGTCGGCGTCGACGACCCCTGGGGTTACAGCCGTTCCCTGGAATGGGCGACCTCCTGCCCGCCCCCGCGGCACAACTTCACCACCCTGCCGAAGATCCGCAGCGAGTCCCCGGCGTTCGACCTGCACCACCCCGAGATCGCCGCGCTCGAACCGGTGAGGTGAGCCGTGCCGCAGCCCGTACTGGCCCTGGGGTGCGCGGTGGTGACGGCCGCCGGATCGGTCTGGTACCTGCCGGCCCTCACCGACCTGCGCGCCGGAGCCGACCGGCCGCTGTCCCGTCGTACGGCGGCGCTCGCCTGCCTGACCGCCTGGGGCACCCTCGGGGCGGTCGCCCTGGTGCTGCTCGTGGCCACGGCCTGGTGGGTGCCGGTGGGGGTGGCGGTCGCGGGTGGTACGGCCGCTGCCGCCCTGTGGACCGATGCCGCCGTGCGGCGCGCCGCTGAGCAGCGGGAGGCGGCCCGGCAGTGGGCACAGTTGCCGTACGCCCCGCTGCCCGTCGGCACCCGCCGCTCCCGCGGCGCGGTCGCCGCCCTGACCGTCGCCGGTCCGGTCGCGGGAGCGGCGGCCACTGTCGCCCTCGGTGTGTTCGTCACGGCCCTGGTCGTGGGCCTCTTCCTGGTGTTCGCCGTACGGCACACCCGTATGGTCCGCCGCACGACGACGGGCCGCGGGCACCCCAGGCCCTAGGCGCCCGGGCCGCCTCTATGCGGAATCCCTTCACCCACTTGCGGCTGATTCGGCAAACCTCCTTGCACCACTACAAGTGAAGTACTACAACTGGAGTTGTTCGAGCGAAGGCAGTCCACGGAAAGAGGCCGCGTTGCGAAAGCTCACGTACTACATCGCCTGCTCCATCGACGGCTTCATCGGGGACCCGCAGGGCGACGCGTCGGCGATGTACGCCTTCGTCGACGAGGAGTTCCTCGGCTTCCTCGTGGCGGAGTACCCGGAGACCATCGCGAGCCCCGCCCGCCGGCAGATGAACATCGACGACCTGCCGAACAAGCGGTTCGACACGATCGTCCAGGGCCGGGGCAGCTACGACATCGCCCTGAAGGAGGGCATCACCAGTCCCTATGCCCACCTGCGTGAATACGTGGCCTCCCGCACGCTGGGGGAGTCGCCCGACCCCAACGTCGAGATCATCGCGGACGACCTGGTCGGCCGGGTGCGCGCGCTGAAGGCGGAGGACAGCGCGTACGACATCTACCTGTGCGGCGGGGCCGAGCTCGCCGGCGCGCTGGTCGACGAGATCGACGAGCTGGTCATCAAGACGTACCCCATCGTGCAGGGCTCCGGCATGCCGATGTTCGGCTCCGGCTTCGCGATCACGCAGTTCGCGCTGGAGTCGGTGCGCTCGTTCGGCAACGGTGCGCTGGTGCGGACGTACAGCAGGAAGCGCTGAACCCATTCCGGGCCTACCCTGGGGGCATGGACAGCGAACAACCCGTCTGTCCCGTCTGCGGACAGCCGGTGGAGACAGTGGTCCGGCGCCACAAGACGCTGGGCGCGTGGGTCCCGGTGTGGACGCACGGCCCGTGCCGCAACCCGAGGTGCCGGGAATCCCGCTTCCAGGAAGCGGAAGCAGAAGTAGAGGAAGCCGTGAACCGGGCACCCACCAAGCGCTAGCGTGGCGGCATGGGTGCGGTGTGGCGATGGGGCGTGGGCATCTGGACTGCCGTCGTGATCGTCGGAGGCGGACTGACCCTGTGGCTGCGGGACGAGACCGAACCGCCGCCCCCGGTCAGCTGGGAAAGGACGGACCCGAGCGCGACCCCCCACCTCCCGGAGTGCCCGCTTCCCGAGCCGCCGCCCGGCGTCGAGGACGGCTCGGTGGTCACCGTCTGCCTCGTCAGCACCGACTAGCCCGACCGGCGGGCCAGCCCGCCCGTCTCCGGATCACGGCCGGTCAGGCAGTACGTACCGCCCGCCGGGTGCCGCATCACCGTCCAGTTGCCGAACACGGCCACGCACACCGCCCCCAGCTCCTCGTGGAGCGCCCGGGCCGCCCCGATGTCGGCGCAGGCGAGGTCCGGATGGGCGGAGGCCGGCCGTTCCTCCTCCAGCCGCTGGAGCAGGATGCGCACGGGCAGCCCGGCCGGCGGCCCGACCACGTGGAACTCCGGGAGCGAGCCGGGCGCCGAGTCCCAGCCGGGCAGCAGCCCGCTCCAGAAGGCGACTTCCGCGTCGTAGGCGGACGGCGGGAGGTCGAGGCACACCTGGTCCAGCCGGCTGCCGTGCACGACGGGCGGCCGCACCGACTCCCCGCGCCAGGGCACCGCGCAGAACAACTGCCCCGCGGGCGACCGCAGTACGGCCCACCCCTCGTGCTCGCCGACCGTCTCCGCGCCCAGCCGCGACGCGTGCGCCACGAACTCCGGCACGTCGTCCACGGAGAAGTCGAGATGGACGCCGCCCCCGCCCGAGGTGACCCCCTGAAGCTTGACGCAGGCGTCGGCGCCGTCCGCCAGCAGGGTCACGAACTCCCCGTCGTCCCCGCGGACTTCGGACAGCCGGGTGCCCGTGACCGCCGTCCAGAACTCGGCGGCCGGACCGGCCTGGGGGGCGGGGCGGTCGATGAAGGCGTACGTCCAGCGGATGCTCATCGCCCGATCGTAGAGCGAGCGCTGCGCCCCTACCTGGTTCTGGGCCGTTCCATGAACCGCAGCATGTTCCCCGCCGGGTCGCGGAACGCGCAGTCACGCACCCCGTACGGCTGGTCCACCGGCTCCTGGAGCACGTCCACACCGGCGGCGCGGACGCGCTCGAAGAGGGCGTCGCAGTCGGTGGTGGTGAAGTTGACCCCGCGCAGCATGCCCTTGGCCAGCAGCTCGGCCATCGCCTGCTTGTCGGCGGGGGAGGCGTCCGGGTTCGCGGCGGGCGGCTCCAGCACGATCTCCACGTCCGGCTGCTCCGGCGAGGCCACCGTCACCCAGCGCATCCCCTCGAACCCCACGTCGTTGCGGACCTCGAGCCCCAGCACGTCACGGTAGAAGGCCAGCGCCTTGTCGTGGTCGTCGACGGCGATGAAGCACTGGGCGAGCCGTACATCGTTTCCTGTGTCCATGGACCCACGCTAAGAGGTTTCGCTCGGACCGACCCTCGCCCGGCCCCGGAGCGGCCGGGTGTACATCCGCGCCACGCACGGCGGAATGACCGCGCTCTCCTCGTGCGACCGGGACCGGTACGCGCTCGGCGTCTCCCCGACCAGCTCGGTGAACCGCGAGCTGAACGACCCGAGCGAGGTGCAGCCGACCGCCAGGCACACCTCCGTCACCGTGAGATCGCCCCGCCGCAGCAGCGCCTTGGCCCGCTCGATGCGCCGGGTCATGAGATAGGCGTACGGCGTCTGCCCGTACGCCTCGCGGAAACTGCGCTGGAAGTGCCCGGCCGACATCAGCGCGGTCCGCGCCAGCTCCGCGACGTCGAGCGGCTCGGCGTACTCCCGGTCCATCCGGTCCCGTGCCCGCCGCAGCCGCACCAGATCATCCAGCTCCATCCGCCCAGCATCCCACGGCCCGCAGACAGCCGTCCCGCATACGCCGAAGGGCCCCGGCCGCACGGAAGCGGCACGGGACCCCCCGGAATGTCCGCGGACCCGCGATGGTGCACCGATCGCCGGCCGTCGCGCGGGTCAGGCCTTCTTGGTCTCCCAGAAGATCTTGTCGATCTGGGCGATGTAGTCCAGCGCCTTCTGGCCGGTGGCCGGGTCCGTCGACGCCTTGGCGGCCGAGAGGGCCTTCAGGGTGTCGTTGACCAGCTGGTGCAGCTCCGGGTACTTCTCGAAGTGCGGGGGCTTGAAGTAGTCGCTCCACAGCACGGAGACGTGGTGCTTCGCCAGCTCGGCGCGCTGCTCCTTGATGACCGTGGCGCGGGCCTGGAAGTGCGGGTCGTCGTTGCCGGCCATCTTCTCCTGGACGGCCTTCACCGACTCCGCCTCGATGCGGGCCTGGGCCGGGTCGTACACGCCGCAGGGCAGGTCGCAGTGGGCGCTGACCTTGACCTTGGGGGCAAACAGGCGGGAAAGCATGGAGCGTTTCCTTCCTCGTGATCGTCTTCTCACACTGGACATTACTCCGTGGCGGACGGCTTTTCGCGGGTGCCCCCGCGGGCTTAGGACAAAAGTCCGGGGTGAGACTGAGACTGGTGGAGGACGAACCGGGGAGGTGCCGGGAGATGCCGGAGCTGTCGCAGGACGCCGAGCGGGCGAGGGCGCCGCTGCCCTTCGGGGTGGCCGAGGTGACCGGGCCGTCCATGGTGCCCACGCTGCACCACGGGGACCGGCTCCTGGTGCACTACGGCGCCCGGGTCAAACGCGGGGACGTGATCGTGCTGCGGCATCCGTTCCAGCAGGACCTGCTCGTCGTCAAGCGGGCCGCCGAGCGGCGCGACGGCGGCTGGTGGGTGCTCGGGGACAACGCGTTCGCGGGCGGCGACAGCACCGACTACGGGGTGGTGCCCGACGAGCTGGTGCTCGGCCGGGTCCGGTTCCGTTACCGGCCGCGCGGCTCCGAGCAGCGTTCGCCGCTGGCCGTGGTGGGCTGGGCGCTGTCGTCGGCGCGGCCCGTGCGCTCCGGCCGGTCGGCCTCCAGGCGTTTGCGGGCGCGGTAGGCGGCCACGTTGGCGCGGGTGGCGCAGCGGTCGGAGCAGTAGCGGCGGGAGCGGTTGGTGGAGGTGTCCAGGTAGGCGTTGCGGCAGGGCGACGCCTCGCACAGGCCGAGGCGGTCCACGCCGTACTCGGTGAGGTGGAAGGCCAGGCCCATCGCGGCGATGGCGGCGTAGCCGGCGGTGGCGTTGGACGGGTGGTCGGCCAGGTGCATGTGCCACAGCGGGCGGCCGTCGTCGTCGCGGAAGTCGTGGCCGGAGATCTGCGGGCTGACCGGGAACTCCAGCAGCAGGGAGTTCAGCAGGTCGACGGCGAGGGTCTCGTCGCCGCCGTCCGCCGCCTCGAAGACCGAGCGGAGCCTGGCCCGGACCGAGCGGAACCGCGTCACATCGGCGTCGGTGGCGCGCCGGGCGGCCGACTGGTTCCCGCCGAACAGATCGCGGACGGCCTCGACGGAGGTCAGCGTGTCCTTCCCCCGGGCCGGTTCCTCGGTGTTGACGAGACGTACGGCGTAATCCGAGTAATAGGCCAGTTCCACTTGTAGTCCTTACGCAGGGGCTCTATGGTCGTGCGTGCGGTCGGGTAATAGACGATCGTGCACCCAGGGTATTACGGGACGTACGTGAAGGAGGCGCTCGATGACGGACGCGGACACCACCACGGCCGCCGCCGACTGGCGGGCCTGGCAGGAGAGCTGGGACCGGCAGCAGGAGTGGTACATGCCGGACCGCGAGGAACGCTTCCGGGTCATGCTCGACATGGTGGAGGCCCTCGTCGGCACCGCGCCGCGCGTGCTCGACCTCGCCTGCGGCACGGGCAGCATCACCGCCCGGCTGCTCGACCGGTTCCCGGACGCCACCAGCACCGGCGTCGACCTGGACCCGGCGCTGCTCGCCATCGCGGAGGGCACCTTCCAGGGGGACGAGCGGGTCTCCTTCGTGACGGCCGACCTCAAGGACCCCGCGTGGCCGGCGAAGCTGCCCCACGACTCCTACGACGCCGTACTGACCGCGACCGCCCTCCACTGGCTGCACCGGGAACCCCTCGCGGATCTCTACGGACACATCGCGGGGCTCGTCCGCGACGGCGGTGTCTTCATGAACGCGGACCACATGATCGACGACACCACGCCCCGGATCAACGCGGCCGAGCGGGCGCTGCGCCACGCGCGCATGGACCAGGCCAAGCGGGACGGTGCCCTCGACTGGGCCCAGTGGTGGCAGCTCGCCGCCCAGGACCCGGTCCTCGCCGGACCGACGGCCCGCCGCTTCGAGATCTACGGCGAGCACGCCGACGGTGACACGCCGTCGGCCGCCTGGCACGCGCGCGTGCTGCGCGAGAAGGGGTTCGGGGAGGCGCGGCCGGTGTGGTGCTCGCCGTCGGACACCCTGCTGCTGGCGTTGAAGTAGCCGGAGGGAACGCGAAGGGGCGGTACGGAAGTCCGTACCGCCCCTTCGCGTGTGTGCTCAGAGCACCTTGGACAGGAACGCCTTCGTGCGCTCGTGCTGCGGGTCGGTCAGGACGTCGCGCGGGTTGCCCGACTCGACCACCACACCGCCGTCCATGAAGACCAGGCTGTCGCCCACCTCGCGGGCGAAGCCCATCTCGTGGGTGACGACGACCATCGTCATGCCGGACTCGGCGAGGTCGCGCATGACGTCGAGGACGTCACCGACCAGCTCCGGGTCGAGCGCCGAGGTCGGCTCGTCGAAGAGCATCAGCTTGGGGTCCATGGCGAGCGCCCGCGCGATCGCCACCCGCTGCTGCTGGCCGCCGGAGAGCTGCGCGGGGTAGTTCCGGGCCTTGTCGCCGAGGCCCACGCGCTCCAGGAGCCCCATCGCGCGCTCCCTGGCCTGCGCCTTGCTCGCGCCCTTGACCTGGACCGGCGCCTCCATGACGTTCTCGACGGCCGTCATGTGCGGGAACAGGTTGAAGCGCTGGAAGACCATGCCGATGTCCCGGCGCTTGAGGGCGACCTCGCTGTCCTTGAGCTCGTACAGCTTGTCGCCCTTCTGGCGGTAGCCGACCAGCTCCCCGTCGACGTACAGACGTCCGGCGTTGATCTTCTCGAGGTGGTTGATACACCTGAGGAAGGTGGACTTGCCGGAGCCGGAGGGGCCGATGAGGCAGAACACCTCGCCGGTTTTCACCTCCAGGTCGATGCCCTTGAGGACCTCGACGTGGCCGAAGGACTTGTGCACGCCCTCCGCCTTGACCATGGGGACGGCGGACCCCTTCGCGGGCGTGTCCGTCCTGCCGAGCTTCTGCTCGCTCATGCCATGCCTCCCTTCGGGCGGCCGAGGGAGAGCATGTTCGCCCTGACCTTCTGCCACGGCGTCGGCGGCAGCTGGCGCGTGGAGCCCTTGGCGTAGTAGCGCTCCAGGTAGTACTGGCCGACGCTGAAGACCGAGGTCAGCAGCAGGTACCAGGCCGCGGCGAGGAACAGCATCTCGGCCGGGGCACCGGAGCTCTGGCCGATGTCCTGTGCGACCCGGAACAGTTCGGAGTACTGGACGACCGAGACCAGCGAGGTCGTCTTCAGCATGTTGATGACCTCGTTGCCCGTCGGCGGCACGATCACGCGCATCGCCTGCGGGATGACGATCCGGCGCAGCGTCTTCGCGTGGCTCATGCCCAGCGCGTGCGACGCCTCGGTCTGGCCCTCGTCGACCGAGAGCAGACCGGCCCGGCAGATCTCCGCCATGTACGCGGCCTCGTTGAGGCCGAGACCCAGCAGCACCGTCAGGAGCGGGGTCATGAACTGCGACCACTCGTCCTTGTAGACCGGCCCCAGGTTGATGTACTCGAAGACCAGGCCCAGGTTGAACCAGACCACCAGCTGCACCAGGACCGGGGTGCCGCGGAAGAACCAGATGTAGAACCACGCGATCGTCGAGGTCACCGGGTTCTTCGACAGGCGCATCACGGCCAGCAGGATGCCGCCGAAGATACCGATCGCCATGGACAGCACGGTGATCAGCAGCGTCTTGACGACGCCGTCGAGGACGCGGTCGTCGAGGAAGTACTCGGGGATCGCGTCCCAGTTGATCCTGCCCTGGGAGAACGCGTAGACGATCCCGCCGAGCAGGACGAGGGCGACGACGGCGGAGACGTACCGCCCGTAGTGCCGGACCGGGATGGCCCTGATGGCCTCCGGACCGGCCGGGGGTGTGCCGGCCGGGCCTGTCGTCTTGTCGATGTCAGTCACGGGTGTTGCCTTTCAGCGCCGCTCGGCCGCGGTCACTTGCCGCCGTTGATGGTGGCTTCCTTCACGGCGCCTTCCGCGACGCCCCACTTGTCCAGGACCTTCTGGTACTCGCCGTTCTTGATGATCTCGTCCAGCGCGGCCTTGAGGGCGTCCCGCAGCTGCGTGTCCTCCTTGGCGACCGCGATGCCGTACGGGGCGGCCTCGACCTGCTCGCCGACGAGCTGGAAGTCGTTGCCGCCGCCCGAGGTCTTCACGGCGTACGCGGCGACCGGGAAGTCGGAGGAACCGGCGTCGGCACCGCCCGCGCGCAGGCGGGTCTGGGCCTGCTGGTCGTTGTCGTAGGGCTCGATGGTGAGCTTCTCGCCCGTGGGGCACTTCTCCGCCTCGGCCTTGGCGAGGTCCTCCGAGACCGTGCCGCGCTGGAGCACGATCTTCTTGCCGCACAGGTCGGACCAGGTCTTGATGCCCTGGTCGTCGCCCTTCTTGGTGTAGATCGAGACACCCGCGGTGAAGTAGTCGACGAAGTCGACGCCCTCGCCGACCTTCTTGCCGGTCTCGGCGTCGACGCCCTCCTGGCGGTCCTTGGTGTCGGTCATCGCGGACATGGCGATGTCGTACCGGTCGGAGCGCAGGCCGGTGATCAGCGTGTCGAAGGTGCCGTTCTCGAACTCGAACTTCACGCCGAGCTGCTTGCCCATGGCGTCCGCGAGGTCGGGATCGATGCCGACGGTCTTGCCGGAACCGTCCTTGAACTCGACCGGGGCGTACGCGATGTCCGAGCCCACCTTGATGACGCCCGCCTTGCGGATGTCGTCCGGGAGCTTGTCGGCGAGGGGAGCGGCGGACGTCTCGGAGGTGCCGGCGTCGTTGCCCTCGTCCGTCTGGTCACCGCAGCCGGTGAGAAGCAGTGCGCCTGCGACCGCGATCGCGCCGGCCGCTGCAAGACGGGAACGCGCGGCGGTGGTACGACGGGTGGTGCTTGCGGTCATGGTGGGTTCCTCCGGCGGATGGGTGGAGATGCCGATGGGCGGGCCCTGCCGACGGGTATCGGCAGCGCCGCAGGTCGACAAGAACACACGTCTTCGAGTGTCGCGACCTCGTGCGATTACGGCATCTTGCCATTCGGTCTGAGCCATTCAGGGGGCCCGCGATGTCAAAATCGGATAACGGGTGACACCCGAACCGCATCACTCCGGGACATCCGACCGGACAGTCTGCGGGAATCAGTCGTTCCGGCCGGAAGATCTGCGGTCCATTCCAGGATGCGGACGCGTCGGCCGTGGTTTTTGTCGTGATTGTGGGCTTGCTCGTAGACCGTCCCGACCTTGTCCTGATATGAAGCGACAATTCAGAGCGGCGGCATGTGACCTTCGCGTTATGGACTCGTCGCCGACGGCGTCCGTCCGGTAAGAAGGTTCTTTACACCCCTCATCCGGGGCTCAGGGCGCGTGTGCGGCGCGCCCGTCGTGTTCGGCCCGTACGCATCAACCCTCCGGGCCGTGCGCGGTCCCGCCCACCCCTCACCAGGAGTGGCAACCCTCAAACCGTGAACATTTAAGGGGTAAAACCAAGTGGCAGCGGAGATTGTCAATCCTCGCAGCGACAGCGAACACCGGAACGGTCGTACGGAGCAGGGCGACGGGGCCGAGCCCCTCGACTCCTTCGACCCGGCGTTCGCGCTGCACCGCGGCGGCAAGATGGCCGTGCAGGCCACCGTGCCGATCCGTGACAAGGACGATCTGTCCCTGGCGTACACGCCCGGCGTCGCGAAGGTGTGCAGCGCGATCGCCGAGCAGCCGGACCTCGTCCACGACTACACGTGGAAGTCGCAGGTCGTCGCCGTCGTGACGGACGGCACGGCCGTGCTGGGACTCGGTGACATCGGGCCCGAGGCCTCCCTCCCGGTGATGGAGGGCAAGGCCATCCTCTTCAAGCAGTTCGGCGGCGTGGACGCGGTCCCGATCGCCCTGGACTGCACCGACGTGGACGAGATCGTCGAGACCGTGGTCCGGCTCGCCCCGTCCTTCGGAGGGGTGAACCTGGAGGACATCTCCGCGCCCCGCTGCTTCGAGATCGAGAAGCGGCTGCAGGAGCGGCTGGACATCCCGGTCTTCCACGACGACCAGCACGGCACGGCGGTCGTGTCGCTGGCGGCGCTGCGGAACGCGGCGCGGCTGAGCGGACGGACGCTCGGTGAGCTGCGGGCCGTGATCTCGGGCGCGGGCGCGGCGGGTGTCGCGATCGCCAAGATGCTGATCGAGGCCGGTATCGGCGATGTCGCCGTGGCCGACCGCAAGGGCGTCGTGTCGCGGGACCGCGAGGACCTCACGCCGGTCAAGGCGGAGCTGGCGTCGTTCACCAACAAGGCCGGCCTCTCCGGATCGCTGGAGTCGGCGCTGGCCGGCGCCGACGTCTTCATCGGTGTCTCCGGCGGCACGGTGCCGGAGGCGGCGGTGGCGTCGATGGCCGAGGGCGCGTTCGTCTTCGCCATGGCCAACCCCGACCCGGAGGTGCACCCGGAGGTCGCGCACAAGTACGCGGCGGTCGTGGCCACCGGGCGGTCGGACTTCCCGAACCAGATCAACAACGTGCTGGCGTTCCCCGGCATCTTCGCCGGTGCGCTCCAGGTGCGGGCCTCCCGGATCACCGAGGGGATGAAGCTGGCGGCGGCCGAGGCGCTGGCCGCGGTGGTCGGCGACGATCTCGCCGCCGACTACGTCATCCCGTCCCCGTTCGACGAGCGGGTCGCCCCCGCGGTGACGGCGGCGGTGGCCGCGGCCGCCCGTGCGGAGGGTGTCGCCCGCCGCTGAGGCGCGCGGATCACCGGTCGGCCCCGTCCCGGGTGGGCGGGGCCGATGCGCTGTGCCGATTCTCGCGCCGGGGGCTTGGGCCGCCCGGGTGGCGGATCCCGCCGGGTGGCAAGAGGGCGTGTCTCACAGCGGGGCCTGGTTCCTTCGGCGGGGCCGGGAACCTATCGTCAAGGTCATGTTCGCCGTCTACGCCGCCCGAATCGACCGCGACCAGCCGCTCGCGGGTCTGGAGACGGGAGAGCGCCCCGCTCCCGAGTCCCGGCCCGGCTGGAGCACCGTCACGGTCAAGGCCGCCTCCCTCAACCATCATGACCTCTGGTCCCTGCGGGGCGTGGGCCTCGCGGAGGACAAGCTGCCGATGATCCTCGGCTGCGACGCCGCCGGCGTCGACGAGGACGGCAACGAGGTCGTCCTGCACTCGGTGATCGGACAGAGCGGCCACGGGGTGGGTCCCCGTGAGCCCCGGTCCATCCTGACCGAGCGCTACCAGGGCACGTTCGCCGAGCGGGTCGCCGTGCCCACCTGGAACGTCCTGCCCAAGCCGAAGGAGCTCTCCTTCGAGGAGGCCGCCTGTCTGCCGACCGCCTGGCTGACCGCGTACCGGATGCTGTTCACCAACGCCGGGGTGCGGCCCGGGGATTCCGTACTGGTGCAGGGGGCCGGGGGTGGTGTCGCCACCGCCGCGATCGTGCTCGGCAGGGCCGCGGGGCTGCGGGTCTTCGCCACCAGCCGGGACGAGGCCAAGCGGAAGCGGGCGCTGGAACTCGGGGCCGTGGAGGCGGTGGAGACGGGGGCGCGGCTGCCGCAGCGGGTCGACGCGGTGATCGAGACCGTGGGGGCGGCCACCTGGTCCCACTCGGTGAAGTCGCTGCGGCCCGGCGGCACGCTGGTCATCTCCGGTGCCACCAGTGGTGACCGGCCCTCGCACGCCGAGCTGACCCGGATCTTCTTCCTGGAGCTGAAGGTCGTCGGGTCGACCATGGGCACCAAGGACGAGCTGGAGGACCTGCTCTCCTTCTGCGCCGCCACGGGGGTGCGTCCCGTCATCGACGAGGTGCTGCCCATGGACCGGGCGCGGGAGGGCTTCGAACGGATGGAGTCCGGCGGGCAGTTCGGCAAGATCGTGCTCACGAACCCCTGAGGGGCGAGGCTCGCCTCGACGGCCGGTCCGGGTCTCCGGGCCGGCCGTCGGTATGTCAACCGGGGTTGACGGCGAGGGGGTGTCAACGTACGTTGACATCATGACTGAGGCAACCGACCTCGCCGAGCGGGCGGGTGATCGCGACCCACGGGTCGGCCTGCGGGCCGTCGCCGCCCTGCGCCGGCTGCTGGAGCAACTGGAGACCGTGCAGGTGCGCAACGCGCGCCACCAGGGCTGGTCGTGGCAGGAGATCGCCACCGAACTCGGGGTCAGCAGGCAGGCCGTGCACAAGAAGTACGGGAGGCATTGATGTTCGAGCGGTTCACGAAGGACGCCCGTGATGTGGTGAAGGGGGCGGTCGGGCACGCGGAGGAGGCGGGGGCCGAGCGGGTCGGTGCCGAGCATCTGCTGCTGGCCCTGCTCGACCGGGAAGGGAGCCGGGCCTCGTTCGTGCTGGCCGCCCTCGGCGCCGCTGAGCGGCGGGAGTCGGTGCGGGCGGCGCTGGGGGAGGCCCGGCGGCGGGCCGGGCTGACGCAGGCCGAGACCGACGCCCTTGCCGGGCTCGGCATCGACGTGCCGGAGATCGTGGCCCGGGTGGAGGAGGTGCACGGGGCCGGGGCGATGTCCGGCGACCGGAAGGCCGGGGGCCGCAGGCCGGGACACCGGCCCTTCGACCGCGCGGCCAAGGACGTCCTCACGGGCGCCCTGCGCGCCGCCACCGCCCTGCGCGACCGCCGTATCGGCGACGAGCACCTTCTGCTCGCCCTCACCACCCGCCCCGGCGTCCCCGCCGAGGTCCTCGCCGACCACGGCGTGACGTACGAGTCCGTGACCCGGGTCCTCCACGGGGGTGGCGAGGCCAAGGCGGGCTGACGTCGGCGCAGGGCCGGCCCGGACCCGGACCCGGGCCTGGCCCGATCCGGGCGGGCCTGGTGCATCCCCGTCGGGCCGGGATCGTCCCGGTGGGCGAGGCCGGAGGGCTTCGGCCAGGCCCGGGTGGGTGCACCGGTCCTGCGGCCACGGCCGGGTCTTGCCGGGTCCGGGGTGTTCCGCCGGACCGGGGTGTGCCGGAGCCCGGGTGCCGGCCCGGTCCGGGTGGGCCGGTGCGGGACTGGTCGTGTCCGGCCGGGACAGGAGGCCTACCGCTTCGGCGTGCGCAGGATCCCCCCGATGTGGGCCGCTGCCGTGGACAGGTGGCGGCGGGCGTCGCGGAGCTGGTCCGGGGTGACCCCGTGGTCGCGGGCCGCGTCGCGGATGTCGTCCCGGAAGCGGTCCAGCAGGCGGTCCAGGTCGCGGGCCGGGTCGCCGGTGGAGTCCGAGGTGTCCTCGTGCGCCCAGGCCGGGGTGTAGCCGGCGGGGAAGTCCTCGGGCGTCTCCGAGTACGACGGCTCCGAGGTCTTGTCGAAGGCTCCCGTGCCGGTGCGGCCGAAGGCGAAGTCCTTGCCGAACCCGCTCATCTCCTTGGCCAGTTCACCCAGGCCCTCGCGCAGCCCCGTCGGCCAGTCGCCCCGCGCGAAGTGGCCCTGCACCTGTTCCTGGACCTGGCGCATGATGCGCTGCACCTCCTCCTGCGCCCTGTCCTGGGCCTCCTTGGCCTGGCGGCGGGCGCGCTGGGCCTCCTCCCGGGAGCGGCGGCTCTCGTCCTTGGCGCGGCGGGCCTGTTCCTTCCACTCCTGCTTGGCGCGGCGCATCTCCTCCTTGGCCGCCTGCCAGGCGTCCTTGTCGCCGAAGACCCCGAAGTCGCCGAAAGCGCCTTCCTCCCCGGCGGACGCCCCGCCCGTACGGCTCTGGCGGGCCTTGCCGGCCGCGGCCCGCATCTCGCGGCGCAGATCGCCCGCCGCGCCGCTGACGTCGGCGCGGATCTCGGCGGCCAGCTCGGCGACCGACTCCCGGATCTCCAGCTCCAGATCGGCCAGCTCGCCGCTGCGGTCGGCCAGTTCGGCGCGGCCGGCGTCGGTGATGGAGTACACCTTGCGGCCGCCCTCGGTGGTGTGGGTGACCAGACCCTCCGCCTCCAGCTTGGCCAGGCGCGGGTAGACCGTGCCCGCCGACGGCGCGTACAGCCCCTGGAAGCGCTCTTCGAGGAGGCGGATCACCTCGTAGCCGTGGCGCGGGGCCTCGTCCAGCAGCTTCAGCAGGTAGAGGCGGAGGCGTCCGTGGGCGAAGACGGGGGGCATGTCAGAGCACCTTCTTGTCGGTCGTACCGGCATTGTCTCCCGAGGCGGCCGGCGGTTCGGGCTCGTGCTCCCCGGCCGGGCGGCGCAGCAGGGCGATGGAGCCGGAGACGGTGGTGGCGCGCAGCTTGCCGCTGCCGGTGCCCAGGCGGCCGGTGAGTTTGTGGGCGCCCCACATGCCCTGGACCCGGAGGTCGTCGAAGGCGTTGGAGATGGCGCCGCTCGCCGTGTTCGCCTCGACGTCCGCGTCCGCGGGGTCCGGCAGGCGGATGGCTATCTCGCCCGAGACGCTGGACAGCCGGACGTCGGTGGGGCCGTCGGGGTCGAGGTCCACGATCATGGATCCGCTGACCGTGTCCGCCCGCACGGAGGGGCCGGAGCCCTCGACGACGGTGAGGTCGCCGGAGACGGAGGCGAAGCGGAGGTCGCCGGTGACGGACTGGGCCTCCACGCTCCCCGAGACGGTCTCCGCGCGGACCGGGCCGGCGAGGGCGACCAGGGTGGTGTCGCCGACGACGCCCTTCACCGAGACGGGGCCCTGGATGCCGGAGACCACGGCACCGGCGCCGACCACGCCCACCTCGATCCGGGTGCGGGCCGGGACGGCGAGGGAGACCACCGCGCTGCGGCGCCAGCCCTTGCGGTCCAGCCACTTGAGGAAGCCCTTCCAGGGGAGGTCGTCGTAGGCGACCGTGAGGGTGCCGTCCTGCTGGGTGACCACCAGGGGTGGGCCCTCGATCTCGGAGACCTGGAGGTGGGCGGTGGGGTCGTCGGTGCCGACGATGTTCACCGTGCCGTTGACGATGCGGACGTGCAGGTCGGTGACGGGGGTGTCGAAGGTGAGCTTCGTGGGTTGCGCGACGGACCACTCGGGCATGGTGGGGCCTCCTGCTCGGCGCATGGCGCTCGGCGCTCGATGGCGACGCGGCATATCGCGTCTTACGTGATTCACGATATATCGCGGCAGGGGAAAGTCAAGGCACTCGTTCTGGTGAACGGTCGGTTTGGTGGCGCGCTGGTGCGCGGTGCACGGTGCGCATTGCGGGGTGCCCCGTACCTGGTGTGGGCCGGGGGTGCGTGGCCCCGGCGCGCGTTACGGGTGCCCCGGCGTGGGGGCGGGCCGGGGGTGGGGTTGCGCGGCCCGGCGCTCGCGGGGTGCCTCCCCCACTCTCGGCTGCGCTCGAGCGGGAGGTACCCCCACCGCCCACCCGTGCCGCCCTGGGGGTACCTCCCAGGCCCTCAAGGCACTGGGGGAGGCACGACTGCCCGCGGCTGACGAGGCATGCGGCGCGGCTGCCCGCGGAGGTGGCGGGAGCGGTGCGGTTGTTCGTGGGAACGCGGTGCGCGGCTGCCCGTGGGCAGCCGCGCGGGTTCTACTCCTCGTCCTCGTCGTCCAGGCGGGCCAGCCAGGTGGCCAGGCGTTCCACCGGGACCTCGAAGTCGGGGTTGAGGTCGACGAAGGTGCGGAGCTGCTCGGCCAGCCACTCGAAGGTGACCTCCTCCTCCCCGCGCCGCTTCTCCAGTTCCTCGATGCCACGGTCCGTGAAGTACATGAGGTCAAGGATATGTGCGGGAAAACGGGCGGGCCGCACCCCCCTGTGAGGGGATGCGGCCCGCGCGTACTGCTCTGCCTGCCGCCGGTTACGCCTCGAAGACCTCGCGCACCAGCTGCTCCTGCTCGGCCTGGTGGCGCTTCGCGGAGCCGACCGCCGGGGACGAGCCGTGCGGCCGCGAGATGCGGCGCAGACGCTCGGCGTGCGGGAGGTCGGCGCCGACCGCCAGGTCGAGGTGGTCGATCAGGTTGAGCGCGATGAACGGCCAGGCACCCTGGTTCGCCGGCTCCTCCTGGGCCCACAGGTACTTCTCGGCGTTCGGGTACTTCTTGATCTCCGCCTGGAGTTCCGCGCCCGGCAGCGGGTACAGGCGCTCGATGCGGATGATCGCCGTGTCCGTGGCGCCGCGCTTCTGCCGCTCGGCCTCCAGGTCGTAGTAGACCTTGCCGGCGGTGAAGACGACCTTCTTGACCGCGGCCGGGTCGACCGAGGCGTCGCCGATGACCGGGCGGAACTGGCCCGTGGTGAACTCCTCCGCCTTCGAGGCCGCGGCCTTCAGGCGCAGCATCGACTTCGGGGTGAAGACGACCAGCGGCTTGTGGTGCGGGTTGTGCACCTGCCACCGCAGGAGGTGGAAGTAGTTCGACGGCGAGGTCGGCATCGCGACCGTCATGTTGTTCTGGGCGCAGAGCTGCAGGAACCGCTCCGGGCGGGCCGAGGAGTGGTCCGGGCCCTGGCCCTCGTAGCCGTGCGGGAGGAGCAGGACCACACCGGAGGTCTGGTTCCACTTCTGCTCGGCCGAGGAGATGAACTCGTCCACGACCGTCTGCGCGCCGTTGACGAAGTCGCCGAACTGCGCCTCCCACAGCACGAGCGCGTCGGGGCGGGCCAGCGAGTAGCCGTACTCGAAGCCCATCGCCGCGTACTCGGACAGCAGGGAGTTGTAGACGTTCAGCCGCGCCTGGTCCTCGGAGAGGTACTGCAGCGGCGTGTACTCGTCACCCGTGCTGCGGTCGATGATGACCGCGTGGCGCTGGCCGAAGGTGCCGCGCTGGGAGTCCTGGCCGGCGAGCCGCACCGGGACGCCTTCGAGAAGCAGCGAGCCGAAGGCGAGGGTCTCGCCCATGCCCCAGTCGATGGTGCCGTCCTCGACCATCGCCGCGCGGCGCTGCAGCTGCGGCAGCAGACGCGGGTGGACGGTGATGTGGTCGGGGATGTTCACCTGGGACTCGGCGATCCGCTTGACGACCTCCGTGGTCACCGCGGTGTTCACGGCGACCGGGAACTCCGCCTGCGGCTCCGAGGACTCGACCGAGGCCGGCTGCGAGGTGGCCTCGCGGACCTCCGTGAAGACCTTCTCCAGCTGGCCTTGGTAGTCCTGCAGTGCCTGCTCGGCCTCTTCCAGGGTGATGTCGCCGCGACCGATGAGGGACTCGGTGTACAGCTTGCGCACCGAGCGCTTCTTGTCGATCAGGTCGTACATCAGCGGCTGGGTGAAGGCCGGGTTGTCCGACTCGTTGTGACCGCGGCGGCGGTAGCAGATGAGGTCGATCACCACGTCCTTGTTGAACGCCTGACGGAACTCGAAGGCCAGCCGCGCGACGCGGACCACGGCCTCCGGGTCGTCGCCGTTCACGTGGAAGATCGGGGCCTCGATCATGCGGGCCACGTCCGTCGCGTACATCGACGAGCGCGACGACTCCGGGGCGGCGGTGAAGCCGACCTGGTTGTTGATGACGACGTGGACCGTGCCGCCGGTGCGGTAGCCGCGCAGCTGCGACATGTTCAGGGTCTCGGCCACCACGCCCTGGCCCGCGAAGGCCGCGTCGCCGTGGATCGCCACCGGCAGGACGGTGAAGTCCGTGCCGCCCTTGCCGATGATGTCCTGCTTGGCGCGGGAGACGCCCTCCAGGACCGGGTCCACCGCCTCCAGGTGCGAGGGGTTGGCGACCAGGGAGACCTTGATCTGCTCGCCGTCCAGGCCGGTGAAGGTGCCCTCGGCGCCCAGGTGGTACTTCACGTCGCCGGAGCCGTGCATCGACTTCGGGTCGAGGTTGCCCTCGAACTCGCGGAAGATCTGCGCGTACGACTTGCCGACGATGTTCGCCAGCACGTTCAGCCGGCCGCGGTGGGCCATGCCGATGACGACCTCGTCCAGGCGGGACTCGGCGGCCGAGTCCAGCACCGCGTCGAGCAGCGGGATGACGGACTCGCCGCCCTCCAGGGAGAAGCGCTTCTGGCCGACGTACTTCGTCTGCAGGAAGGTCTCGAAGGCCTCCGCCGCGTTCAGCCGGCGCAGGATGCGCAGCTGCTCCTCGCGCTCCGGCTTGGTGTGCGAGCGCTCGATGCGGTCCTGGATCCACTTGCGCTGCTTGGGGTCCTGGATGTGCATGAACTCGACGCCGGTGGTGCGGCAGTACGAGTCGCGCAGCACGCCGAGGATGTCGCGCAGCTTCATCAGGGACTTGCCGGCGAAGCCGCCGACGGCGAACTCGCGCTCCAGGTCCCACAGGGTGAGGCCGTGCTCGACGATGTCCAGGTCCGGGTGCTTGCGCTGGCGGTACTCCAGCGGGTCGGTGTCGGCCATGACGTGGCCGCGGACCCGGTAGGAGTGGATCAGCTCGAAGACGCGGGCGGCCTTGGTGACGTCGTCGTCGTGGGAGGCGTCGATGTCCTTGAGCCAGCGGACCGGCTCGTAGGGGATGCGCAGCGCCTCGAAGATCTCGTCGTAGAAGCCGTTCTCGCCGAGCAGGAGGTTGGCGACCGCGCGCAGGAACTCGCCGGAGGCGGCGCCCTGGATCACCCGGTGGTCGTAGGTCGACGTGAGCGTCATGACCTTGGAGATGCCGAGCTTGTTCAGGGTGTCCTGGGAGGTGCCCTGGAACTCCGCCGGGTAGTCCATGGAGCCGACGCCCATGATCACCGACTGGCCGGGCATCAGGCGCGGCACGGAGTGGACGGTGCCGAGGCCGCCGGGGTTGGTCAGGGAGACCGTGACGCCGGTGAAGTCGTCCATCGTCAGCTTGTTGTCGCGGGCGCGACGGACGATGTCCTCGTAGGCCTGCCAGAACTCGAAGAAGTTCAGCGTCTCGGCCTTCTTGATGGCCGCGACGACCAGCTGGCGGTCGCCGTTGGGCTTCACCAGGTCGATGGCCAGACCGAGGTTGACGTGCTCCGGCTTCACCAGGGTCGGCTTGCCGTCCACCCGCGCGAACGAGTGGTTCATCGCCGGCATGGCCTTGATGGCCTGCACCATCGCGTAGCCGATGAGGTGCGTGAAGGAGATCTTCCCGCCCCGGGCCCGCTTGAGGTGGTTGTTGATGACGATGCGGTTGTCGAACAGCAGCTTCACCGGGACCGCGCGCACGGACGTGGCCGTGGGCAGCTCCAGGGAGGCGTCCATGTTCTTCGCCACGGCGGCGGACGGGCCGCGCAGGACGACCTGCTCGGGGCCGGTCTTCACCTCGGTGGCGGGCTCCGCCTTCGGCTTCGCGGCGGCGGGCGCGGCGGCCTTCGCCGGAGCGGGAGCCGGAGCCGGGGCGGCGGGCGCCTTGGCGGCCGGCTGAGCGGCGGGCGCGGCGGCGGGCCGCGCGGCCGGCTGAGCGGGCGCGGCGGGCTGGGCCGGAGCGGCCGGCTGGGCCGGGGTGGTGGTTACCGCGGCCCCCGCGGCCGCGGTACCCGCCGGAGCCGAGGTCGCAGGCGCGCCCGGCTTGTAGTCGGCGAAGAAGTCCCACCAGGCTCGGTCCACCGAGTTCGGGTCCTGGAGGTACTGCTGGTAGATCTCGTCGACGAGCCATTCGTTGGCACCGAAGGCCGCAGCGGGGTTCTTGCCCGCTTGGTCGGTGTCGGTCGAGATGCTCGAGTTACTGGGGGACTGTGGCGACACGGCGTCAACCGCCCTCTTCCGCTTCGCAAGATGATGGACAGCGGAAATAAAGGCTACGCCCCCCGGAGCGAGAAGGTCAGGCCGGGCCCGTCCATCGTCGTGTAAGTCACATCACGGCGGGTGTTTCGGCGCGGGAAATGGCGGGAAACAACCCTGGTTCCGCGTCTCCGGGCCGCTTCAGGGATCGCTCGGACGGGCCCCGGCGCGCAGTTCGCGCGGGCCTCTGCCTGATCACACGTGTCCGTCAGGGCGAACACCGGTGGATCTTGCGGCTCCGCTTCGAACTTTACGTCAACCCGGTACGGATGACGCTCCCGGAAGAGTGATGAGAATGCGGCAGCCCCGCTCGGATTCGGCCACTCCGATCCGGCCGCCGTGCAGATCGACGGCCCAGCGGGCGATCGCCAGGCCGAGACCGGTGCCTCCGTCGCTGCCCGGACCGTGCGGCCGGTTGACGCTGCCCCGGTTGAACCGCTCGAAGACGCGGTGCCACTCGGCCCGCGGAATGCCGGGCCCCTCGTCCAGCACCTCCAGCTCCAGCGACCCCGGCTGGTCCCCGGGCCGCGCCCGGACCGTCACCCGGCCGTGCGGCGGGCTGTGCTTGACCGCGTTGTCGATGAGGTTGGCGACGACCTGGTGGATGCGCTCGGGGTCGGCGTACGCGACGAGCTCCAGCGGCGACACGTCGAGGTGCAGATGGACGTCCGTACGGGTGTGGCTGCCCGATCCGGAGGCCATGCCCGCGCGGGCCGTGGAGACCATGTTGGCCTCCTTCAGCACTCCGGACAGGTACGGCCACACCTCGAACCGCCGCTTCTTCAGCGGCACCACGCCGTTGTCCAGGCGGGACAGGTCGAGGAACGTCTCCACGAGGCGGCCCAGCCGCTCGGTCTGCTTCAGGGCCGTGCGCATCGTCTCGGGGTCGGCCCGGGTGATGCCGTCGACGATGTTCTCCAGCACCGCGCGCAGGCCCGCGATGGGCGTGCGCAGCTCGTGCGAGACGTTGGCGATCAGCTCCTTGCGCTGGCGGTCCTGGGCCTCCAGCTCGTCGGCCATGACGTTGATCGTCCGGGCCAGGTCGCCGAGCTCGTCCCAGCGGTTCTCGCGCACCCGGCGGGTGTAGTCGCCGTGCGAGATGGAACGGGCCACGGCGTTCATGTCGTCCAGTGGCGCGGTGAGCGAGTGCGCCACGAACTGCGTGATGAGCAGCGTCGCGATCATCGAGAAGATCGTGATGAAGCGCAGCTCCGTCTTGGTGTGCACGGCGATCACCGAAAGGCCCGTGGTGATCAGGACCGAGACGACGACCAGCGCACCCAGCTTGGTCTTGATCGAGAACGGGCGTACACCGCCCCAGGGCTGCCGCGCCCCGGGGCCTCTGCGTCCGGCCGGACCGCCGTTCATGGCGTCGGCGTCTCCAGGGCGTAGCCCACGCCGTGCACGGTGCGGATGCGCTCGGCGCCGATCTTCCGGCGCAGCGCCTTGATGTGGCTGTCGACCGTGCGGGTGCCGGAGGCGTCCGCCCAGTCCCACACCTCGGCCAGCAGCTGCTCACGGGAGAGCACCGCGCGGGGGGTGTTCGCCAGGCACACCAGGAGGTCGAACTCGGTGGGCGTCAGATGGACGTCCTCGCTGCGCACCCGCACCCTGCGCTGCGCGTGGTCGATCTCCAGTTCGCCCAGGCGCAGGATGCCGCTGCGCGGGGTCGTCGCCGCGAGGGCGGCCCGCTCCATGCGGCGCAGCAGGACGTGCACGCGGGCCGCCAGCTCCCGCATGGAGAAGGGCTTCGTCATGTAGTCGTCGGCGCCGACGCCCAGCCCGACCAGCATGTCGGTCTCGTCGTCCCGCGCGGTGAGCATCAGCACCGGCACCGGCCGCTGGGCCTGCACGCGCCGGCAGACCTCCAGGCCGTCGAAGCCGGGCAGCATGATGTCGAGGATCAGCAGGTCGGGCTGCCAGGCCTCCGCCGTGTCCACCGCGGACGGACCGTCGCCCGCCGTTTGCACCAGGAATCCCTCGGCGCGCAGGCGCGTCGCGATGGCGTCCACGATCGTCGCGTCGTCCTCGACCACCAGGACCCGGCGCTGGGCGCCGGGGGTGGCCGTGGCCGTGCCGTTGTGGGAGGTCTGTGTCTGCTCCATCGCCCGCCCCTGAGGTGTGCTTTTTCCGGAATCCGTGGGGTGATCCGTCGTCTGCGCATCACTGCTATTGACGCTTGAATGACCGCGTCAGGGCAGCAGCGTACGGGGATTCACCGCGGCTTTGCTATCCAGGGCGGACGCCGAGGTGCACGACGTCCGGAACGCCCCGGGCAACGGGGATCTCTTCGGTACGCACCTGCTGGAACCCGGCATTCCGCAAGGTTCCCTCGAATTCCGGAGACGGCTTCGCCGACCACACGGCGAGTACCCCGCCCGGCCTCAACACCCTTGCGCAGGCGGCCAGTCCGGCTGCCGAATAGAGCCCTTCGTTGTCCTCGGTGACGGTCCAGTCGGGCCCGTTGTCGATGTCGAGACAGAGCGCGTCGAACGTGTCCGATGTCTCATCGAGATAACGGACGAGGTCCGCGTCGACGATCTCCGTGCGCGGATCGGCGAGGGCCCGCGCGGAGAGCCCGGACAGCGGTCCCGCGCGGTGCCACTCGACGATCGCCGGCTCGCGCTCCACCACGGCGATCCGTCCCCACCGGGGCTGCCCGGCGGCGTGTGCGAGCGAGAAGCCCACCCCGAGGCCGCCGATCAGGACGTGCGGCTCCGTCACGCGCGCGTCGAGGGCGGCCAGGGCGGCGTCGACGAGCCGCCGCTCCGAACGGCCGTCGGAGGTGTCCATCAGGAAGCAGCCGTTGGCGATGATCTGCAGCAGGTCACCGTGCCTGCGCAGCACGACCTCGCCGTACGGGCCCTCGCGGCGGTCCAGGACTTCGGGGGCATCGGGAATGTCGTACGGGGTGGACATGCGTTCATCCTGGCAGCTTCGTTTTCCCGGCGTTCACGGCTTCGGCACCCGCAGGCGGTGATCGCTCAGAGCGAACGGCCTCTTGGGAACATTCGGCGGCTCACATGCATTGAGTCGGCATAGCTCAACTTGACTGCCGAAGGGGAGATCATGGCTGCTGAGTCCACACCGCTCGCCCTGCCCGTGCTGCCGCTCGACGACGAGGTCGTGCTGCCCGGGATGGTGGTTCCGCTGGACCTGAGTGATTCCGAGGTGCGCGCCGCGGTGGAGGCCGCCCAGGCCGCCGCCCGCGACGAACCGGGCAAGCCCCGGGTGCTCCTGGTGCCACGCGTCGACGGGACCTACGCCGGCACCGGTGTGCTGGGCACGGTCGAGCAGGTCGGCCGGCTGGCCGACGGCGATCCCGGCGCACTGATCCGCGGCCGGGGCCGCGTGCGCATCGGCGCCGGTACGACCGGGCCGGGCGCGGCGCTGTGGGTGGAGGGCACCCGGATCGACGAGACCGTGCCCGAGCCGCTGCCGGGACACGTGACCGAACTCGTCAAGGAGTACAAGGCGCTCGCCACCGCCTGGCTGCGCAAGCGCGGCGCCTGGCAGGTCGTCGACCGGGTCCAGGCCATCGACGACGTCTCCGCGCTCGCCGACAACTCCGGTTACTCGCCGTTCCTGACCACCGAACAGAAGACCGCCCTGCTGGAGACCACCGACCCGGTGGCCCGGCTCAAGCTCGCCACCCAGCAACTGCGCGACCACCTCGCCGAGCAGGACGTCGCCGAGACCATCGCCAAGGACGTCCAGGAGGGCGTCGACAAGCAGCAGCGCGAGTTCCTGCTGCGCCGCCAGCTCGAGGCCGTACGCAAGGAGCTGCGCGAGCTCAACGGCGAACAGGAGGGCGAGGAGTCCGACGACTACCGGGCCCGCGTCGAGGCCGCCGATCTCCCCGAGAAGGTCCGCGAGGCCGCGCTCAAGGAGGTCGACAAGCTGGAGCGCGCCTCCGACCAGTCGCCCGAGGGCTCCTGGATCCGCACCTGGCTCGACACGGTCCTGGAGATGCCGTGGAGCGAGCGCACCGAGGACGCGTACGACATCCAGGGCGCCCGCGCCGTACTGGACGCCGAGCACGCGGGCCTGCAGGACGTGAAGGAGCGGATCACCGAGTACCTGGCGGTGCGCAAGCGGCGCAACGACCGGGGGCTCGGCGTGGTCGGCGGCCGGCGCGGCGGTGCCGTACTGGCCCTGGTCGGCCCGCCCGGCGTCGGCAAGACGTCCCTCGGCGAGTCCGTCGCCCACGCGATGGGCCGCAAGTTCGTCCGCGTCGCCCTCGGCGGCGTCCGCGACGAGGCCGAGATCCGCGGCCACCGCCGTACGTACGTCGGCGCGCTGCCCGGCCGGATCGTGCGGGCGATCAAGGAAGCCGGCTCGATGAACCCGGTCGTGCTCCTCGACGAGATCGACAAGGTGGGCTCCGACTTCCGCGGCGACCCGGCCGCGGCGCTGCTCGAGGTCCTCGACCCGGCGCAGAACCACACCTTCCGGGACCACTACCTGGAGGTCGAGCTCGACCTGTCCGACGTGGTGTTCCTCGCGACGGCCAACGTCCTGGAGGCCATCCCGGAGGCCCTGCTCGACCGCATGGAGCTGGTCCGCCTCGACGGCTACACCGAGGACGAGAAGGTCGTCATCGCCCGCGACCACCTGCTCCCGCGCCAGCTCGAGCGCGCCGGACTGGACGGGGACGAGGTGACGATCGACGAGGGCGCGCTGCGCAAGCTGGCCGGCGAGTACACGCGCGAGGCGGGCGTGCGCACCCTGGAGCGGTCCGTCGCGCGGCTGCTGCGCAAGATCGCCGCCCAGCACGAACTGGGTGAGCGGAAGCTGCCCTTCACCGTGACCGACGGCGACCTGCGGGACCTGATCGGCCGTCCGCACCACGTGCCCGAGTCCGCCCAGGACCCGGCCGAGCGCCGTACCGCCGTCCCCGGTGTCGCCACCGGGCTCGCCGTGACCGGTGCCGGCGGGGACGTCCTCTACGTGGAGGCGTCCCTGGCCGACCCGGAGACGGGCGCGGCGGGGCTGACCCTGACCGGCCAGCTCGGTGACGTGATGAAGGAGTCCGCGCAGATCGCGCTGAGCTTCCTGCGCAGTCACGGCGCCGAACTGGAGCTCCCGGTGGGCGACCTGAAGGACCGGGGCGTGCACATCCACTTCCCGGCGGGCGCGGTCCCCAAGGACGGCCCGAGCGCGGGCGTCACCATGACCACCGCCCTGGCCTCGCTGCTCTCCGGCCGGCTGGTCCGCACCGACGTGGCGATGACCGGCGAGGTCTCGCTGACCGGGCGGGTGCTGCCGATCGGCGGGGTGAAGCAGAAGCTGCTCGCCGCGCACCGCGCGGGGATCACCACCGTCATCATCCCCAAGCGCAACGAGCCCGACCTGGACGACGTCCCGGCGGAGGTGCTGGACAAGCTCGACGTCCACGCCGTCACCGACGTCCGCCAGGTCCTGGAACTGGCGCTGTCGCCGGCCACCCACGGCGCGGCGCCCGAGATTCCGGTCGCGGCGTGACGGACGCGGCCGGATGAGGGAAGGCCCGGGTCCCGTGAGGGAGGCCCGGGCCTTCGCCACGCCCGGCCGCCGCCGGCGCATCCGTGGACCGCTCCCCTCGGCGTCCTGCCGCCGGCGTCGCCGACGGCTTCCGTGCCGCCCGGCGGGGACCGGCCGGGTCAGCCCAGCGCGAAGGTCCGCACCCGGTCCAGGGTGCCGTTGAAGAGGTCGTGGTCCCCGACGGTCGGGCCGGTCGAGGTGTACTGCCACATCGTGTACGTGCTCCAGCCCGCGGGCAGCTCGCCCACGGTGGAGGCGTACCGGGCGATCCACAGCGGGGTGGTGGCGGCGAAGCCGGCGTAGTTGCCGGTGCACTGCTTCCACCAGCTGGTGGCCGTGTAGAGGACGGCGTCCCGGCCGGTGCGGTACCGGTACTGGTCCAGGAAGTCGCGGATCCAGCTCACCATCGCGCTCTGCGACTTGCCGTAGCAGGCGTCGCCGTACGGGTTCCACTCGATGTCGAGCACGCCCGGCAGGGTCCGCCCGTCCGCCGACCAGCCGCCGCCGCGGTCGACGAAGTAGTCGGCCTGGGCGGCGCCGCTCGCCGTGTCGGGCGTGCCGAAGTGGTAGGCGCCGCGGACCATGCCGACGTCGTAGGAGCCGCCGTACTGCTGCGAGTGGTACGGGTTGGTGTAGTACGTCCCCTCCGTGGCCTTGGCGTAGGCCCAGCGGACCCCGCTGTTCCACAGGGTCGTCCAGGCGACGTCGCCCTGGTGGCTGGAGACGTCCACCCCCTCCGTCCGGGTGGAGCGGACGGTGGGCAGGCCGCCGCTGCCGTCGTGGGCGGCGACGCCCATGCCCATGCGGGCGGAGCCGCGCGGAGGCACGGTGGGGGCGGATCCGGCCGCGGCGGCCGGGTGGGGGAGGGAGAGCACCGCGAGCAGGACCGCGCCGGCGGTCGCGAGCGCGCGTATGCGGAGGAGACCGGATCTGTGTACGGGCATGACGCATCTCCGAAAGGTCGGTGTGGGGCGAACCCGGAATGTGGCCCACGTCCCAGGTGGTGGGCATGCCGCGCGATCGCCCGGTGAGGAAACCGCGCACGCGGACCACGACGGGGACGGGGCGTCCTCCCCGCTGTCCGCATGAGGCGGGAGGTGGCCCCGGCCGTCATTGGTCCACGCCTGCGAAATACTGGTGGAGCCGCGGCGACGTCGCCACTTGGCGGGAAACTCGTCGGACCGGAAAACCGAAGCAGGGGCAGACGTGCACGAACAAGGACACCGCGGCGAAGAGCGCGCCGCCTCCCCGGAGCCCGCACCGGGTGTGGACCAGCCGGGATTCCTGGCGCTGGAACGCGAGTTGACGGTGCTGCTGCGGCGCGCCCGGGCCAGTCAGGGGGAGATGGCCCGCGCGGTCCATCCCGACCTGGAGCCGTCCGCGTACGGGCTGCTGGTCCGTCTGGATGAGTGCGGCCGGCAGCGGGCCACCGAGCTCGCCGCCTACATCGGCGTCGGCAAGGCGACGATGTCGCGTCAGCTTCGCGCGCTGGAGCAGCTCGGCCTCGTCGCCCGCGAGCCGGACCCCGCCGACGGCCGCGCCTGGCTGATCGCCCTCACGCGGGAGGGCCACGAACGGGTCCGCAGGGTCCGCGAGGCCCGCCGCGCGCGCTACGCCGGCCGGCTCGCCGACTGGGACCCCGCCGAGGTCACGGAACTCGCCCGGCTGCTGAACCAGCTCAACCGGGGCATGGAGAAGTGACCCCGTACGGGCTACAGCCGACGGGGTGACAGCTCGGCGTACACCACCGTCGCGTCGTCGTGCGTCTTGCCGCGGCGCGGCGGTATCCGGTCCGCGTCCGCCCGTTCCAGGGTCCGTACGCGGTCCACCAGGGACCGGGCGCCCTCCTCGCGGACCAGGGTGAGGCAGTCCGCCCAGTCGCCCTCGTGGAACCTCTCCACCCAGCGCGCCGCACCGTCCGTCAGGGCGGCCAGGGCGCGCACCCCGTCGCGCGGCAGCGAACCGGTGACCGCGCGGGAGGCCACCGAGGGATCCGCCGCCGCGGTGAAGAAGCCGCCCTCCTTGTTGCGCAGCGTGGTGTCCACCAGGGTGTGGGAGGCCAGCGCCGAGCGGGGCAGCCGGTCCAGCCGGTCGTCCAGGAACGGGGTGACCGTCCCGTCGGGGGACTCGACGAGCAGGGCCGAGTCGGACAGCACCAGGTAGTCCACCGAGGCCGGTGACCAGCGGGCCAGCACCACGGTCGCCTGCGGCGTACGGGGGTGAGAAAGGTCACAGGTTGCCGCGTGACCGGCGGCGGTACGCGCGAGGGCCCGGGACAGCAGCTCGGCCAGGGGCACATCCGGGAGGGAAACGGTCAGTTCGGTCAGCGCCCCGCCCAGCCGCGCGGTGAACCAGGGCACGGAATGCAGACATCCGCCGCCGTCCCCCGGTGGCGTGACCCCGTCCAGCACCACGAGCGAACCGCCCTGTCCGGAGGCCGGAAGACCGACGCTCGCGAAGTCCTCGTTGGGGCGGCCGGGGTCACCGGGCTCCGAGACAAGCTCCGTACGCATCCCGTCAGTCTGCACGACCCCTTCACAAGGGCCGCGAAAGGCCCTCGCCGGTCGCCGGATACCCGCAGCGGCGCAGGTCAGGCGCCTGGTTTGGGAGGGAATACAGTGCTCCGGGAAGACGTGGCGGCGAATATTGCCACCGCCCGCCGCAGACGTCCAACCGGCGTGCCGCGCGGGGCCGCTGCGGGAGCCGGCGGAACTTGCCCCTCAACTCACCTCCGGGGTTCACTCCTTCGAGTGGCGGGTCAGGTGATGCGCATCCACTGTCCACGCTCACTGGGAGGGTCGGGGAGCGATGGGGGCGCCTCGCTGTCCGAGCGCGGTCAAGAGCTCGGGGTGAACGCCCGCACCCGTTGACGGAGCGTCACCCGGACCCACGGGTACACGAGTCAGGAATGCGAGCACCGGTGCAGAAGTCGCGGCCTCGTCGCACAGGCAAGCAGACGGCCCCCACGGGGGACGCGGAGCGGAAGCCCACCGTCGGCAGGGGTCGCCCCACCCATGTACGCAACCGGCTCATCGTCGCCGTGGCCGTGGTGGCCGCCGCGATCGCCGCGGCCGGGGCACCCTCCGTACTCACGGCCTCCGGGCAGCTCAAGGACTCACAGGACCTGGTGACGCTCGCCGAGCAGACCCAGGACGCCCTCACCCTGGCGCACTCCCTCGCCGACGAGCGCGACGAGGTCGTCCCCTACATCGCGGCCGGCCGCCCCGAGTCCAAGGCGCCCTCCGAGGACCACAGCGCCCGCGTCGACCGGCAGGTCGAGGAGCTGCGCACCGACGCCGACATGCCGCAGGAGCTGCGCGACGGCCTCGACGCCGTCGCCACCGTGCGCAGAGCGGCGCTCACGGGCAAGAGCAGCGCCCTCGAAGCGCATCAGGCGTACTCCACCGCCGTCACCCTGCTGCACCGGCTCGCCGAACAGCTCGCGGAGCAGACCCCGCCCCGCGCCGGCTCGGGCGCCCACGCGCTCACCGAACTGGACTCCGCCGTCCAGCAGGCCGCCGCCACCCGCGGACTGCTGCTCGCCGCGCTGAACGTGCCGGCCACCACCGAGACCGTGATCGACCCGATCACCGGCCTGCCGTCCACGGTCACCGGCTCCTCGGACGCCGACACGAAGCGGCGCGACGAGCTGACCGCCGCCGCGCTCCAGGCCCGGCTGCGCTCCGACGCGGCCCTCGCCGACTTCCGCGAGACCGCGCCCAGGAGCGCCCGCGGCTCCTACGACTCCACGGTCACCGGACCCGAGGTCGAGACCGCGGAGAAGTACCTGGCCCGCCTCACCGACGAGCCCACGCTCTCCGACGACGATCTCGGCACCAGCGTCAAGAAGCTGCGGGACGCGCTCACCGCGCGGATCGACACGATGCGCGGCGTCGAGTCCGCGCTCTTCGACCAGCGCACCAAGGACCTCGCCCGGCTCCGCGACGACGACGTCACCGCGCTGGAGATCCGGATCGCCGTCCTCGGCGCCCTGATGCTGCTCGCGATCGGCATCGCCACGGCGATGGCCCGCACCCTGACACGCCCGCTGTCGGTGCTGCGCCGGGGCTCCGCCCGCCTCGCCGAGGCGGAGGACCTCACCGGCCAGGAGCCGGTCGCCTTCACCGGCCGCAACGACGAGTTCGCCCAGGTCGTCCGCTCCGTCAACGCCCTGCACACGCGCGCCGCCGCCCTCGCCGAGCGGATCGCCACCCTGGAGGCCGACCGCAAGCACCTCGTGGGCCAGCGGCAGAAGATGGCCGACGCCCGCGAGGAACTGCGCACCGAACTCGCCGAGTCCGCCGCCCACCTGGAGCGGCTGCGCGCCGGCATCGGCGGTACGTTCGTCAACCTCGCCCTGCGCACCCTCGGACTGGTCGAGCGTCAGCTCGGCGTCATCGAGGGGCTGGAGGAGCGCGAGGACGACCCGGACCGGCTGGCCACCCTGTTCAAGCTCGACCACTTCGCCACGGTGATGCGCCGGCACAGCGAGAACCTCCTGGTCCTCGCCGGCACCGAGCACGGCCGGCACACGGCGGGCCCGGTTCCGCTGGTGGACGTCGTACGGGCCGCGGTCAGCGAGATCGAGCGGTACGAGCGGGTCCGGATCGCCGCGCTGCCGCCGCACGCGCACATCGCCGGGTTCGCCGCGGACGACCTGTCCCACCTGCTGGCCGAGCTCATGGAGAACGCCACCTCGTTCTCCCCGCCCGACCTGCCCGTCGAGATCTCCGGCTGGCTGCTGGAGAGCGGCGAGGTCATGCTCTCCGTCCGGGACGAGGGCATCGGCATGACCGGGGAGCGGCTGGAGCGGCTCAACGCCCGGCTGTCCGACTTCGACCCGGAGGTCACCTACGACGCGGAGGCCGAGGACGGTCTCGGGCTCGGCCTGTACGTCGTGGCCCGGCTCGCCCACCGGCACGGGGTGCGGGTCAAGCTGCGCGAGCAGAAGCAGGGCGGCATCGCCGCGGTCGTCGTCCTCCCCGAGCCCCTGCTGGCACCCGCCGCCCCCGGCGCGGTCCCCGCCTCCGTCACCGGCGCCACCTCCACGTACACCCTCCCGGGCGCCGACGCCGAGGCCAACTCCAACGTCCTCCATGGCCGTACGGAGTCGGACGACCCGCTGGTCGCCCTGGCGGAGAAGGCGGTACGCCGCCAGGGCGCACCCGGTGACGGGACACCGGGCGCGTCGGCGGAGTCGCCGGCGGCGGACGGCGCGGAGGGGTCCTCGCCGGCCCCCGCGGAGACCCTCGCGAAGACCCCCGCGAGGGGCTCGGCCGGGCAGTCCGCGCAGGCACCCGCGGAGGACGCCCAGCCGGACGGTGACGACGGTCCGGCGGACGCGAAGGCCCCTGCCGGGGAGGCGGAGGAGTCCGCGCCCGGCCGCGGGGACGAGTCCGCGAGCGGTCTCGCTGGGCGTGAGGGCGGCGACGCGCCGGCCGAGCGGCCCGCCGAGGTCACGATGGAGTTGCTGATCCCGGTGCAGCCGGAGGCGGCCGACGAGCCGGAAGCCGCCCGGGACCACGGCGCCGGCGCCGACCGCACGGCCGTCCCCGGCGCCCGGGGAGCCGAGGCCGGAACCGGACCTGCCGCCTCCGCCGAGCCCGGTACCGACGCCGTCGGCCGGGCGGAGGGCGAGAGCGTTCGCCCGGGGGCGGGGCACGCGGGCGGTGACGAGGCCGCGGGCGCCGCCGCGCAGCCGTTCGCCGGGGGCGCGGACGACACCGTCCGCCCGGGCGCCGGTCACGCGGCCGCGGACGAGGAGTCCCCGTCCGGTGCCGCGAGCCGGCCGGCCGGTGAGGACCCGGAGGACACCGCTCACCCGGTCGCGTCCCCCAGGGACACGCCCGGCACGGACGCCGGGCCCGGGACTCACCCCGAAGCCGAAGCCGGCGGTGACACGGAGCACGCGCGTGTCGCCGACGGAGACGGGAACGAGGACGGGGACGAGGAACCGGTCACGGCCAAGGGGCTGCCCAAGCGCACGCCCCGGATCACCGCGCCCGTCGCGGCCCCGCGCCCGCGTACCGGTTCCGTGGACGCCGAGGCCCTGCGCCGCCGGCTCGGCGGTTTCCGCCAGGGGGCGGACGCCGGACGCCGGGACGTCGAGGCGGAACTCGCCGAACGGACCGGTGGCCACCAGGCGCCGTCCGGCCCGGCCGGCACATCCGAAGAGACCACGGGGGGCACAGTCGAGGAGGCAAGCAGTTGACCGCGTCGCCCAGTACTGTCGGACTGAGCAGTGAGGCCCGCAACCTGCACTGGCTGTTGAGCAACCTCGTCGAGGAGGTGCCCGGCATCCTCTCCGTCGCGGTGGTCTCCTCCGACGGCCTGCTCCTGCTGTCGTCCGACGACTCCCGCAACACCGAGGCCCGCGACGCGCGGAGCGCGAGACGCACCGGCCCCCGCGGCTCCGCCGCCGACCTGGCCACCGTCGTCTCCGGCATCGGCAGCCTGACCGTCGGTGCCTCGAAGCTGATGGACTTCGGTCCGGTCAAGCACACGATGGTGGCGATGGACGAGGGCAGCCTGTTCGTGATGTCCATCAGCGACGGCTCCCTGCTCGGCGTGCACGGCTCCGCGGAGTGCGACATGAGCGTGGTGGCGTACCACATGGCCCTGTTCGTCGGCCGCGCCGGCCATGTCCTGACCCCGGAACTCCGCAGCGAGCTGCGCCAATCCCTGGAGAGCGAGTCCACCGGGGGTTCCCGATGAGCAAGTCCAGGAAACTGCTCCCGGTCCGCGGCGGCGACCGCAAACCCGCCCGGGTCCGCCCCTACTCGCTCACCGGCGGCCGCACCCGCTTCGGCCACGTCCTGCTCGTCGAGACGTTCGTCGGCGCCACCGCCGCGCTCGAAGCCGCCGGGGAGCGCAGGGAACTGACGAACGGCAACCTCACCTCCCGCGTGATGCCGGAGATGCGGGCCATCGTCGAACTGTGCCGCCGCATGCGAACGGTGGCCGAGATCGCCGCGCTGCTGAGGATGCCGCTCGGCGTGGTCCGCGTCCTCCTCAGCGACCTCGCGGACCAGGGAAAGATCCGTGTCTACGGAACGGGAACCGGCCACGGCACGGGCCGCCCGGACCGCGCGCTGCTGGAAAGGGTGCTGAGTGGACTCCGTCGTCTCTGACGTCGCGCACGGCGTCTCCCCGCTCACGGAAGAGGGCGACGAGCCGCTGCTGCCCTGGCAGACGGACCGTACCCGCGCGCCCGTCGCCACGAAGATAGTGGTGGCGGGCGGGTTCGCCGTCGGCAAGACCACGCTGGTCACCTCCGTCTCGGAGATCACGCCCCTGCAGACCGAGGCGCTGATGACCGAGGCGAGCGAGGGGACCGACGACCTCACCGCCACGCCCGGCAAGCTGACCACCACCGTGGCCATGGACTTCGGCCGCATCACGCTCGACGACGACCTGGTGCTCTACCTGTTCGGCACACCGGGCCAGCAGCGGTTCTGGTTCATGTGGGACGACCTGGTGCGCGGCGCGATCGGCGCCGTCGTGATGGCCGACACCCGCCGCCTGAAGGACTGCTGGCCGGCGCTGGACTACTTCGAGAGCTGCGGACTGCCGTACGTCGTCGCGGTCAACCACTTCGACGGCAGTGAGCGGTTCGACGCCGAGGACGTGCGGGAGGCGTTGACGATCCCCGCACACATACCTGTCATGATCATGGACGCGCGCCGCCGGATCTCGGTCATCGAGACCCTCCTGTCCCTCGTGGGCCACGCGCTCGACGAAACCCCCGAGTAATCCCCGAGCCATCCTCGAGCAGCCCCCTTAGGAGCATCCCCCGTATGCGGAAGATACTCGTCGTCGGAGCCGGCCAGTCCGGTCTCCAGCTCGCCCTCGGCCTCCAGTCGCACGGGTACGAGGTCACCCTGATGTCCAACCGGACCGCGGACGAGATCCGCGCCGGACGGGTCATGTCGACGCAGTGCATGTTCCACACGGCACTCCAGCACGAGCGCGACCTCCAGCTGAACTTCTGGGAGTCCCAGGCCCCGAAGATCGAGGGACTCGGCGTCTCGGTGGCGGCCCCCGGCTCCTTCGACCCGGGCCCCTCGCAGCGCGCGATCGACTGGCTGGGCCGGCTCGACGGGTTCGCGCAGTCGGTGGACCAGCGGGTGAAGATGGCCGGCTGGATGGAGACCTTCGCCCAGCGCGGCGGCCAGCTCGTCATCCACGGCGCGGCGGTCGGCGACCTCGACTACTTCTCCCGCACGTACGACCTGGTCCTCGTCTCGGCGGGCAAGGGCGAGCTCGTGCAGATGTTCGCCCGCGACCCGGAGCGCTCCCCGTACAGCGAGCCGCAGCGCGCCCTCGCCGTCGCCTACGTCCACGGCCTCGGCCCGCGTCCGGAGCACCCGGACACGGAGGCGGTCCGCTGCAACCTGGTCCCCGGCGTCGGCGAGATGTTCGTCATGCCGACCCTCACCACCTCGGGCCGCGCCGACATCCTGTTCTGGGAGGGCATACCCGGCGGCCCGCTGGACGCCTTCAAGGACGTCAAGGACCCCTCGGAACACCTCTCCCTGACCCTGGAACTCATGGAGCGGTTCCTCCCCTGGGAGTACGCGCGGGCCACCAAGGCCGAACTGACCGACGCCGGCGGCACCCTCGCCGGCCGCTACGCCCCCACCGTCCGCAACCCCATCGGCCGGCTGCCCTCCGGCGGACTCGTCCTCGGGGTCGCCGACGTGGTCGTCGCCAACGACCCGATCACCGGCCAGGGCTCCAACTCCGCCTCCAAGTGCGCCGCCTCCTACCTCGCCTCGATCCTGGAGCACGGCGACAAGGAGTTCGACGAGGCCTGGATGCAGCAGACCTTCGACCGCTACTGGGACGTGGCCCAGCACGTCACCAAGTGGACGAACGCCATGCTCGCCCCGCCGCCGGAGCACATCCTGAACCTCCTCGGCGCCGCCGGACAGCTCCAGCCCGTCGCGGACCGCTTCGCCAACGGCTTCGACGACCCGGCCGACTTCGAGAACTTCTTCTACGACCCGAAGAAGGCCGAGGGATACCTGATGGAGGTCTCGGGCGCGGCCGGCGCGTAACCCCCGTCGGGCCCCTCCGTCGCCCCGTCGGGGAGCTCCGGCGGCACGTACCGCCGTACGGGCTCCCCGTCCGGGTCGGGGCGTACGGCGCCCAGCACCGGGTTGGCCGCGATCGGGGAGACCTTGATCCGCGCGCCGGGGCGGGGTGCCTGCACCACCATGCCGTCGCCGAGGTAGAGGGCGACGTGCGTGGCCTCCGGGAAGTACACGACGAGGTCACCCGGCCGCAGCTCGTCCAGCGGCACCCGCTCCAGCCGCGCCCACTGCTCCTGGCTGGTCCGGGGGACCGGCGTCCCGGCGGCGGCCCACGCCTCGGAGGTCAGCCCCGAGCAGTCGTACGCGGCGGGCCCCTCCGCACCCCACGCGTACGGCTTCCCGAGCTGCTCCACGGCGTACCGCACGGCCCGTTCGCCCGCCGCCGAGGGAGGAGTGCCGCCGCTGCCCAGCGCGCCGGAGGCCACCAGCTCCTCCTGCGCCTCTGCCGTGTTGCCCCGCTCCAGCTCGGCCAGGGCGGCGAGCTGCTCGGCGGTGAGCGAGGCGAGGAGTTCCTCGACCGCGCGGAGCCGTTCGCGGACCTCGTCCCGCTGCTTCCCGCGCCGCTCGGTGAGGGCGAGCCGGGCGCCGAGGGCCTTGCGCGCCCGGCGGGCCAGCGCCTCGGCCTCCCGCTCGTCGCCGGTCAGCCGGCCCACCGTCTCCGCCCGCTCCCGCGCCAGCCGCCCGATCACGTGCCCCTGCTCGAGCGCGCGCTGCGGATCACGTGCCAGCAGCAGCCGTACGTAGGGGGAGAGGCCGGTGACGCTCTGGTACTGCTGGCGGGCCAGCCGTCCGGCCGCGCCCCGGCTGTCGTGCAGGGAGAGCCGGGTGCGGGCGAGGGCGCGCTCCAGCCGCGCGGTCTCGGCACGCTGCCTCCTCAGCCGTTCCTCGGTGGCGTTGTAGGTCTCGGTGGCCTTCTCGGCCTCCCGGTACAGGGTCTGAAGCTCCGTCAGCAGCTCGGCGACGGAACGGCCGTCGGAGCCGGCGTCGCCGCCGCCCGGTTCCGGGACGGCCGCCGCGGGCACGGGCGCGAGGACGGCCCCGGCCGCCAGTACCGCCGTACACACCAGACGCAGCAGCTTTCCTGACACTCCATCACCTCCGGCGCGGGGCGGCTCGTCCGCTCCGCACCGCGAGCATCGGGCGGGTGTCCGCGGTCCGCTCGCCGAGTGTGCGCGGTTCGGCGCAACCCGGTCACCCGTCGGCGTCGTCCGGCTTGCCCTCCGGCGTGGCGTCCGGACCGTGCGCGGGCCTCGACCACGGCCACTTCCGGCCGTCGCCGGCCCGCCCCGTGGGGTCGTACAGGTACTTCCAGCCCCGCGTCAGCCCGGTCCGCGCGCTCCGCGCCCGGGGCGCCCGCCGGTAGACCAGCACGGTGGGCGGGCCGCCGTCCGGGGCCGGGACGGGGATGCGGTACGTCTTCGGCGGGTGCCCGGTGATGCCCAGCAGCACGGGCAGCACGCGCCCGTCCATGGGTCCGCCCTCGAAGGGGGTGTCTTCGCTCTTCACGCCCCCAGTGTCGGCGACGCGCGGGCCGTCAGAGGTCCGCGGCCAGCTCCCGCACCAGTGCGTCGGCCTGCGCGTCGCGCCGCGCGGTCACCGTCAGCACCGCCACGAACTGCTCCACGAGCCAGTCCCGCAGTTCGTCCAGGGGCGGCTGTTTGTCCTCGTCGAGCCAGATCAGCGAGGCCGCCTCCACGGCGGTGATCCACATCCGGACGGTCATCCGGAGCCGGCGTCCGGGCTCCGTGACCCCGAGGTGGCTGAGGACGTGCTCGGCGGCGGCCCGCCGTACGCCGTCCACGATGGCGGTCGTACGGGAGGTCTCCACGACGCTCCCGCCCTGGAGCAGCGCGCTGAACCCGGTGTCGTGCCGGTCGACGAAGGCGAGGTAGCGGTCGAGGGCGCGGGACAGCCGGGACAGCAGCGGGCCCTCGTGCGGTTCGTCGAAGCAGTGCCCCAGCTCGTCGGCGGCGGAGCGGAGGGCGGCCTCGTAGAGCTGCTGCTTGCCGCCCGGGAAGTACCGGTACACCAGGGGGCGTGACACGCCGGCCGCCTCCGCCACGTCGTCCAGGGAGACGTCCTCCGGGGCGCGGTGGGCGAAGAGGGAGAGCGCGGCCTCGAGCAACTGGCTGCGGCGCTCCTCGACACTGAGCCGCCGGTAGGCGGGGGTGGGGGCCTGCGAGGTCATGCCCGCAGGGTATCCGCCCGCCCGTCTGGGCGAGCGGTCCCGACGACTGCTGCGGCTCCCGTCCGGCTCCGCGCGGTACGCCGATGCCGTCGAGGCTGTGCTCGATGTGCGGCTGCGCCGCGTGGCAGTGAGCCGTTCGGGGGGGGCGGGTGCGGGCGCCCGTCTACGCGAGCAGCCCCGACGACCGCCACAGCTTCCGTCCGACTCCGCGCAGCACACCGATGTCGTCCAGGAAGTCCGTGAGCCGCTTCGAGCCCTGCTGCATCACCTCCCGGCGGTGGGCGCTCGCCCTGACCTGGGCGACGGCCGCGCGCCGGTCCAGGCCGACGTTCGTGTACACCTCGGGGTTCACGAAGGCCACGGAGAACACCCGGGCGAACTCCCCGGAGGTGACCCGGGTGAACTCCTGCGACCACTTCGGCGCGGTCACCATCTGGCGCCGCAGCTCCTCACGGGCGTACCGCACGTGCCGGGCCTCCTCGATCACATGGATGCGCGTGACGCCCCGGATCAACGGCTGGACCCGCTCGTCCGGGAAGGTCAGCCGCTGCATCCAGTCCAGGACCTCCTCGCCGAGCAGGGTCGCGGTGAAGGAGCCGGGGGTGGTGGAGATCGTCTTGAAGAGCCGGCCGAGGTTCTGGTGGACGCGGCTCACCGGGTACCAGGGCGTGCCGCCGCGCGCGATCAGCCGGGCGAACATCTTGGAGTGCCGGCACTCGTCCTCGATCTCGGTGAGGGCGTAGCGCACGTGCGCGCTGGTGGCGGACTTGTCGTAGATGTGCCGGACCAGGAGCTGCATCAGGATCAGCTCGAACCAGATGCCGAGCGAGGCCAGCGCCGCCGCCTCGTGCCCCGAGAGCAGGAGGCGCTGCTCCTCGCTCATCCGCTTCCACATCGGGGTGCCGTACAGCGACACCAGCTCCGGCGGCCAGAACCACTTGCCCTCCTCGAAGGGCGCCTCCCAGTCCAGCTCCCTGTCCGGGTCGAAGGAGTGCTTCGCGGAGGACTCGAGCAGTCTCAGGGCCACCTGCTCCCGGTCCTTGAGCGTCCCGAGCGCGTCCCGCAGACCATCGATCGCGTCGGCTTCGGACAAGGTCGTCATGACGGTTCCACCTCGGGGCGTCTCGGGTTACCGGAGGGTCACCCCCTTATGAGACTGCCTGTCAGCAAGGTCGTCAATCCCTCGGGCGGGACTTGTCGTCGATGAATCCCGTCCGTCCTGTCTCGCTGGATACACTGGCCACGCCGAGCGGACTTCCGTGCACAGGAGCGACCATGAGAGCCACACGTGACTTCGGGCTGGACGACGATCACGAGTGGCCTCGTCCGCCGGAGGGCGGCTGGGTGGCGGACGACCTGGACGAGCTCCCCAACCTGCCCCGGCGTACGGAGCTGCTCGACGGGAGCCTCGTCTTCGCGAGTCCGCAGACCCGATTCCACGCACGCACGGTCAGCCTGTTGGATCGCGCCCTCTACGAGCAGGCGCCGGAGGAATGCGTCGTCTACTGCTCATTCACGGTGACCCTCGACAGGCGGAACCGTCCGGAGCCCGACGTCCTGGTGGCCCGTGCCGGTGCCGACGAAGGGCCGAAAGGGACAAGGCTCCTGCCCCAGGACGTCTTCCTGGCCGTCGAGGTCGTCTCCGAGGACTCGGAGGAACGGGACCGTGAGGTCAAACCCCGGAAGTACGCGAAGGCGGGGATTCCGCACTACTGGCGCGTGGAGGCGAACGAGGGGCTTCCTGTGGTCCACGTCTACGAACGCGACCCCGCGACTCAGGCCTACGGGCCGGTCGGCATCTTCCGCGACCGCCTCGAGCTCACCGTGCCGTTCCCTGTCGACATCGACCTCACGGCCGTCGACCGCCGTCGTTCCTAGGCCGAGCAGCCCAGCCCCTCCGGTACCTCGCCCGTCACCGGTGCCGACGATTCCGGCGGGAACGACGTCCGCAGGGTGAAGGCGTGCGGGGTCGGGCCGTTGGTGCGGAGGTGGAGGAGGCGGGATTCGGCCTCCGCGACCGTCGGGCGGTGGCCCGCCGGGACCCACCACAGCGCGACCATCGCCTCCTCGACGCGCTCGAACCACTCCCGCCGCCGCGCCAGCATCTCCCGGTGGCGGCCCTGGTACATGAACGCCGTCAACGCGTCGGTGTCCCGCCACACGGACAGGTTGAGGATCAGCCAGGAGTCGCCGAAGGCGGCGATGTCCGTCGCGTCACCCCCCTCGCCCTTCAGACGCCAGACGAAGCCGCCTGCGGCCTCCGCGTCGGCGTTCACCGGGTCGAGACCGTCGACGAAGTCCTTCAACTGAGGGGAGTCCAGCGGAGCCTTGAGGCGGGCGATGTTCACCTGGGCGAGTTCGTACGCGGTATCGGTCATGTACCGGACGTTAGGTAGGGAACGTGTCGCTCCGGCACCCCCGTCTCACCAAGTGGGCTGTTTGACCTACGAGTTCAGCACCGCCTCCATCACCGCCCGCGCGATCGGCGCCGCCGTCCCGCCGCCGCTGATCTCCCGCCGGTTCGCCGCCGCGTCCTCGACCACGACCGCGACCGCCACCTTCGCCTCCATGTCCGCACCGCCCCGCGCCCAGGAGATGAACCAGGCGTACGGCGTCCCGGAGTTGCCCAGCCCGTGCTGGGCGGTGCCGGTCTTGCCGCCCACGATCGCACCGGGGATCGCGGCCTTCGTGCCGGTGCCGTCCTCCACCACGCCCCGCATCAGCTCCCGCAGCCGCGTCGCCGTCGCCGGGTACATGGCCCGCCGTACCGGACGGGAACCCGCCGTCGACACCGTGCTGCCGCCCGCCCGCGTGGTCCGCTCCACCAGGTACGGCTCCCGCACCTGCCCGCCGCCCGCCACGGCCGCCGCGACCATCGCCATCTGCAGCGGGGTCGCCCGGGTGTTGTACTGCCCGATCGACGACAGCGCGAGCTGCGCCCGGTCCACCGTGGTGTCGAAGGTGCTGCGCGCCACCCGGAACGGGATCCGTACGTCCGGGTCGTTGAAGCCGAAGGCCTCGGCCGTCGCCCTCATCCTCTCCACCCCGGTGGTCACCCCCAGCTTGGCGAACACCGTGTTGCAGGACCAGACGAACGCCTCCCGCACCGAGGCGTCCTCGCACCCCTCGGACCCGTTGGTCAGCCGGGTCCTCGTCCCCGGCAGGGTGTACGGGTCGGGGGAGTCCGTCGGCCTGTCCAGGTTCCCCACCACCCCGGCGTCCAGCGCCGCCGCCGCGGTGACCACCTTGAACGTCGAACCCGGCGGATACGTCCGCCGCACCGCCCGGTTCAGCATCGGCCGGTCCGGATCGGCGTTCAGCCGCTCCCAGGCGTCCCGCGCCGCCGCGCCGTTCCCGGACAGCAGCGCGGGGTCGTACGACGGGACCGACACCAGTGCCAGGATCCTTCCGGTCGACGGCTCCACCGCCGCCACCGCGCCCTTCCGCGACCGCAGCCCCTCGTACGCCGCCCGCTGCGCCGCCGGATCGATCGTCGTCACGACGTGACCGCCCGCGTTGCGGCTGCGCGTGAACTCGTTCCACAGCGGCAGCGGCGCGAGCACCGGGGCGGCCCCGGACAGCAGCCCGTCCTCCGTGTGCTCCAGCAGCGTCGTGCCGTACTCCTGCGAGGCGAAGCCGGTCACCGGGGCGTACAGCGGCCCGTCGCGGTACGTCCGTTCGTAGCGCAGGTGCTCCCCGGTGTCCCGCGAACCGGTGACCGGCCGCCCGTCGACCAGGATGTCGCCGCGCGGCTGCCGGTAGCGGGCGATGGTGTCCCGGCGGTTGGCCGGGTTGGTCTCGTAGTCCTCGGCGTGCAGGACCTGCACACGGGTGGCGTTCACCAGCAGCGCCACCAGCAGCAGGGCGCAGAACAGCGCGGCGTGCCGGATGTGCCGGGTCACCGGGGCGCACCCCCGCCGCCCTGCCGCCGCGCGGAGTCGCTCAGCCGGACCAGCAGCGCCACGATCGCCCAGTTGGTCACCACCGACGAGCCGCCCTGCGCCAGGAACGGCATCGCCATCCCGGTCAGCGGGATCAGCCCGGTCACCCCGCCCGCGATCACGAACACCTGGAGCGCCACGAGCGAGGCGAGGCCCACCGCGAGCAGCCGCCCGAAGGGGTCGCGCAGGGCCAGCCCCGCCCGGTAGCCGCGCTCCACCAGCAGCCCGTAGAGCAGGAAGATCGCGGACAGCCCGGCCAGGCCCAGTTCCTCACCGGCCGTCGCCAGGATGAAGTCGGACTTGACCGCGAAGCCGATGAGCACCGAGTGCCCGAGCCCGAGCCCGGTGCCGAGCGTCCCGCCCTCCGCGAAGGCGAACAGGGACTGGGCGATCTGGTTCGGGCCCTCGCCCGCCTCGATGGAGCCGAACGGGTGCAGCCAGGTCTCGATCCTGTGGTGCACGTGCGGCTCCAGCCGGCCCACGGCCACCGCCCCCAGCGAGGCCAGCAGCAGCCCCACCGCGATCCAGCCCGTGCGGCCGGTGGCGACGTACAGCAGGACCACGAACAGGCCGAAGAACAGCAGCGAGGTGCCGAGGTCCCGCTCCAGCACCAGCACGCCCACGCTGACCAGCCAGACGGCGAGGATCGGGCCGAGCACCCGCCCGGTGGGCAGCCGCAGCCGCAGCCACCGGACGCGGCGGCCGGCGTAGGTGAGGGCGCCCCGGTTCGCGGCGAGGTACGCGGCGAAGAAGACCGCCAGCAGCACCTTCGCGAACTCGCCGGGCTGGATGGAGAATCCGGCGACCCGGATCCAGATCCGCGCCCCGTTCACGGCGGGGAAGAGGATCGGGACCGTCAGCAGGACCAGCGCGACGGTGACGCAGACGTAGGTGTAGTCCTGGAGCACCCGGTGGTCGCGCAGCACCAGGACGACCACGATGAACAGCGCCACGCCCAGCGTCGACCAGACGAGCTGGGTCGGGGCCGCCGGATCGCCCGGCGTCTCCAGGTCGAGCCGGTAGATCAACACCAGGCCGAGACCGTTGAGCAGCACTCCGATGGGGAGCAGCACCGGGTCGGCGCACGGAGCGCGCCAGCGCACCGCCAGATGGGCGACCAGCGCGAGCACGCCGAGCCCGGCGCCGTAACCGGCGGCGCCGGGCGGGACGGTGCCGTTCCTGGCGAGGCCGACGGCACAGTAGCCGTACACCGACAGCAGGACGGCCAGGACGATCAGGGCGAGTTCGACGCCGCGGCGCCCGGTGAGGCGGACGGCGGGCGCGGGCGGATCCGCCGTCACCAGGGTGATACCGGCCTTGCTCATGTCCGGAACTTACCCAAATAGGGCGCCTTGCGTGCTTCGCTCATCAGCACCAGCGTGGCGCGGGACCGAGGTTGTCGATGTGGGCGGCCGGGCCCCACGCCCAGGTGCCGTCCGTGAGGAGGTACCAGAGGGGGTTGCCGTTCACCTTGTCGCCCGGGACCTTGCAGAAGATCGAGACGACGTCACCCTTGTGGGCGTACCGGATGATCTGCGAACCCCGGTTCGGGGCGCTGCGCAGGGCCAGGGAGTCGACCGTGACGACACCCTTGTACTGGCCCTGGTCGTCCCGGTTGCCCTGGTCGCCGAAGTTTCCTTGGTCGCCCTGGTGGCCGCCGCCCTGGTTGCCCAGGCCGTTGCCGCCGCCCTGGTTGCCCAGGCCGTTGCCACCGCCCTGCTGGTTGCCGTTGCCGTTGTTGCCGTTGCCGCCCTGCTGGTTGCCGTTGTTGTCGCCACCGCCTTGCTGGTTGCCGTTACCGTTACCGCCTTGCTGGTAACCGCCACCGCCCTGCTGGTTGCCGTTGTTGTTGCCGTTGCCGTTGCCGCCTTGCTGGTGGCCGCCCTGCTGGTTGCCGCCACCGCCCTGCTGGTTGCCGTTGCCGCCACCGCCACCGCCCTGCTGGTGGCCGCCGTCTTGCTGGTTGCCGTTGCCGTTGTTGCCGTTACCGCCCTGCTGGTTGCCGTTGTTGTTGCCGTTGCCGTTGCCGCCCTGCTGGTTCCAGTTCCACTGGCCGCCGCCCTGGTTCGGGTCGTCGGCGGCGACGGCGGGGGCGACGGCGGCCGCGACCACGAGGGCCCCGGCGGCGACAGCTATGGGCAGGCGGCGGGTGAGCGGGGGACGCAGGGACATGGGATACCTCCACATGCGGGAAAACGGGTCGAAGGTGACTTATCGCCACATTAGGAGCGGCCCTCCGTGCCCGCCCGCCCTGCTGCGCCATCGGGGACGGCACCACCCGCTCCGCCTACTCCTCCGGCTCCTCCGGCAGCCGTGCCGTGGGCAGCCCGGTACGGAGGTAGTCGACGAACAGGTCGTTGTGCAGGGCCCAGGACGAGCGGCGGGAGCGGATCAGCCGGATCGCCGCCTCGGCGGTCCTGCCCCGCCGTACCAGCGCGTGCGCGACCACCAGGCCCGAGCGGTTGTACCCGTGGTAACAGCGCACGAGGACCGTACGGCCGCCGTCCAGTGCCTCGCACGCCGCCTCGGCCAGCCGGATCACGCCCGCGAGCTGCGCCCCGTCCAGCGGCCCGTCGGGGATCGGCCACACCTGGTGCTCGACCCCGGGATCCGGCCCGTACCCGGGCAGCCGCAGCAGCGTCTGCACAAGATCGAACCGCCGGTCCACCACGGCGGACTCCAGTCGCCCGGAAAGGCCCCGGAACTCGTGCCCGCCCATCCACAGGCCGGGCACGACCTCGTTCCACGGACTGCCCGGAGCCGGTACGTCGGGTTGCCTCCCGCGGGTACGCAACGACGCCTCACCGCCCAACTCTTCTCCAAGGTAACCGCCTTCTTGCCCCCGGAGCACCCGCCTGTTCCCATGGATGTGGGGTGATGATGCATGGACGGACTGCGCGTCATACCGACCTGGTGGCACGGCCGGGAAAGGCTGTACGTCCGCCTCCCGGACGGCCGGAACCTCGCCTGGTGCGACCGCGAGACGGCCAGGGTCGACCTGCTCGACGAGGATCACGAGGAGGACGTGCTCACCGCGCTCGGTCCCTTCCTCACCGGCCCGGTCTCGGTCGGCCCGCCCCCGGTCCCCACCCCCGCCGAGCTGGCACGCCTGTCCCTGCACCCCGACGACGACCTCGCGCCGAACCGCCCCGGCGAGGCCCTGCTGATCGACCTCGACCGCGATCCCGGCCCGGCCCGCCGCCTCCGCCCCGACCCGCGCCGCAGGGCGCTCGCCGCGGAGCGGACGGTGGGCGAGGCCCTGGACCGCATGGACGGCGCCGGCTGGCACACCCTGCACTCGATCCCGCTCCCCGGCGGCGACCGCATCCACCACCTGCTGATCGGCCCCGGCGGCCTGTACGCCGTCCACGCCCTGTACGCCCACCGGCAGCGGGTGACGGTCGCCGACCCCCGGATCGCCCTGGGCCGCCACGAACCGCGCCCTGTGCTGCACCGGGTCCGGGCCGACGCCGACCGCGCCTCCCACGCCCTGACGGCCGAGGTCCGCCCGGTACTCGTCCTGGTCGGCGCGTCGGCCGTGACGGTCCCGGCCCCGCCCCGCGAGGTGCGCGTCCTGACGGACGCCGACGTGGAGACCCTGGCCCGCACGGGCGGAGTCCTGAAACCGGCCGACACGGAGGCCCTGCACGCGCTGGCCCGGGACCGGAACACCTGGTCCCGGCTGTGACCGACCGCCCCCGCCGCCCTCCCGGCGAAGAACGCCATAAGATGAGAATCTCGTGCAAAGTGTGACAAACATCCGACCGTGATCGGCGAACGGCCGGACCGGAAAGGTGCTGCACATGAGATCCATCTGGAACGGCGTGATCTCGTTCGGCCTGGTCAGGATCCCGATCAAGCTCGTGAACGCCACCGAGAGCCACGCGGTCCCCTTCCGCGAGATCCACACGGAGGACGGCGGCCGGATCCGCCACCGCAAGTTCTGCGAGCTGGAGGACCGCGAGGTCACCCCCCAGGAGATCAGCAGGGGCTACGAGGAGGCGGACGGCACGATCATCCCGATCACCGACGAGGACCTGGCCCACCTGCCGATTCCCACCGCCAGGACGATCGAGATCGTCACCTTCGTCCCCGAGGACAGCATCGACCCGCTCCAGATGAGCGCCGCGTACTACCTGGCGGCGGGCAGGGCGCCGGCCGCCCGGCCGTACACACTCCTGCGGGAGGCCCTGAAGCGCGGCAACAGGGTGGCCATCGCGAAGTTCGCGCTGCGGGGCAGGGAGCGACTGGGCATGCTCCGGGTGGTCGGCGAGGCGATCGCCCTGCACGGTCTGCTCTGGCCGGACGAGGTCCGCGTCCCCGAGGGGATCGCCCCCGCCGCGGACGTCACCCTCCACGACAAGGAGCTCAACCTCGCGGACGACCTGGTGGACGCCCTCAGCGAGGTCGGCCTGGAGGACCTGCGCGACGAGTACCGCGAGGCGGTGGAGCAGGTCGTCGCCGCCAAGATCTCCGGCGAGGCCCTGCCCGAGGTGCCCGAACCGGAGCGCGGCGTCGAGGTCCTGGACCTGACGACGGCCCTGGAGCGGAGCGTCCGCGCGCTCCGCGGTGAGCCGGACGAAGCCGGGACCGGGCGGTTGCCGCGACGCGGGACGTCCCGCTCGTCCCCCAAGGAGACCGGCGGCAGGAAGTCCACGTCGACGGCGGAGAAGAAGACGCCGTCCCCGGCGCGCAAGCCGACGTCGAGGACGAGCCGGACCGAGCAGAGGACGACGGCGAAGAGCACGGCCAAGAGCACGGCGAGGAACACGGCCAAGGACACGGCCGGGAAGGCACCCGCGGAGAAGGCCCCGGCGAAGGCGAGGAAGACGGCGGCGTCCCGCAAGCGTTCGGCCTGACCCGCCGCGGGGACCGCCCGCACGCCGCGCTCGCGGCACCGGCGTGCGGGCCCCCGCCCCCGCCTGCTCCCGTACGCCGTGCCGCTCATCGAACAGCCCCTGCCACGACTCGCCCGCACCGACGCCCGGCAGGGTGACGGCGCCGCGCCCGGTGGCGACGGCCCGCCGCGCCCCCGCCGCCCGCACGGGGCGCGGTTCGTGCCGTACGACGTGTCCCTCCCGGTAGGCCCCGGCGATCCGCGTGCGGCCCCTATGAGTCACCCAGCCACAGGCCGCGCGTGCAAAACGTCATGAACCTCCCGACAGCCCCCATAGCTCCCCCGCCAGTTCCTCCGCGTACCCCGTCGGGGACGGATCGTTCGGCAACTGCGCGGGCACGGTGGTGTTCCTCTTCGCGCCCGGCCGGTCGGCGAACAGTGCCACGGCCAGGGTGAGCCGGGAGTCGTACCCGACGGACCAGACGGTGCGCCGGGTGATCCCACCCCCCGCCCCGGCGGTGAGGAACGTGCCGTTCCCCGTCTCCTCGCCGGGCCGGGCGGCGGGGAGGACGGGAGCGGCCTGCCCGTCGAAGCCCTGCCGCGCCCGGGCCGTCACCGCGAACGCGCCCTTCCCGTCCAGCACCCGCCGGGTCTCCGGGCGCGCGGTGTGCACGGTCCGCCCCCCACGGGTGATCCGGGCCACCGTGCGGGGCTTCGCGTACACCCCGTCCGCCGCCACGGCCGCGTACGCCGAGGCCAGCCGCAGCGGCGTCGGCGCCGTGGACCCGTGCAGCCCGCGCAGCGGACCGCCGAGCCGTACGCCGCCGAACGGATCGAGCACCGAGCCCGCCTCCACCGCCCCGCTCACCGCGTCGTTGAACGGCTGCCGGGCGTAGTCCGCCCCGCCGTACAGCACCCGCACCGCCCCGTCACCCGGTTCGATCCCCACCACCGCCGTGTGCACCCGGACGCCGCCGTCGCCGGAGCCCTCCGCCCGCTCCTTCACCGACTCGGCGGTGGCGTCCTGCAACGCCAGGTCGAAGGTGGTGTGCACGGTGTAACCGCCGCGCGCGAGCTGGTCCCCGGTGATCCCGAGCCGGTCGGCGGCCTCCCGCGCGGCCACGTCGATCAGGTACTGCCGCTGTCCCTCCGTCCCACCCGGCGGATAGAACCGGAACGCCGGGAAACGGGCGGCCGCCCGCTGCGCGCCCGTGATGTCGCCGGCCGTCTCCATCGCGTCGAGCACCCACTCCCACCGGTCCCGGAGCCGCGCCGTCACCTTCGGGTCGGAGCCCGCCTTCTCGTAGTACGAAGGGATGTTGACGATCGACGCCAGCGCCGCGCCCTGGGAGACGGTGAGGTCCTCCGGCGCCACGTCGAAGTAGTTCCGGGCGGCGGCCCGGACACCGGCGGCGCCCCGGCCGAAGTACACGGTGTTGAGATAGCCCTCCAGGATCTCGTCCTTGTCGCGCGTACGGTCGAGCTTGACGGCGATCAACGCCTCGCGCGCCTTGCGCGTCAGCGACCGCTCCGGGGTGAGCAGCGCGTTCTTCACGTACTGCTGCGTGATCGTGGAACCGCCCTGCGGGGCGCCGCCGGACACCGTGGCCCACACCGCGCGGGCGACGGCGCGCGGCGACACCCCGGTGTCCGTACGGAACGAACGGTTCTCCGCGGCGATCACCGCGTCCTGGACGTGCCGGGGCACCTGGGACAGCGGCACCTCCTGCCGGTCGACCGGACCGCGCCGGCCCAGGTAGGAGCCGCCGGCGTCGACGAAGACCGTGCTCTGCACGACGGTCTCGGGATGCGGCTCGGGGATGACGGTCAGCCTGTACGCGACCACGACCCCGCCGCAGGCGAGGACGACGAGCGTGAGGCAGGTGACGAGCAGCCGCCGCAGCAGGCGTCCGCGGTTGCGGCGGAGACGGGTGCGGAAGGGCACGCGGGGACGGTCCGGGTCCCTGCGCGGGAGCCGGCCGGCGATCGGGGGCAGCCTCATGAGCGCCACGCCCCGACGGACACCGGCCGCGCCACCGGGGGACCGAGGTCCGACCGCATCAGGACGTCACCGGACGCGTCGTACACGGTGACGGTCCGGGCACCGCCGGCCGCGGCGTCCTCCGGCGGCGTCCTCGCGTACCACACCCCCCACCCCGGACTGCCCGCCAATGTCAGGACGTTCGCGGTGACCGTCCTGCCGCCGGCGCGGATCTCGACGCGGGCGGGATCGGCGCCCAGCCCGTGGTAGACGCCGGACCGGAAGTACGTCCCGTCGTCCAGCCTCTCGCCCTGCACGGAGACGCCCTGCACGGAGACGCCTCGGACGGAGCCGCCTTGGACGGAGCCGCCCGCCACGGCGCGGCCGGGGTTTCCGTCGCTCGCCGGGCGGAACCGGTTGCGTGCCCGCGGGGACGACCAGTGCTGCCCGTCCGGCGTCAGCCAGACCTCCACACCGGGAGCGGCGGCCACCCGCTCACCGGGGGCGACGACCCGCACCGGCCCGGGTTCGAAGCGGTCGGGCACCTCCGGGGCCCCGTCGGCGCCGCCGTCCCCGAGGGGACCGGCGGCGAGGACGGCCGGCGGGGCGAGCAGCAGGGCGCACCCGGCGGCGACCGCCCCCGCCCGCCGCCGGCGGCGCAGCGCGCCGTCCCGCAGGATGCCGTCGAGCGGAACGGCCGGCGGCACGAAACCGGCGAGCACCGCGGCGAACCCCGCCCGCCGTTCCTCGGCCGGGACACGCTTCCCCTCGCGCCGCAGCACCGCGCGCACGGCCCCCACCGAACACCCCAGCACCTGCGCGATCTCGGCCTCGCCCAGCCCCTCCCAGTACCGCAGCACCAGCACCACCCGGCGCCGGCCGCCCGCACGGCGTGCCCGTCCGCGCAGATGCGCCCGGACCAGGGACCGCCGTACGTGGAAGTCGACGTCGTCGCGCGGGATCCGCCGCCACCGCGCGCACACCCGCACCAGCGTGCGCCGCGCCAACTCCCCGGCGTCCCGCGCGTCCTCGGTGAGCAGCCGCGCGGTGACGACCAGCCGCGGCCAGCGGTCGTGCGCGTACCCGGCGAAGTCACCGTCCCCGGCCCGCACTCGGGGCGGGCGCGCCGGGCGGAGAGGGGAGTACGCCACGTCCGTGACGGCGGGCCGATGGATCCCGGCACCCGTGTTCAACGTCTTCCTCCAGGGTTGTGCTTCGATGTGCGCGACCTGCGGAACCTGTACGCATGGCGGGGGCGGCCGGGTTGCACGGGAAATCCGAGACACCGGTGGAGGGCATGACCGAGGAAGAGTTCGACGCTTTCTACGCGGCCGCGTTCCCCCGTCTGACCGGGCAGTTGTACGCCTTCACCGGGGACCTCGGCGAGGCCCAGGACGTGGTCCAGGAGGCGTTCGTACGGGCTTGGGACCGGCGTCGGAAGCTGCTCGCCGACGAGGCGCCCGAGGCATGGGTACGCACCGTCGCCATGCGCCTCGCGGTGAGCCGCTGGCGCCGTGCGAGACGCTGGCTGGAACTGGTGCGGCGCACCCCCCCGCAGGAGACCACCCCCGGACCGGGCCCCGACCGCACCGCCCTGGTCACCGCGCTGCGCCAACTGCCGGAGCAACAGCGCATGGCCATCGTCCTGCACCACCTGTGCGACCTCAGCGTCGAACAGGTAGCCTCCGAAACAGGCGCACCCGTGGGCACGGTCAAGGCCAGGCTGTCCCGCGGACGGGCGGCACTGGCCAGACACCTGGCGGTGGACGAGGCCGAGGAGCCGGCCTGGAGGGAGAGCGGCCGTGTCGGATGAACTCGCCGGTGCCTTGCGCGAGTTGGCCGCACAGCACGAGACCCCGCCGCGCGTCGGCGCCGCGGAGGTCCGCGACCGCGCCCGGCGCCGCTCCCGCCGCCGCAGGGCGAGTGCCGTGCTCGGCACGGCGGCCGCGGCGGCCTGCGCGCTGACGGCCGTCGCGTTCACCCTGCACACCGGGGACCCCGGCCGGGACGGCCGGACCCCGGCGGCGGCACCCGGGGCGCCCACCCCGAGCGCGGCGACCCCGGCTCCCACCCCCGTCGGCGTCGGCGTCCTGGACCTGGGCCGTCACACCCTCACGTTCGGCGGGCGCGTCCTGCGCGTCGAATCGCACTCCTTCCCCCGGTTCCCGTCCGGCAGTCGCATGACGGTGGTCGCCAAGGACGACGTCAGGACGCTGCGGCTCGAGAACGGCATCAAGTCCGGCACCGAGATCAAGGTCCCGTACCTGGTGGAACTGCGCACCTCCGGCCGGCAACCGGTCTACGCGGGCGCCCCCGCCTTCGACATCAAGGAACTCGCCGCGCTCTCCGCCGGGACGGGCTGGCTGGGCATGAGCGCCACGGACGCGAAGTGGTTCTACGCCCGGGTGCGGGAGGGCGACCGCGTCGAGATCACGTCGACGGTCACCCCGGACGCGGGGGCGACGGCCACCGCCCCGGCACGGGCGGAGACGGCGGCCGGTGCCCCGGGAACCACGGACCGCACCGGGACGCCCGGCACGGACGACTGACCTCCGGTCGGCCGCCACCACGCCCGGGGCGCCGTACGGGAGGACGCCCCGGACGGGCTTCCGTACCGGACAGGACGTTCCCGGCGTCAGACCTTGATGACGGTGGCGCGTGTTCCGCAGAACGCGGTGATGTCCTCCGGGTCCGAGGTGAGCACGGTGACGGGCCCGGGAGCGGCCAGGGCGGTCGCGCTGAGCATCGCGTCGATGGCGTACTTGTGACCGTGCAGTCCGGTGTCGGCCAGCAGGGCGGCGGCGTGGCGGGCGATCGCCTCGGTGACGGGTTCGACGACGAGGCGGGAAAGGGTCCATTCCAGAGCGGGGCGGTTGATGCGGGGGTGAACGACCTCCACGAGCGTGGCCGTGGACGTGATCACCCGCAGGTCGTCGGCACGGGCGAGGGCGAGCCAGGCGGTGACCGCGCGGTCGCGGAGGACGGCCTTGGCGAGCCCCTCGCTGTCCAGCACCAGCGTGCCGCCCGGGACGGCGGGGGAGCGGCTCACGCGGCGTTCGCTCCACCCGGCGTCTGCTGCTGCCGGGCCTGGTGGAGCTGGTCGCGCAGGGCCAGGATCTCGTCCTCGGTGACGGGCCCGTGCTCGGCCTCGGCGACGGCGATGAGTTCGTTGAGATTGTCGCGTTCGATCTGACGGGCGACCGCGGCGGCGACATAGGCGGACAGCCCCGACGGGCCACTGCGGGCCTTGGCCGCTTCGGCGATGTCACGCGGCATGGTGATCGAATACTTGCCGGTAGGCTCACTCATGCCACTCATCCTACCTTTTATCCTCCCCGCTGGGCCGGTATGCCGGACGGACCGGCCCTTCACCCCCCACAGGAAGCCCGCCGAGGCCTGCCGGCTGGCGAAGGGCTCACCGGCCGTCGGAAACCCCCGTTCCACCAGGGCGGCCATACCACCGCCCTCCCCCTTGACCGCCCCCGACGTCAGCCCCCGGATGAACGACCGCTGCAGCGCCGGGAAGGCCCCCACCAGCAGCACCTCGATGCCCCCTGAGCCACCATGCACGGCACCATGTTCCGTATGGCCGACAACCGGATCGTGAACACCCACCAGTCCGAGGCGTGGAACGGCTACGAAGGCCGGCACTGGGCCGACCACCAGTCGCGCTACGACGCCCTCAACGACTCCACCAACGCCCCGCTCCTGTCCGCCGCCCGCCTCCGGGACACGGACGGCGTCCTGGACATCGGCTGCGGCAACGGACACCTGACCCGGCTGGCCGCCCGCACCGCGCATCACGCCGTGGGCGTCGACCTGTCGGCCCCCATGCTGGAACGGGCCCGCGCGAGCACCGCCGCGGACCACCTCACCAACGTCACTTACCTCCGGGCCGACGCCCAGGTGCACCCGTTCGAGCCCGCGTCCTTCGACGTCGCCCTGAGCCGCTTCGGCATCATGTTCTTCGCCGACCCGGTCGCCGCGTTCACGAACATCGGACGCGCCCTGCGCCCGGGCGGACGGCTGGCCTTCGTCTGCCCGCAGTCCATCGACCGCATGGACCAGTCGGTGATCTTCGCGGCGATGGCCGAGCACGTCTCCCTGCCCGACTTCTCCGAGAGGACGGAGACGGGCCCCGCCGCCTTCGCCGACCCGGCACGCACCCGGCACGTCCTGAGCGAGTCCGCCTACGACGCGATCACCGTCACCCCGCTCGAAGTACCGCAGATGTGGGGCACGGACGCGGCCGACGCCGCCGCCTTCCTCTTCGGCTGGGGCCCCGTGCGCCACTGGCTGCGCGACGCCACCCCCGAGGCCACCGCCAGGGCCCGCCAGGCCGCCACCGCCGCCTTCCGCCCCTACGAGACGAAGAACGGCGTACGCCTCACAGCCCACCACTGGCTGGTGACAGCGACCTGGCCGGGACGCGCGTGAGGCGGTACGAAGGGAAGGGGCCCCGGCCGGTCCCGCCGACCGGTGGCCATCGGCGAGCGTCTCTCGGGCAACAGCCCGTAGAGGAGGCGTGATCGTGCTTTCACCGGCTGCGTCCTGGCGCAGCCGCCGTGGGCCCTTCCGCCGCTGCGGCTACTTCACGTTGCCCACGAAGATCGCCGCCTCCGATTCGAAGTCGGGTGAGACTTCGACCTGGAGGTACTTCTCCTTCTTCGGGATCTCGCAACCCCAGGTGATGGACAGCGAACGTCCCGCGAGGATGCGTGTGTCGGGAAGCCCGTCGAGCCCTTCGTCGAAGACGGCTTCGCTCTCCCTGCCGTCATCGCCGTAGGCGCAGTTGACGGTCATCCCGGTCGCGTCGACGGTTTCGGTGGAACCATTGACGACCTTGATCGTGAACTTGGCGTAGGGAGTGTTCTCGGGAGAGGCGTACTCGCTGGAGACACTGCGGGAGAACTTCGACAGGCTGACTTCGACGTCGTTCTCGTAGGTCACCGTGTCGGTGAGGCTGTACGAGTCGCTGCTGCTCTCCTCGTCGGCCGGTTCCGACTCGGCGTCCGCGGCGGTGTCCGCGCCCTCGACGGTCTCCGTCTCGGTGACGGTGACGGTCGGTGCGGGCTTGGCCTCATCGCTGTTCGTCACGCCGGCCGTGACGGTGGCCGCGATGACGGCGGCGACCACGGCAGCGGCGGAAGCGATGATGATCGTGTGCGTCTTCGTGTTCTTCGGCGGCGCCGGTGGAGCCGGCGGGAAGCCGGGCATGGGCGGCGGCGTGGCGTTGTAACTCATCGTCCCCCCAGGATGTGCGTGGTTGCGTTACGCATCATTCCTGGTGAAGGAGTGTTTGTGGAGAGTTCGTGTTGGAATTGTGTCCATTGCTCGTACGGGGGCGTGCGCTGGTCGTGACGCCGTAGGCGCTTTGTGACAGGCGGATGCCAGGGGGGCGACGGCGCTCGGGCGCCGGGTTCCTGACGCGGCACGCCAGGGAACGGCCGTACCGGAGGAAAGTGGCCGGTGACATCGTGTCCGCGCCGATCCGGACGACCGGAACACAGATCCTGCACCAGGACACCACAGTCCTATAGTGACCCGGGCAACGACACTGCCGTACGGGGGGATCGAACGCTGTGCGATCGGACGGACCACGACGAACAGGCGTGATCGCCCTGCTCTGTGCCGCCGCCGTACTGCTCCTCGGCGCGTGCGGAACGGAAACGGCCGGCGGGGGAGGAGGAACGCGGTCGTCGGCGGCGACCGAGCCGCTCCCCTGGACCACGGCGCAGCCCTCCGCGGTCACCGGAGCCCGCCTCGGTGACGACCGCCGCACCCTGTTCCTCGAGACACGGGTGCCCAGTGGTCCGCACCCCTGCGTGCGCGACCTCAAGGCAGTGCTCACCGACCCGATGACCGACCTCGCCCGGGTACAGGTCACCTTCACCTCACCGTCCGGGGACAGGTCCTCCGGATGCGCCGAGGAGCGCACGGCCACGGTAAAGGTCACCCTGCCCGAGCCACTGGGCGACCGGGACGTGATCGTCGACAACTACACGCGCTTCACCGCCGACGGCGCCGAGCCGCCCGCGCTGCGGCTGTGCGGAGAGCTGGGCTGTACGCCACCGGCCACCGGCTGCACCACCGCCTCCTACGAACAGGCGTTGATGGCCGTCGGCGCGCCCGACCACACCTACCGGAACTCGGAGAAGTGCGACGGGAAGTGGCTGGTGCTGGACTTCTCCTGGCGCACGGGACCGGCCTGCGGCGGTTCGGCGGACCCCGCCTGCTCGTCCCGGCTGGGCGACCGCTACTTCTTCCGCGCGGAGGAATCCGGCTGGGATCCGATCTTCCGCACCTCGGCCGGAGGCTGCCAGGACATCCAGCGCAGGGAGCCCGCCTTCCCGACCTCGCTCTGCGCGTCCCTGGAGCCGCTGTCCCCCTCACTGCACCCGAGCCATCCCCCGGCGACGACCACCCCGTGAGCCGCCCGGCCCCCGGACGTCACCGACACGCGTGACCGGACTCACCCGCCTTCCAGCGGACGAGCCCGGTCACCTCCGGCACCGCCGGGCCACCGTCACGAACGGCGGCCGGCCGCCTTGGGCCGTGCCACACCCGCGTCCGGGAACGATTCCGGACCGTCGTCCGGACCGAAGGACCAGTCGTCCCCGAAGTCCGGGGCGTGGAAGGGCTGTGTCGCCGGAGGCGGCGCTGCCGCGGAAGCGGGGCGAGGCGCCTTTTCCGGGGCGGAGAACTGCGAGGTCAGATCGATGAGGGAACTCCCATTCGTTACGGGTCCCGGTGGGACCCGGCGTGCCGTGACCGGGCACAGCGGTGCTACAGCTTGGTCATCTTGGAGTAAGGGCTCAGGATCCGCCGTTCCTCCGAGCCGAAGTTCACGACGGTGGCGATCCCCTCCTCGACACCGGTGACCCGGCCGAGGCCGTACATGTCGTGGGTGACCTGGTCGCCCACGGCGAACTCCTTGGGCGGCAGCGTGACCGGGGCCTTGAAGGGGCTCGTGGGCAAATGGCGCTTGGGTGCAGCAGACTTTGTCATTGCCCCCAGTATGCGCCCGCCGCCCCCGGCTTGCTGCGGTCCTGCGACGCCCGAATCGTCACACTCCCACAACGCCGTCGACCGGACGCCCTTCGCGATCAGGCGAGTGCGAGCGGCGCCGGGGGCGCTGACCTGCGGAAAGGCCCGCAGGAACACGAGGAACGGCCCCTTTCCGGCGCCATCACCCCGACCCGGGACGGGAGCGGACCGACGGGACACCGCGCACGGGCGGCACGAGGCGAACCTCGCAGCATCATTGGGAATCCGCCGGGACAGATACAGGGGCGCCTTTTGTTCACCTGGCACCGCGCCGGACGGGACACGCCGTGACCCGCCCTCTTCGGTCCGAGGCCCGCGCGCTGAAGAGTGCGCCCTTATTGCGTCGCGTCGCAGCTCTCGCAGCGGCTCACAGCCGTCCGCTCGGTGTTGCCCTGGGTGGCGCGGAGCGGGCTGGAGGGAGCGAGACGACGCCATGCTCCGGGTGAGGGGGTGAGCACCCAGCCGTAGCGGGGCGGCCGGATGTCGGCCGGGACGATGTGCGTGCAGCCCGGAAGGTGGGCCTTGCCGCTGGCGTGGATGATGATCGCGGCCGCCGGCCAGCCGTCCCATTCGCCGGTGGTAGGTGCGCCGCCGTGAGGTGCGCGCGGAGCGCAGTCGGCGCAGTTGTGCATTTCATGGCGTTCGCAGTACCGCATCGTCCTCACCCTGCCAGGTCTCGAGCTGTCGCTCGGTGCGCTCGAGCCACCTCCGGTACCAGTGCGCGAAGTCATGCCCGGTCGGCTCGATTCCCCGGTCCGCCGGTCTCAGATCCTCCCAGATGGCGCCCCGGTGCGGGCCCGTCATCACCAGCAGTGACGCGTAGCCGCACCCCTGTTCGCTGAGGAACACCGCCCCCGCCTCCTGCGCGTCGTACAACTCCTCGTAACGTGCGTCCCAGGCCGCGTGCGCGCGACCGAACTCCTCGTCGGTCGCGAAGGCGTCCGGCGTGGGCTCCTGTGTCTCGAGCGCGTCGAGCTCGCTTTGCAGTGCCTCGGCCACGAAGGGACGTCCGGCGAACTCGGCGGTGGTCGGCTGTGCGGGGAAGGCGAGCCCGACGCCGAGCCACCGCCACCCGTCGTCGCCCATGACCGGTGTCATCAGGCCGTAGTCGGGGCCGGCTCCCCCCGCTCCGACGTGAAGCAGGAAACTCCGGTATTGCGCCGGCAGACTGACGCCCAGATCTGCTTCCAGCGCTCGGATCTGCTCTTCGCCCATGACCGGACCGAGGCGAAAACCATGCCCCCGCGCCCCGAAGACCTTGCCTGCTCCGGGGTGTTCGACAAGCCGAAGCACCCGCTCCCGCACTCCCGCCCACATGTCTTCGCTCACGGGTTCACGCTAGTGAGACGCGCGCCGTACCGGCACGGGATTTTTCCGTGGAGCAAGGATGACCGCCTACCGTGTCGCATGGATTGTCATACTGTCCGACTAGCCTTCGGCGTATGGGGCTTGGCGACATCAGGTACGAGGACGTCATCGCGGCGACCGAGGAGTTCCGCCGTCTGGGCCGGGACGACTTCCTTCAGAAGTACGGCTTCAAGCGAGCCAGGTCGTACGAGTTGGTCCTGGACGGCCTCCGCTACGACTCGAAGGCCATCGCAGGTGTCGCCCACGGGCATGCCACAGGCGAATTCCTCCGCGCGGGGGACTTCAGCGGCGGTGCGGCCACGGTGGCGCGATGCCTGAGTGAGCTCGGCTTCGTGGTGGAGAACGGGGAGACCCCCCTTGACCGCGCCGCCCTCCTGAAGCACCTCCGGAAACTCAAGGTCTCCCGCGGCCCCGGGAACCCGGCCCCCAGCCGTCACCAACCGCTGAGCCTCCTGTGGGCGATATCCCGCGAAGCCGACGAGCGGCCCCGCCTGACCCCGTGGCCACAGTTCCGGGACGAGGTCGGCCCGCTCCTGGTCGAGTAGGCCTTCCCAACGCGAAGGCCACACCGGAGTATCCGTTCTGGCACCTCCGGGGCAGTGGACTGTGGGAGGTCCAGGGCATACCGGCCGAGTCGGTCTGTAGCCGGGGCGCCGCGAGCCCTACAGCAGGTGGTCGGCCTTACCGGCTTTGATGTCGGTGATGAGAGTGCGCAGGGCTTCGAGGGAGTCGGTGAGAGGGCTCTCCTCCTGACCGGCGACAGCTATGTATCCGTTGCCGTCGGCATCGGTACCGAGGCGGAAGCAGGAGCTGCCCTCGGCGCAGAACGGGGCTTCCCAGATGATGTCGGGCATCGATACTCCTCAGAGTTGGCGTGAGATGTCGCGGACGAAGTCTCTGGACCGCTCTGGCGACAGAGCCAGACTTTCCAACAGATCGAGCTGCGCCCGGTATTTCGCCAACTGACCCTCGGCGTGGAGGAAGGTGGGCCCGTGAGAGCTGTCCACCTGCACCGTATCGAGCTGCGGGACGGGCCCCTCGATGTGGACGACCGTCTGCCCGGCGCCCGGGAAGGCACCGTGGGCGAAGGGCAGAACAAGCACGGTGACGTTGTCCCGCTCAGAGACCTCCAGAAGGTATTCCAACTGGGCGCGGGCCACGTCGGTACCGCCAAACTGCATGCGGAGCGCCGCCTCGTGGATGACCGCGACGTACGGGACCGCCCTGTCACCGGCGATCACCTGTTGGCGTTCGGCACGCAGCGCAAGCCGCAGGGCGACCTCGTGCTCGGGCAAGGCGGGAACCGCGGCCCGGAAGATGGCCATCGCCTGTTCCGAGGTCTGGAGCAGGCCGGGCACGTGCACGGTGTTGGCACCGCGCATGCGCACCGCGTGGCTTTCCGTCTCCGCGATGTCCAGCAAGCCTTGGGGCAGGACGCCTCGGTAGCGCTCCCACCAGCCCGTACTCGCCTGAGCCATCTCGACGAGCGCCTCGATGTACGTCTCATCGGTCACATCACAGTTGCAGGCCAGCGTGCGCAGACGGTCGGCGCTGATACCCCGGACCCCGGACTCGATGTTGGAGATCTTGCCCCGATCCACACCCAGCAGGCCCGCCGCGAACTCCGCGGACATCCCTGACGCAGTGCGGATGCGCCGTAGCTCACTTCCCAGCCGCTTCTGCCGCTCTGTGGGGGTCGTCCTCGGGGGCATCGGGATTCCTTCCATCCGAGGCAGGGGTCGCTCGGCGGCGCTCGGAGGCCGCCCTACCTCTCCGTGGTGAATTCTCTTGAGCGCGTGGGAAATTTACCACCGACTGCTCTACTGTCGGTATCGCGCAAGCTACACACAGTGATGCCGGAAGCGCACCGCGCGAGCATGCTCGCCTGCCCTGGGGCGGGTGTGCCCGCGACCAGGGCGGTAGGCCACCGGCGAGCCCCGAACCCCCTACAACAGCACTGGAGTTCGTCATGCCCGAAATCCCCCTGGTACCCGTCCACTGGCACTTCCCCGCCCACCCCGCCTCCGTACGGAGAGCCCGCCACGCCGTCACCGAATCGCTGCCGCACGTCCTCCGCCCGCACCTGGGTGACGACCTGAGCCTGCTGACCTCCGAACTGGTCACCAACGCCATCCGCCACGGAGCCTGCCGGGAGGACGAGGACCTCATCGAGCTCGTGCTGTGGCCGGCCGACGGCCACTACTGGCTCGCCGTCTCCGACCCCGGCACCGGCAAGCCCGCACTGTCCCACCCGGACGCGGCCTCCGAAAACGGCCGGGGCCTGCTCCTCGTCGACAGCCTCGCCACAGCCTGGACCGTCCGCCCCCGCCCCACACGCGGAACCTCCGTGGTCGCGGGCCTCTCTTTCCGCCAAGGCGGTTGACCCGGCGGAGTGGTCAGCAGGGCCGGTCGGACAGTACGGCCCTGCCGGTGCTGTCCGACCGGCTAACCCGCTGAAGCGGGGCGTCTCATCAAAGGCTGACAGAGAGGCCTCGGCGCTGTCGACGTGGCTCAACGCCGGTGTCGACCCGACCGAGGTGGCCGAGCGCGTCGGCAACAGCGTCGCGGTCCTGCTGACCCGCTACGCGGAGTGCCTCGACGGACAGCAGGACGTTGCCTACCGGCGTATAGAGGGTCTGCTGCGCGAGTACGAGTAGGCATCCCTGCCCGTACCCGAGGCCCTGGCATCGCGTTCGGGGGCCTCGTCGTCGCTCCATGTCCCAGCTCATCGGGTAGCCGCTCTCCGTGATGTCCTTCACGAGGTCTGCCAGGACGATCTCCGAGTTCAAAAACTCCACCCGAAGCATATTGACTCGGTGCGTAACCTGCCTAATCTGGTTAATAAGCCACAACACCGGAAGAGTCACAAAGTCGATGAGGACGCCTAGTCGGCGGAGTGGCTTGGACAGGATGCGGTGTAGGCCCCCGGCAAGCCGGCGCGATACCGGAGTGACAGTGACGACTGAAGCTCCAGGACACGTGCAGTACTACCGGGGACTGTTTTTGCCCTCGCAGCCTTCGCGCGGCCTGGCCGCAGTGCGAAGGCTGCGTCATGACCACGAAGCCGCCCGTCTGGTTTCCCTGTTGTGGGCGGCTCATGCCGTGGGTGTGCAGCGATCGAGGGCGGCGGTGGCACCCCGTAGGCGCCCTGGGCTGACCGCCGCGTCACCATGCGCGCGCCCTTTCGGGGCGTCCTGAGTGTCCGACTCTTGGAGCTGTTCAGGGACCTTCCTGTTTCCTGGGGCTCACCTCCGGCGATGCCCCAAGATCCCGTCCACGCCTCGTCCACGGACCCCGACATACGGCCGCTCCGGGCCGCACACGCCTGCACATACGCGAAGACCCCGGCCTCAGCGTTTCCGCTGGTGACGGGGTCTTTAGGCACCTTCTTCGAGGTGCCCCCGGCAGGATTCGAACCTGCGCACACGGCTCCGGAGGCCGTTGCTCTATCCCCTGAGCTACGGGGGCGTGTCCGTCGCGGTGATCGCGGCGACGGGTAGAACATTACCAGCTCTCCGGGGGTGGTCATGAACCCGTTTTCGCAGCAGGTGGAAGGAGGCGGGGGTCGGTCCGGGGTGCGGGGGGTCGCCCGTGCGGGGCGGAAGTCGGGAAACGCCGGACGCGGTGGCCGGGAGCGACCTACTCTCGAGTTGTGCCAGGCGCATCGGGCCGGGTTCTTGTTGTGGACGACAACAAGGTCATCCGGCAGTTGATCAGGGTCAACCTCGAGCTGGAGGGCATCGAGGTCGTGACCGCGGCCGATGGTGCCGAGTGTCTGGAAGTCGTCCATCAGGTGCGGCCCGACCTCGTCACCCTCGACGTCGTCATGCCGCGGCTCGACGGGCTCCGGACGGCGGCCCGGCTGCGCAAGGATCCCCGGACCAGTCATCTCCCGCTCGTCATCGTCAGTGCCTGCACCCAGTACGAGGTCGAGAGCGGGCTCGACGTGGGAGTGGACGCCTTCCTCGCCAAGCCCTTCGAGCCCGGGGAGCTCGTGCGGCTCGTGCAGCGGCTGATCCTCGGTCCCCTCGGGCGGGTCCGTGGGCCCGGGGACGCCGAGCCGGCCGCCGGGCACGCCGGAGGGTGAAGCCGACGGCCGTCCACATCTCGGGATCGCGGCCCAACTCATTCGTCTACCCACCCCCCTCCTCCCCTACGCTTGTCCCGTGACCCCCGTCGAGCTCTCCCGCACCGTGCTGCACGCGGTGCGCCGTGCCGTCGACGAGGGGGAGCTGAGGGTGGCGTTGCCGGAGAAGGTGCTCGTCGCGCCTCCCCGTCCCGGAGGGTGCGGGGACTACGCGACCAATGTCGCCCTCCAGCTCGCACGGCCGGCCGGACAGCCGCCCCAGCGGGTCGCCGAGATCCTCCGGCCCCGTCTTCTGCGCGCCCCCGGCATCGGTGACGTCGTCGTCACCGGACCCGGGTTCCTCAACATCAGCCTCGCCGACGCGGAAGGGGCGGAAGGGGCCGCCGGGCTCGTCCGCGAGATCCTGCGGTGCGGTTCCCGGTACGGGCACGGTGACGCCCTGAGCGGTCGCACCGTCCGGCTCCGCGCGGTCTCCGAGGTGCGGGCCGTCGTCCAGGCCGAGGCGCTCGGCCGGATCCTCCGGTCCCAGGGTGCCGTCGTCCACCTCGACGACGATCACGGCACCGTCGTCCGGCCCGTCCCCGTGCCCGCCGACCCCTTCCGTCTCGGCCCCGACGCCGCCCGCTGGGCCCTGCTGCACCCCGCCCCGCACGACCGGCCCCGGATCGGCGACGAGCACCTGGTGCAGCGGGAGAGCAATCCGCTGTTCCGGGTCCGGTACGCCCATGCCCGCACCCGGGCGCTGCTCCGCAACGCCGCCGACCTCGGATTCGGTCCCGGGCCCGGTCCCGTGGCGGAGGGCCGGTCGTTGGTCCAGGTTCTCGCCGACCACCCCCGTGTCCTCGTCGCCGCCGCCACCCACCGCGCGCCCGACCGGCTCGCCCGGCAGCTCGTCGCCGTCGCCGATGCCGTGATGCCGCTGCTGCCCGCCGTACTGCCCCTCGGCGACGAGAAACCCTCGGCCGCCCACCGTGCCCGGCTCGCGCTCGCCGACGCCGCCGGGACGGTGCTGGCCGGCGGCCTGTCCCTGCTCGGCATCGACGCACCCGACCATCTCTGAGAGAGCACGCGAACAATGAGCCGTTCCGCCCACCCCGCCGGGCCCCGTCACGCCGACGTCCTCCCCGAGGGGCACTACTCCGCACCGCCCACCGACCTCAACGCCCTCGACTCCAAGGTGTGGGCCGAGACCGTCACCCGTGACACGGACGGTGTGCTCACCGTCGGCGGGATCGACGTCAAGCGGCTCGCCGAGGAGTACGGCACCCCCGCCTACGTCCTCGACGAGGACGACTTCCGGAGCCGGGCGCGGGCCTGGCGCACCGCCTTCGGCAGCGACGCCGACGTGTTCTACGCCGGCAAGGCGTTCCTCTCCCGGGCCGTCGTGCGGTGGCTGGACGAGGAGGGGCTGAATCTCGACGTCTGTTCCGGGGGCGAACTCGCCACCGCGCTCTCCGCCGGGATGCCCGCCGAGCGGATCGCCTTCCACGGCAACAACAAGTCCACCGGCGAGATCCGGCGGGCCGTCGAGGCCGGGGTCGGGCGGATCGTGCTCGACTCGTTCCAGGAGATCGTCCGGGTCGCGCACATCGCACGGGAGCTCGGTACGCGGCAGCGGGTGCAGATCCGTATCACCGTGGGCGTCGAGGCGCACACGCACGAGTTCATCGCCACCGCCCACGAGGACCAGAAGTTCGGCATCCCGCTGGCGGGCGGGCAGGCCGCGGAGGCCGTGCGGCGGGCGTTGCAGCTCGATGGTCTCGAGCTCATCGGGATCCACTCCCACATCGGGTCGCAGATCTTCGACATGTCCGGGTTCGAGGTGGCCGCGCACCGGGTGGTGGGGCTGCTCAAGGACATCCGGGACGAGCACGGGGTCGAGCTGCCCGAGATCGACCTCGGGGGCGGGCTCGGGATCGCGTACACCAGTGACGACGACCCGCGCGAGCCGCACGAGATCGCCAAGGCGCTGACCGAGATCGTCACCCGGGAGTGCGAGGCCGCGCGGCTGACGACTCCCCGGATCTCCGTCGAGCCGGGGCGGGCCATCGTCGGGCCCACCGCCTTCACGCTCTACGAGGTCGGCACCGTCAAGCCGCTCGACGGGCTGCGGACCTACGTCTCCGTGGACGGCGGGATGTCGGACAACATCCGGACCGCGCTGTACGACGCCGAGTACAGCGTCGCCCTCGCCTCCCGTGTCTCCGACGCCGAGCCGATGCTGTGCCGGGTCGTCGGCAAGCACTGCGAGAGCGGGGACATCGTGGTGAAGGACGCCTTCCTGCCGGGGGACCTGGCACCCGGTGACCTCATCGCCGTCCCCGCGACCGGGGCGTACTGCCGGTCGATGGCCAGCAACTACAACCACGTGCTGCGTCCGCCCGTCGTCGCCGTCAAGGACGGCGAGGCGCGCGTGATCGTGCGGCGGGAGACGGAGGAGGATCTCCTCCGTCTCGACGTCGGATGAGCGGCGGCGACAGGAACACCGACCGGGGAGGCGGAAGATCTTCTGTCTCCCCGGTCGTGAAAATGAAATAGATGTCTCACGATCCGGACATAACGCAGAAAGTCCCGTCCGGTGAGTGAGACTGGTGCAACCGAGACGGTAATCAGGAAACGAGGTCGGATGATGCGTACGCGTCCGCTGAAGGTGGCGCTGCTGGGCTGTGGAGTGGTCGGCTCAGAGGTGGCGCGCATCATGACGACGCACGCCGACGACCTCGCCGCCCGGATCGGGGCCCCGGTGGAGCTCGCGGGCGTGGCGGTACGGCGGCCCGACAAGGTGCGCGAGGGGATCGACCCCGCCCTGGTCACCACCGACGCCACCGCGCTCGTCAAGCGCGGCGACCTCGACATCGTCGTGGAGGTCATCGGCGGCATCGAGCCCGCCCGTACGCTCATCACCACCGCCTTCGAGCACGGCGCGTCCGTCGTCTCCGCGAACAAGGCGCTGCTCGCCCAGGACGGCGCCGCGCTGCACGCCGCCGCCGAGGAGCACGGCAAGGACCTCTACTACGAGGCCGCCGTCGCCGGCGCCATCCCGCTGATCCGGCCGCTGCGCGAGTCCCTCGCCGGTGACAAGGTCAACCGGGTGCTCGGCATCGTCAACGGCACCACCAACTTCATCCTCGACAAGATGGACTCCACGGGCGCCGGCTACCAGGAGGCGCTCGACGAGGCCACCGCGCTCGGGTACGCCGAGGCCGACCCCACCGCCGACGTCGAGGGGTTCGACGCCGCCGCCAAGGCCGCCATCCTCGCCGGGATCGCCTTCCACACGCGGGTGCGGCTCGACGACGTCCACCGCGAGGGCATGACCGAGGTGACCGCCGGCGACTTCGCCTCCGCCCGGGAGATGGGCTGCACCATCAAGCTGCTCGCCATCTGCGAGCGGGCCGAGGACGGGGCGTCGGTCACCGCGCGGGTGCATCCGGCGATGATTCCGCTCAGCCACCCGCTGGCCTCCGTGCGCGGCGCGTACAACGCCGTGTTCGTCGAGTCGGACGCCTCCGGGCAGCTGATGTTCTACGGGCCCGGTGCCGGTGGCGCGCCGACCGCCTCCGCCGTGCTCGGCGACCTCGTCGCCGTGGGGCGGAACCGGATCGGCGGGACGACCGGACCCGGTGAGTCCGCGTACGCCGCGCTGCCCGTCTCGCCGATGGGCGAGGTCGTCACGCGGTACCACATCAGCCTCGACGTGGCCGACAAACCGGGTGTTCTCGCCCAGGTCGCGACCGTGTTCGCCGAACACGGCGTCTCGATCGATACGGTTCGCCAGTCGGGGAAGGACGGTGAGGCCTCCCTCGTCGTCGTCACCCACCGTGCGTCCGACGCGGCCCTCGGCGGGACCGTCGAGGCGTTGCGCAAGCTCGACACCGTGCGCGGTGTCGCCAGCATCATGCGGGTTGAAGGAGAGTAACCAGCAATGACCCACCAGTGGCGCGGAATCATCGAGGAGTACCGGGACCGGCTGCCGGTCTCCGACACCACGCCGGTCGTGACGCTCCGCGAGGGCGGCACGCCGCTCGTGCCCGCGCAGGTGCTCTCCGAGCGCACGGGCTGCGAGGTGCACCTCAAGGTCGAGGGCGCGAACCCGACCGGGTCCTTCAAGGACCGCGGGATGACCATGGCCATCTCCAAGGCCAAGGAGGAGGGCGCCCAGGCCGTCATCTGCGCCTCCACCGGCAACACCTCCGCCTCCGCCGCCGCGTACGGGGTGCGGGCCGGGATGGTGTCCGCCGTCCTCGTGCCGCAGGGCAAGATCGCGCTCGGCAAGATGGGGCAGGCGCTGGTCCACGGGGCGAAGATCCTCCAGGTCGACGGCAACTTCGACGACTGCCTCACGCTGGCCCGCGCGCTGAGCGACAACTACCCGGTGGCGCTGGTCAATTCGGTCAACCCGGTACGGATAGAAGGCCAGAAGACGGCAGCCTTCGAGATCGTGGACATGCTGGGCGACGCCCCCGACATCCACGTCCTGCCGGTGGGCAACGCGGGCAACATCACCGCGTACTGGAAGGGGTACAAGGAGTACGCCGCCGACGGTGTCAGCACGAGGACGCCGCGCATGTGGGGCTTCCAGGCCTCCGGCAGCGCGCCGATCGTGCGCGGCGAGGTCGTCAAGGACCCGTCGACCATCGCCACCGCCATCCGCATCGGCAACCCCGCCTCCTGGGACTTCGCGCTCGCCGCGCGGGACGAGTCGGGCGGCGCCATCGACGAGGTGACGGACCGTGAGATCCTGCGCGCCTACCGGCTGTTGGCCTCCCAGGAGGGCGTCTTCGTCGAGCCCGCGTCCGCCGCGTCGGTCGCCGGTCTGCTGAAGGCCGCCGAGCAGGGCAAGGTCGACCCGGGGCAGAGGATCGTGTGCACCGTCACCGGCAACGGCCTGAAGGACCCGGACTGGGCCGTCGCCGGCGCCCCGCAGCCGGTCACCGTCCCCGTGGACGCCGCGACCGCCGCCGAGCGGCTCGGCCTGGTCTAGCACAGGCGGCCGGACGCGACCGGGCCCGCACAGCGGGCGTAAGAGGGCGTCCACCTGGGGAAGTTCCCTAGAGGGGGTGCACGGGGGGCTTGCGACACGCATCGTGCGCCTCCTGTGCGCCCTATGTCGCCACTGAACCTTCCTTCGATAGGCTGTACCGAACCCGCCCGCCGCATATGCCGCGGTATCGCGGCGTCTCCGTGGTCCGGAAAGCGGCCCGGAGCGGCCGGAGAGCGGCCGGCCACCCCGGTCGGCGGCGATCCCGGGAGTCGGCCCCCAGGGGTTGACCCCAGGGGGTTTCGTACACCCTCGAATGTCCATCGAATGCCCTCGAACGTTCATCGAATGTCATTCGACAGTCACGCAGCTCAAGGAGAGTCTTCGAGCGATGGCCGGTCCCGCGTTCCGCGCCGCCGCCGTCCGGGTGCGCGTCCCCGCCACCAGCGCCAACCTCGGCCCGGGCTTCGACGCCCTCGGCCTCGCGCTGGGTCTCTACGACGACGTGGTCGTCCGGGTGGCCGACTCCGGACTGCACATCGACATCGCCGGTGAGGGCGGCGAGACCCTCCCGCGCGACGAGCGCCACCTGCTCGTACGCTCCCTGCGCACCGCCTTCGACCTGCTCGGCGGGCAGCCGCGCGGCCTGGAGATCGTCTGCGCCAACCGCATCCCGCACGGCCGGGGCCTCGGCTCCTCCTCCGCCGCCATCTGCGCCGGCATCGTCGCCGCCCGCGCCGTGACCATAGGCGCCGAGGCCAAACTCGACGACACCGCGCTCCTCGAACTCGCCACCGAGATCGAGGGCCACCCCGACAACGTCGCGGCCTGTCTGCTGGGCGGTTTCACCCTCTCCTGGATGGAGCGCGGCGCGGCCCGCGCGATCAGGATGGAGCCCGCCGATTCCATCGTTCCGGTGGTTTTCGTGCCCGGGAAGCCGGTTCTCACCGAGACCGCGCGCGGACTGCTCCCGCGCACCGTGCCGCACGTCGACGCCGCCACCAACGCGGGCCGTGCCGCCCTGCTCGTCGAGGCCCTCACCCGGCGCCCCGAGCTGCTGCTGCCCGCCACCGAGGACCGACTGCACCAGGAGTACCGCGCCCCGGCCATGCCCGAGAGCGCCGCCCTGGTGGAGCGGCTGCGGGGGGATGGGATCCCCGCGGTGATCTCCGGCGCCGGACCCACGGTCATGGCGCTGGCGGACGCGGAGACGGCCGACAAGGTCGAAGCGCTGGCCGGCGACGACTGGGCCGCCAACCGGCTCGGCCTCGACGCGCGGGGCGCGAGCGTGCTTCCGCTCGCCACCTGACACACGGTCGCCGGATTTGGAGAGGGGGAATGTTTGTTGGATCCGGTAGTGTTAACCTCAAGTCTGCACCCGACCCCACCATGGCGAGGTGCCTCGTGTCCCCGTCCGGGACAGACATTCTTCCGGGAGCCCCCCAAGCCGCACTGTGTTCTCTGCTACGTACGCGGGCAGTACGTCGTACGCGAATGCTGAACGGCCCGCGGGGCGGGCTTCGGAACCGGTGCGACCACGCCACGTGACACTGGGTGCCACGGCTCGGGGAAGCGCCATCACCAGATATCTCTTCCGCCGCTCAGGCGGACAACCGCCCCGGCACGGTTCACACAGCAAGGACCGATGCCGGACAGCACAACCGGTCGCCGAGCCAGACAGGCCGACGTCCGCTCCAGGGAAGGACCCTTCGTGAGCGACACCACCGATCTGATGGGCGCACGTGTCGAGGAGACCGCTGCCGCGCCCGCCACGGACGCTTCCGCGCCTGCCACCGGTGCCGGCTCCCGGCGGCGCCGCGGTACCGGCCTCGAGGGCATGGTGCTGGCCGAGCTGCAGCAGGTCGCATCAGGCCTCGGAATCAGGGGCACCGCGCGGATGCGCAAGAGCCAGCTGATCGAGGTCATCAAGGAGGCGCAGGCCGCCGGAGGCACCGCCCCGGCCAAGGCCGAGTCCGCCGCCGAGACCAAGCCCAAGCGCCGCGCCACCTCCCGGACCCGTACGGGTGAGGCCGCCGAGAAGAAGACCGACGCCCAGGCCGAGCAGGCCCCCGCCGAGAAGGCCGCGGCCCAGCAGCAGATCGAGATCCCGGGCCAGCCCTCCCCGAAGGCCTCCGAGCAGGCCGAGGAGGCCGCTCCCGTCGAGCGCCGCCGCCGTCGGGCCACCGCCGAGGCGGGCGCCCCGGCCGCCGCCGCGACCGAGACGGCCACCGCCGAGGCGAAGGCCGAGCCCAAGGCCGAGACCCCGGCCCAGCAGCAGTCGCAGCAGCAGGGCGACGCCAAGTCCGACCACGACGGCGAGGGACGCCGCCGCGACCGCCGTGAGCGCGGCCGCGACCGTGACCGCGGTGAGCGTGGCGACCGCGGTGAGCGTGGCGACCGCGGGGACCGCCGCGGCAAGGGCGACGACCAGCAGCAGGGCCAGGGCGGCCAGGGCCGTCAGCAGAACCAGCAGGGCGGCGGCGGCCGGCAGGACCGCCAGCAGCACGACGACGACGACTTCGAGGGCGGCCGTCGTGGCCGTCGCGGGCGCTACCGCGACCGCCGTGGCCGTCGTGGCCGCGACGACATGGCCTCCGAGCCGCAGCTCACCGAGGACGACGTCCTGATCCCGGTCGCGGGCATCCTGGACATCCTCGACAACTACGCGTTCATCCGGACCTCCGGCTACCTGCCCGGCCCGAACGACGTGTACGTCTCCCTCGCCCAGGTCCGCAAGAACGGCCTGCGCAAGGGTGACCACGTCACCGGCGCCGTGCGCCAGCCCAAGGAGGGCGAGCGCCGCGAGAAGTTCAACGCGCTGGTCCGCCTGGACTCGGTCAACGGCATGGCGCCCGAACACGGCCGAGGCCGCCCGGAGTTCAACAAGCTCACCCCGCTGTACCCGCAGGACCGCCTCCGCCTGGAGACGGACCCGGGCGTGCTCACCACGCGGATCATCGACCTCGTGTCGCCGATCGGCAAGGGCCAGCGCGGTCTGATCGTGGCCCCGCCGAAGACCGGCAAGACCATGATCATGCAGGCGATCGCCAACGCGATCACCCACAACAACCCCGAGTGCCACCTGATGGTCGTCCTCGTCGACGAGCGTCCGGAAGAGGTCACCGACATGCAGCGGTCGGTGAAGGGCGAGGTCATCTCCTCGACCTTCGACCGCCCGGCCGAGGACCACACCACGGTCGCCGAGCTCGCCATCGAGCGCGCCAAGCGCCTGGTGGAGCTGGGTCACGACGTCGTCGTGCTGCTCGACTCGATCACCCGTCTGGGCCGTGCGTACAACCTCGCCGCCCCGGCCTCCGGCCGCATCCTGTCCGGTGGTGTCGACTCGACCGCCCTGTACCCGCCGAAGCGCTTCTTCGGTGCGGCCCGCAACATCGAGGACGGCGGCTCGCTGACCATCCTCGCCACCGCGCTGGTGGACACCGGGTCCCGCATGGACGAGGTGATCTTCGAGGAGTTCAAGGGCACCGGCAACATGGAGCTCAAGCTCGACCGGAAGCTCGCCGACAAGCGCATCTTCCCCGCGGTGGACGTCGACGCGTCCGGTACCCGCAAGGAGGAGATCCTGCTCGGCAACGAGGAACTGGCCGTCGTCTGGAAGCTGCGCCGGGTGCTGCACGCGCTCGACCAGCAGCAGGCGATCGAGCTGCTCCTCGACAAGATGAAGCAGACCAAGTCGAACGCCGAGTTCCTGATGCAGATCCAGAAGACGACGCCGGGCAACGGCGACTGACGTCACGCTGTCCGCCGGAAGGGCCGCTCCCGCGAGGGGGCGGCCCTTTTGCGTACGGCGAGGGCTCCGCCCGGTCCTGCGTTTTCCTGTCCGCCCCGACGGCGGGACGATGGATGTCGTACGGCGGTGGCGGCCGGGTCCGGCACCGGGTGCGGGGGGCGACCGACCGAGGACGAGCCGAGGAGCACATGTACGCCGAGAGCACACCGGGCCACCGGGGCGAGGAACGCCGGAGCAAGGGCCACCGGGGCCTGAAGGCCGCGGCCTGGGCCGCCGCCGGCGTCGTCGCCCTCGGCGGCACCGGCGCCGGATACATGTACCTCAAGCTCGACGGCAACATCGAGAGCCTCGACATCGACCGGGTCCTCGGCGCCGACCGGCCCGAGGAGGCCCGCAACGGCTCCGAGAACATCCTGATCCTCGGCTCCGACACCCGCTCCGGCGGCAACGAGGAGCTCGGCGGCGGCACCGGTGACACAAGCGCCCGCTCCGACACCGCGATGATCGTCCACGTCCACGAGGGCCGCACGAGGGCGAGTGTGGTCTCCGTCCCGCGCGACACCCTCGTCGACCGCCCCGAGTGCACCGGCACCGACGGCGGCACCCACCCCGCCGCGCGCGCCGTGATGTTCAACTCCGCCTACACCATGGGCGGGGCGGCCTGCGCGGTGAAGACCGTCGAGTCGGTCACCGGCCTGCGCATGGACCACTACCTGGAGATCGACTTCACCGGCTTCCGGAAGCTCGTCGACGAACTCGGCGGCGTCGAGGTCACCACCGGCGAGGACATCGAGGACCCGGACAGCCACCTCGACCTGAAGGCCGGCACCCACCGGCTCGACGGCGAACAGGCCCTCGGCCTGGTCCGCACCCGGCACGGCGTCGGCGACGGCTCCGACCTCGGCCGCATCCGGCTCCAGCAGGCCTTCCTCAAGGCCCTGGTACGACAGGCCGGGGAGGTCGGCGTCCTCACCGGCCCCAAGAAGCTCTACGACCTCGCCGACACCGCCACCAAGGCCGTCACCACCGACTCCGGCCTCGGCTCGGTCAACGCCCTGATGTCCTTCGCGTCCGGCCTGAAGGACATCACCCCCGCCGGCCTGCGCATGATCACCATGCCGGTGACCTACGACCCGGCCGACGCCAACCGGGTCCTGATCAAGAAAGCCGAGGCCCAGCAGGTCTGGAACGCCTTGAGGAACGACCAGCCGATCCCGAAGAGCGCCACGGAAGGAACGGCCACGGGTGAGACGAGGGGCGTGGTGACTCCCTGAGGGGCGCGGGGCTGTATCGATGTGCGGCTCCGCCGCGTGGGCGCGAGAAACCACAGACGGCCCGCAGGGAATACACAACGCGAACCCCCGGTTTTGGGTGATGGCGCCAGTCCTGGCAGACTGGTAAGTCGGCCCCGGTTCACGCTCCCGCACCCCGCGGATGCGACCCGGTGCCCTCCCGAACCTAGGAGACACCTTGAAGCGCGACATCCACCCCGAGTACGTCGAGACGCAGGTCAGCTGCACCTGTGGCGCGTCGTTCACCACCCGCAGCACCATCGAGAGCGGCACCATCCGCGCCGAGGTCTGCTCCGAGTGCCACCCGTTCTACACGGGCAAGCAGAAGATCCTCGACACCGGTGGCCGTGTGGCCCGCTTCGAGGCCCGCTTCGGCAAGGCCGCCGGCTCCAAGAAGTAGCGAGCCCCATACCGCCGGTCCACGGCCGCGTCCCCACCCGGGGGCAGGCCGGGACCGGCGTTTTTGGTCGCCCGCCCTTCACCCACGCAATCGCAGGAGCCCAAGATGTTCGAGGCCGTCGAGGAACTCGTCGCCGAGCACGCCGACCTGGAGAAGAAGCTCGCCGACCCGTCGGTCCACGCCGACCAGGCGGGCGCGCGCAAGCTGAACAAGCGCTACGCCGAGCTCACCCCGATCGTCGCCACGTACCGCTCCTGGAAGCAGACGGGCGACGACATCGAGACCGCGCGCGAACTGGCCGCCGACGACCCCGACTTCGCCGCCGAGGTCAAGGACCTGGAGAAGCAGCGCGAGGAGCTCACCGAGAAGCTCCGCCTGCTCCTGGTCCCGCGTGACCCCAACGACGACAAGGACGTCATCCTCGAGATCAAGGCGGGCGCCGGCGGCGACGAGTCCGCCCTGTTCGCCGGCGACCTGCTGCGCATGTACCTGCGGTACGCCGAGCGCGTCGGCTGGAAGACCGAGATCATCGACGCCACCGAGTCCGAGCTGGGCGGCTACAAGGACGTCCAGGTGGCCGTGAAGGCCCGCGGGCAGGTCGAGCCCGGCCAGGGCGTGTGGGCCCGGCTGAAGTACGAGGGCGGCGTGCACCGCGTGCAGCGCGTGCCGGCCACCGAGTCGCAGGGCCGCATCCACACCTCCGCCGCCGGTGTCCTGGTGACCCCCGAGGCGGAGGAGGTCGACGTCGAGATCAACCCGAACGACCTGCGCATCGACGTCTACCGGTCCTCCGGACCCGGCGGGCAGTCCGTCAACACCACCGACTCCGCCGTGCGCATCACGCACCTTCCGACCGGAGTCGTCGCCTCCTGCCAGAACGAGAAGAGCCAGCTCCAGAACAAGGAGCAGGCGATGCGTATCCTGCGCTCCAGGCTGCTCGCGGCGGCGCAGGAGGAGGCGGAGCGGGAGGCGGCCGACGCCCGCCGCAGCCAGGTCCGCACCGTCGACCGCTCCGAGAAGATCCGCACGTACAACTTCCCGGAGAACCGCATCTCGGACCACCGCGTCGGCTTCAAGGCGTACAACCTCGACCAGGTCCTGGACGGGGAGCTCGCCGCGGTGATCCAGGCCTGTGTCGACGCGGACTCCGCCGCCAAGCTCGCCGCCGCGTAAATCCCGTAGACAGCCCGGAGGACCGTCGTGAACCTGCTGCTCGCCGAGGTGGCCCAGGCCACCCAGCGGCTCGCCGACGCCGGCGTGCCCTCGCCGCGAACCGACGCGGAGGAGCTCGCCGCGTTCGTGCACGGCGTCAAGCGCGGCGAGCTGCACACCGTGAAGGACTCCGACTTCGACGCCCGGTACTGGGAGGTCATCGCCCGCCGTGAGGCCCGCGAGCCGCTCCAGCACATCACCGGGCGGGCGTACTTCCGCTACCTGGAGCTCCAGGTCGGCCCCGGAGTGTTCGTGCCGCGCCCCGAGACCGAGTCGGTGGTCGGCTGGGCGATAGACGCCGTCCGCGCGATGGACGTCGTCGAGCCCTGCATCGTCGACCTGTGCACCGGCTCGGGCGCCATCGCGCTGGCGCTCGCGCAGGAGGTGCCGCGCTCGCGCGTGTACGCCGTGGAGCTGTCCGAGGACGCCCTTCAGTGGACCCGCAAGAACATGGAGGGGTCACGGGTCGAGCTGCGCCAGGGAGACGCCCTGACGGCCTTCCCGGACCTCGACGGCCAGGTCGACCTGGTCGTCTCCAACCCTCCGTACATCCCGCTCACCGAGTGGGAATACGTCGCCCCGGAGGCCCGCGACTACGACCCCGACCTCGCGCTGTTCTCCGGTGAGGACGGCCTCGACCTGATCCGCGGCCTGGAGCGCACCGCGCACCGGCTGCTGCGCCCCGGCGGGGTGGTCGTCGTCGAGCACGCCGACACCCAGGGCGGGCAGGTCCCGTGGATCTTCGCCGAGGAACGCGGGTGGGCCGACGCGGCCGACCACCCCGACCTGAACAACCGCCCCCGGTTCGCCACCGCCCGCAAGGCGCTGCCGTGAGCACCCCGCATACTTCATTCCCCCAGCAGCACCCGTACGAGGAGGCCCGCTAGATGGCTCGCCGATACGACACCAACGACGCGACCGACCGCACGACCGGTCTGCGCGAGGCCGCGTCCGCCGTCCGCCGGGGCGAGCTCGTGGTGCTGCCGACGGACACCGTGTACGGGATCGGCGCCGACGCGTTCACCTCGGAGGCCGTCGCCGATCTGCTGGACGCCAAGGGACGGGGCCGCAACATGCCCACGCCCGTCCTCATCGGCTCCCCGAACACCCTGCACGGCCTGGTCACCGACTTCTCCGAGCTGGCCTGGGAACTGGTCGACGCGTTCTGGCCGGGCGCGCTGACGCTGGTCGCCCGGCACCAGCCGTCGCTGCAGTGGGACCTCGGGGACACCCGGGGCACGGTCGCCGTGCGGATGCCGCTGCACCCGGTCGCCATCGAGCTGCTCACCGAGGTCGGGCCCATGGCCGTGTCCTCGGCGAACCTGACCGGTCACCCGGCGCCGGAGAACTGCGACGCCGCGCAGGAGATGCTCGGCGACTCCGTCTCCGTGTACCTGGACGGCGGACCCACCCCGGGGAACGTGCCCTCCTCCATCGTCGACGTCACCCGGCCCGTGCCCGTGCTGCTGCGCGAGGGCGCGATCTCGCCGGAGGAGCTGCGCAAGGTGGTACCCGACCTCGAGGTGGCGAATTGACGGCCCCTGAGTCGGGGCGTGGCATAGGCAACGGGGAATCCAGCGCGGAGATCACGACGACCTTCGGATTTCCGCGTGACACCTTCCGCATCCTCCACGTCAGTACCGGAAACGTGTGCCGCTCGCCCCTCACCGAGCGGCTGACCCGGCATTTCGTGAGCCAGCGGCTGGGGATCCTGGGCGGCGGGCTGATCGTGGAGAGCGCGGGGACCTGGGGGCACGAGGGCGCGCCCATGGAGGCCCACGCGGAGACCGTGCTGGCGGAGTTCGGGGCGGACGCGTCGGGGTTCGTGGGGCGGGAGCTGCTGGACGAGCACGTGATCCGGGCGGACCTCGTGCTGACCGCTACGCGGGATCACCGGGCGCAGGTCATCTCCATGGGGCATTCGGCGGGGCTGCGGACGTTCACGCTGAAGGAGTTCACGCGGCTGGTCAACGCGATCGATCCGGCGACGTTGCCTCCGCTGGACGAGGGGCTGGTCATGCGTGCCCGGGCGCTGGTGCGGGCTGCGGCGGCTCTACGCGGGTGGCTGCTGGCGCCGACGGCCGAGGCGGACGAGGTGTACGACCCGTACGGGGCGCCGCTGACGTTCTTCCGGTCGATCGGGGACGAGATATTCGAGGCGCTGGATCCGGTGGTGACGGCGCTGACCGGGGTGCCGGCCCGGGCGTAGGCCGGCTGCTGCCGGGGGTGGGTTCGCAGGCCTCCGGCGTTGTTCCGCTGGCCCACCCTCCCTCTTGCCCGAAAGGCATGGGAGGTACCCCCATCGCCCTGCGGAACGACTGCCCACAGCGGGGGCGGGGCGGCTGCCCACAGCGGGGCGGGTGGGTGAATGCCCGCAGCGACGTCGGGTGGAGCAACGGGGGCGTTTTCGGGGTGTGCGGCATACATTGGGCGGTATGACGGTCGGGCATGCCCTTGAGGTCGATGTGGTGCGGCGGCAGGATCCCGAGCTGGCCGGTGTGCTGCTCGCGGAGTGGGAGCGGCAGTCGAGTTCGCTTCAGCTGATCGCCGCCGAGAACTTCATGTCGCCGGCCGTGCTGGCCGCCCTCGGCTCGCCGCTGGCCAACAAGTACGCCGAGGGGTACCCCGGCAACCGGCACCACGGCGGCTGCGAGGTCGTCGACGTCGCCGAGCGCCTCGCCGTGGAGCGGGCGAAGGCGCTGTTCGGCGCCGAGCACGCCAACGTGCAGGCCCACTCCGGCTCGTCCGCCGTGCTCGCCGCGTACGCCGTCCTGCTGCGCCCGGGCGACACGGTCCTCGCCCTCGGCCTGCCCCACGGCGGTCACCTCACCCATGGCTCGCCCGTCAACTTCTCCGGCCGCTGGTTCGACTTCGTCGGCTACGGCGTGGACGCGGAGAGCGGGCTCATCGACCGCGACCAGGTCCGCGCCCTCGCGCACACGCGCCGCCCCAAGGCGATCGTCTGTGGCTCCATCGCCTACCCCCGCCACATCGACTACGCGTTCTTCCGCGAGGTCGCCGACGAGGTGGGCGCGTATCTGATCGCCGACGCCGCGCACCCCATGGGTCTCGTCGCCGGGGGAGCGGCGCCCAGCCCGGTGCCGTACGCGGACATCGTGTGCGCGACGACGCACAAGGTGCTGCGGGGGCCGCGCGGCGGGATGATCCTGTGCGGCGGCGAGCTGGCCGAGCGCGTCGACCGCGCGGTCTTCCCCTTCAGCCAGGGCGGCGCCCAGATGAACGCCGTCGCGGCCAAGGCCGTCGCGTTCGGGGAGGCGGCGACCCCGGCGTTCGCCGCGTACGCGCACCAGGTGGTCGCCAACGCGCGGGCGCTGGCCGCCGCGCTGGCCGCGGAGGGGCTGGCGGTCACCACCGGCGGCACCGACACCCACCTGATCGTCGCCGACCCGGCGCCGCTCGGCGTCGACGGGCGCACCGCGCGCGGCCGGCTCGCGGCGGCCGGGCTCGTCCTGGACTGCTGTGCGCTTCCGCACGACGACGACCGCGGGCTGCGCCTGGGCACGGCGGCGGTGACCACCCAGGGCATGGGGGCGAGGGAGATGGTGTTCGTCGCGGGGCTGCTGGCGAGCGTCCTGCGGGGCGGTACCGAGCCCGCGCGGGCCCGGGAGGACGTACGGGAACTGGCCGCGGCGTTCCCGCCGTACCCCCGCTGAGCGGGCCGGTTCCGGGGGAGGCGGCACGGACGCACCGTCACGCGTGCAACCATCGTCCGTACCCGGAAGTCCCCACTCGTATGCGTGCCTCGCTAGGGTGTGGGGCTGTGATGGCCAGCGAGACCTGTGGGGAAGCCCGTGCGTGAATACCTGCTGACGCTCTGCATCACGGCCGCGGTGACGTACCTGCTGACAGGGCCGGTACGGAAGTTCGCGATCGTGGCGGGGGCGATGCCGGAGATCCGGGCACGTGACGTGCACCGGGAACCCACTCCGCGGCTCGGCGGTATCGCCATGTTCTTCGGACTGTGCGCGGGTCTGCTGACCGCCGACCACCTCACCAACCTGGGCCAGCTCTTCGAGAAGTCCAACGAGCCGCGGGCGCTGCTCTCCGGGGCCGCGCTGATCTGGCTGATCGGTGTGCTGGACGACAAGTTCGAGATCGACGCGCTGATCAAGCTGGGCGGTCAGATGATCGCCGCGGGCGTGATGGTCATGCAGGGTCTGACGATCCTGTGGCTGCCCGTCCCGGGCGTCGGCACGGTCGCGCTGACCCAGTGGCAGGGCACCCTGCTCACGGTGGCGCTGGTCGTCATCACCATCAACGCGGTCAACTTCGTGGACGGCCTCGACGGCCTCGCCGCCGGCATGGTGTGCATCGCGGCGGCCGCGTTCTTCATGTACGCCTACCGCATCTGGTACTCGTACGGCATCGAGGCCGCCGCCCCCGCGACGCTGTTCGCGGCCATCCTGATGGGCATGTGCCTGGGCTTCCTGCCGCACAACATGCACCCCGCGCGGATCTTCATGGGCGACTCGGGCTCGATGCTGATCGGTCTGGTCCTGGCGGCGGGCGCGATCTCCATCACGGGACAGGTGGACCCGGACAGCCTGTTCGGCGGGTCCGAGCGCAGCACGGTGCACCAGATGGTGCCGGTCTACATCCCGCTGGTGATGCCGCTGACGATCATCGCGATCCCGGCCGCCGACCTGATCCTGGCGATCGTGCGGCGCACCTGGCGCGGTCAGTCGCCGTTCGCGGCGGACCGGGGGCATCTGCACCACCGGCTGCTGGAGATCGGCCACTCGCACAGCCGGGCGGTGCTGATCATGTACTTCTGGTCGGCGCTGATCGGCTTCGGCGCGCTGACCTACTCGGTGAACTCGGCGTCGATGTGGATCGTGCTGGGCGTCGTCATCCTCTCCGCGCTCGGCCTCGTCCTGCTTCTGCTGCCCCGCTTCACGCCGCGCGCCCCGCGCTGGGCGGAGGCCTTCGTCCCGCCGCGCTACCGGCGCCGCCGGCGGGCGGCCCTGGCCGTCGCCCCGGACGCGTCGGTCCCGGCGGACCCCGGGTCCGCCGACGACGACCACCGCACCCCGGTCGCCGCGGGTGTCTCCGGTGTCAACGGCGCGACCGCCGTCGGCCCCCGCGCACGCCTGGCCGACCGGTCACGGTCAAGGTAAGAATCCGACTAGAGCATTGCCAAGTCGTGGGGCTTCGTTGGGTCCTCGTTGGGTGTGCGAACCGCCCCAATACCAGACAAACGGGCCGCGTTCTTGCTCAGACGCGCAGATTCACTCTCATGTGTGACGGCAAGCACACCGAACAGGTAAAGACTGCATCAAATAGTTTGTGATACCGTTCACGAGAACCCCGGATACAGCCAAGGAACCGCAGTGCGACGGTTCACCGGCGTGAGGAATTCACCCTCGGCCCGGGGGTCTACGCTCGTCCATGACGACACCCTGCCCCCTGCGAAAAGCGGAGTTGCCGCCATGCCGTCCCCTGACGTCCGGATCCTGGCCCAGGCCGCCGTGCCCACGGCTGCCGCCGGCGCTGTCGCCGCCGTCGTCAGCGCGGTGGTCGCCGGTGGCAAGGGCGCGATCGGGGCGCTCGTCGCGACCGTGGTGGTGATCCTCTTCATGGGGATCGGCCTCTACGTACTGCAGCGCACCGCCAAAACGCTCCCGCACCTGTTCCAGGCCATGGGGCTGATGCTGTACGCGGCACAGATCCTGCTGCTGTTCGTCTTCGTCGCCCTGTTCCGGGACACCACCCTGTTCCACCCCAAGGCTTTCGCTCTCACGCTGGTCGGCACCACCCTCGTGTGGATCGCCGCACAGACGCGCGCGCACATGAAGTCCAAGATCCTCTACGTCGAACCCGAGTCGACGACGGCCGGAAAGCCCGGAAACTCGGGGCACTCCTCGTGAGGGGTAGGCCCGGGATAAAGAGGCCCCGGAACTCCTGCTATCGTCCGGTGCCAACTGCGGCATCGCGGGCGCGGGCATCCGAGCTGACGCCTGCTCAATGGCGAGGCGAGATGCCCCCCAGCCGCCCTTACATCCGAACCACCAGTCCCGTGCCGAACCGCGGCCGTGCGCCGCGCCGACACAACGAGGTTGCCGTACCTATGCGCCACGATGAAGGAGCCCGCGGTGAGTGCTGACCCGACGCAGGTGCTCGCCTTCGAGACCGACTGCCACCTGTTCGACGGTTGTGGCTTCCCGGCTCCGGGCCTGCACTCGTTCCTCTTCGAGCCGCTCTGGGGCGACGCAGACGGCAACGGCCTGTACTTCAACAAGCCGATGCTGCTCGCGCTGCTCGGTTCCATCATCGTCGTGGGCTTCTTCTGGGCCGCGTTCGCCAAGCCCAAGCTCGTCCCGGGCAAGCTCCAGATGGTCGCCGAGGCCGGCTACGACTTCGTCCGCACCGGCATCGTGTACCAGACGCTCGGCAAGCGCGAGGGCGAGAAGTACGTCCCGCTCGCCGTCTCCCTCTTCTTCTTCGTCTGGATGATGAACCTCTGGTCGATCATCCCCGTCGCCGCCTTCCCGGTGACGTCGATCATCGCCTACCCGCTGGTGCTGGCCCTGATCGTCTACATCACCTGGGTCTCGCTCACCTTCAAGCGGCACGGCTTCGTCGGCTTCTTCAAGAACGTCACCGGCTACGACAAGTCCCTCGGCGCGGTGCTCCCGCTGTCGATGACCATCGAGTTCTTCTCGAACCTCCTGGTCCGCCCGTTCACGCACGCCGTGCGACTCTTCGCGAACATGTTCGCGGGCCACACCCTGCTGCTGCTCTTCACGATCGCCAGCTGGTACATGCTCAACGGCATCGGCATCGCCTTCTCCGCCGTGTCGTTCACCATGGTCATCGTCATGACGCTCTTCGAGCTCTTCATCCAGGCCGTGCAGGCATACGTCTTCGTCCTGCTGACCTGCACGTACATCCAGGGCGCGCTCGCCGAGCACCACTGAGCGACCCAGGTTCCCACCCCCCGTAGTCGTCCGGTGGCCAACCCCCACCGGTCCGTAAAGAGAAGGAAGAACTGGCCATGTCCCAGATGCTCGCTGCTGTCGACGGCAACCTCGGTTCCATCGGTTACGGTCTCGCCGCGATCGGTCCTGGCGTCGGCGTCGGCATCATCTTCGGTAACGGCACCCAGGCCCTCGCCCGCCAGCCCGAGGCCGCCGGCCTGATCCGCGCCAACCAGATCCTGGGCTTCGCCTTCTGTGAGGCGCTCGCCCTGATCGGTCTCGTCATGCCGTTCGTCTACTAAGACGAGCACTGACGACCGACCCTTTCGACGAAAGGCACTGATGTGAACTCCGCCCTGGTTTTCCTGGCGGCTGAGGGTGAGAAGGAGAATCCCCTCATTCCGCCGTGGCCGGAAGTTGTCATCGGCCTCATCGCTTTCGTCATCGTCTTCGGTTTCCTCGCCAAGAAGCTCCTCCCGACCATCAACAAGGTCCTGGAAGAGCGCCGCGAGGCCATCGAGGGCGGTATCGAGAAGGCCGAGGCCGCTCAGACCGAGGCCCAGAGCGTCCTTGAGCAGTACAAGGCTCAGCTCGCCGAAGCCCGGCACGAGGCCGCGCGTCTGCGCCAGGAGGCGCAGGAGCAGGGTGCGACGCTCATCGCCGAGATGCGGGCCGAGGGCCAGCGTCAGCGCGAGGAGATCATCGCCGCCGGCCACGCGCAGATCGAGGCCGACCGCAAGGCCGCCGCGTCCGCGCTGCGCCAGGACGTCGGCACGCTCGCCACCACCCTGGCCGGCAAGCTCGTCGGCGAGTCCCTCGAGGACCACGCCCGGCAGAGCCGCGTGATCGACCGCTTCCTCGACGAGCTCGACCAGAAGGCCGAGGCCGCGCGATGAACGGAGCGAGCCGCGAGGCCCTGGCAGCCGCACGCGAGCGTCTCGACGCGCTGACGGACTCCACGTCCGTGGACGCCGGCTCGCTCGCCGACGAGCTGGCCGCCGTCACCGCGCTGCTCGACCGCGAGGTGTCGCTGCGTCGGGTCCTCACCGACCCGGCGCAGGCCGGTGAGGCCAAGGCCGACCTGGCCCGGCGCCTGCTCGGCTCGCAGGTCAGCGGCCCGGCCGCCGACCTGGTGACCGGCATGGTGCGTTCCCGCTGGTCGCAGTCGCGCGACCTGGTGGACGCACTGGAGGAACTGGCCTCCGTGGCCGACCTCACCGCCGCCCAGAAGGCCGGCGCGCTCGACGACGTCGAGGACGAGCTGTTCCGGTTCGGCCGGATCGTCTCCTCCAGCACCGAGCTGCGTGCCGCGCTGACCAACCGGAGCGCCACCGCCTCCGCCAAGGGCGCGCTGCTGCGCAGCCTGCTCGGCGGCAGGGCGGCCACGGCCACCGAGCGTCTGGTCACGCGTCTTGTGACCGCGCCGCGGGGACGTAGCCTGGAGTCGGGACTCGAGTCCCTGTCCAAGCTCGCCGCCGAGCGCCGGGACCGTACGGTGGCCGTCGTCACCTCCGCGGTGCCGCTGAGCGACCGGCAGAAGCAGCGCCTGGGCGACGCCCTCGCGAAGCTCTACGGCCGCCGTATGCACCTCAACCTCGACGTCGACCCCGCGGTCGTCGGCGGGATCCGGGTGCAGGTCGGCGACGAGGTCATCAACGGTTCCATCGCGGACCGGCTCGAGGACGCCGGCCGTCGGCTGGCCGGCTGAGCAGCGCATTTCTTCATAGCAGTACGTAATTACGGCCCTGGTTGGGCCGTGCAGAGGATTCACCTCGTATCGGGGGGAGTCCCCATATCCCCCCAAGTGAAACTTCGGGCCCAACAAGGAGAGCAGGGAACTCAGATGGCGGAGCTCACGATCCGGCCGGAGGAGATCCGGGACGCGCTGGAGAACTTCGTCCAGTCGTACAAGCCGGACGCGGCCTCGCGCGAGGAGGTCGGCACGGTCACCCTTGCCGGCGACGGCATCGCCAAGGTCGAGGGCCTTCCCTCGGCCATGGCGAACGAGCTGCTGAAGTTCGAGGACGGCACCCTCGGCCTCGCCCTCAACCTCGAGGAGCGCGAGATCGGTGCCATCGTCCTCGGTGAGTTCAGCGGTATCGAGGAGGGCCAGCCGGTCACCCGCACCGGCGAGGTGCTGTCCGTCGCCGTCGGCGAGGGCTACCTCGGCCGCGTGGTCGACCCGCTCGGCAACCCGATCGACGGCCTCGGCGAGATCGAGACCGAGGGCCGCCGCGCCCTCGAACTGCAGGCCCCCACGGTCATGCAGCGCAAGTCGGTGCACGAGCCGATGGAGACGGGCTACAAGGCCGTCGACGCCATGACCCCGATCGGCCGTGGTCAGCGCCAGCTGATCATCGGCGACCGCCAGACCGGCAAGACCGCCCTGGCCGTCGACACGATCATCAACCAGCGTGACAACTGGCGCACCGGCGACCCGAAGAAGCAGGTCCGCTGCATCTACGTCGCCATCGGCCAGAAGGGCTCCACCATCGCGTCGGTCCGCCGCGCGCTGGAGGAGAACGGCGCGCTGGAGTACACGACCATCGTCGCCGCCCCGGCGTCCGACCCGGCCGGCTTCAAGTACCTCGCGCCGTACACCGGTTCGGCCATCGGCCAGCAGTGGATGTACGAGGGCAAGCACGTCCTGATCATCTTCGACGACCTGTCGAAGCAGGCCGACGCCTACCGCGCCGTCTCCCTGCTGCTGCGCCGCCCGCCGGGCCGCGAGGCCTACCCGGGTGACGTCTTCTACCTGCACTCCCGTCTGCTGGAGCGCTGCGCCAAGCTCTCCGACGACATGGGCGCGGGCTCGATGACCGGTCTGCCGATCGTCGAGACCAAGGCCAACGACGTGTCGGCGTTCATCCCGACCAACGTCATCTCCATCACCGACGGCCAGTGCTTCCTGGAGTCGGACCTGTTCAACGCCGGTCAGCGCCCCGCGCTGAACGTCGGTATCTCCGTCTCCCGAGTCGGCGGTTCCGCGCAGCACAAGGCGATGCGACAGGTCTCCGGCCGTCTGCGCGTGGACCTCGCCCAGTTCCGTGAGCTGGAGGCGTTCGCCGCCTTCGGTTCCGACCTGGACGCCGCGTCGAAGGCGCAGCTGGAGCGCGGTCAGCGCATGGTCGAGCTGCTGAAGCAGAACCAGTACGAGCCGATGGCCACCGAGGACCAGGTCGTCTCCGTCTGGGCCGGTACCACGGGCCGCATGGACGACGTGCCGGTCGCCGACATCCGCCGCTTCGAGAAGGAGCTGCTGGAGTACCTGCACCGCCAGGAGCAGGGCCTGATGACCTCCATCAAGGAGGGCGCCAAGATGTCCGACGACACGATCCAGGCGATCGGCGACGCCGTGGCGGCCTTCAAGAAGCAGTTCGAGACGAGCGACGGCAAGCTGCTCGGCGAGGACGCCCCGTCCGCCGCCAAGTGACGTAAGGAAGGGACCTGACTCATGGGAGCCCAGCTCCGGGTCTACAAGCGTCGCATCCGATCCGTCACCGCGACCAAGAAGATCACCAAGGCGATGGAGATGATCGCCGCCTCGCGCGTCGTCAAGGCGCAGCGCAAGGTGGCGGCCTCCACGCCGTACGCGCGGGAACTCACCCGCGCGGTCACGGCGGTCGGCACCGGGTCGAACACCAAGCACCCGCTCACCACGGAGGCGGAGAACCCGACCCGTGCCGCGGTCCTGCTCCTCACGAGCGACCGCGGTCTGGCCGGCGCCTTCAACTCCAACGCCATCAAGGCGGCGGAGCAGCTGACCGAGCGCCTGGAGCGCGAGGGCAAGCAGGTCGTCACGTACATCGTCGGCCGGCGCGGTGTCGCCCACTACAACTTCCGTGAGCGCAAGATCGCGGAGACGTTCACCGGCTTCACCGACGAGCCCTCGTACGCGGACGCCAAGAAGGTCGCGGCCCCGCTGATCGAGGTGCTCCAGACGGAGACGACGGACGGCGGCGTGGACGAACTCCACATCGTCTACACCGAGTTCGTGTCGATGATGACGCAGACGGCGGTCGACTCCCGGATGCTTCCGCTGCGCCTCGAAGAGGTCGCGGAGGAGACGTCCACCAAGGGCGAGATCCTGCCGCTGTACGACTTCGAGCCCTCGGCGGAGGACGTCCTCGACGCCCTGCTGCCGCGGTACGTCGAGAGCCGGATCTACAACGCGCTGCTCCAGTCGGCCGCTTCGAAGCACGCCGCCACGCGGCGCGCGATGAAGTCGGCCACCGACAACGCGGGCGAGCTGATCAACACGCTCTCCCGTCTTGCCAACGCGGCCCGCCAGGCCGAAATCACCCAGGAAATCAGCGAGATCGTCGGTGGCGCCAGTGCCCTGGCCGACGCGACCGCGGGGAGTGACAACTAATGACCACCACTGTTGAGACCGCGGCGGCCACGGGCCGCGTCGCCCGGGTCATCGGCCCGGTCGTCGACGTGGAGTTCCCCGTCGACGCGATGCCGGAGATCTACAACGCCCTCCACGTCGAGGTCGCCGACCCGGCCCAGGAGGGTGCGCTCAAGACGCTGACCCTCGAGGTCGCGCAGCACCTCGGTGACGGCCTGGTCCGCACCATCTCCATGCAGCCCACCGACGGTCTGGTCCGCCAGGCCCCGGTGACCGACACGGGCTCCTCCATCTCGGTGCCGGTCGGCGACTTCACCACCGGCAAGGTGTTCAACACCCTCGGTGAGGTGCTGAACGTCGACGAGCAGTACACCGGTGAGCGCTGGCCGATCCACCGCAAGGCGCCCAACTTCGACGAGCTCGAGTCGAAGACCGAGATGTTCGAGACCGGCGTCAAGGTCATCGACCTTCTCACCCCGTACGTCAAGGGTGGAAAGATCGGTCTGTTCGGCGGTGCCGGCGTCGGCAAGACGGTGCTCATCCAGGAGATGATCTACCGCGTCGCCAACAACCACGACGGTGTGTCGGTGTTCGCCGGTGTCGGTGAGCGCACCCGTGAGGGCAACGACCTCATCGACGAGATGAGCGAGTCGGGCGTCATCGACAAGACCGCCCTGGTCTTCGGTCAGATGGACGAGCCCCCGGGCACCCGTCTGCGCGTGGCCCTCGCCGGTCTGACCATGGCGGAGTACTTCCGCGATGTGCAGAAGCAGGACGTGCTGTTCTTCATCGACAACATCTTCCGCTTCACCCAGGCCGGCTCCGAGGTGTCGACCCTGCTCGGCCGTATGCCCTCCGCGGTGGGTTACCAGCCGAACCTGGCCGACGAGATGGGTCTCCTCCAGGAGCGCATCACCTCGACCCGTGGTCACTCGATCACCTCGATGCAGGCGATCTACGTCCCCGCGGACGACCTGACCGACCCGGCCCCGGCCACCACCTTCGCCCACCTCGACGCGACGACGGTGCTCTCCCGTCCGATCTCGGAGAAGGGCATCTACCCGGCCGTGGACCCGCTGGACTCGACGTCCCGCATCCTCGACCCGCGGTACATCGCGGCGGACCACTACAACGCCGCGATGCGCGTGAAGAACATCCTGCAGAAGTACAAGGACCTGCAGGACATCATCGCGATCCTCGGTATCGACGAGCTCGGCGAGGAGGACAAGCTCGTCGTCCACCGTGCCCGTCGCGTGGAGCGCTTCCTGTCCCAGAACACCCACGTCGCCAAGCAGTTCACCGGCGTCGACGGGTCGGACGTCCCGCTGGACGAGTCGATCGCGGCCTTCAACGCGATCTGCGACGGCGAGTACGACCACTTCCCGGAGCAGGCGTTCTTCATGTGCGGTGGCATCGAGGACCTGAAGAACAACGCCAAGGAGCTGGGCGTCTCCTGAGCATCAGGCTCACCGTGAACCCCTGAGGTTCACACCCGAGGGGGCGGGTGCGTCCCGCCCCCTCGTTCACGCCCCTTAGACTTGTAACCAACACCCGGCACAACCGCCGGGTGGTGACCCGAGGAGCCACCTTGGCTGCTGAGCTGCACGTCGCGCTGGTCGCGGCCGACCGAGAGGTCTGGTCCGGCGAGGCCACCCTGGTCGTCGCGCGCACCACGTCCGGCGACATCGGCGTCATGCCCGGTCACCAGCCGCTGCTCGGTGTGCTGGAGTCGGGCCCGGTGACCATTCGTACGCGTGAGGGCGGGACGGTCGTCGCCGCGGTGCACGGCGGTTTCATCTCGTTCGCGGACGACAAGCTGTCGCTGCTGGCCGAGATCGCCGAGCTGTCGGACGAGATCGACGTCCAGAGCGCGGAGCAGGAACTCGCCCGCGCGAAGGCGGAGGACGACGCGGAGGCCGAGCGCCGCGCGGACGTCCGTCTGCGGGCGGCGTCGGCAGGGCGCTGATACCGGCGCGGTGGGATGACGTCACTCAGCCGCGGCCGGCACCGGAGCGATCCGGAGCCGGTCGCGGCTGAGGCAGATATGGATGATTTTTCCGTTCCGTTACCTAGGAGACGAGGAGGTCGGTGTCGATGGTCCTCGCTCTGACTGTGTGCGGAATCGTGGTGGCCCTCGTGGTGGTGGGGCTCTTCGTCTTCGGCCTGCGCCGCCGCCTCATCCAGCGTTCCGGAGGAACGTTCGACTGCAGCCTGCGCTGGGACGCGCCCGAGTCGGGCGACTCCGGCGGCAAGGGCTGGGCGTACGGGGTGGCACGGTACAACGGTGACCGGGTCGAGTGGTTCCGGGTCTTCTCCTACGCGCCCCGTCCGCGCCGCGTCCTGGAGCGTTCCGCGATCGAGGTGGCCGGCCGCCGGCTGCCCGAGGGCGAGGAGGAGCTGGCGCTGCTGTCGGACTCCGTGATCCTCGCCTGTCTGCACCGGGGCACGCGTCTGGAGCTCGCCATGAGCGAGGACGCGCTGACCGGTTTCCTCGCCTGGCTCGAGGCGGCCCCGCCCGGGCAGCGGGTCAACGTCGCGTAGAGCGACGTTCAGGGCCCCGCTGGGGGAGGGGCAACGTGGCCCGGACGCGAGCACCCTCCCCGGACGAGTCCGGGGAGGGTGGATGTCGCGTGGTACTTCCCGAGGGTTACTTCAGGCCGTTGTCGATGGCCGTCACGAGTTCACCGTTGGTGGTGTCGCCGCTGAACTCCCAGAAGAAGGCACCGCCCAGGCCCTGGCTCTTGGCCCAGGCCATCTTGCTGTTGATGGTGGACGGGGTGTCGTAGGACCACCAGTTGCTGCCGCAGTGGGCGTACGCCGTGCCGGCGATGGTGCCGTTGGCCGGGCAGGAGTTCTTCAGGACCTTGTAGTCCTCGATGCCCGGCTCGTAGGTGCCCGGGGCCGGGCCGGTCGCCGTGCCGCCGGGGGCGGACTGGGTGACGCCGGTCCAGCCGCGGCCGTAGAAGCCGATGCCGAGCAGCAGCTTGGCGGACGGGACGCCCTTCGACTTCAGCTTGGCGATCGCGTCGGCCGAGTTGAAGCCGGCCTGCGGGATGCCGTTGTACGAGGTGAGCGGCGAGTGCGGGGCCGTCGGACCCTGCGCGTTGAAGGCGCCGAAGTAGTCGTACGTCATCACGTTGTACCAGTCGAGGTACTGCGAGGCGCCGCCGTAGTCGGCCGCGTCGATCTTGCCGCCGTTCGAGCCGTCGGCGGTGATGGCGGCGGTGACCAGGTAGTCCTTGCCGAACTCGGTGCGCAGGGCCTGCGAGAGGTTCTTGAAGGCCGCGGGTCCGCTGCTGTCACAGGTGAGACCGCAGGCGTTCGGGTACTCCCAGTCGATGTCGATGCCGTCGAAGACGTCGGCCCAGCGCGGGTCCTCCACGACCTGCTTGCAGGACTTGGCGAACGCGGCCGGGTTCTGCGCGGCCTGGCCGAAGCCGCCGGAGTAGGTCCAGCCGCCGAAGGAGTACAGCACCTTGATGTGCGGGTACTTCGCCTTCAGCTGGCGAAGCTGGTTGAAGTTGCCGCGCAGCGGCTGGTCCCAGGTGTCGGCGGTGCCGCTGACGGACTGGTCGGCGGTGTAGGCCTTGTCGTAGGCGGCGAAGGTGTCGTCGACGGTGCACTGACCGTTCTTGACGTTGCCGAACGAGTAGTTGATGTGGGTGATCTTGGCGGCCGAGCCGGACGTCACCAGGTTCTTGACGTGGTAGTTGCGGCCGTAGATGCCCCACTCGGTGAAGTAGCCGAGCTTGACCTTGTCGCCGGTGGGCGGCGGCTCCTCGGTGGTGCCGGTGGTGCGGACCTTCACGGCGCCGCTGACCGGGCCGGTCTGGTCGGCGGTGTCACGGGCCTGCACGGTGTACGAGTAGTCCGTGCCCTTGCTGAGGCCGGTGTTCGTGTACGAGGTGCCGGTCACGGTGGCGACCTTGGCGCCGTCGCGCAGGACGTCGTAGTTCTTGACGCCCTTGTCGTCGGTCGCCGCCGACCAGGACAGCTTCACCGAGGTGTCGGTGATGTCCGAGGCGGTCGGGGTGCCGGGGGCGGAGGGGGCCGCGTCGCCGGGGACCTGCGGGCCTCCGTCGCAGCTCCCGCCGTTGAGCTTGCAGCCGGAGGGGGCGCCGGAACCGCTGCCGTTGAAGCCGAAGGAGACCGACGCCCCGGGGGCGAGGGTGCCGTTCCAGCCGACGTTCTTGGCGGTCCAGTGGTCACCGGAGTTGGTGACGGTGGCGTCCCAGGCGGAGGTGACCTTGGTGCCGGAGGGGAAGTCCCACTCGACGGTCCAGGAGCTGAGGCTCGTGGTGCCGGTGTTCTTCACCGTCCACTTGCCCTCGAAGCCGGAGCCCCAGTCCTGGGTCTTGGCGTAGGTGGCGGTCGCCGAGGTGGCGGCCTGGGCGGGGCTCGCGAGGGCGACGAGGCCGGCGGCGGGGAGCAGCAGGGTCGCGAACCCTGCGGCGGCTCTGTGTCTGAAGCGCATGCTGCGCCTCCTTATGGGGGAGAAGCCGTCGTGGGCGTGACTGAGCCATCACGCCCGCAGTGCCGCGAGAATAGAAAGGTCTGGACCACAGGTCAATAGGTCTGGACCACTTGTCCTCGTCGTTCCCCTGTGCTTCCGCTAGAGACCCAACTCCTGCGCCAGCACCGCCGCTTGCACCCGACTGCGCAGCTCCAGCTTGCCCAGCAGACGGCTGACGTGCGTCTTCACCGTCGCCTCCGCCATGTCGAGACGGACCGCGATGGCGGCGTTGGACAGCCCCTCGCCCAGACAGGACAGCACCTCGCGCTCGCGCCGGGTGAGGGCGTCCAGCACCGCCGGATCGGCACCTGGCCGGGGGGCGGGCTTCGCGGCGAACTCCGCGATCAGCCGGCGCGTGACGGCCGGGGCGACGATGCCCTCCCCGTGCGCCACCGTGCGCACCGCTGTGATGAGGTCCTTCGCGTCCGTGTTCTTCAGCAGGAACCCGGCCGCCCCGGCCCGCAGCGCCCCGAACACGTACTCGTCGAGGTCGAAGGTGGTCAGCACCAGCACGTCGGCGAGCCCCTCCCCGACCACCCGCCGGGTCGCCGACACCCCGTCCAGGCGCGGCATCTGTACGTCCATCAGCACCAGGTCGGGACGGAGTTCACGGGCGAGCGCCACCGCCTCCTCGCCGTCGCCCGCCTCGCCGACCACCTCGATGTCGGGCGCGCTGCGCAGGATCAGCACCAGTCCGGCACGGACGGCGGACTGGTCCTCGGCGACCAGGACCCGGATCATTCCAGTTCTCCTCGGGTGATGTCGGTGACGGGAAGGGACGCGCGTACCACCCACAGCTTGCCGTCCGGGCCGCTCTCCGGCGCCGCCTCGAACGTGCCGCCCAGCAGGGCCACCCGCTCCCGCATGCCGACCAGCCCGGCCCCGGACCCCGGTGCGCGCGGGGTGTCCCGGCCGCCGTACGGGCTGCTCACCCGGATGTCGAGGCCGTCGTCCAGGCGGCGCAGCAGCACGGTGACCTTCCCCGGCGCGGCGTGCTTCAGCGCGTTCGTCAGCGACTCCTGCACGATCCTGTACGCGGCGAGCTCGACCGGTGCGGGCACGGAGGTGTGGGTGGCGTCGAGGGTGACGTCCAGGCCGTTGGCGCGGGCGCCCTCGACCAGGGCGCCGAGGCCGTCGAGGGTGGGGGTCGCGGCCGGTTCCCGGTCGTCGGCCCCGTCGCGCAGGATGCCGATGAGCCGTCGCATCTCGGACAGTCCCTGGACGCTGTTCTCCCGGATCACGGCGAGCGCGTCGCGGGAGGTCTTCTCGTCGTCCAGGGAGAGCGCGGCCGTGGAGTGGATGGCGATCGCGGAGAGGTGGTTGGCGACCATGTCGTGCAACTCCCGTGCCATCCGGGCGCGTTCCGCGGTCACCGCCTGGGTGCGGTCCATCTCGGCGAGCAGCGCGGTCTGTTCGGCCCGCAGCCGGGCCGCCTCGGCGGCATCGCGGTGGTTGCGCACGATCAGGCCGGTCGACGCGGGCGCGAACGACACGATGCCGACCGCCACCCCGATCAGCAGCGCCTCCGGCACCCGCCACACGGCGTACGGCACCAGCGTCGCGGCGATGCTGAGCAGTCCGGTGATCCGCGGGATGCGGCGGGCGGAGGCGGGCGTGCCGTACAGGACGGCGGCGTACATCAGGTCGGTGTACATGATGACCGTGGCCAGGCTGCCCTGGGTGAGGGTGTCCGCGGTCAGGGCGAGGGTGCCGGTCAGCAGGGCGGTCCGCGGGGCGGCCCGGCGCAGCAGCTCGCAGCCGGCCGTCACGAAGAGCGGAACGAGGAGCGGCCAGCGGCCGTCGAACAGCACGATCGGTTCGTCGGCAGGCCGGGTGCCCAGCCCGATGCCCCACAGCAGCAGTCCGCCGAGCAGCCCGGCGAGTGCCAGCCACAGGTCGAAGCGGTGGGGGCGGGGCAGTCGTACGGCCATGGCACCATCCAACACGCTGCGCGCACCCGGCACCTGATCCCCGCGGACGGTCCTGGACTGCATCTTTCGATGTACCGCGAGTTCATCGGCGACGACGACGAAACGGGCCGCTTCGCACGGGAGCCTGAAAAGGTGACCGAAGGGAGTAAACCGTGATCGTCGCCTTGATCGCCGCCTGTGAGATCGGCTTCTGGGTGCTGCTGGCCGCCGGACTGGCCTGCCGCTACCTGCTGAGGATGCCGCGCACCGGTCTGGCGCTGCTGCTGTGCGAGCCGCTGCTGGAGGTCGTCCTGCTGGTCGCCACCGCGCTGGACCTGAAGAACGGCGCCGAGCCGAACTGGACCCACGGCCTGGCCGCGCTCTACATCGGCTACACCGTGGGCCACGGCCACCGCACGGTGAAGTGGCTCGACGGCCACGCCGCCCACCGGCTGGGCGGCGCCCCGAAGCCGCTGGGCCCGCCCCGCTACGGGATGGCCCGTGCCCGGCACGAGGCCAAGGTCTGGCTGGGCACGCTGACCGCCGCCGTCGTGGCGACCGCGCTGCTCCAGTTCGCCATCTGGTACGTCGACGACCCGGGCCGCGTCACGTCCCTGGAATCCTGGCGCTTCACCGCGTGGCGGATCGCCGGAATCCACGGCCTGGTGGCCCTGGCCTACTGGATCTGGCCGAAGAAGGCCCCGGCGGACGAGCGGGACGTCACCGGCGTCGGCAAGGAGCGTGTCGGCCGGTGACACGGGCGTCCAGGAACCTTCTCGCGGGGCCCGCCACGCTGGTGGCGGGCCTGGCGCTGTGGCTGTTCGCCCAGGGAGTGGACCTGCCGGTGGTCGACCCCGTCAAGGTCGGCGTGGTGCTGATGTGCGTCGGCGGCGCCGAGACCCTGCTGGGCCTCCACCGGGCCGTGCGCGGCCGGGCGGAGCCCCGGTAGGGCTCAGCGCTCCCCGCCCGGCACCCACAGCACGTCGCCGGTCTCCTTGTTCGCGACGCGGGCCAGGATGAACAGCAGGTCGGAGAGGCGGTTGAGGTAGGTGGCGGTGAGGGGGTTCATGGTGTCGCCGTGGACCTCCAGCGCCGCCCAGGTGGAGCGCTCGGCGCGACGGACGACCGTGCAGGCCTGGTGCAGCAGGGCCGCGCCGGGCGTGCCGCCGGGCAGGATGAAGGAGCGGAGCTTCTCCAGCCGCTCGTTGAAGGTGTCGCAGTCCGCCTCCAGCCGGTCGACGTAGAACTGCTCGACCCGCAGCGGCGGGTACTCGGGGTTCTCCACGACCGGCGTCGACAGGTCGGCGCCCACGTCGAACAGGTCGTTCTGGACGCGGGTGAGGACCTGGACGACCTCGTCCTCCAGACCCCCCAGCGCGATCGCCGTGCCGATCACCGCGTTCGCCTCGTTGGCGTCGGCGTAGGCGGAGATCCGCAGATCGGTCTTGGCGACCCGGGACATGTCACCGAGGTTGGTGGTGCCCTTGTCGCCGGTCCGGGTGTAGATACGCGTCAGGTTGACCATGGGGCCAGCCTAGTTACGCTCCGGCCGTCCGGAACACGCGTGTGCCCACCGTCACGGCGAGGACCGCGAGGGCGACGGCGACGACGGCGCCGTACAGCATGGAGGCCGTCGCGTAGGCGCCGACGTAGGCGTCCCGCATCGCGTCGACCAGATAGCGGAACGGCATCAGGTGCGACAGCACGTCCAGCCAGGCGGGTCCCAGGGTCATCGGGAGCATCAGGCCCGACAGCAGCATCGACGGCATGGTCAGGGCGTTGATCGTCGGCCCGAACGTCTGCGGGGTGTCCATCCTCATGGCGAGCGCGTAGGACAGCGCCGCCAGGGACACGGTCAGCAGGGCGACGAAGGCGAAGCCGATCAGCACCCCGGCCAGCGGAGCCCGCAGCCCCATCACCAGCGCCGCCAGCACCAGCAGCACCGCCTGGAAGACGAACAGCGTGGCGTCCCGCAGCACCCGGCCCAGCAGCAGGGCGAGCCGGCTGACCGGTGTGACCCGCATCCGCTCGACCACCCCCTGCCCCTTCTCGATGATGATCGAGAAACCGGCGAACGAGGCCCCGAACAGGCCGAGCTGCAGCAACAGCCCCGGCACCAGCAGTTGCCAGGAGCTGCCCCGCCCGCCGAGCGGCAGGTCGGTCAGCAGCGGGCCGAAGAACAGCAGGTACAGCAGCGGCATCAGCGCCCCGAAGAGCAGGGCGAAGCGGGAGCGCAGGGACTGGCGCAGATAGCGCCCGTAGACGAGCGCGGTGTCGTGGAGCAGCATCGTGGGGGTCCTATACGGCTACGGGGGCGGCGTCGGCCGGGGTGGCGCTGCGGCCGGTGATGGCGAGGAAGGTGTCCTGGAGCGAGGCGTCGATCGAGCCGCCGTACTCCAGCTTCAGGGCGGCCGGTGTGCCCTCGGCGACGACCGTGCCCCGGTCGACGACGACCAGCCGGTCCGCGAGCGCGTCCGCCTCGTCGAGGTAGTGGGTGGTCAGGAACACGGTGGTGCCGTGCTCGTCGCGCAGCCGGCGCACCAGGTCCCAGAGATCGGCGCGGCTGCCGGGGTCGAGTCCGGTCGTCGGCTCGTCCAGGAACAGCACCTTCGGGCGGTGGGTGAGCGCCATCGCGATGTCCAGACGGCGCCGCTGGCCGCCGGAGAGCGCGGCGCACGTGCGGTCCAGCAGCCCGGTCAGGTCCAGGTCGCGGGCCAGTTCCTCGGCGCGCTCGGCGGCCCGCGCCCGGGTGAGCCGGTAGAGCCGTCCCTGGGTGACCAGCTCCTCCCGCACCGTGATCTGCGGATCGACCCCGCCGGACTGGGCCACGTAGCCGCAGGCCCGCCGCACCCCGGCCGGGTCGGTCGCCAGGTCGTGGCCGGCCACGGTGGCCGCGCCGCCGGTGGGGGCGAGCAGGGTCGTGAGCATCCGCAGGGTGGTGGTCTTTCCGGCCCCGTTGGGGCCCAGAAAACCGAGGATCTCCCCCTCGCGGACGGTGAGGTCGACACCGCGCACGGCCTCCACCGGGCCGCGCTTGGTCTGGAAGGTACGGGCCAGTCCGGCCGTACTGATGATTGCCATGACCCCAGAAAAACAGAGTCACTGAAACTTTGCAATCCCCCCAAAAATATAGAGGCACCAGTGATCGCCGGGCCGACCTACGATGAGAGGCATGACAGAGGGGCTCAGGGAGCGGAAGAAGCGCGAGACCAGGCAGCGGATCTCGGACATCGCCACCGGACTGTTCCTGGAGCACGGCTTCGTGACCGTGACGATGGCGGAGGTGGCGGAGGCCGCCGACGTCTCCGTGAACACGGTCTACAACTACTTCCCCGCCAAGGAGGACCTCTTCTTCGACCGCTCCAAGGGCGTCGTCGACCAGCTCGCCCGCTGGGTCCGGGCCCGGGACGCGGGGGAGTCGGCCGCCCGCGCCGTACTGCGCGAACTGCGCGCCGACATCGAGGCGGTGTCACCCCGGGTGGGCCTGATGGAGGGCTACGACCGCTTCATGCGGGTCATCCACGACTCCCCGCCGCTGCGCTCCCGGCTGTGGAGCCTGCAGCAGGAGGTCCAGGACAACCTCGAGGCGGCGCTCCGCGAGGAGACGGGCGCCGCCCCCGGCGACCCGCTGCCGGGCCTGGTGGCCGGTCAGATCTGCTGGATCCACAGCACGGTGTTCGTCACCATCGGCCGGGAGATGCTGAAGGGCCGCGCACCGGCCGAGGTGTCGCGCGAGGTCCTCGGACTGGTCGACGACATCGAGGAGCTGCTGAGCGACCGGGTCCTCGGTTACGCGGTGCGCGGCTGAACCGGGCTACGCCGGCGGGGCCGCGTACAGGACGCACAGCAGGCCCCGCGCGCGGGTGCCGTCGGGCGCCTCCCACGCGCCCGCGACATGGCCCGCCGCTCCCGGCCCGGGAAGCGGTGTGCCGTCCGGGGCGGGCAGCAGGGTGCGCAGGACCCGCAGGGCGGTGCCGTCCGGCGCGGACAGCTCGGTGTGCTCCGGGGTGTCCTCGACGGCGGTGAACTCCGCCGGGACCGGGGTCTCACCCGCGCAGGCGCGGGTGACCTCCTCGTCCGGGGTGTCGCTGACGCTCTGGGCCTGGGCCCGTACGCGGCCTTCGACCAGCGCCGCCAACTCGGCGGCCGCCACCGGGTCGTGGCAGCCGTCGTAGACCCAGCGCCGCCCGAGGACACCGTGTTCCGCGGTGCCGACGAGGGCGTGCTCCGCCCCGTCGAGCGGAGCGCCCCGGTAGGTGAGCGGCACCAGGTAGGCGGCCGGCTCGGCGCCGGAGGCGTCGGTGACGACCATGAACTCGACACCGACCTCCCCCTTCGGGTCGTCGAGCCGGAAACCGCCGGCCCTGGTCAGCCGCGGGCCCTCCGCGCCCCCGTGGTACCAGGGGCGCGAGGGCAGCCAGGCGGTCAGCAGGTCGAGCTTGGTCGGCTCGAGGGTGGTGCGGTGGATCACGGCCATGCCGAGGTTCTCCTCCGTCGATCGGACACCGGCCCCCCTACCCTCGCACCACGGGACGGCACCTGACGGCCCGTCGGATCCACCGGCGCCTGCCGCCGGTGTGATGTCCGTCATGTGAGACGTGACGCGCGTTACTTACCGGTCACACCGGGCCCCGCGAACGCTAATGTCCGCTCCTGGAGAACAAGACAGCGCGTATCAGGGGAGTCGCACAGTGGCACGCAAGCTCGCCGTCATCGGGGCCGGTCTCATGGGGTCCGGCATCGCCCAGGTATCCGCCCAGGCGGGCTGGGACGTCGTCCTGCGGGACGTCACCGACGAGGCGCTCACGCGCGGCACCGACGGGATCAAGGCGTCGTACGACAAGTTCGTGAGCAAGGGCAAGCTGGAGGCGCACGACGCCGACGCCGCCCTCGCCCGGATCACCGCCACCACCGACCTGGACGCCTGCGCGGACGCGGACGTCGTGGTCGAGGCGGTGTTCGAGAAGCTCGAGGTCAAGCACGAGATCTTCCGCACCCTCGACAAGATCGTGCGCGAGGACGCCGTCCTCGCCTCCAACACCTCCGCCATCCCGATCACCAAGATCGCGGCCGTGACGGAGCGCCCGGAGCGGGTCGTCGGCACCCACTTCTTCTCGCCGGTGCCGATGATGAAGCTGTGCGAACTGGTCCGCGGCTACAAGACCAGCGACGAAACCCTCGCCAGGGCGCGGGAGTTCGCCGAGTCGGTCGGCAAGACCTGCATCGTCGTCAACCGCGACGTCGCCGGCTTCGTCACCACCCGCCTCATCAGCGCCCTCGTCGTCGAGGCCGCCAAGCTGTACGAGTCGGGCGTGGCGAGCGCCGAGGACATCGACCTCGCCTGCAAGCTGGGCTTCGGCCACGCCATGGGACCGCTGGCCACCGCCGACCTCACCGGCGTGGACATCCTGCTGCACGCCACCGACAACATCTACACCGAGTCCCAGGACGAGAAGTTCGCCGCTCCCGAGCTGATGCGCCGGATGGTTGACGCCGGTGACATCGGCCGCAAGAGCGGGCAGGGCTTCTACGAGCACTGACACCGCGCATTCGCCCCGGCGCGCATCACACGCCGGGGTGAATTCGGTATCGGTTCGCTCACAGGCAGCAACCTCGGACACCGCCACGCAGTCAGAGGTTGCATCACCGGCCATCAGAAAACGCGGAGCACGAGACGCCTATAGGGGAGCGCATATGTACATCAAGGGCGACCACGCCGGGCTGGTCGTCGGGGGCCGCCTCGACGTCCGCAGCGCGGCGGACGCCCGTACGGTCCTGCACTCGGCCGTCGACGACGGAGTCGGCGACCTGGTACTGGACCTGTCCGACCTGGACTCCTGGGACGCCACCGGACTCGGCGTGATCATGGGGGCCCACCGGCGGGCCGGCCGCTGTGGCCGGCGCCTGGTACTGCGGGACGTTCCGCCGCAGATGCAGCGCCTGTTGGTGGCCACCCGGCTGCACCGGATCCTGGCGATCGAGGGAGGCATCGGGGTGGACACGCTGCCCCGCGTATGAGGGCGTACGGGTACGGGACGGACGACCTCCGGGAACCCGGACCGACCTCGACGAACCCTTCGACGCGCGCACAATCCTCACGAGACCGTGACGTCCGGGACCACGCGGTACCCCGGACTGTCGTAGATACTGAGCGAAGGTTTAGGGTTCGGCTGCCTGCTGCCCTGCAAACCCTGAGCGGGCCCGGACCAGAAGCGACAGCGCGGTGTGCGACGAGGCCGGGAGGGGCTTCCACCACACGACGCTTTTGGGGGGCTAGGACCTATGGACCCGAACAACCCGGGACCCGAGGAGTACGGCCATGAGGGTGACGGCCCGGCGCCGCGTCAGCGTCCGCCCAGGGAATCCCTCACGTCCGACTTCGGACAGCACGCGCCCGCGCTCGCGCGCACGGTGCAGCTCGTCTCCGGCGACTTCCTGCTGACCGTCAACCCCGTCGACGGCAGCGAGATCGAGCCCTGCCCGCCCGCCGAACGGCCGGCCCGCCCCGCGAAGCTGACCGAGGCCGAGCGCGCCGAGATCGAGCGGGCCGCCAGGCCGCCCGTCCCGCCGGGACCCGCGCAGCTCCCGCTGCCGCTGCTGGCCCGTCAGGACGAGCGCGAGAAGCTGGTCCGGCTGCTGGCCCGCGGCCGCTCCGTGCGCCTCACCGGCCCGGCTGGCTCCGGCCGCACCCGGCTCCTCGACACCGTCGCCGAGGACTGCGCGGACCTCGCCCCCGACGGCGTCGTCCGCCTGAACGGCCACCGCCGCTCCGCCGACGACCTGCTGCACGACCTCTTCTACGCCGTCCACGACGCCCCGCTGCACCGCCCGGACCGGGACGAACTCACCGACCAGGTCCGCGAGATCGGCGCCGTCGTCGTCCTCGACGACCTGGAGTTCGGCGGCGCCGCCCTCGACGAGCTGCTGGACGCCACCCCCGAGTGCGCCTTCCTGCTCGGCGCCACCCCGGACGTGCCCGAGCCGTCCGCCGGCGCCGGCATCGAGGAGATCACCCTTCCCGGCCTCGACCGCGCGGCCAGTCTCGACCTGCTCAAGCACGCCGTCGGCCGGGACCTCACCGAGGACGAGTCGAACTGGGCCGGCGACCTCTGGTTCGAGTCCGAGGGCCTGCCGCTGCGCTTCGTCCAGGCCGGTGCCCTGCTGCGGCAGCGCGACCGGCTGCGGGCCGGCGCCGACGCCGTCGACGAGTTCGGCGTCTTCGAGGACGTACGGCCCGACGAGACCTCCTACGCCCCCGCGGACGGCGACGAGGTGCCGCTGCCCTCGCTCGGCGAGGCCGCCGCCCCCGCCCCGCTGCTCGCCTCCCGGCTCAGCGTCTCCGCCCGCGCCACCCTGCGGTTCGCCGTCGCGCTCGGCGGCGAGGTGCCCCACCAGGCGCATCTGCCCGCTCTGGTGGGCGACACCCACGCCGACGCCGCGCTCGGCGAGCTGGCCGCCTGCGGACTGGTCTCCGCGGCCGGTTCCCGCTACCGGCTCGCCGCCGGGGTGCCGGCCCAGCTCGAGGCCGCCGGATACGCCGACGAGGCCGAGGACCAGGTCCGCGCGGCCGCCCGGCACTACGCCTGGTGGACCGGGCACCCCTCGGTCACCCCGGAGCGGGTGTGCGCCGAGGCCGACGCGGTGCTCGCCGCGCTCACCCTGCTGTCGCCGCTCACCACGGCCGTCACCGAGGGCGAGCAGAGCACGGCCGTGCGGCTCGCCCGTACCGCCGCGCCCGCGTTCGCCTCGGGCCTGCACTGGAGCGCCTGGGAGAAGGCGCTGCGGGCCGGCGCGGAGGCCGCCCGGCTCGCGGGGGACGTGGCGGAACAGGCCTACTTCCACCACGAACTCGGCATCCACGCGCTGTGTGCCGGACAGCTCGACCGGGCGCGCGCCGAACTGGAGGCGTCCGTCGGGCTGCGCGGCGCCCTCTCCGACAAGCGCGGCACCGTCGCCGGGCGCAGGGCGCTGGCCCTCGTCGCGGACCGCTCCGGAACCCCGCTCGCGCTCATGCCGACCGCGGGGGAGGAGGTACCCGAGGCCCGCTACGAGGAGTCGGCCCCGCCGCCCCGCGGGGTGCCGATGGCCTTCCCGGACCTCCAGCTTCCCTCCGACACCGGTCTGGTCGTCAACCGCACGGTGCCGCCGCGGCCCACGCCGTCCACGCCGGCGGCCAAGCCGGGCGGCGGCCTCAAGGGGCTGGCCCGGCGCAACCTGGTGGCGGCCGGCGCGGGCGCGCTGCTCGTCGCCGTGCTGGGCACGGTGGTCACCCTGGGCGCCACGTCGGAGAACGACGCCGGCACCCCGTCCGAGAACGTCGGCGTCAACCCCTCCGCCAGCCAGGGCGTCGACGACGGCAGCCTCGGCGCCGATCCGGCGACCGGGGGCGAGGGCGACACCGGTGAGGCCACCAGCCGGCCGACCGATCCGGGCCCGGACGGCACCGTGGGCACGTCCGACGACCCGACGCCGACGGCCAGTTCGTCGAAGGAACCGTCGGACGGGCCGAGCGACACCCAGAAGCCGGACGATCCGTCGAAGTCCCCGTCGAAGTCCCCGTCGAAGACGCCGCCGCCCGGGCCGTCCGACAGCGGGTCCCCCACACCGACCGAGACGGAGACGGAGGGGGAGACGCCGCCGGAATCGCCGACGCCGACGGACTCGGGAACGCCGACGGACACCACGCCCACCACCACCAACTCCGCGAGCGACGCCGCCCCGTCCACCCCCGTGGAGACGAACGCGAGCGCCCCGCAGAGCGGCGAAGCGGACCCGCCCGGGGACCCGGAACAGGTCATCTGACCCGCGGGACACGCACGAGGGCCGGGTTCCCCGCGGAACCCGGCCCCCGGTCCGTACCGGCGCGGCTCAGAACAGCCGCAGCTTGTCGTCCTCGATGCCGCGCATCGCGTCGTAGTCGAGGACCTGGCAGCCGATGCCCCGGTCGGTCGCGAGGACCCGGGCCTGCGGCTTGATCTCCTGCGCGGCGAACACGCCCCGCACCGGGGCGAGATGGGGATCGCGGTTCAGCAGCTCCAGATAGCGCGTGAGCTGCTCCACGCCGTCGATCTCGCCGCGCCGCTTGATCTCCACCGCGACGGTCCGCCCCTCGGCGTCCCGGCACAGGATGTCGACGGGGCCGATCGCCGTCATGTACTCGCGGCGGATGAGGGTGTAGCCCTCGCCGAGGATCTCGATCCGGTCGGCGAGCAGTTCCTGGAGGTGCGCTTCCACGCCGTCCTTGATCAGGCCGGGGTCGACGCCCAGTTCGTGCGAGGAGTCGTGGAGGATCTCCTCCATCGTGATGATGAGCTTCTCGCCCGCCTTGTTGACGACGGTCCAGACTCCCTCTTCGTCGCCGGTTCCCTCCTTCAGGACGCAGGGCGGCGACATCCAGTTCAGGGGCTTGTAGGCCCGGTCGTCGGCGTGGATCGAGACGCTGCCGTCCGCCTTGACCAGGATGAGACGGGGTGCCGACGGCAGGTGCGCGGTGAGCCGCCCGGCGTAGTCCACGGAGCAGCGGGCAATGACGAGACGCATGGTCGGCAACGCTACTCGACCGGCCGGGGTCGACGCGATTCGCCGTCACACACGCCCCTCGGGACCCACCGGGCGCGTCCTGAATCTCCGGGAAAACGCTTGTTTCGGCGGTGGCCGATTACCGGCCCACAGGAAGTCCCGCATCCGGGCATTCGCCTGGTGCCGTCACCGTCCGTTGCTTACGGTATTGAACGGGAGGTCGCGAACTGTGTACGCAGCGTGTCCGATAACGCGCACTCCCTTATCTGTCAGGCAACCCCTGCTCGTTGGGGGTGCGAGAGGAGAACCCATGTCGCTCGACGTCTCACCGGCCCTACTCGAACAGGCCGAGCGAGGCGAGGTCGACGAAGCGGAATTCGTCGACTGCGTCCGGACCTCCCTGCCCTTCGCATGGGAGATGATCAGCTCCCTGGTGGCACAGCTGAAGGTGGACGGCGGACCCTTCGCCGACAACCAGACGCCCCCGCCGGACGAGCACGCACGCGGTCAGCTGCTGCGTGCGCTCGCGAGTGACGCGATACGCGGCGCGCTGCAACGGCACTTCGGTGTACGGCTGGCCTTCCAGAACTGCCACCGGGTGGCGGTGTTCCCGCTCGACCCCTCGGTCGACGAGAGGCACGCCCGTTTCACCTCGGTGCGCGCTCAGATCCTGAACCAGTCGCCGGAACTGCGCGACTGCTGACGCGCTCCACCGTTCGCTTGCCGCTCCGTACGCGGGAGGTGCAGTCGTACCGGGGCGGCAAGCCTGCGTGAACCCCGCTCGCTCAACCGAGCCGGGGCAGTACCTCGGTCCCGAGCCGCCGGACGTTCTCCTCGGTCGCCGCCAGGTCGCCGGAACCCTCGACGAGCAGGGCGAAGCGGGAGATGCCGGTCCGCTCGCTGGTCGCGGCGAGCCGGTCGGCGCACAGCCGCGGAGGGCCCACCGGGTGGAGTCCGCAGAGGAGTTCGGTGTACGCCAGCGGATCACGCATCCGCCGCTGCCGCCCGTCCACCGTGACATGGGCCTCAAGACCCTGTTTCAGCCAGCCGGGCATCGCCTTCATCAGGGTCTCCGCCGCGTCCGAACGCCGGTCCGCGATCTGGCAGACGCCGGCCGAGACATGGGCCGCGCGGTGGATCTCCCGGGCCGGCCGCCCGCAGGCACGGGCGTGGTTGCGCCACAGGGCGACCATCTCGGCCTTCTCCTCGTCCCCGATGTGCATGCCGAGCAGCATCGGCAGTCCGCGCTCGGCGGCCAGCCGTACGCTCGCCGGGGAGGTGCAGGCGACCACGACCTCCGGGCCCTCCGCCTCGTCCAGGGACTCCGACGGGCGCGGCACGACGGGCACCTCGCGGAACCGGAACCGCTCGCCGTCGGCCCCGACGGACGGTTCACGCAGCCAGCGCACCAGCAGATCGAGTGATTCCGGGAACCCCTTCTCGTACGCCTCCAGGCCGGCCCCGAACACCTCCAGGTCGACCCACGGCCCGCCGCGCCCGAGGCCCAGCGAGAACCGGCCGCCGCTCGTGATGTGCAGCAGCGCGGCCTGTTCGCCGAGGGCGACGGGGTGGACGGTGGGCAGCACGCTGACCGCCGTACCGACCCGCAGCCGGCGGGTGCGGCCGAGCAGTAACGCGGCCAGGGTGACGGCCGACGGACAGGTGCCGTAGGGCACGAAGTGGTGCTCGGCCAGCCAGACCGTGTCGAGGCCCGCCTCCTCGGCGACCTCGGCCGAGCGGACCGCGCGGTGCAGTGCCTCTCCCTCGCCCTGCCCGGGGAACTGGGCGGCCAACACGAAACTTCCAACGCGCATCGCTTTTTTCCTGCTTCCTTGGCTCCGACGCGGAGCTCCCCCGCAGGGCATAACCGCCCGACACGTGCCGAGGACACGGCCGGGCGGGGGACTTTGCGGATTGTCTGCAGAATCGGCCGCTCAGAGGGGGGAGTGCCGCACCGTCACGGAGGGGACTTGTAACGATTGGCGCCGTACGCGTACCCCGGCGCGCGCCGCGTAGGCTGGATGCGGCCCCAGCATCCTGTATAGCCCCGTGAGGTGTCCTGTGTCCCCGCGTCGCAACCGACCCAAGGGAGCCGGTCCGTTCGGCCGGAGCGCCGAGGAGGACGGCTCCGGCCGCTACGGCGGCTGGCAGTCCACGGAGAGCTGGCAGGGCGAGGAGTGGAGCGTGCGGCACGTGGCCGGCGCCAGTGCCCAGGGCAAGGCCTACCGGTGCCCCGGCTGCGACCAGTTGATCCCGGACGGGGTGCCGCACGTGGTGGCCTGGCCCGAGCACTCGGGTGTCGACGAGCGCCGCCACTGGCACAAGGCGTGCTGGAACGCGAAGGACCGCCGCACCACGCGGGTGCGGCGGTCCCGTAACGCGCCGAGGTTCTGAACTCCGCTACACGTCCCGCCGCTGCAACAGGGCGAAGGCACCGCCGAGCGCGGCCGCCGTGACGACCAGCATGATCCACAGCGGGTCCCAGCCCGACGGGCCGGACTCGCTCAGCGAGTTGGCGTAGAAGATGCTCATCTGGTTCGGGATGGAGTACTCGAACAGCGCCTGCTGCACGTCCTCCAGCGAGGACGAGAACATGAACAGCGCGATCACCAGCGGGGCGAGCACGGCACCGATCATGAGGGTGATGGCGCCCGCCGAGTGCCGGATGACCGACCCGAGCGCCAGCGACAGCGTGCCCAGCAGCGCCACGTAGAGCGAGACGCCGACCGTGGCCTTCAGCCACTCCTCACCGGTGGGCTCCTTGGCGTTGTACCCCTCCAGCAGCGCCACGTGCAGGAAGCCGACCAGCGTCGCGCACACCAGGGTCACCACGAAGGCGATCAGGAAGAACACCAGGGCCTTCGCCATGAGCACCCGTCCGCGCGAGGGACAGGCGACCATCGTGGTGCGGATCATGCCGGTGCCGTACTCCGACGCCGTGGTGAGCACGCCCAGCGTGATGATGCACATGGTGCCCAGCAGCAGCCCGAAGAAGCCGAAGGCCAGCGGGCTCTCGCCGCCCATGTCGGGGTCGGAGCTGGAGACCACCAGGCCGGCCAGCAGGCCGATGCCGACCACGAGCAGCACGAACACGCCCAGCGTCCACACGGTCGAGCGCACGGACCTGATCTTCGTCCACTCGGAGGCGAGCGCGTGCCCGAGGTGCGTACGGACCACGGGGATCGGCGAGGTGTAGGTCGGGTACGGGGAGCCGGGCGCCGCCTGCCAGTCGGGTGCGGCGGCCTGCGGCATCGGGGGCGGGGGCGTGCTCATCGGGCGTCCTCGGGCTTGGTCAGGTCGGCGGCGGGAGCGGTGGGGGGCGCGGCGGGCGCTGCGGGAGCGGTCGCGGGTGCGGCGGGCGGCGCCGCCGGAGCCTGGGCGGGCGGCGCCTGGGGCGCCTGCGGGGCGGGCTGCGCGTACGGGTTGGGCGCGGGGACGCCCGGGGCCGCTCCGGGGGCGCCCGGGGCGCCGTAGGGGCCCGCGGGGGCCTGCGCGGGCACGCCCTGCGGCGCGGCGAAGGGCTGCCCGCCCTGCTGGGGCGGCGGCGGGGCGTACCAGCCGGGCTGGCCCTGCCCCGGCACCGGCATCGGCGGCTGCGCGCCGGGCGGCAGCGGCTGCTGGAGCCCGGCCTTCTGGTCGGTGGTCGAGCGGTAGTCGACGGCGCCCTGCGTCATCCGCATGTACGCCTCCTCCAGCGACGCCTGGTGCGGCGACAGCTCCCACAGCCGTACGTCGGCGTCGTGGGCGATGTCGCTGATGCGCGGCAGCGCCAGTCCGGTCACCCGCAGCGCGCCGTCCTGCTCGGGCAGTACGCGGCCGCCGGCCTCGGTGATCGCGGCGGACAGCTTCTCGCGCTGCTGCGGCTCGGTCTCGGGGGTGCGCACGCGCGCGAAGTCGGCGGAGTTGGCGGAGATGAAGTCCGTCACGCTCATGTCCGCGAGGAGCTGTCCGCGCCCGATGACGATGAGGTGGTCGGCGGTCAGCGCCATCTCGCTCATCAGGTGGGAGGAGACGAAGACCGTACGGCCCTCGGCGGCCAGCGCCTTCATCAGGTTGCGCACCCAGAGGATGCCCTCGGGGTCGAGCCCGTTGACCGGCTCGTCGAACAGCAGTACCTGGGGGTCGCCGAGCAGCGCGGCGGCGATGCCGAGCCGCTGGCCCATGCCGAGGGAGAAGCCCTTGGACCGCTTGCGCGCCACCTCGTGCAGGCCCACCACGCCCAGCACCTCGTCCACCCGCCGGGCCGGGATGCCCGAGAGCTGGGCCAGGCTCAGCAGGTGGTTGCGGGCGGACCGGCCGCCGTGCACCGCCTTCGCGTCCAGCAGCGCGCCGACCTGACGGGGGGCGTTGGGCAGCTTGGCGTACGGGTAGCCGCCGATCGTGACCCGTCCCGCGGTGGGGTTGTCCAGACCGAGGATCATCCGCATCGTCGTCGACTTGCCCGAGCCGTTGGGCCCCAGGAACCCGGTGACGGTCCCCGGACGCACCTGGAAGGAGAGGTTGTACACAGCGGTCTTGTCGCCGTACCGCTTGGTCAGGCCGACTGCCTCGATCATGCTCCGCACCCATCGAAAGGTTCAGGACAGCGGGGCACACGCCCCCGTAAGGGTTAGGAGCTTATCGAGGCGCTGACGGTTCCGCTCAAACCGAGGTAAAAACCGGTCCCGCGCGGTCACTCACTGGGCGTCGCGCCGCTTCAGCAGCACATAGCCGCCGACGACCGCCGCGAGCACCCAGAACGCCATGATCCCGAGGCCGCCCCAGGGCCCGTACGGGGTGTCGTCGTCGAGGGGCGTCACCACCCGCATGATCCTGCTGCCGGCCTGGTCGGGCAGGAACTGTCCGACCTGCTTCGTGGCGTCGACGTTGCCGAGGATGTTGGAGATCAGGAAGAAGAACGGCATCAGGATGCCCAGCGACAGCAGGGGGAAGCGCAGCATCGTGGCGGCGCCCATCGAGAACAGCGCGATCAGCGTCATGTAGAGGCCGCCGCCGATCACCGCCCGCAGCACCCCGTCGTCCCCGATCGACGCCTTGAGCTCGCCGAGCGTCGCCTGGCCCAGGAAGAACGTGGCGAAGCTGGTCGCCATGGAGACGGCCAGGGCGAGCGCGGTGGCGACCGCGAGCTTGCTGAACAGGAAGGTGCCGCGCCGCGGTACGGCCGCCAGCGAGGCGCGGATCATGCCGGTGCTGTACTCGTTCGACACCACCAGCACCCCGAACACGATCATCGCGAGCTGTCCGATGCTCATCCCGGCGAAGCTGATGAACGTCGGGTCGAAGGAGAGCCGGTCCCGCGCGCCCAGGGTCTCGAACTCGTTCTTCGACAGCGCCGAGATCAGCATGCCGAGCGCGATGGTGACGACCACCGCCAGGGAGAGCGTCCACACCGTGGACGCCACCGACCGGATCTTGGTCCACTCCGACCGTACGACCTGCGTCACCGCCATGCCGCTCAGCCCTTCTTCCAGCTCTCGCCCCACTGCCGCCGCGCGGGCGCGGACGCGCCGGCGTGCGCGTGGTACTCCACCGACTCCGCGGTCAGCCGCATGAACGCCTCCTCCAGGGAGGCCTGCTGCGGGCTCAGCTCGTGCAGCACCACCTGCCGCCGGGCCGCCAGCTCCCCGATGTGCTCGGCCTTGGAGCCGTCCACCTCCAGCGCCCCGTCGCCGCTCTCCACGGCGGTGATCCCCGCCTGGCGCAGCACGTCGAGCAGCCGCTCGCGCTGCGGGCTGCGGATCCGGACGTACGAGCGGGAGTTGCGCTCGATGAACTCGGTCATGGAGGTGTCGGCGAGCAGCCGGCCCTGGCCGATGACGACGAGGTGGTCGGCGGTCAGCGCCATCTCGCTCATCAGGTGGGAGGAGACGAAGACCGTACGGCCCTGGACGGCGAGGGATTTCATCAGCGTGCGGATCCAGTGGATGCCCTCGGGGTCGAGGCCGTTGACCGGCTCGTCGAACATCAGGATCCGCGGGTCGCCGAGCAGCGCGGCGGCGATCCCGAGCCGCTGGCCCATGCCGAGCGAGAACCCCTTGGCCTTCTTCCGCGCCACCGCCGTCAGCCCGACCGCGTCCAGCACCTCGTGCACCCGCTGCCGCGGGATGCCGTTGCTCTGCGCCAGGCACAGCAGGTGGTTGTAGGCGCTGCGGCCCGGGTGCGCGCCCTTGGCCTCCAGCAGGGCGCCGATGCGGGTCAGCGGGTTCTTGAGCCGCTCGTAGTGCGTGCCGTCGATCCGTACGTCCCCGGCGGTCGGGTGGTCCAGGCCCAGGATCATCCGCATGGTGGTCGACTTGCCGGCGCCGTTCGGGCCGAGGAAGCCCGTGACGATACCCGGCCGGACGGTGAAGGTCAGATCCCTGACCGCCACCTTCTCGCCGTACCGCTTGGTCAGCCCCTCGAGCTCGATCATGCGATCACGCTAGAACGGGACAAAGCCCTCTGCCACCTCAGTGGCAGAGGGCTTCGCCGGTACCTCGGTCGCCGTTACCGGGACTGCTGGGCCGGGACCCCGCGGGAGATCGGCTCGTCCTCGGTGGCGGGCGAGCCGGTCGCCGCCACCGCGGCACCGGTGAGCGTCGCCAGCATCTCGCGGACGTTCGTGAGCTGGGCGTTGATCGAGTCGCGGCGGTTGGTCAGCGCCGCGAGCTCACGCTCGGATTCCGAACGGATCCGGTCGGCCTTGGCGTTGGCGTCGGCCACGATGTCCTCCGCCTGACGCTGGGCCGTCTCCACCGTCTGGCGGGCGCGGCGCTCGGCGTCGGTGCGCAGCTTCTCGGCCTCCAGGCGGAGCTGCTCCGCGCGGTGCTCGATCTCCGCGAGGCGCTTCTCGGCCTTCTGCTGGCGCGAGGCCAGGTCGCGCTCGGACTGCTCGCGGCGCTTGGCGAGGTTCGTCTCGAAGTCGGCGGCGGCCTGCGCGGCCTTGGCGCGGGTCTCCTCGAAGAGGGCGTCCGCCTCCTCCCGCTTGGACTGCGCGTCCTTCTGCGCCTCGGAACGCAGCTGGGCGGCGTCGCCCTGGGCCTTCTCGACGATCCGGGCGCCCTCGTCCTCCGCCTTCGACTTGCGCTCGGCGGCGTAGGACTCGGCGTCGTTGCGCACCTGCTGGGCGGCCGACTCGGCGAGCTCGCGGTGCTGCTCCGCCGCGCGCCGGGCCTCCTCGCGCAGGTCCTTCGCCTCCTCCTCGGCGAGGCGGAGGATCTTCTCCACGCGCGCGCCGAGACCGGCGTACGACGGCTCGGCGTCGTTGACCTGGGCCTGGGCGTTCTGTGTCTCGAGGTGGAGCTCTTCGATGCGCTTTTCCAGAGCGGTGATGCGGGCGAGAGCGCTGTCACGGTCGGAGACGAGCTTGGAGATACGTTCGTCCACCTGAGCGCGGTCGTATCCACGCCGCACAAGCTCGAAGCCGTAGGGGGAAGTGTCGCTCATGGGGTTCCTGTCGAATGAGACCGGTGAGGTGATAGGTGGAATCCTAGGGGCGAAAGCGCTGTGTCATCGAGCGGATGCACGTTTGATACGGAGAATGACACCCCTTTTGAGTGGCTCGCCGCCGGAATGCTTGCCAAAAGCATGATCAAAGCCCTCACCTTACAAGGGATTTCGTCCGCTTTGCCAGCTATTCCGCCGACTTGCCACTCGTACGGGTACCGCCCGCGGTGGCCCCCGCCTTGACCCCGTTGTCCTTCGCGCCCCCCGGCGCCTCGAAGGACTCCAGCGCCTCCAGCACGTCCTGCACACGGGAGATCTCCGCGTTGATGTCCTCGCGGCGCCGCACCAGCACCTCCAGCTCGCGCTTGCCCTCCTCGACCGTGCGCCGCGCCTCCCGGACCGCCTCGGCCTTCAGCTCCTCGGCCTCCCGCACGAGCGAGGCCTTCTTCTGCTCCGCCTCCTTGAGCAGGCCCTCGGCCTTCTTCACGGCGGCGATCCGCACCTTGCCGGCCTCGGAGTTGGCCTCGGAGACGATCTCCTTGGCCTTCGCCTCCGCCTTGGCGAGCTGCTCCTCGGCGGCCTTGATGAGCGCGTCGCAGCGGTCACCCGTCGACTTCATCGTCTCCGCCGCCTCACGGCGGGCCCGCTCGTGCAGCTCCTCGATCTCGGAGGTGATCCGGTCGCGCAGCTCCTCCGCGCGCTCCCTGATCTGCGTCGCGTCCCGGCGCGCGCCGACCAGCAGCTCGTCCGCGTCCGTACGGGCCCTCTCCACCCGCGCGTTGCCCTCGACGGTCGCCTCGGCGACCAGCCGGTCGGCCTCGCTGCGGGCCGCGCCGACCATCGTGTCCGCCTGCGCCTCGGCCTCCGCCGTCGTCTTCAGCGCCTGCTGCTGCGCCTCGGTGAGCAGCTTGTCCGCCTCGGCGGTGGTCTCCGTGATGAGCGTGTCCACCTGCTCGGCCGCCTCGGAACGCCGCTTGTTGGCGTCCTTGCGGGCCTCGTCCAGCGTCCGCTCCGCCTCCTCGCGCGCGGCGGACACCAGCCGCTCGGCCTCCGACTCCGCGCCGGACCTGACCCGCTCGGCCTCCTGGCGCATCCGCTCCGCGTGTGCCTGCGCCGACCCGACCGTCTCCGCGGCCTCGGCGCGCAGCCGCTCCGCGTCCCCGGTGGCGTCCGCGATCAGCTTCTCCGCCTTGGACACCGACTCCGACCGCACCCGCTCGCTCTCCGCGAGGGTCTCGTCGGTGAGCCGCTCCGCCTCACTGCGGGCCTCGGTGATGAGGGTGTCCGCCTGCGTCGCCGCGTCCGAACGGATCCGGTTGGCGTCCTCACGGGCGTCCGCCCGGGTGCGCGCGGCGGCCTGCTCCGCCTCGGCGATCGTGTCCGACGCCTCCGTACGCACCCGCTGGGCGTGCTCGGACACGTCCGTACGGATCCGGTCGGCCTCCGCGATGGCCTCGGACACCGTCCGCTCGGCCAGCGCCTTCGCGGCCTCCGTCTCCTCCTGCGCCTCGCGCCGCAGCCGGCCCGCGTCCTCGCCGGCCCGCTCCCGCTCCGCGTAGGCGTCGGAGCGGACCCGGTCCGCCTCCTCCTCGGCCTCACGGCGGGTGCGCTCCGCCACGTGCTCGGCGGCGCTGCGCAGCCCGGCGATCTCCTCCTGCGCCTGCTCGTGCAGCCCGGCCACGGAGTCCCGCACCTGCTGGGCGTGCTGTTCGGCCGCCGACACCATCTCGGTGGCGCGCCGGTCGGCCTCCTCGACCAGCCGTACGGCCTCGGCCTGCGCCTCCTCCACGCGGGTGCGCGCCGACGCCAGCAGCTCCTCGCTCTGCTCGCGGGCCCGCTCGCGCTCCTGGCCGGCCTCCTGCCGGGCCGCGCCGAGGAGTTCCTCGGCCTCGCGGCGGCGCCGGGCGGCCTCCTCCTGCGCGGCGGCCAGCGTCTCCGAGGCCTCCGTACCGATCCGCTCGGCGGCGGCCTGCGCCTCCGCGCGCATCCGGTCGGCGCTGTCCTGCGCCTCCGACTTCAGCCGCTCCGCCTCGGCCGCGGCCTCCGACCGCAGCCGCACGGCGACGGACTCGCCCTCCGCGCGGAACGCCGACGCGTCCGCGGCGGCCTCGTCCCGCAGCCGCTCGGCCTCCGCCTCCGCCTGCTGCCGCAGCGCCCGGATCCGCTCGGCGGCCTCCGCGCGCAGCCGCTCGGTCTCCTCGGCCGCCTCCCGGCGGATCCGGCCGGCCTCCTCACGCGCCTCGCTCAGCGCCTGCTCGGCCGACGCGAGCCGCTCCTCGGCCTCCGTGTGCAGCCGCGTCAGCTCCTCGGCGGCCTCCGCACGGCGCGCCTGAACGGCCCGCTCGGTCTCCTCGCGCAGCTCGCGCGCGGCACGCTCGGCGTCCTCCTTGAGCGCGTCGGCCTGCTCGACGACCTCCGCGCGGTGCCGCTCGGCCTCCTGGCGGGTGCGCTCCAGCGTCTCCTCGGCCTGCCGGCGCAGCGTCGTGGCCCGCTCGATGGCCTCGGTGCGGACCTTCTCGCTGTCGCCCTGCGCGGTGGAGCGCAGTTCGTCGGCGTCCGCCTTCGCCTTGGCGAGCAGCTCCTCGGCGGACTTCGCCGCCTCCTCGATCTGCGCCACGGCCTCCTTGCGGGCCTCCGCGCGGATCTTCTCGCCCTCGGCGACCGCGTCGGCGCGCAGCTGCTCGGCCTCGCCGCGCAGCCGGCGGGCCTCCTCCTGCAGCTCGACCGTCTTGGCGCGGTACTCCTTGGTGTCGTCCTTCGCCGCGCCCTTGAGCTGCTCGGCGATGTCGTGCGCCTCCGCGCGCAGCCGGTCCGCCTCGGCCTCGGCCTCGCGGCGGATCCGCTCGGCCTCCTCGGCCGCCGCCCTGGTGGTCCGCTTGGCCTCCTCGGACGCCTTGTTGAGGACGTCCTCGGCGGTCCTGGCCGCCTTGGAGAGCTGGGTGGCGGTCTCCTCGGCGGTGAGCGCGCGGGCCTTCTCGGCGGCCTCCGCGACGATCTTCTCGGCCTCCGCGCGGGCGTCGGCGACCAGCTGCTCGGCCTCCGCCTTGGTGGACTCGGCCTCCTTGGTGGCCTCACTGACCAGCCGCGCCACCTGCTCCTTGGCGGTGCGCGTACGGGTCTCGTTGGCGGACTCGGCGGAGGCGAGCGCCTTCGAGGCGGACTCCTTCGCCTCGGCGAGCACCTTCTCCGCCTCCGCGCGGGCCTCGCGCAGCGCGGATTCGGCCTGGGACATCCGCTCCTCGGCGGCCCGGCTGAGCTCCTGCGCCTCACGGCGCGCGGCCTCCGCCTCGCCGGCCGTCGACGTCCGGAGCTGCTCGGCGTGGTCGGTGGCCTCCTGGGCCTGCGTCGAGGCCGCGTTCAGCAGCCGCTCCGCGTCCGCGCGGGCCCGGCGCAGGATCTGCTCGGCCTCCGCGCGGGCCGACTCCGCCTCGCTCCGCAGCCGCTGCCGGGCCTCGGCCGTCAGCCGCTCCGCCTCCGCGCGGGCGGCGGCCAGCGCTTGCTCGGTCTCCGCGCGGGACTCCTCGAGGAGCCGGCGGGCCTGCTGCTCGGTGCGGGCGCGCAACTGCTCCGCCCACGCCACGTTCTCGTTGACGTGCGACTCGACGGTCTGCCGGCGCTCCGCCAGCTCCTGGTCGAGCTGCTGGCGCCGCGTCACCGCCTCCTGGTGCAGCTCCGCCTGGAGCCGGGCCGCCTGCTCCGCGTGCTCCTGGAGGATCCGCTGGGTCTGCGCCCGCGCCTGGCTCAGCTCCCGCTCGGCGTCCGCGCGGAGCTGGTCGGCCTGCAGTTGCGCGTTGCGCAGCAACTGCTCGGCCTGGTAGCCGATGTCACCGCCGTCGTACGCGGGCCGGGACATGATGGTGCGCCGCGCCTCGTGCAGCTTGGCGCGCAGCACCTCGACCTGGTAGCCGAGGTCCTCGGCGTGCTGGATCGCCTTTTCCCGCTCGGTCTTCAGCCGCTTCATCTCGGCTTCGAACCGAGAGAGGTGGTCGACGTCAGCCGCCGGCTCTCGCTCCTGGCTCTCGTAGCCCCGCACTGCGCGGTCCCATCCGTCCCCTGGTCGCAAGTCTGGCCGAGCTCCGTCCATCCGCCGAACGGGGCCCCCGGGGAATGGTGTCAGATCAGCGGCGGAGCATGGGCTGCCGCCCCGCGCTCGCCCCCCGGAAACCGGACCCCGGCGATCCCGCCGCCAAAGACGACGGGACTCGGTCACCACGCATCGAGCGGCGACCGGACCCAACCCTACCGGCCCTTATGTACGTGGGTCAGTGCCCGGACGACTCAACGGGCGCCGAAGTGACCAGTTCCGTCAGTACGCCGTGGCAGTCCTTGGGGTGCAGGAAGGTGATTCGTGACCCCATGGAGCCGCGCCGGGGCTCTTCGTACAGAACGCGTACGCCCTTGTCCTTGATGTCCGCGGCCTCCGCGTCCACGTCCGCCGTACCGAAAGCGATGTGGTGGACGCCCTCGCCGTTCTTCGCCAGCCACTTGGCGACGGTGGAGTCCTCCCGGGTCGGCTCCAGGAGCTGCAGGTAGGAGGCCCCGCCGTCGGAGGTGTCGTTGATCTTGAGCATGGCCTCGCGCACGCCCTGCTCCTCGTTGACCTCGGAGTGGAACACCTCGAAGCCGTACGTGGCCCGGTAGAACTCGACAGTCCTGTCGAGGTCGAAGCAGGCGATCCCGATGTGGTCGATTCGCGTCAGCATGGATTCAGTGCAGCGCTCCCGCGATGGTTACGCAACGTGCGCGCGATCACACCGAAAGGGCGATGACGTGGTCCACCGCACGTCAGTACATTCGAAGTAAACCCTCGTTCACTCCTCGGCTGTGCAGCCGGAAGGGGATCGCAGCTCATGTCTTCCGAAACTTCCGCACCATCCGCAACGAACGGCACGACCTCCGTCATCGTCGCGGGCGCCCGCACCCCCATGGGTCGGCTGCTCGGCTCACTGAAGTCCTTCTCCGGAGCCGACCTCGGCGGCTTCGCGATCAAGGCCGCCCTCGACCGTGCGGGGATCGGCGGCGACCAGGTCCAGTACGTGATCATGGGCCAGGTGCTCCAGGCCGGGGCGGGCCAGATCCCGGCCCGCCAGGCCGCCGTCAAGGCCGGCATCCCGATGAGCGTCCCGGCGCTCACCGTCAACAAGGTGTGCCTGTCCGGCCTCGACGCCATCGCGCTGGCCGACCAGCTCATCCGCGCCGGCGAGTTCGACGTGATCGTCGCCGGCGGCCAGGAGTCCATGACCAATGCCCCGCACCTGCTGCCGAAGTCCCGCGAGGGCTTCAAGTACGGCGCGGTGCAGATGCTCGACGCCATGGCGCACGACGGTCTGACCGACTCCTTCGAGAACATCGCCATGGGCGAGTCCACGGAGAAGCACAACACCCGCCTCGGCATCGCCCGCCCCGAGCAGGACGAGATCGCCGCCCTGTCCCACCAGCGGGCCGCCGCCGCGCAGAAGAACGGCGTCTACGAGGCCGAGATCACCCCGGTCGAGATCCCGCAGCGCAAGGGTGACCCGGTGCTGTTCAGCAAGGACGAGGGCATCCGCGGCGACACCACGGTCGAGTCCCTCGGCAAGCTGCGCCCGGCCTTCTCGAAGGACGGCACGATCACCGCGGGCTCCTCCTCGCAGATCTCGGACGGCGCGGCGGCCGTGGTCGTGATGAGCAAGGCCAAGGCGCAGGAGCTGGGCCTGGACTGGATCGCCGAGATCGGCGCCCACGGCAACGTGGCCGGTCCCGACAACTCCCTCCAGTCGCAGCCGTCCAACGCGATCCGGCACGCCCTGAAGAAGGAGGGCCTGGAGGTGTCCGACCTCGACCTCATCGAGATCAACGAGGCCTTCGCCGCGGTCGCCGTGCAGTCAATGAAGGACCTGGGCGTTTCCACCGAAAAGGTGAACGTCAACGGCGGTGCCATCGCGCTGGGTCACCCGATCGGGATGTCCGGCGCCCGTCTCGTCCTGCACCTGGCGCTGGAGCTGAAGCGGCGCGGCGGCGGTGTCGGCGCGGCGGCGCTGTGCGGCGGCGGCGGCCAGGGCGACGCGCTGATCGTGCGGGTTCCCAAGGCCTGAGCCGCTTTTTTGCAGGTTTTCCTCTCGTGAACGGAGCTGTGATGCAGGACGTCTCCTCGCTGGTCGCCCAGGCCAGGGAAGGCAGGCCACGGGCCGTGGCCCGGCTGATCTCCCTGGTGGAGGGGGCGTCCCCGCAGCTCAGGGAGGTCATGGCGGCCCTGGCGCCGCTGACCGGGAACGCGTACGTGGTCGGCCTGACCGGCTCCCCGGGCGTGGGCAAGTCCACGTCCACCTCGGCCCTGGTGACCGCGTACCGCAAACAGGGCAAGCGGGTCGGCGTCCTCGCGGTGGACCCCTCCTCGCCCTTCTCGGGCGGCGCCCTGCTCGGCGACCGCGTCCGCATGTCGGAGCACGCCTCCGACCCGGGCGTCTACATCCGCTCGATGGCCACGCGAGGCCACCTGGGCGGCCTGGCGTGGGCGGCCCCGCAGGCCATCCGCGTCCTGGACGCGGCGGGCTGCGACGTGATCCTGGTCGAGACGGTCGGCGTAGGGCAGTCGGAGGTGGAGATCGCCTCCCAGGCCGACACGTCGGTGGTGCTCCTGGCCCCCGGCATGGGCGACGGCATCCAGGCGGCGAAGGCCGGAATCCTGGAGATCGGCGACGTCTACGTGGTCAACAAGGCCGACCGCGACGGCGCCGACGCCACCGCCCGCGAGCTGAACCACATGCTCGGCCTCGGCGAGTCCCGCGCCCCCGGCGACTGGCGCCCGCCGATCGTGAAGACGGTCGCCGCGCGGGGCGAGGGCGTCGACGAGGTCGTCGAGGCCCTGGAGAAGCACCGCGCCTGGATGGAGGAGGGGGGCGTCCTGACGGAACGCCGCCTGGCCCGGGCCTCCCGCGAGGTCGAGACCATCGCGGTCACGGCCCTGCGCGAACGCATCGGCGACCTCCACGGCGACCGCCGCCTGGGCGCACTGGCGGAACGCATCATCGCCGGCGACCTGGACCCGTACCGGGCGGCGGACGAACTGGTGGCGGGGCTGACCCGGGGCTGACCGCAGTGGTCAGAGATCGTCGGGCAGGAGCCGGAAGACGGGTTCTCCGGTGAGCGGCCGCATCATGCGGAAATGGCTGTCCGCGGTGAAGAGGGACGTCGTCCGGAAGGCCGCCGCCAGCGCCACGTTCATCGCGTCCGCCAGCCCCACCCCTGCCCCGCCGTCGGTGTCGGCATATCCGCGCATCACCGCCATGGCCGCCCTCAGGTGTGGCGTGGTGTCGGGAATCTCGAACCGGCGGGCCTCTGCCTGCCCTGCGACGAAGTCCAGCGCGTTCATGGCCGCACGGGCGCCGATCCGTGACGTCAGCAAGTAGTCCAGCTCGGTGAGCACCATGGGGGACACCACGAGGTGACCCATGCGGGCCAGAGCTTCCCGGTGAGCGGCGTGGTGGGGGTCCTTCGGGGTGAACAACCGGTACAGCGCATTGGTATCGGCGATCGCCACCGGGATGTCAGCCATCGGTCTCCTCGGCCGTCGCCCCACCCATACCGCGCAGCGTCGCCTCGATCTCGTCGTCGTCGAGCACCGGACCACCCAGGTCGGGGATGTCCAGGTCGCCCATGGGGTCGGTGCGGAACGGGTACGCGGGGCGGCCCGTGGGCGTCCCCCGGGGAACGATGTCCCCTATGGGCACGCCGTCCTTGGTGATGGTCACCGTCTCCCCGGCCGCCACGCGGGCCAGGACGCGTGATGTCTGCTGATTGAGTTCCCTGAGCGGGACCTCGGCACCGTCACTCATTCCTCTAATGTACTACGTGTTCTACACGACGGGGCGGCGCTCAGTCGTCGTCCGAGTCGTCCTTCTGATCGGCCGTGACCTTGCCGTTGCTCAGATCGACCCGCCAGTCCCGCTCATTCCCGCCGGAGGTGCGGGTCTCGGTCTCCCAGCCCCGGTCATCGTCGTCATCAAGGTCCACGGAGACCACCGTCCCCTTGGCGGCAGCCGCCTTCGCGGCCTCCTCGGCCGTCACCGAGGCGCCCTTCAGGGCGGCCCGTGCCTCGGCGGTGTCGTCCTCGTCGTCCTCCGAGGAGCCCAGGACCTTTCCGGTGCCCGGGTCGATACGCACGCTGTGCCAGGTGTCCCCCTTGCCGAGGACGTCGACCTCCCAGACCGCGTCGTCCAGTTCGGCGGAGACGGCCGTGCCCGGCGTGTGCTTCAGCGCGGCGGCGATGGCGTCGGCGGCGGTCACGTCACCGGAGGAGGTGGTGCGGTTCCGGTCGTCGCGGTCGTCGTCCTGATCGCCGGCGTCCGCACGCCCCCGCTCGTCGTCGTGCCCGTCGTCGTCCCGCCCGTCGTCATCCCCCACCCGGCTCTCCGTCTGCGCCACCGGCGCCGCCCCGTCGTCGTCCCCCGATACCGCGAGGGCCGTGGCCGTGCCGCCCCCGATGAGAGCCGCGGCCGTGACGACGGCGATCACGATGTTGCGCTTCATGTGGGTTCCTCCCGAGTCGCTTCGTTTTCGACGCCCTCAATCTCGCCGACCGACGCTGAGGGGAACCTGAAACCTCCTGAAGGGATCTTCAGGTTCCCTTTGCGACCCTTGACCCATGCGCCTGCTGATCGTGGAGGACGAAAAACGCCTCGCCCTCTCCCTCGCGAAGGGCCTCACCGCCGAGGGCTACGCCGTGGACGTCGTCCACGACGGCCGGGAGGGCCTGCACCGGGCCACGGAGGGGACGTACGACCTCCTCATCCTCGACATCATGCTGCCCGGCCTGAACGGCTACCGGGTCTGCGCCGCCCTGCGCGCCGCCGGCCACGACGTGCCGATCCTGATGCTCACGGCGAAGGACGGCGAGTACGACGAGGCGGAGGGCCTCGACACCGGCGCCGACGACTACCTCACCAAGCCGTTCTCGTACGTCGTCCTCGTCGCCAGGATCAAGGCGCTGCTGCGCCGCCGGCCGGCCGGCGGGGCCTCCCCGGTCCATGTGCACGGTGACCTCAAGGTGGACACCGCCGCCCGCCGGGTCTTCCTGGGCGAGGACGAGGTGACCCTGACCGCCAAGGAGTTCTCGGTCCTCGAACACCTGGTGCTGCGGGCCGGCGAGGTGGTCTCCAAGGCCGACATCCTCGAACACGTCTGGGACTTCGCCTACGAGGGCGACCCCAACATCGTCGAGGTCTACATCAGCGCCCTGCGCCGCAAACTGCGCGCCGGCCTCATCCGCACCGTGCGCGGCGCCGGTTACCGCCTGGAGACGGCGCCGTGAGCCGGCTGTTCGGCTCGGTCCGCGCGCGGGCGACGCTCGGCGCCACCCTCGTGGTCGCGGTCGCCCTCGTCGCGGCCGGCACCGCCGTCCTGCTGTCGCTGCGTTCCAACCTGATCGGCGAGGCAGGCACCCAGGCGGAACGCTCCGCGCGGGCGGTCGCCTCCGAACTCGCCGCCCGGACGCCGTACGACAGGCTGTCGGGGCTGGACGGGGACGACCGCCCGGTGCAGATCGTCGACGAGGACGGACGACTGGTCGCGGCGAGCGAGGACCTGCGACGGATCACCGGCACGGCGACCACCGACGTGACCCCGCAGTCGCCGAAACCGGACGATGACGACGATTCCGACGACGACTCGGACGACTCCGGCGACGAATCCGCCGACGGCTCCCTCGCCCCCGGAGAGATCTCCGCCGAGACCACCTTCAGCAACGGCTCCGCGACCGTCGACGGCGACACCGAGGACTACCGCTTCGCCGCCGTGGAGGTGGAGACCGACGACCGGGGCCGCCTCACCGTCCACGCGGGCGCCCCCCTCGCCGCCGAGCACAGCGCCGTACGGACCGCGCTGACCGTGATGCTCATCGGCTTCCCGCTGCTCCTGGCGGTCGTCAGTGCGGTGACCTGGCTGGTCACCGGCCGGGCGTTGCGCCCGGTGGAGGGCATCCGGAGCGAGATGGCCGCGATCACCGCCTCCGAGGACCTCGCCCGCCGCGTCCCCGAACCGGCGACCCACGACGAGATCGCCCGTCTGGCCCGCACCACCAACGAGACACTGGCCGCGCTGGAGGCGTCCGTGGAACGGCAGCGGAGGTTCGTCGCCGACGCCTCGCACGAGCTGCGCAGCCCGATCGCGTCCCTGCGCACCCAGTTGGAGGTGGCCGCCGCCCACCCCGGGCTGCTCGACCTGGACGGCGCCGTCGAGGACACCGTGCGGCTCCAGCACCTCGCCGCCGATCTGCTGCTGCTCGCCCGCCTTGACGCGGGGGAGCGGCCCGCCGACGCCCGGGTCGACCTGTCCGCGCTGGCCCGCGAGGAGGCCGCGGGACGTACCGGCGTGACGGTGGACGCGGAACCGGCGGAGGTGACCGGATCGCGGGGGCAACTGGCGCGCGTGCTCGCCAATCTGCTGGACAACGCCCGGCGGCACGCCCGCGAGCGGGTCACCGTGACCGTACGGCGGGAGGGCGACCGGGCGGTCCTGGGGGTGGCCGACGACGGCGAGGGGGTGGCCGAGGCCGACCGGGAGCGGATCTTCGAGCGGTTCGTACGGCTGGACGCCGCCCGCAGCCGCGACGACGGTGGCGCGGGGCTGGGGCTGGCGATCGCGCGGGACGTCGCCGTACGGCACGGCGGGACGCTCACGGCGTCCTCGGCGCCGGCCGGCGGAGCCCTCTTCGAACTCCGCCTGCCGCTCGCCCGCTGAGACCGAGGGCCGTCAGTGACGCCCCCGCTGCCCCCGCAGGTGCTCGGCGATGGGCTTGAGGGCCTTGTCGAGCTCGGTGAGGGCCTCGGGGGAGAGCAGGTCGATGAAGTGCCGGCGCACGGACGCCACATGGTGCGGCGCGACCTTCTGCATGGTCTCCATGCCGTGGTCGGTGAGGACCGCGTACAGCCCGCGGCGGTCGGACTCGCAGTTCTCCCGCCGGACCAGGTGCGCGTTCTCCATACGGGTGATCTGGTGCGAGAGGCGGCTCTTGGACTGCATGGTGGCGGAGGCGAGGTCGCTCATCCGCATCCGCCGGTCCTCCGACTCGGACAGGTTCACCAGGATCTCGTAATCGTTCATCGTCAGGCCGAACGGCTGCAGATCCTTCTCGAGCTGGTACGTCAACAGCCTGTTGACCTCCAGGTGGGTGCGCCAGGCGCACTGCTCCGCATTGGTCAGCCAGCGGGTGGCCGTCTCGGTCTCCATGAATGAAGTCTACCTAAGAAAGTTGAATGGCGAACTAATAAGGCTTCCGTGTGACACCGCGCGCAGGCGTTCGATGTCACACCCCGCACATTACCGCTCACAGCCCGAAGCGACGCTGGAGGTCTCCGAGCTGTCCGGGAAGACGCGGTGTGCCCGCCCCCTGCCCGTGGCCACCCGGAACCCCGCCCCCGGGCACCCCCGGCTCGTGCGGAGTCACCCCCGTCGCCTGCTCCGCCATCAACGTCTCGGACGACTGGAGCAGCACCGTGCCCGCCCCCACGAACTCGAACTGGTGCTCCTCGCCCGAGGCCCCGCCGAGGCCCGTCATCGCACGTAGACCACCCATCAGGCCGGTCATGTAGCCGTGGTCGTAGTGGTGGCACGGGGAGGGGCAGTCCGCCCATCCGACCAGCGCCTGCGGATCCACCCGGATGGGAGGTTCCATGAACACCACCGGACCGTTGGATGCGGCCACGAACTTTCCGGTTCCGATCAGCGTCAGGAAACCCGGCACGATCGACTGCTTGAGCGCGAGACTTGGCTGAAAAGCGAGAAGGTTGCCCGAGCGAATGGTCAGGTTGCCGTCTTCCAGGTCGTACGAATTCACGTCGAAGGCCCGGTCGGCGAGGAGCATCTTGCCCGAGCCCTCCGCCACGACCCAGTCGCTCGCGTGCAGTGGCGAATGGAACGACGTACGGACCAGTCGGTCGAGTCGCCCGTGTCCGATCCCGTTGAACTCGATCGAACCGTAGTAGGCGATCATCTTCCCCTTCTGCATGAACCACTGGGTGCCCTTGAGCTCCACGCAGAAGGTGTAGTGATCGACGTTGTCGTCGGACGGCAGCGTCGCCGGATCGTGGACAGTGGTGCTCACAGCTTCTCCTCCGACGCCTGGACGTACACGGCACCGCTGCCGCTCAGCTCCAACTGGAAGGCCTCGCCGGAACCCCGGCCCACCATGTCCCGCCAGCCGAGGGCGGTCGACAGCTTGTTGCGGACGTCGCCGTGGTGGGCGACGTAGGCCTGCGGATCGACGTGCACCGGCCGCTGCGGGGTGATCGGGACCTCGATGACCCCTCCGTGGGCCATCACCGCGACGGCCCCGTGCCCCTTCAGCGACGTCGTGAACAGCCCCTGCCCGGAGACCTGCCCCCGCACCATGCCCATCACCCCGCCCTGCGAGCCGAGGAACACCGTGCCCTGCTCCAGGGTGCCCTCGAAGGCCAGCAGCCGGTCGGCCTCGACGTACAGCGTGTCCCCGGCGAGGCTGATCACCTGCACGTGGTGGCCGCCGTGCCCGAACAGGACGGTGCCGCTGCCCTCGACGGTCATCAGCGGCGTGTCCTCGCCCGCGACCCGCCGCCCGATCATCGACATCACCCCGCCCTGACCGCCGGCCATGTTCGGGGTGAAGCTGACCTCCCCCTTGTACGCGAGCATCGCGCCGCGCTGACTGAACAGCCGCTGACCGGGTGACACCGTCGCCTCGATCATCTTCGCGTTGATCTCCCGGAAGCCCATGTCACACGTCCCCCGCGATCGTGTTCCGCTCACTGGGCTGCACGTAGACCAGCCCGTCGCCCTCGAACCGGATCTGGAAGGCCTCGCCGCCGCCCTCGCCCATCAGGGTGCGGAAGGTCACACCCGACTGGAAGGACTGCCGCAGGTTCCCCTGGTGGGCCACATAGGCGCCGGGGTCGACCGTCAGCGGGTACTGCGGGCTGACCCGGAGCAGCACCGCCGGCCCGTCCGACAGGAGCGCCGCCTGACCGTGCCCCTCGACCGTCGTCGTGAACAGCCCGTTGCCCTGGGAGGCCCCGCGCAGCCCCGTGAAACTCGTCCCCGTGCGCAGCCCGCCGTCGGTCGCCAGCAGATTGCTGGACTCCACGTACAGCTTGTCGCCCCGCAGACCCACCAGATTGATCTCGGAGGCACGGTCCGCGAAGAAGCAGGTCCCGTGCCCTTTCACCTCCATCAGCGTCATCTGCTCACCCGTGAGCCGACGGGTCACCATCCCCCGCAGCCCCTCACCACCACCGCTGAGCTTCTTGAAGGCCATCTCACCGTCGTACGCGACCATGGAGCCGTTCTTCGCCTTCACGGCATCCCCGGTCATGTCGACGGCGAGCACCTTGCTGCTCTGAAGTCGGAACATCGCCACGCCTGCGACGGTAGCCGCACCGTCGCCCCCGCCGACAGATCCCGAGGGTGGAGTCGCACCCCGACCGGCCCCCTACGGGATGCGCGGACCCCCTCCGGTGATCACGGACGGCGTTTGCCACAATGGCGGGACGCTTGTGCGTGTGTTCACAAGCCGTCCGACCCGTCAACGCCGACGTCTCTCCCACCGAAGGTGACCCGTGGACATCAAGACCGCCTCCGCCCTCCGCCGCCTCCGCCTGGTCTCGGGCCCCGAAGCGATCTCGTTCCTGCTGCTGCTCGTCTGCTCGGTCCTGAAGCGGACGACCGACTTCAACGCCGTCCCGGTGATGGGCGCGGTCCACGGCTTCCTCTTCGTCCTCTACGTGCTCTTCTGGGCCGACGCCTGGAACCGCGCCAAGTGGCCGCTGAAGACCGCCGCCTTCTACTTCCTGATGTCGGTCCTCCCGACCGGCGGCTTCTTCGCCGACCGCCGCCTCAAGCGCGAGGCCGAGGACGCGGTGATCGCCTCCCGCGCCCGCAGCGAGAAGGTCGTGGGCGCGTGATCGTCGCCTTCTCCGTGACACCGCTCGGCGTCGGCGAGGACGTGGGGGAGTACGTCGCCGACGCCGTGCGCGTGGTCCGCGCATCCGGCCTGCCGAACCGCACCGACGCGATGTTCACCTCGATCGAGGGCGAGTGGGACGAGGTCATGGACGTGATCAAGCGCGCCGTGGCCGCGGTGGAGGCACGCGCGCCGCGCGTCTCCCTGGTCCTCAAGGCGGACATCCGCCCGGGCGTGGAGGACGGCCTCACGTCCAAGGTGGAGACCGTCGAACGCCACTTGGCACACGGCGACGGATGACGACGGACCGATGAGTGAGACGGGGCTGACCGACATATGACCGGCCGGTAGGGTCTGGTCCGTGCCGAAGCCGCTCAGTCTCTCGTTCGATCCCATCGCCCGCGCCGACGAGCTCTGGAAGCAGCGCTGGGGAAACGTACCGTCGATGGCCGCGATCACCTCGATCATGCGGGCGCAGCAGATCCTGCTGGCCGAGGTGGACGCGGTGGTCAAGCCGTACGGGCTCACGTTCGCGCGGTACGAGGCGCTGGTGCTGCTGACCTTCTCCAAGTCCGGTGAGCTGCCGATGTCCAAGATCGGCGAGCGGCTCATGGTGCACCCCACGTCGGTGACGAACACCGTGGACCGCCTGGTGCGCTCGGGCCTGGTCGCCAAGCGCCCCAACCCCAACGACGGCCGCGGCACCCTCGCGACCATCACCGACAAGGGCCGCGAGGTGGTCGAGTCCGCCACCCGCGACCTGATGGCCATGGACTTCGGCCTGGGCGTCTACGACGCCGAGGAGTGCGGCGAACTCTTCGCGATGCTCCGGCCGCTGCGGGTGGCGGCGGGGGACTTCGCGGAGGACTGACCCGGGACAAGATCTCCCGGAACGGCCCGTTACGCTCGACTCCATGAAGCGAAGCGTGCTGACCCGCTACCGGATCATGGCCTACGTCACCGGTGTCCTCCTCGTCGCCCTGACCCTCGGCATGATCGGCAAGTACGTGCTCGACATGGGTGGCGCGGCCGACTTCACGCAGGTGGTCAGCATCGCCCACGGATGGCTGTACGTCGTCTACCTGATCTTCGCCTTCGACCTCGGCTCCAAGGCGAAGTGGCCGGTCAAGAAGCAGCTCTGGGTGCTGCTCGCCGGGACCGTCCCCACCGCCGCGTTCTTCGTGGAGCGCAGGATCAGCCGCGAGCTGGAGGGCAAGGTCGCGGACGAGGCCCCCGCGGTCGCGTAACGCGTCTCACCGCCGTACGGAGCAGCGTGCGGCGGTCTCCCATCGACATTTACTAGGACGTCCTAGTAAATTCGAGGGTATGGACGCTGACGCCATCGAGGAGGGCCGCCGACGCTGGCAGGCCCGGTACGACGCCGCTCGCAAGCGCGACGCGGATTTCACCACGCTCTCCGGCGATCCCGTGGAGCCGGTGTACGGGCCCCGGACCGGGGACACCTATGAGGGGTTCGAGCGGATCGGCTGGCCGGGGGAGTACCCCTTCACCCGCGGGCTGTATCCGACCGGCTACCGGGGGCGGACGTGGACCATCCGGCAGTTCGCCGGGTTCGGGAACGCGGAGCAGACCAACGAGCGCTACAAGATGATCCTCGGCAACGGCGGGGGCGGCCTCTCCGTCGCCTTCGACATGCCGACGCTCATGGGCCGCGACTCCGACGACCCGCGCTCCCTGGGCGAGGTCGGCCACTGCGGGGTGGCGATCGACTCGGCCGCCGACATGGAGGTCCTGTTCAAGGACATCCCGCTCGGGGACGTGACGACCTCCATGACGATCAGCGGGCCCGCCGTGCCCGTCTTCTGCATGTACCTCGTCGCCGCCGAGCGCCAGGGCGTCGACCCCGCCGTGCTCAACGGCACGCTGCAGACGGACATCTTCAAGGAGTACATCGCGCAGAAGGAGTGGCTCTTCCAGCCCGAGCCCCACCTGCGCCTCATCGGCGACCTGATGGAGCACTGCGCCGCCGGCATCCCCGCCTACAAGCCGCTCTCCGTCTCCGGCTACCACATCCGCGAGGCCGGGGCGACGGCCGCGCAGGAGCTGGCGTACACGCTCGCGGACGGCTTCGGGTACGTGGAACTGGGGCTCAGCCGCGGGCTGGACGTGGATGTGTTCGCGCCCGGGCTCTCCTTCTTCTTCGACGCGCACGTCGACTTCTTCGAGGAGATCGCCAAGTTCCGTGCGGCCAGGCGCATCTGGGCGCGCTGGATGCGGGACGTCTACGGCGCGCGGAGCGACAAGGCGCAGTGGCTGCGCTTCCACACCCAGACCGCCGGTGTCTCGCTGACCGCGCAGCAGCCGTACAACAACGTCGTACGGACCGCCGTGGAGGCGCTGGCCGCGGTGCTCGGCGGGACGAACTCCCTCCACACCAACGCCCTCGACGAGACCCTCGCGCTGCCCAGCGAGCAGGCCGCCGAGATCGCCCTGCGCACCCAGCAGGTGCTGATGGAGGAGACCGGCGTCGGCAACGTCGCCGACCCGCTGGGCGGTTCCTGGTACGTCGAGCAGCTCACCGACCGCATCGAGGCGGACGCCGAGAAGATCTTCGAGCAGATCAAGGAGCGGGGCCTGCGCGCCCACCCGGACGGCAAGCACCCGATCGGGCCCATCACCTCCGGCATCCTGCGCGGCATCGAGGACGGCTGGTTCACCGGCGAGATCGCCGAGTCGGCGTTCCGCTACCAGCAGGCGCTGGAGAAGGGCGACAAGCGGGTCGTGGGCGTCAACGTCCACACCGGGTCCGTCACCGGCGACCTGGAGATCCTGCGCGTCAGCCACGAGGTGGAGCGCGAGCAGGTGCGGCTCCTCGGCGAGCGCAAGGCCGCCCGCGACGACGCCGAGGTGCGCGGCGCGCTCGACGCCATGATCGCGGCCGCGCGCTCCGGCGCCAACATGATCGAGCCGATGCTGGACGCCGTACGCGCGGAGGCGACCCTCGGCGAGATCTGCGGTGTCCTGCGCGACGAGTGGGGCGTGTACACCGAGCCCGCCGGGTTCTAGATTCCGTGACGGACGGGGCCCGCAGGCTACGGCTTGCGGGCCACCGCCCCGTACAGCGAGATCACCGCGTGCTCGTCGGTGGTCTCGCCGACCGCGAGTTCGGGATGCCAGTCGGTCAGCCGGACCAGGCCCGGCTCCACCGGCTCCAGACCTTCGAAGAAGCGGGCGATCTCCGCACGGCCGCGCGGTGCGAGCGTGACGCCGCCCGCCTTGTACATCTCGACTCCGCGGCCGACCGCCTCGGGGTCGAAGTCGGCGGTGAGCTGCGACAGCACCAGGTAGCTGCCGGAGGGCAGCGCCCCGACGAGCCGCTCCACCAGCCCGTACGGATCGTCCTCGTCACCGAGGAAGTGCGTCAGCGCGACCAGGGACAGCGCCACCGGCCGGTCGAAGTCCAGCTTCTCGCGGGCCTGTTCCAGGATGCGGACGGGCTCGCGCACATCGGCCTGGACGTAGTCGGTGATGCCCTCGGGGGTGCTGCGCAGCAGCGCCTCGGCGTGCTTCAGGACGATCGGGTCGTTGTCCGTGTAGACGACGCGGGACTCGGGTGCGATGCCCTGGGCCACCTGGTGCAGATTGGGCTCGGTGGGGATGCCGGTGCCGATGTCCAGGTACTGGCGGATTCCCGCCTCACCGGCCAGCCACCGGGTGACCCGCTGCATGAACCAGCGGTTGGTGCGGGCGATGTGCCGGGCCGTGCCGTCGACGCCCATGATCTGCCGGCCCAGTTCCTCGTCGACCGGGTAGTTGTCCTTGCCGCCGAGGAACCAGTCGTAGACCCGGGCCGGGTGCGGCCTGGAGGTGTCGATCCGTGCGGCGGCGGATTCGGTCCCTGTCCCGGTCATGTGCGCCTCCCTGGCTGCTCGGCGTCCCGCACGTCCCGGTGCGGGGCGATCATCGATCCTCGCAGCGCGCCGGGGGCGGTGACAGGCGACTACCGGCCGACCGTGGCCGGTTCAGGGCCCTGGGGCGGCGAGGCCCGACAGCAGGACCCGGGTGAAGCCGTGCACCCACTCCTCGTCGGCCGGTTCCGCGCTCACCAGGGTGCGGTGCACCACCGCGCCGGCCACCATGTCGAAGATCAGGTCGACCGTGCGTTCCGCCTCCCGCGCGTCGGGCTCGGGCGGCAGCTCGCCCCGCACCTGTGCCCGCGCCCGGCCGGCGAGGACGAGGCGCTTCTGCCGGTCCACGATCGAGGCGCGGATGCGTTCGCGCAGGGCGTCGTCGCGGGTGGACTCCGCGACCACCGCCATCAGGCCGTTCCTGGCCTCCGGGCGGGCCAGGATCGCGGCGAACTGGAGCACCACGCCCTCGATGTCGGCGGCGAGCGAGCCGCGGTCGGGCAGGGCCAGCTCGTCGAAGAGTTCCGCGACGGCGTCCACGACCAGCTCGTTCTTGCCCGCCCAGCGCCGGTAGAGGGTCGTCTTGGCGACCCCGGCGCGGACCGCCACGTCCCCCAAGGTGAGCTTGGACCAGCCCAGTTCGACCAGAGCCGCACGGGTCGCGGCCAGGATCGCGGCGTCCGCGGCGGCACTGCGCGGGCGCCCGGTGCGACTGGCTGGGGTGCGGCTCTGCATGGTCCGACGATAACGGCGGATTCCGTGCGGCCGTGCGTGAGGGAGATCACCGGGGCGCCCTGTTCAGCGGGGACCGGTCGGTATTACGCTACGACCCGTAGCGAAAGCACGTGCGACCGGCGTGCCCGAGCGACGACCACCGGCGCGGGGTGGGGACCCCGCGTCAACGGCACACGTACGCCTGGCTTTCCCGGGCGTTTTCACACACACGCGGAGTACGGGGGAGGATAGACGCATGCAGCCACGGAACATGTCCATGAGCGGAGTCGTCGACCTCGCCGCGGTGAAGGCGGCCCAGGAGGCCAAGGCGAAGGCGGAGCAGGCGCGCGCGGAGGCCGCCCGCCAGGGCGGCGGGGGCGCGATCTCCCCGGCCGATCTCGTCATCGACGTCGACGAGGCCGGCTTCGAGCGCGACGTCCTGCAGCGGTCCACCGAAGTCCCGGTCGTCATCGACTTCTGGGCCGAGTGGTGCGAGCCCTGCAAGCAGCTGAGCCCGCTGCTGGAGCGGCTCACCGTCGAGTACAACGGGCGCATCCTCCTCGCCAAGATCGACGTCGACGCCAACCAGATGCTGATGCAGCAGTTCGGGATCCAGGGGATCCCGGCGGTCTTCGCGGTGGTGGCCGGACAGGCGCTGCCGCTCTTCCAGGGGGCCGCGGGCGAGGCGCAGATCCGCCAGACCCTGGACCAGCTGGTGCAGGTCGGCGAGCAGCGCTTCGGCCTGACCGGCCTCGACGTCGACCCCGACGCCGAGCCGGGCGGCGGCGCGCAGGCGGCCCCGGCCGAGGCCGTCGGTCCGTACGACGCCCTGCTGGAGGCCGCCGTTCAGGCTCTGGACGGCGGTGACCTCGCCGGTGCCGTCCAGGCGTACAAGAACGTGCTCGCCGACGACCCGACCAACCCCGAGGCCACCCTGGGTCTCGCCCAGGCCGAACTGCTCCAGCGGGTGCAGGGCCTGGAGCCGCAGCAGGTGCGCAAGGACGCCGCCGAGAAGCCGGGGGACGCCGGGGCGCAGATCGCCGCCGCCGACCTGGACCTGGTGGGCGGTCATGTCGAGGACGCCTTCGGCCGGCTCATCGAGACGGTGGCGCGCACCGCGGGCGACGACCGCAACGCCGTACGGGTGCGGCTGCTGGAGCTGTTCGAGGTGGTCGGCGCCGACGACCCGCGCGTGGTCGCCGCGCGCCGGGCGCTGGCGCGGGCCCTGTTCTGAGCCACCCGGGCGCCGTTGCCCGATTCCGGTCGGTTTGCCGGGGGTTCGGGTGCGTGGGGTTCGAGTTGTCGAACGGATCACGGATGCCGGTGCGGCCGCGCTTTACCAAAACTTGGTAATCGCGGCCGCTGTTACTGCGAGTAAGTCGCGGGCGTGAATCTGTCGGAATCTGTCCATCGATCAACGGTTTTGTACGGCACGTGCGGTGAACCCAGCGTCGCCGCGCGGCGCCGTCGGGTCGTTGCGGGGTTACCCGGCCGTTACCAGCGAGTAACGAAGCCCCTTGTGCCGACGGCGAGAATGGACCACGATCGGCGACGCTCGGTCCATTGCCCGTATCCCGACAGCCGGTCGGGCCGCGGGAGCTCCTGGGTCCCCACCGAGCAGAACCGGCGGCAGTGACGCCGGTTCTCGGACAGGGGGGTCTTCGCTCACCCGGCGAAGCCTGTCCAGCAGGGTTGTGCGTGATGCGTGTCAGGCGCGACCAGTGGTTGTCGCTCGGGGGTGATCGCCGGTGATCGGGCGCGTCGTACGCGCCGCCGAGCTCGGGCGCTCTCCTTCCCGAGGACGTAGCACTTCTCCCATCCCTGCCCGGCCGGGCCGCCGTTCACGGCGACGGGCCGGAGCAGGAGATGTACGTCCGAGAAGGAGGAAATATGGAGTCCCAAGTGCGTGGCGGGACCAGATGGAAGCGGTTCGCTGTGGTCATGGTGCCCAGCGTGCTCGCGACGGCGGCGGTGGGCGTCGGGTTGGCGCAGGGCGCTCTCGCGGCGTCGTTCAGTGTGTCCGGCCAGCAGTTCAAGGTGACGGCCGGTCACCTGCACGGTGAGGGTTTCGCCCAGTACGGCGGAATCGACACCGTCTACACGTCGACCGATGGTGAAAAGCAGACGCAGGTTCCGGTCGCCATCTCGTCGTTCACCGACGCGACGATCACCAAGATGTGCCAGTCGGTGGCGACGAAGATCCCGGTCATCAACAAGACGATCTACCTTCGTCTTGACGCGGGCAGGGACAAGGACAAGCCGGTCACGGCCAAGAACCTCTACATCGACGTCGCCCAGCTCGACGCCGATGCGACGTTCAACAACATCGACATCGGTGTTGCGGTCAAGAACAAGAGCCGCGGCCCTGCCGTCAAGGAGGGTGAGAGCGTGCTGCCGGGCGGCTTCGCCCAGCAGGCCGAGTCGGCCGACCTCTACGGCGTCGAGCAGACGGCGTGGGCGACCACGGCCGGCACGTTCACGCTGAACGGCCTGTCGATGCGTCTCGGCACGGACGCCAAGATGGAGTGCTACTAGACGGCTTCCGTCACCGGGGTGTCCCGGGGCGGCTGAGCTGCCCCGAGGGGCGGAGAGGCCATCGCTTCTCCGCCCCGCCGCCCGGCCGGTCCGCGTGCCGGACCACCCCACAGACCCACACTTCCGGCTTCTCCACGCCTACGGCCGAGCCGGTACGTACTTCCACCGGACCCAGGGAGCTTTTTCCATGAGTGCCGAGACTCCGGTCCAGAGCGCCGGGACCTTCACCCGGCTGCGTCTGCGATTCCGCGACTGGCGGGGCACCCGGCCGTTCTGGGCCGGTCTGTTCACGCTGCTGGGCGGCATCCCCATCGCGTACTTCCCCTACGCCACGCTCAAGCTGGGCCACATGTCGCTCGCCATGGCGACGACGGCCGGCGCCGGGTCGCTGATCATCGGCGTGCTGCTGTTCACGCTGGGCCTGACCATGTGGTTCCAGTCGGCCACCCGGGTCTTCGCCGGTGTCGCCGCGATCCTGCTGGCCCTGGTGTCCCTGGTGGTCTCCAACATAGGCGGCTTCCTGATCGGCTTCCTGCTCGCGCTGATCGGCGGGGCGCTCGCCCTCTCCTGGGCGCCGGGCGAGCCGCCGGTCGAGGCGGCGGGGGAGCACGACGGCGCCGACGCGCCCACGGGTGAGGCGGCACCGGACGGCACGCCCCAGGACCCCGCCGTAGCGCCGCAGTTCCCGGCCGTCTCCTTCGAGAAGGGGGAAGACGGTGAGGCGGACGGCGTCCGGGCCGCAGGGGGGCACCGTGTCGGCTGACGAGGTGCGCGGGCCGCGGCACGCGGCCCCGAAGAAGCCGCTGTTCACCAGGTTCCACGTGCCGAGTGGCAAGGCGATCGCCCTGGCGGCGATGCCCACGGCGGTCCTCATGGGGATGGGGTTCACGCCGACGCTGGCCCTCGCCGACAACAACGACGGGACGCCGACGGCGAACAGCCTGACCGTCGACGAGTACCAGGCCTGCCTGGAGATCGTCGAGAACGCCGGGAAGGACGACGCCTCCGCGTCGCCCACGCCGTCCGCGTCGGCGAGCGAGAGCGCGTCCGCGGACGAGGAGCCCTCGGCGGAGACCTCCGGTGAGCAGAAGGCCCCCGAGGCGGACAAGGGCACGGACAAGGACACGTCCTCTTCGTCGGATTCAGGTTCCGACGACAAGGACGAGCCGGCGCCCGCCCCCTCGGCCTCCGCCCCCGCCGCAGAGGACACGGCCGAGCCCGAGCCGGAGCCCTCCAGAACCGACCGCAACCTCCTTGAGGGCCTCGGAGACGCCCTCAAGGACGTCCTCACCCCGAAGGAGAAGGAGGCCGAGGCGAGCCCCACCCCGTCCGCCTCCGCCACGGAGGACGAGGCAAGGAGCGCGGCAGAAACCGCCGAGGAGACCACCGAGAAGGTCACCGAAGCGGCGAAGGACACCGCCGAGGACACCGGCGACAAGGCCTCGGAGACCGCCGAGGACACCAAGGAGACGGCCGAGGAAGCCACAGAGGAGACCCCCGCGGCCCCCGAGGCCACCGCCACCGCCACCGCCTCCCCCACCCCCTCCGCGTCGGCCACGGTCGACCCCGAGGACTGCCCGGTCGCCACCGACGCCGAGGGAGGCGTCGACAACGAGCTCCTGCTGCCCGACGACCCCTGGACCCTCAACGCCAGCTCGCTGCTGCTGAAGGGCGCCTCGTACAAGGGCATCGTCGAGGTGCGGACGGCCAGCGGCGCCACCAAGAGGGTGCTGAAGTACGTCATCTCCGACGGCACCGACATCGGCGACCTGCACCAGACGGTCAAGGACAAGCAGTCCGGCGCGACCCACCACGTGCAGGCGGCCAAGGGGTCGACGTCCACCATCCGCGACGGCGACACCGTGATGTACACCGAGAGCATCTCCGGCAACCTGCTCGGACTGATCCCGATCACGTTCGACCCGGAGCACCCGCCGCCGCTCGACATCCCGCTGATCTACTTCACCAAGGTGACGGTGAAGCAGGCCGGTCAGTTCGGCGGCACCCTGCACGTCCCCGGGCTCCAGCAGTACATCACCACCGGCTGAACGCCGCCGAGAACCCCCCCGGGAGCCGCAACAACACCGAGGGCGTCCCCTGTGAGACCACAGGGGGCGCCCTCGGTGCCGTACAGGACCCTTTACGGTCAGCCGGTCGCCTCGCCCAGGTGGTGGACGCGGACCATGTTGGTGGTGCCGGGGACGCCGGGGGGCGAGCCGGCCGTGATGATCACGATGTCGCCCTCGCTGAAGCGGTTCAGCTTGAGCAGCTCCTGCTCCACCAGCTCGACCATCTCGTCGGTGCTGTTCACGAACGGCGCGACGTACGGCTCCACGCCCCAGCTCAGCGCGAGCTGGTTGCGGGTGGACTCGTCCGTGGTGAACGCCAGGATCGGCTGGGTGGCGCGGTAGCGGCTCAGCCGCCGGGCCGTGTCACCGGACTGGGTGAAGGCCACCAGGCCCTTGCCGCCGAGGAAGTCGGCGATCTCGCAGGCCGCGCGGGCCACCGAACCGCCCTGGGTGCGCGGCTTCTTGCCCGGCACCAGCGGCTGCAGGCCCTTGGAGAGCAGCTCCTGCTCGGCCGCCTGGACGATCTTCGACATCGTCCGCACGGTCTCGATCGGGTACGCGCCCACGCTCGACTCGGCCGACAGCATGACCGCGTCGGCGCCGTCCAGGATCGCGTTGGCCACGTCGGAGGCCTCGGCGCGGGTCGGCCGGGAGTTGGTGATCATCGACTCCATCATCTGGGTCGCCACGATCACCGGCTTGGCGTTGCGCCGGCAGAGCTCGATCAGGCGCTTCTGCACCATGGGGACCTTCTCGAGCGGGTACTCGACGGCCAGGTCGCCGCGGGCGACCATGACGGCGTCGAAGGCCGCCACGACGTCCTCCATGTTCTCCACCGCCTGCGGCTTCTCCACCTTGGCGATGACGGGGACCCGGCGCCCCTCCTCGTCCATCACGCGGTGGACGTCGGCGACGTCCTTGGCGTCCCGGACGAAGGAGAGCGCGACCAGGTCGCAGCCCATCCGCAGGGCGAAGCGCAGGTCCTCGATGTCCTTCTCGGACAGCGCGGGCACGTTCACCGCCGTGCCGGGCAGGTTGATGCCCTTGTGGTCGGAGATGACACCGCCCTCGATGACGATCGACTTCACGCGGGGGCCGTCGACCTCGGTGACCTTCAGCTCGACGTTGCCGTCGTTGATCAGGATCTGGTCGCCCTTGGCCACGTCACCGGGCAGGCCCTTGTAGGTCGTTCCGCAGATCGTCTTGTCGCCCGGGACGTCCTCGGTGGTGATGGTGAACTCGTCACCGCGCACCAGCTCGACGGGCCCCTCGGCGAAGGTCTCCAGGCGGATCTTCGGGCCCTGGAGGTCGGCGAGGACGCCGATGGCCCTGCCCGTCTCCTTGGCGGCGGCACGGACCCGGTCGTACCGGCCCTGGTGCTCGGCGTGCGAGCCGTGGCTGAAGTTGAAGCGGGCCACGTTCATGCCGGCTTCGATCAGAGCGACGAGCTGCTCGTGGGAGTCGACCGCGGGGCCGAGAGTACAGACGATTTTCGAACGGCGCATGGGGCGATCCTATCGGTTTGTTTCGCAGCGGAATATTCCGTCTGACGGAAAGTACATATGAGGAAGTCCCTGCTCAGTTGTACTTTCCGACCAGTGCGTATGTCTGCTGAGCGATCTCCATTTCCTCGTCCGTCGGTACCACCGCGACCGCGACCCGCGCGCCCTCGGGCGAGATCAGCCGCGGCCCGCCGCCGCGTACGGCGTTGCGCCCGCCGTCCACCGCCAGGCCCAGCCCCTCCAGGCCCGCCACGGCCGCCTCCCGCACCGGGGCGGCGTTCTCGCCGACCCCGGCGGTGAAGGCCACCGCGTCCACCCGTCCGAGAACGGCGTAATAGGCGCCGATGTACTTCTTCAGACGGTGAATGTAGATGTCGAACGCCAGCTTCGCCTGTTCGTCGCCCTCGTCGATCCGGCGCCGGATCTCCCGCATGTCGTTGTCACCGCAGAGTCCGACCAGACCGCTCTTCTTGTTGAGGAGAGTGTCGATCTCGTCGGCGGACATTCCGCCAACACGCATCAAATGGAAGATGACGGCCGGGTCCATGTCTCCGGACCGCGTACCCATCACGAGCCCCTCCAAGGGCGTCAGCCCCATGGAGGTGTCCACGCAACGACCGCCCCGTACGGCCGAGGCGGACGCCCCGTTGCCCAGGTGCAGCACGATGACGTTCACCTCCTCGGGCGCCTTCCCCAGCAGCTTCGCGGTCTCCCGGGAGACGTACGCGTGCGAGGTGCCGTGGAAGCCGTAGCGGCGGACGCGGTGCGCGTCGGCGGTCTCGACGTCGATCGCGTAGCGGGCGGCCGACTCCGGCATCGTGGTGTGGAAGGCGGTGTCGAAGACGGCGACCTGCGGCAGGTCCGGGCGCAGTGCCGTGGCGGTGCGGATGCCGGTCAGGTTGGCCGGGTTGTGCAGCGGCGCCACCGGGATCAGCCGCTCGATCTCGGCCAGCACCGGGTCGTCGATCACCGTCGGCTCGGTGAAGCGCTTCCCGCCGTGCACCACCCGGTGGCCGATCGCGGCCAGCTCGGGGGAGTCGAGGCCGAGACCGTCGGCGGCCAGCTCCTCGGCCATCGCCTTCAGCGCGGCGTCGTGGTCGGCGACCGGGCCGGTGCGCTCCCGGGTCCCGCCGCCCGCCGCGAGCGGGGTGTGCCGGACGAGGGAGGTCCGCTCACCGATCCGCTCGACCAGACCGGAGGCCAGCCTGCTGCTGTCGCGCATGTCCAGCAGCTGGTACTTCACCGACGAGGAGCCGGAGTTGAGGACGAGGACGCGGGTGCGGCTCACTGGACGGTCGCCTTCTCGGTCGGGGACTGGGCCTGGATCGCCGTGATGGCGACGGTGTTGACGATGTCCTGCACCAGGGCGCCCCGGGACAGGTCGTTGACCGGCTTGCGCAGCCCCTGGAGCACCGGGCCGACGGCGATGGCGCCGGCCGAGCGCTGCACGGCCTTGTAGGTGTTGTTGCCGGTGTTCAGGTCGGGGAAGACCAGCACCGTCGCCTGCCCGGCCACCTCCGAGCCGGGCAGCTTGGTCGCCGCGACCGACGGCTCCACGGCCGCGTCGTACTGGATCGGCCCCTCGATCCGCAGGTCGGGCCGGCGCGAGCGCACCAGTTCGGTGGCGGCGCGCACCTTGTCGACGTCGGCGCCCGTCCCCGACGTACCGGTCGAGTACGACAGCATCGCGATCCGCGGCTCCACCCCGAACCGCGCCGCCGTGACCGCCGACTGCACCGCGATGTCGGCGAGCTGCTCGGCGTCCGGGTCCGGGTTGACCGCGCAGTCGCCGTAGACCAGCACCTTGTCGGCCAGGCACATGAAGAAGACGGACGACACGATCGAGGCGTCCGGCTTGGTCTTGATGATCTCGAAGGCCGGCCGGATCGTCGCCGCCGTGGAGTGCACCGAGCCCGACACCATGCCGTCGGCGAGGCCCTCCTGCACCATCAGCGTGCCGAAGTAGTTCACGTCGGAGACGACGTCGTAGGCCAGCTCCACGGTGACGCCCCGGTGGGCGCGCAGGGCCGCGTACTGCTCGGCGAAGGAGTCCCGCAGCTCGGAGGTCGCGGGGTCGATCAACTGGGTGTCGCCGAGGTCGATGCCCAGGTCGGCGGCCTTCTTGCGGATCTGGTCGACGTCACCGAGCAGCGTCAGCTCGCACACGCCCCGGCGCAGCAGCACCTCGGCCGCGTGCAGCACCCGCTCCTCGGTGCCCTCGGGGAGCACGACCCGGCGCAGGTCGGAGCGGGCCTGCTCCAGCAGCTTGTGCTCGAACATCATCGGGGTGACGCGGTCGCTGCTCGGCGCGGAGACCCGCTTGGTGAGGCCCGCGGTGTCGGCGTACCGCTCGAACAGGCCGAGCGCCCGCTCCGCCTTGCGCGGGGTGGCCGCGTTCAGCTTGCCCTCCAGGGAGAAGAGCTGCTCGGCGGTGGGGAAACTGGTGCCCGGCACCGACAGCACCGGCGTGCCGGGGGCGAGCCGGTCGGCGAGGGTGAGGATGTGCTCGGCCGGGACCTCGTCCAGGGTGAGCAGCACCCCGGCGATCGGCGGGGTGCCGGCGCTGTGCGCCGCCAGCGCGCCGACGACCAGGTCGGCGCGGTCGCCCGGCGTGACGACGAGGCAGCCCGGGGTCAGGGCGGCGAGGAAGTTCGGCAGCATCGCACCGCCGAACACGAAGTCCAGGGCGTCGCGGGCCAGCCCGGAGTCGTCGCCGAGCACCACCTTCGCGCCGAGGGTGTGCGCGATCTGGGAGACGGTCGGGGCGGACAGCGCCGGCTCGTCCGGCAGCACGTAGCAGGGCACCGGCAGCCGGCCGGCGAGCCGCTCGGCGAGCTCGTCCCGGTCCTCGCGGGCGACCCGGTTGACCACCACGGCGAGCACGTCGCAGCCGAGGGTGTCGTAGGCGCGGTAGGCGTTGGTGGTCTCGGCGCGCACCGACTCGGCGGTCTGCTTGCGGCCGCCGACGACCGGGATCACCGAGGCGCCGAACTCGTTGGCGAGCCGGGCGTTCAGGCTCAGCTCGTCCGGGAACTGGGTGTCGGCGTAGTCGGTGCCGAGGACGAGGACCACGTCGTAGTCGCGGGCGACCCGGTGGAACCGGTCGACGAGGGTCGACACCAGCTCGTCCGTGCCCTGCTCGGCCTGGAGGGCGGACGCCTCGTGGTAGTCCAGACAGTAGACGGTCGCCGGGTCCTGGGAGAGCCGGTACCGGGCGCGCAGCAGCTCGAAGAGGCGGTCGGGCCCGTCGTGCACCAGGGGACGGAAGACGCCCACCCGGTCGACCTGCCGGGTCAGGAGCTCCATGACCCCGAGTTCGACGACCTGGCGGCCGTCGCCGCGGTCGATACCGGTCACGTACACGCTGCGGGTCACGCGCGCTCTCCGTTTCGTCGAGGGCCGCAAGGGTCTTCGGCGGGGCCGCAAAAAATCGCCCACCCAGGTGAGCGGACCCCTCTTGACAATACCTCCGGCGCTGGCTAGGCCGCCCACCCGTACGGCGTCGGCGGCGCCCCGGGGGACGTGAAACAATCGGGACTGGCTCACCGGTATCGACAGCGACCAGGAGACACGGCACGATGCGTATAGGAGTGCTCACCGCAGGCGGCGACTGCCCTGGACTGAACGCAGTGATCCGGTCGGTCGTGCACCGGGCGGTCGACAACTACGGCGACGAGGTCATCGGCTTCGAGGACGGCTACTCGGGCCTGCTCGACGGCCGCTACCGCACGCTCGACCTCGACGCGGTCAGTGGCATCCTGGCCCGCGGCGGCACCATACTGGGCTCCTCCCGGCTGGAGCGCGACCGCCTCCGCGAGGCCTGCGAGAACGCCTCCGACATGATCCGCGACTTCGGCATCGACGCGCTGATCCCGATCGGCGGCGAGGGCACGCTCACCGCGGCGCACATGCTGTCGGACGCGGGCCTGCCGGTGGTCGGCGTCCCGAAGACGATCGACAACGACATCTCCTCCACCGACCGCACCTTCGGCTTCGACACGGCGGTCGGTGTCGCCACGGAGGCGATGGACCGCCTCAAGACCACCGCCGAGTCCCACCAGCGCGTGATGGTCGTCGAGGTCATGGGCCGGCACGCGGGCTGGATCGCCCTGGAGTCCGGCATGGCCGCCGGCGCCCACGGCATCTGCCTGCCCGAGCGCCCCTTCGACCCGGCCCAGTTGGTCAAGATGGTCGAGGAACGCTTCGCCCGCGGCAAGAAGTTCGCGGTGATCTGCGTCGCCGAGGGCGCGCACCCGGCCGACGGCACCATGGACTACGGCAAGGGCGAGATCGACAAGTTCGGCCACGAGCGCTTCCAGGGCATCGGTACGGCCCTGGCGTACGAGCTGGAGCGCCGGCTCGGCAAGGAGTCCAAGCCGGTCATCCTCGGCCACGTCCAGCGCGGCGGCGTGCCGACGGCGTACGACCGCGTCCTCGCGACCCGCTTCGGCTGGCACGCGGTGGAGGCGGCGCACCGGGGGGACTTCGGCAAGATGACGTCCCTGCGGGGGACCGACATCGTGATGGTGCCGCTGGCGGAGGCGGTCACCGAACTGAAGACGGTCCCGAAGGACCGGATGGACGAGGCGGAGTCGGTTTTTTAGGCGGGTACGGCACGAGGGCCACCCCCGCCCCGCCGAGCGAACGCTGCCGCCGAACCCGCCGGACGGCTGCTCAGGCCTCCGTGCCGACAGCGTGATGGGACTGTTTCTCCCGGCGACACACCGTATGAGCGGCGTCATGCCGGGAGAAACTGTCCAATCACCGAACGGTGACAGGGGGCACCCGTGCTCACTCACACCGTGATGATGTTGATCGAGGGCCGGCTCGGTGGGTGCGGAGCGGCGGCCCTACTGCCCCGAGCGCCGTACCTCGAGCGGCGTGAGATGTGAGAGCGGACAGCGCCACGTGAACATCATGACGGCCCGGACCATCAGCACCCGTCGGCTGGACCTGCTGCCGCTGCACGTCGAGCACGCCGAGGAGATGGCCGCGGTGCTGTCCGATCCCGCCCTGCACACCTTCATCGGCGGCACTCCGGACACGGCCCAGGCCCTGCGGTCGCGTTACCAGCGCATGACCGCGGGTTCCCCCGACCCGGCCGTGGCCTGGCTGAACTGGGTGATCCGGCTGCGTGACGAGTCCTGCCTGACGGGCACCGTCCAGGCGACGATCAGCCTCGACGGTCACGGCGCCGTCGCGGAGATCGCCTGGGTGGTGGGAACCCCGTGGCAGGGAAGAGGCATCGCCACCGAAGCGGCCCGAGGACTCGCCGGCTGGCTCGGCCGGCCCCCGGTGCACGCCATCATCGCGCACGTCCACCCTGAACACCGAGCCTCCGCTGCCGTCGCCGCAGCCGCCGGACTCACGCCCACCGACGAATGGCACGACGGCGAGATCCGATGGCACCGGAGCGTCAGGCCGTGACTGCGGCAGTCCGTAGATCGTGACGGTTGCTCATGCGGAAAGCAGTTGGCACTCATTTCCGCAGATGGGTGATCTCACGGTCCGCGCCGGCCTTGATCCGGACCTTTGCTGCTTTCGGCCACAGTGTCTCTTCGTCGACTCCCCACGCCTGACGTGCGGGATCAGGCCGACGCCCTCGCCTACTCGCCTAGAGGAGGTGGTCGGCCTTGCCGGACTTGATGTCGCGGATGAGGGTGCGGAGGGCTTCGCGGGTGTCGGTGAGGTAGCGGTCCTCCTGGCCGGCGACGGCGATGTAGGCGTTGCCTTGGGGGTCGGTGCCTATGCGGAAGCAGTTGGCGCCCTCTCCGCAGAACGGTTCTTCCCAGCTGATGTCGTTCATGGGGTCTCTCCTAGAGATCGTGTGCCAGGGCGTGGATGAAGTCGCGTGAGGCGGGCGGGGTGAGGGCAATCCCCTGCGCGGCATCCAGTTGGGCGCGGTACTTGGCGAGTTGAGCTTCGTTGTCGATGAACTCCGGGCCGTGGGTGCTGTCGAGCTCCACGGTGTCGAGACGGGGAACAGCTGCAACGGCGTAGATGACGGACTGTCCGGCTCCTGGGAAGCCGCCTGCCTTGAACGGGATGACTCGAAGGGTCACGTTTTCGCGCTCGGACATGTGCAGCAGGTGCTCCAACTGTCGTCGTGCGACCGCAGGACCGCCGAACTCCATGCGGAGGGCGGCCTCGTGGAGGATCACGTCGAGTGTCGGCGGGCTCGGACGATCGAGCACCTGGTGCCGGTCGATCCGGTGGGCGACGCGGACGTCGATGTCTTCCGACGGCAGGCGGGGGATCACGGCCTCGAAGACAGCGCGGGCGTGGTCCTCGGTCTGGAGCAGCCCTGGTAGGTGCATGGCTACGGCGATACGTAGCCGGGTGGCGTGCCACTCCATCTCGGCGATGTCCAGAAAACCGTCCCGGAGTTGCCCCCGATACGCCTCCCACCAGCCCTTCTCGCGCCCGGTGGCCATGGCGGCGAGAGCCTCGACGAGGGACTGGTCCGTGCAGCCGTAGTTTCCCGCGAGGGTGCGTACGCGTTCCGCGCTGATGCCGGAGCGCCCGGACTCCATGTTGGGCACATTCGTACGCGGGACGTTCAGCAGGGCGGCGGCGTGCTCCGTGGTCATCCCGGCCGCGACGCGCAACTTGCGCAACTCGGAACCGAGTCGTCGCTGACGCTCCGTAGGAGCGCTCCTCGGCGGCATTCGTCCTCCCGTTCAGCGGTGTGACGGGGACAGTCTGCCGTTGGTGTGACGAGTCGGTCCACCAGGGACTTCGGTGGAGAGTAGTACACGTACTCCGAGATTGCTCTACAGTCAGTGATGAGCCGCTTACGGTCCGACGCCGTTGGAAGTGCATCGCGCGAGCCTGCCCGTGTACTCCTTCCCTGGGAGAGGGCTGGCCCGTGCCAGGGAGACAGGCCACCACTGGTCGGGGTGTCGGCGCGTCATCGAATATCCGAAGCGAACAAGGGAGTTGCCCATGACCGTGTCCGCAGCCGGGGCCGTCTTCACCTGTCCCGTATTCGCCGAGAAGGTGGACTTCGCGCCACCCTCGCTCGGTGCGCTCTCGTACAGCCTCACGCTGCCCGCCGAGCCGGTCGGCTCGCGGATCGCGCGGGTCGCGACGCGGGCCGTGCTTCAAGGGCACGGGCTGGAGGACATGGCGGACGCGGTGGTGCAGGTGGTGGGGGAACTCATCGCCTGTGTCTGCCGGTTCACGCCCAGGGGTGAGGTGTACGTGTCGCTGCGGTACCGGGAGGGGGCGCTGCGGGTGGTGCTCTACGACGGGCACCGACGGCACGAGCACCCTCGGCTGGGCGAGGCCTGCGATGCGCGAAGGCGGGCGGCGCTGCGGGTGCTGGGGTGCGTGGTGCGGGAGTGCGGCGGGGAGTGGGGGGTCGGGGAGGCGCGGGAGCCCGGGGGCGGGACGCGGATGTGGGCGGTGGTGCCTTGGCGGGGGGCCCGGGGGTATGTGGGGGTGGGGTAAGGGCCTAGGGAGTCAGTCGAGTAGTTCGGCGGCGCGGGTACGGGCCTGGTTGGCTTCAGTGGGGGCGTTGGCACGGGTGTAGGCATCGACGGCCTGGAGCCAGGCGGTGCGGGCCTCGGCGGGGCGGTGGGCGTCCTCGTAAGTGAGGGCCAGGCTGTGGAGGGTCTGTCCCTCGCCGTACCAGTCCTCGTACTCCCGGCAGATCTCCAGATCCTTGCCGTACGCCTCGATCGCCTCCTCCCTCCGGCCCGCATCCTGCAGTGCGCTACCGAGGTTGTGCCACGCCCTACCCTCGCCGTGGCGGTCTCCTGTGGCCTGGTACAGGTCGCGGGCCCGGCTGTGGGCGTCGATCGCCTCCTCCTCCCGGCCCGCCTCCCCCAGTGCGGTGCCGAGGCTGTCCCACGCCATGGCCTCGCCGTGGCGATCCCCGATGGACTGATACAGGTAGCGGGCCCGGGTGAGGGCGTCGATCGCCTCCTCCTCCCGGCCCGCCGCTTGCAGGGTGCTGCCGAGGTTGCCCCACCCGACGGCCTCGCAGTGGCGGTCTCCTGTGGCCTGGTACAGGTCGCGGGCCCGGCTGTGGGCGTCGATCGCCTCCTCCTCCCGGCCCGTTTGCCGCAGGGCGTTGCCGAGGTGGTTCCATGCCCTGGCCTCGTCCAACCGGCCCCCGGCAAGCTGTGCCACCTCTCGCGAGGCTTCCGCGACGGCGATCCAGTCGTCGAAATGCCGCCGCCAGGCCAGGTATTCCCCCAGACACAAGGCCAGTCGCACCGCCGCACTCGCGAACCGCTCCTCCCGTGCCCACCCCACCGCCGCCACCAGACCCACACGCTCGCCGTCCAGCCACGCCAATGCCTGCCCCCGGTCCCCGAACCGCTCCGGCTCCGCCATCCCCGGCCGCCACCGCAACCGGTCATCGGCAGCGTCCGCCCACCGCAGGTAGAACTCCAGCACCCGCTCCCGCGCCGCCTCCCCCTCCTCCCGCAAGCCCGCGTCCGCCGCCACACCCGCCCCGAACACCCGCACCAAGTCATGCAACCGCCACCGCACAGCGGAAGTCGTCCCGTCGCCGCTCCCCACTGGCGTGACGAGATGTCTGGCGGCCAGATCTTCCAGCAGCGACAGCACGGACTCGGTGTTGAGGTCGGCAAGAGCGGCGATCGCCTCCGTGCCGGTCTCCGCACCGGGCGCGAGGCAGAGCAGGCGCAACAGTCGGGCCTGATCGGGCGGCAACCGGCGATGGGAGGTCTCCAGAACAGGCCGTAGGACGAGTGAGCGTCCATAAAGGTCGGTTCCGGGACTGCCGCGGTCGAGGACGGCGGTTGCGTCCTCGGCTTCCCGGATCTCGGCCACCAGAGAGGCGATGCCCCGGTGGCGCCGGCGGCGCAGCATCCCCGCCGCGATCTGGAGGGCCAGGGGTAAGTGACCGCAAAGATCAGCCAGCTCGCACAACGCGTCAGGTTCACGTGCTGGGCGGTCGTCCCGTTCGTCGGTGTCGTGCAGGGCACGGGTCAGAAGGGCGACGGAGTCGGCCGGGGTGAGGGCTTCCAAGTCGATCAGGCGTACCGGAAGGGCGTCGGGGCGGTCCCGGGAGGTGATGAGTACCCGGTGGTGGTCCGTGCCGGGCAGGAGGGGCAGGTACTGGGACGGGTCCGAGGCGTTGTCCAGGATCAGCAGCATCCTGTCCCGTCGTTCGGCGAGGAGCGCGCGGTACGCGTCGTACTGGCGGTCCGTCGTCGGTGGCAGATCCCCGTCCCGTACGCCGAGCGCGTCGAGCAACGCCAGGACCGCCTGATCGGCCGTGACCGGGTCCTCGTCGTATCCGCGCAGGTCCACGAAGAGCGTTCCGCCCGGGAACCAGCCCTGCGCACGGGCCCGGTGTGCCGTCTCCACGGCCAGTGCGGTCTTGCCGACGCCGCCCATCCCCGTGACGGCGAAGATGAGGAGCGGGAGTGCAGCCGTGTCGTTCTCGTTGGGGGAGAGGTGCGGGAGCAGACGGTCCAGCTCCGCCGATCGACCGGTGAAGCCCAGGGGGCGGGGTGGGAGGGTGGCGGTCGCTCGTGGGACCGGGCCGTGGACGGTCCCCCTACCGCCGTCCTCCGCTCTGCTTGCCGGTGACCGGGCCGTAGAAGGTGCCGTCCCGGAAGTCGATGTGGTCCCCGCCGTACGTCGCTCCGCCGTCCCCGTGCCGATGGGGACGCTCCTCGGAGTCGGAGGAACCCTCGCGGGGCCGGTGCTTGTGCAGCACCGCCACCGTCACCGCAGCGGCCTGCTCGGCGGCGCGCTTCTGCGAACCCGAGGCGTCGGCCTTGTGCTTCTCGGCGTCGGCCCGGTCGCTGATGCCCCGGATCACCAGGGCGTTCAACTGGCCGTTCAGGTGGGCTGCCAGGAGTGCTCCGGAGCCCTCCATCTCGATCGCGCCCGCGTCGTTGTAGTTCTTGCGAATGAACCGGGCGATCTCGGACTTGGCGTCCGCCAGGACGACGTCGCCCGTGGCGATCGGCAGGAAGTGCGCCCGCACGTCGGGCATGTCCCGCGCGGCGGAGCGGGCCGCCTGTTCGAGTGCGAGCGAGCCAGGCAGGGCCTTCGGCCGGACCTGGAAACCCTCCGGCGTCTGCTTGCCGCCGTGGATCTCGTACACCTGCGTGCCCACGACGACGTCGCCGATCTCGATGTCGTCCTTCAGACTGCCGGCGACACCGACGAAGAACACGGCCTCGGGGCGCAGCCAGTTGATGAGCTGGGTGGTGAGGGCGGCGGCCCGGTCGGCGCCCATGCCCAGCTCGGCGAGGGCGACGTGCCAGGAAGTGCCGGGGAGCCGGCCCTTCTCGACCCGGGTCCCGTCACGGTGCACCAGCTCCTCCCGCTCCTCGACGTGCGCGCGAACAGCGGTGTATTCGAGGGGGAGTGCGGTCAGGACCAGAACTGTGGGCCGGGTCTCCTGCATAGTCATAAGTTACAACCGGGGGAAGGGAATCGGGTGCCGGAACAGGACCTCACCGTCGGGCAGTTGCTGCTCGCCGAGTACCAGACCGTGAAGGACGAGCAGAAGGCGAGGATCGGGTTCCGGGACAACCTCCTCTACGTGACGCTGGCCGTCGTGGCCGCCGTCATCGCCGCCGCGGCCCAGGCGAAACAGCCCTCGATGCTTCTGGCGCTGCCGCCGGTGTGCGTCGTCCTCGGATGGACCTACCTCGTCAACGACGAGAAGATCTCGGCCATCGGCCGCTACGTCCGGGACGATCTGGGACCCCGGCTGGCCGCCCTCGCGGCGCACGGGAGCGGCTTCACGACGTTCGGGTGGGAGGCGTACCACCGGAGCGACACCCGGCGCCGGTCCCGCAAGAGGATCCAGACCGTGATCGACCTGACGGCGTTCTGCGCGGTCCCGCTGGCCGCCCTGGTCGTGTTCTGGGTGAACGGCGACGGCGGCGGGCTGATGGTCACGCTGTCGATGCTGGAGGCGCTCGCCGTGGCGGGGCTCGGCTCGCAGGTCGTGTGGTACGCGAGGGCGGCATGAACATCCCTTCCACGTACTACCTTTGACGCACTGTCGTGGGTTTTTGACGGGGGCGAGTACGGCGCATGGAAGCGGCACTACTGGCGGCCCTGGCCGAGGGTGCGGGTGGGGACGGCGGACGTCGGGCGGTGGAGAGGCTGGCGCGGGCGGTGGGGCTCGACGTCGGTGCATCCGCCCAGGAGATCGCCGAGGCGGCACAGGACCCGGCGCGACGGGAGGCCGTACGGGAGTGGGGCGAGGCGCTGGCCGACCTGCTCGCCGCCGATCCGCGGGGCCTCGCCGGTACCGTCGCGCGGGCCATGGAGCGGTCCGCGCCGGGGAGCGGGACGTCCTGGTACGACGGCGATCACACCGACTTCCGGGGCGGGGTCTTCCTGCGCGAGGTGATCGGCGTGCAGGTCGTGATCCAGCAGGGCGGGGTCGCCGTCCCTGAGGCGATGGCCGGTCTGCCGCCGAGACCCGGCGGGTTCACGGGGCGGGAGCGCGAGACGAGGGAACTGCTGCGCGAGCTGGACCCGGCCGGGAAACAGTCGGCAGCGACCCTCGTCGCCGCCGTGTCCGGTCTCGGCGGCATCGGCAAGACCGCGCTCGCCGTCGAGACCGCGCATCTGGCCCGTGAACGGGGCTGGTTCCCCGGCGGGGTCCTCTTCATCGACCTGCACGGCTACGACCGGGAGCCCGTCACCGCCGACCGTGCCCTTCAGGCCCTGCTGCGCGCCCTCGGTACTCCGCCGGAACACATCCCCACCACGACGGACGAGCGGGCGGCGTTCTACCGCTCAAGGCTGGCCGCTCGGGCTCACGAGTGCGGCCCGGTGCTGGTCCTGGCCGACAACGCCTCCTCGCCGGACCAGGTACGGCCCCTCCTGCCGGGCGACTCCCGGCACCACGTCCTGGTCACGTCACGCGACCGGCTGCCCCAATTGGGTGCGCGGCTCGTTTCCCTGGACCAGCTCGGCCCGAGAGAGGCGTATGAACTCCTCGATCTTGCCCTGCGGATCGCCGATCCGTACGACAGCCGGGTGGCCGACGACCCCGACACGGCCGAGCGACTCGCCGACCTCTGCGGGCACCTCCCGCTGGCCCTGCAGATCGCGGCCGCGCTGCTGGCGGAGGACCCCGGCAAACCAGTGACCGAACTCATGACGGAACTAGCCGAGTCCCACGACCGCCTCGACCACCTCGACGACGGCGAGCGCAGCGTCCGCGCAGCCTTCGAGCTCTCCTACCGCCGACTGCCGCCCGAGTCCGCGCGGCTGCTGCGCCTGCTTGCTCTCGCGCCGGGGCCGGAGGCGAGCGACGAGGTCGTTGCCGTGCTGGTTGGCGCTGAGGAGCCTCCGGTGCGGGTTTTGAAGGCCCTGGCCCGTGCCCACCTCGTGGAGCGGGGGAGTGAGCGCGGATGGTGGCGGTTGCACGACTTGGTGCGGGTGTTCGGGGCGGGTGTGGTGGCGGGGGACGCGAGGTTGCGGGAGGAAGGGGAGGCGGCGCGGGAGCGAGTGCTGGGGTTCTACTGGCGGTGGGCGAAAGCGGCTGATGAACGGTTGCGGTGGCTGCCGGGTTCGGAGGAGCCGGAGCGGTTCGGGGACCGGGGGCAGGCGTTGGCGTGGCTGGACGGTGAGCGGGCGGGGCTGGTCGCGGCGGTGGGATGGGGACGGGAGGAGCGGTTCGCGGGTACGGCGGTGCGGCTGGCTCTGTGCCTGGGGCAGTACCTGGACTGGCGGCGGTATTTCGATGACTTGATCGCCGTCGCGGAGGCCGCGCGGGAGGCCGCACGGCTTGCCGGAGACCGGATGAGAGAGGCCATCGCATGGAGCTACCTGGGCCTCGCCCTGCAGGAAGTGGACCGGACGGGGGAGGCGATCGACGCCCACACCCGGGCGCGTGAAGTGTTCCAGGCCGTCGGAGACCGTCACCGCGAGGCCATGGCCTGGGGGAACCTCGGTGGCGCCCTGCTGGAGGCGAGCCGGGCGGAGGAGGCGATCGACGCCCACACCCGGGCGCGTGAAGTGTTCCAGGCCGTCGGAGACCGCCACGGCGAGACCATGGCCTGGGACAACCTCGGCAGCGCCCTATTGGAGGCGGGCCGGGTGGGGGAGGCGATCGACGCCCACACTCGGGTCATCAACATGTATCAGGACATCACGGACCGTCAGGGCGAGGGCAGGGCCTGGCACAACCTCGGCAGCGGCTTGCGGGTGGCGGGCCGGGTGGAAGAGGCGATCGAGGCGTACGGCAAGGACCTGGAGATCTGCCGGGAGTTCGAGGACTGGTACGGAGAGGGGCAGACCCTATACAACCTGGCCCGCGTGCACGAAGACGTCCACCGCCCCGCCGAGGCCCGCGCCGCCTACCTCCGGGCCGCCGACGCCTTCACCCGGGCCAACGCCCCCACCGAAGCCGCCCAAGCCCGCACCCACGCCGCCGCCCTGGACACCCCCGCCCCCTAACCCCCCTTCCCCACCCCCCGAACCCACCGATAAACCAACTCCGGCCTCCCCACCTGCCCATAAACCGGAGCCCGCCCGGCCCTCCCCGCCTCCACCAGGTGCTCCAGATACCGCCGGGCCGTGATCCGGGAGATCCCCACCGCCTCGGCGACCCCCGCCGCGGTCAGCCCGTCCCCCGCCTCCCGCAGCACCCCCGTCACCCGCTCCAGTGTCGGCCCGCTCAGCCCCTTCGGCAGCGCGGCCGGTCCCGGGGCCCGCAGGGCCGCGAGCGCCCTGTCCACCTCGTCCTGCCCGCTCGCCTCGCCCACCGCCGCGTGGAACTCGGCGTAGCGCACCAGCCGGTCCCGCAGGGTCGCGAAGGTGAACGGCTTCAGTACGTACTGGACGACACCCAGCGACACCCCTTCCCGGACGACCGCCAGGTCCCGCGCCGACGTCACCGCGATCACGTCGGCGTGGTGGCCGGCCGCCCGCAGGGAGCGGGCGAGCTGGAGTCCGTGCACGTCGGGCAGGTGGAGGTCGAGGAGGAGCAGGTCGACGGGGGTGCGGTCCAGGGCGCGGCGGGCCTCCGCGCCGGTGTGCGCCTTGCCGACGGCGACGAAGCCGGGCACCCGGCCGACGTACATGACGTGGGCGTCGGCGGCCACCGGGTCGTCCTCGACGACCAGCACTCTGATGGGCTCCCCGGTCATACGGTGCCTCCCGGACCCTGCGCGACAGCGGCGTCCCTCAACGGCAGCCGTGCCTCGAACACCGCGCCGCCCTCCTCCCCGGACGTCACCGACAGCGTCCCGCCGTGCCGGCCCGCCGCCTGCCGTACGAGCGCCAGCCCCAGCCCCCGCCCGCCCGGCCCGGACGGTTTGGTCGTGAAGCCCCGCTGGAAGACCGCCTCCGTGTGGTCGGGGTCGACGCCGGGGCCGGTGTCGGAGACCCGCAGGATCAGCTCCGAGCCGTCTCCGTCCCCGTCCTCTTCCGTCAGCGCCGTCACCGTCACGCGGGGCCGCACCCCGCCCTGCGCCGCGTCCACGGCGTTGTCGATCAGATTGCCGAGGATGGTGACCAGGTCCCGGGCGGGCAGGGTGTCCGGGAGGAGGCCGTCGTCCAGGCGGCTGTCGTCCGACACCACCAGTTCCACGCCCCGCTCGTTCGCCTGCGCCGTCTTGCCCAGCAGCAGCGCGGCCAGCACCGGCTCGCTCACCGCCGCCACCACCTGGTCGGTGAGCGCCTGCGCCAGCTCCAGCTCGGCCGTGGCGAAGTCCACCGCCTCCTCCGCGCGGCCCAGCTCGATCAGCGAGACGACGGTGTGCAGCCGGTTCGCCGCCTCGTGCGCCTGTGACCTGAGCGCCTGCGTGAAGCCGCGCTCGGAGTCCAGCTCGCCCATCAGCGACTGGAGCTCGGTCACGTCCCGCAGCGTCACCACCGAGCCGCGCCGCTGGCCGCCGGTGACCGGCGAGGTGTTCACCACCAGCACCCGGTCCGCCGTCAGGTGCACCTCGTCCACCCGGGGCTCGGAGGCGAGCAGCGCGCCCGTCAGCGGTGTGGGCAGCCCCAGCTCCGCCACCGACCTGCCCACCACGTCCTCCTCCCGGCCCACGCCCAGCAGCTCCCGGCCGCCGTCGTTGATCAGCGCGACCCTGTACCGGCCGTCCAGCATCAGCAGCCCCTCGCGCACGGCGTGCAGCGCGGCCTGATGGTAGTCGTGCATATGGCTGAGCTCGGCCGCGTTCATGCCGTGGGTGTGGCGGCGCAGCCGGGCGTTGATGACGTACGTGCCGATCGCGCCGAGCCCGAGGGCGCCGGCCGCGACCACCAGCAGTGCCGTGAGCTGGCCCTGGGCGCGCTGGCTGATCTCCTCGACCCTTATGCCGGCGCTGACCAGGCCGGTGATCCGGTCGCCGTCCCGGATCGGGGTGACCGCCCGGACCGACGGGCCGAGGGTACCGGTGTAGGTCTCGGTGAAGGTACGCCCCTCCAGCGCCGGGCCGGTGTGGCCCTGGAAGACCAGGCCGATCTGGTCGGGGTCGGGGTGGGTCCAGCGGATGCCCCGCGGGTCCATGATCGTGACGAAGTCGATGTCGGTGTCCCGTACCACCGCCAGCGCGTACGGCTGGAGCTCCGCCGACGGGTCGGGGGTGCGGATCGCCTCCCGCACGGAGGGCGAGTCGGCGATCGAACGGGCCACGGAGGTGGCCTGGCGGCCGGCCGCCTGTTCGGCCTGGCTGCGGTCGCCGACGTAGGTGAACAGTGCGTATCCGGCCACGACGACCGCGATGAGCACGGCCTGCATGGCGAAGAGCTGGCCCGCGAGGCTGCGGGGGCGGGGCAGGGGGATACGCATTCAGCCAGTCTGCCTCTCGGTTCCACGGTGAACTAAATGAACGGAAGGGTGACCGCGCTCACAAGGCACGACATAGTCACGGCATTCCCCGAAAACCCATCCCCCGGACGTGAGCCGCACGCCGGTGATGCCGACGACGTCGTCAAGGAGGGCCGCCGTGACCAGCACATCCGCTACGGCACCTGCCGCACCCAAGGCCAAGCGGGACCGCACGCACTATCTCTACATCGCGGTGATCATCGCGGTCGCCCTCGGTATCGCCGTCGGTCTGATCGCGCCCGACTTCGCGACCGAGCTGAAGCCGCTCGGCACCGGGTTCGTGAACCTGATCAAGATGATGATCTCGCCGATCATCTTCTGCACCATCGTGCTGGGCATCGGCTCCGTGCGGAAGGCCGCCAAGGTCGGCGCGGTCGGCGGTATCGCGCTCGGCTACTTCATGGTCATGTCGGTCGTCGCGCTCGCCATCGGCCTGATCGTCGGCAACATCCTGGACCCGGGGACGGGCCTCGCGGTCACCGACGCCGTCAAGGAGACCGGTCAGGCGCAGGTCGACGCGGAGGCCAAGAGCACCGTCGACTTCCTGATGGGCATCATCCCGACCACGATCGTCTCCGCGTTCACCGCCGGCGAGGTCCTGCAGACCCTGCTGGTCGCCCTGCTCTGCGGCTTCGCCCTCCAGGCCATGGGCTCCGCCGGACAGCCCGTCCTGCGCGGCATCGAGCACATCCAGCGGCTGGTCTTCCGCGTCCTGGCGATGATCATGTGGGCGGCCCCGATCGGTGCCTTCGGCGCCATCGCCGCGGTCACCGGCTCGGCCGGCGTCGACGCGCTCAAGAGCCTCGCCGTGCTGATGCTCGGCTTCTACGTCACCTGTGTGCTGTTCATCTTCCTGGTGCTGGGCACGATGCTGCGCCTCATCGCGGGCGTCAACGTCTTCTCGCTCTTCAAGTACCTGGGCCGCGAGTTCCTGCTGATCCTCTCCACCTCCTCCTCGGAGTCGGCGCTGCCGCGCCTCATCGCGAAGATGGAGCACCTGGGTGTCAGCAAGCCGGTGGTCGGCATCACCGTCCCGACCGGCTACTCCTTCAACCTCGACGGCACCATGATCTACATGACCATGGCCTCGCTGTTCATCGCCGACGCCATGGGCACGCCGATGTCGATCGGTGAGCAGATCCCGCTGCTGCTCTTCCTGCTGGTGGCCTCGAAGGGCGCGGCCGGTGTCTCCGGTGCCGGTCTGGCCACGCTGGCCGGCGGTCTGCAGTCGCACAAGCCGGCCCTGGTGGACGGCATCGGCCTCATCGTCGGCATCGACCGCTTCATGAGCGAGGCCCGTGCCCTCACCAACTTCGCGGGCAACGCCGTCGCCACCGTCCTGATCGGCACCTGGACCAAGGAGATCGACCGGGCCCGGGTGGACGAGGTCCTGGCCGGCCGCGTCCCCTTCGACGAGAAGACGCTGCTGGACGACCACGCCGTCGGCGGCGACTCGGACGAGTCCGGCGCCGAGCTGCCCGCGAAGGGCGGCGAGAAGGAGCTGGCCAAGGCCTGACGGCCGCCGGCGTCACACGCCCCACGGACCCGGGTGGCTGGGACACTCCCCCCGTTGCCCAGCCACCCGGTCACGGAGGCCCGTCGCCCGTATCCGGGCCTCCACAGCCGCCGAGCGGCCGGACCCCACCCCCGTGGGTCCGGCCGCTCGGCCCTTTCCGTCCCGTCCGCCCCGCCTGCCCTTGCCTTGACGCCGACGTCAAGGCTTACGTTCGTCGGCATGCGAATCGGCGAGCTGGCCGCACGGGCCGGGACCACCACGCGGACGCTGCGGTACTACGAGTCACGCGGGCTGCTGTCCGCGCGGCGCACCGGCAACGGGTACCGGACGTACGACGAGAGCGATCTGAGGCTGCTGCGGCAGATCCGCACGCTCCAGGACTTCGGGTTCGACCTGGAGGAGACCCGGCCCTTCGTGGAGTGCCTGCGGGCCGGGCACCCCGAGGGCGACGCGTGCCCCGCCTCGCTCCAGGTCTACCGGCGCAAGCTGGACGAGCTGGACGCCCTGATCGGCGAGCTGCGCGCGGTGCGGGAGAAGGTCGGCGAGCAGCTCGCGCGGGCGGAGTCGGCGCGGGACGGGCTGGCCGCCGACGCGGAGGTTCCGGGCGGTCCGGAGCCGGTGTGCGAACTGGGAGGGGAGCTGTGATGAGCAAGGCGAGTGGTGTGCCCGAGGTGACCGACGCGGACTTCGCGGACGAGGTGATCGGGGCGGAGCTGCCGGTGCTGGTGGAGTTCACGGCCGACTGGTGCCCGCCGTGCCGGCAGATGGCGCCGGTGCTGAGCGCGCTGGCCGCCGAGGAGGAGGGCCGGCTGAAGGTCGTCCAGCTGAACGTGGACGCCAATCCGGACACGACCAACACCTACAAGGTGCTGTCGATGCCGACCTTCATGGTGTTCCGCGACGGGGAGCCGCTGCGGTCGATGGTGGGGGCCAGGCCCAAGCGGCGGCTCCTCGAAGAACTGTCGGACGTGCTCTGACCTGGTACGACGACCTGGTGCGAGCTGGTGCGCGGCACAAGAAAACCCCCGGGCAATTGCGCCCGGGGGTTTTCTTTGCGTATATTCATTGATTCGCGACTTCGTTTTGAAGGAGTCGCAGTGAAGTTCAGTGACCACAGTATATCCGGGCGGGAGCGGAATTGTCAAACACCGAATTTCCGGACGAGGAATTGCGGCAGGAACAGCAATTCATCGACGGACTGTACGCACGCGTGGACGTCCTGCGCGGCGACGCCGAGGTGTCCGTCACGGAGGCGCTCGCCCAGGGCCACACCCCGAGGCAGGACCGGCTGGAGCGGGACATCCTGGTCGCCGAGCGCTCCGGCCTGCTCGCCGCGCTGAACGCGGTGGACGGCTCCCTCTGCTTCGGCCGCATCGACCTCGCCTCCGGCGACACCCACCACATCGGCCGCATCGGCCTGCGCGCCGACGACGCCGAGCGCACGCCCGTCCTCATCGACTGGCGCGCCGACGTGGCCCGCCCGTTCTACCTGGCCACCGGCCACACCACGATGGGCCTCAGGCGCCGCCGGCACATCTCCACCGAGGGCCACCGGGTCACCGCCCTGCACGACGAGGTCCTCGACCTCGGCGACGAGACCCGCACCGGCCATGAGGACCCCACCGGCGACGCCGTGCTGCTCGCCGCGCTGAACTCCGCGCGCACCGGCCGCATGGGCGACATCGTGCGCACCATCCAGGCCGACCAGGACCGCATCATCCGCGCCCCGCACCGCGGGGTCATGGTCGTCGAGGGCGGCCCCGGCACCGGCAAGACCGCCGTCGCCCTGCACCGCGCCGCCTACCTGCTCTACGAGCACCGCGAGCTGCTGGCCCGCCGCGCCGTCCTGATCGTCGGCCCCAACCCGGCGTTCCTCGGCTACATCGGCGAGGTGCTGCCCAGCCTCGGCGAGACCGGCGTGCTCCTCGCGACCGTCGGCGAGCTGTACCCCGGTGTGAGGACCACCCGGACCGACACCCCCGAGGCCGCCGCCGTGAAGGGCCGCGCGGAGATGGCCGGCGTCCTCGCCGACGTCGTACGCGACCGGCAGGCACTGCCCGACCCGGTGATCGCGATCGAGCACGACCGCGAGGTCCTCATGCTCGACGACGGCCTGGTGAACGTCGCCCGCGAACGCACCCGCGCCGCCAAGCTGCCGCACAACGTGGCCCGCGAGCACTTCGAGGGCCACATCCTCAACGCGCTCACCGACATGGTCGCCGAACGCATCGGCACCGACCCCTACGACGGCTCCAACCTGCTCGACCCCAGCGACATCACCCAGATCCGCGACGAGCTCGCCGAGAACCCCGAGGTCTGGTCCGCGATCGACCGGCTGTGGCCCCGCGTCACGCCGCAGCGCCTGGTCGCCGACTTCCTCGCCGCCCCCGAGGGCTACCTCTCCGACGAGGACGCCGCCGCGGTCCGCCGCCCGGTCACCCGGCACTGGACCGTCTCCGACGTGCCCCTGCTCGACGAGGCCGCCGAACTCCTCGGCCAGGACGACCGCCTCGAACGCGAGCACGCCGAACGCGAACGACAGAAGCAGATCGCCTTCGCCCAGGGCGTGCTGGACGTCTCGTACGCCTCCCGCACCTTCGAGTTCGAGGACAAGGAGGACGACGACCCGGACTCCTCCGAGGTGCTGTCCGCGCACGACATCATCGACGCCGAACGCTTCGCCGAACGACATGAGGAGGACGACCACCGCAGCGCCGCCGAACGCGCCGCCGCCGACCGCACCTGGGCGTTCGGGCACATCATCGTCGACGAGGCACAAGAACTCTCCCCGATGGCGTGGCGGCTGCTGATGCGGCGCAGCCCCACCCGCTCGATGACCCTGGTCGGCGACCCGGCGCAGACCTCCGAGGCGGGCGGCGTCGGCTCCTGGGCGGACATCCTCACCCCGTTCGTCGAGGATCGCTGGGAGCACACCCGGCTCGGCGTCAACTACCGCACCCCCGCCGAGATCATGGACGTCGCCGCGGCGGTGGTGCGGGCCGAGCACCCCGGCTTCGAGCCGCCCGGTTCCGTCCGCTCCACGGGCGTACGGCCCTGGGCCCGCGCCACCGACGACCTGCCCGGCGCGGTCGCCGAGGCCGTCGCGGAGCTCACCCCCGACGAGGGCCGCCTCGCGGTCATCGCCCCGCGCGAGCTGCACCGGGCGCTGGCCGCCCGCCTCGACGGGGTGACGGCGGGCGCCGAGCCCGACCTGGCGCACGCCGTCGTGCTGCTCGACCCGCGCCAGGCCAAGGGGCTGGAGTTCGACTCGGTCCTGGTCGTCGAGCCGGGGAGGTACGGCACCAGCGACCTGTACGTGGCGCTCACCCGCGCCACCCAGCGGCTCGGCGTCCTGCACACCGAGCCGCTGCCGAAGCCGCTGGCCGACGCCCTGGACTGAGCGGAGGAGCTCAGGCCGGACGCAGCCACACCGTCGCCAGGGGCGGCAGGGTCAGCCGGATCGACGCCGGGAACCCGTGCCGTCCCTGCGGCTCCGGCTTCACCGGGTCGGGGCGGGTGACGTCACCGCCGCCGTAGCGGCCGGCGTCGGTGTTCACCACCTCGTGCCAGGCGGGCACGTCGTCGGGGACGCCGATCCGGTAGTCCTGCCGCACCACCGGGGCGAAGTGGGAGACCGCGAGCAGCGGGGAGCCGTCGGAGTCGTACCGCAGGAACGCGAACACGTTGTCCTCGGCGGCGTCCCCGGTCACCCATCGGAAACCGGACGGCTCGGTGTCGCCCTCCCACAGCGCCGGGGTGTGCCCGTACACGGTGTTGAGGTCGCGCACCAGGTCGCGCACCCCGCGGTGGTCGGCCTCGGCGCCGTAGTGCGGGTCGAGCAGCCACCAGTCCGGGCCGTGCGCCTCCGACCACTCCGCCCCCTGCGCGAACTCCTGCCCCATGAAGAGGAGCTGCTTGCCGGGGTGGGCCCACATGAAGCCCAGGTAGGCCCGCAGGCCGGCGCGCTGCTGCCACCAGTCGCCGGGCATCTTCGACACCAGGGACCGCTTGCCGTGCACCACCTCGTCGTGGGAGATCGGCAGCACGTAGTTCTCGCTGTAGGCGTACACCATCGAGAAGGTCATCTCGCCGTGGTGGTAGCGGCGGTGGACCGGCTCGTGGCTCATGTACTGGAGCGAGTCGTGCATCCAGCCCATGTTCCACTTCAGGCCGAAGCCGAGCCCGCCGAAACCGCTGGGGCCCTTGTGGTGGGTGGCCCGGGTGACGCCGTCCCAGGCCGTGGACTCCTCCGCGATGGTCACGACCCCCGGCACCCTGCGGTACACGGTGGCGTTCATCTCCTGGAGGAACGCCACCGCGTCCAGGTTCTCCCGGCCGCCGTGCTCGTTCGGCGTCCACTGGCCCGGCTCGCGCGAGTAGTCCAGGTAGAGCATCGAGGCGACCGCGTCCACCCGCAGCCCGTCGATGTGGAACTCCTCGCACCAGTACAGGGCGTTGGCGACGAGGAAGTTGCGCACCTCGCACCTGCCGAAGTCGAACTCCAGCGTCCCCCAGTCGGGATGGGCCGCCCGCAACGGGTCCTCGTGCTCGTACAGCGGCCGCCCGTCGAACTCCGCCAGCGCCCACTCGTCACGCGGGAAGTGCGCCGGCACCCAGTCCATCAGCACCCCGATCCCGGCCCGGTGCAGGGCGTCGACCAGGTACCGGAAGTCGTCCGGGGTGCCGAGGCGGGCCGTGGGCGCGTAGAACCCGGTGACCTGGTAACCCCACGAGCCGCCGAAGGGGTGCTCGGCGACCGGCATCAGCTCCACGTGGGTGAAGCCGAGGTCCTTGACGTACGCGGGGAGCTGCTCGGCGAGCTGCCGGTACGTCAGCCCCGGCCGCCAGGACGGCAGGTGCACCTCGTAGACGGAGAACGGCGCCCGGTGCGCGGGCACGGCCGCCCGCCGCTCCAGCCATTCCGCGTCACCCCACTCGTACGCCGACGACGTGACGATCGACGACGTGGCCGGCGGGACCTCCGTACGGCGGGCCAGCGGGTCGGCGCGCAGGGTCTTCGAACCGTCGGGGCGGGTGATCTCGAACTTGTACAGCTCGCCCTCGCCGATCCCCGGCGCGAACAGCTCCCACACCCCCGTCGAGCCCAGCGACCGCATGGGGAAGCCGCTGCCGTCCCAGAAGTTGAAGGTGCCGCACACCCGCACCCCGCGCGCGTTCGGCGCCCACACCGAGAAGCGGGTGCCGGTGACGCCCTGGTGGGTCATGGGGTGCGCGCCGAGGACCGTCCACAGCTCCTCGTGCCGGCCCTCGCCGATCAGATGCAGGTCGAGCTCGCCGAGCGTGGGCAGGAAGCGGTACGCGTCCTCCGTCTCGTGCACCGTCCCCTCGTACGTCACGAGCAGCCGGTACGCCGGGACCTCGCCCAGCGGCAGCAGTCCCGAGAAGAAGCCGTCGCCGTCGTCGTGCAGCTCGACGGTGAGGCCCCCGGAGACGACGGTCACCGCGAGGGCGTATGGCCGGAACGCCCGGAAGGCGACCCCGCCGGGCACCGGGTGCGCGCCGAGCACGGAGTGCGGGGCGTGATGCGTCCCGCTCAGCAGCCGCTCCCGGTCGGCGGCGTCCACGGCGGGGGAGACGGCGATCTCCATCTCGGGCGGGGCGGACTGGGAGGCGGGGACGGCCTTCGGCGCCGTCTTCTTCGCCATGGCCTGCTTGACGGGGGTCTTCCCGGCCGGGGTCTTCTTCGCGGCCTTCTTCGCCGGGTTCTCGGCAGCGGCCGTCTTCACCGCGGCCTTCTTCGCCACTGCTTTCTTCGCCGCCGCCTTCTTCACGGCGGCCTTCTTCACCGTCGCTTTCTCGGTCGCCGCCTTCTTGATCGCCGCCTTCTTGGTCGTGGCCTTCGCCGCCGAGGGGGTCTTCTTCCCGGCGGTCTTCTTCGCGGTGGCCTTCTTCGTCGGCTCGGCGGCCGCGGGCTGCCGCTCGGCCGGCTGCTCCGGATGCGAACCGCTGGACTCGGGGCGGGGGGTCACGGGCGAAGCCTCCTGGACGCGGGTCGGATGGGTCAGATCAGGTCGGTCGTGGCGAGCCGGTGCGCGGCGGCCATCGGTACGGGCAGCCACTCGGGACGGTGCCGGGCCTCGTAGACCACTTCGTAGACCGCCTTGTCGGTCTCGTACGCGCGCAGCAGCACCGGATCGGTGCGCGGGTCCCGGCCGGCCGCCTCCGCGTAGCCGGAGCAGTACGCCGCCCGGCACCGCGCGGCCCAGTCCGGCTGCGGCGGGTCCACCGAACGCGCCGCGTAGTCGAAGGACCGCAGCATGCCGGCCACGTCCCGCACCGCCGGCTGCGGCATCCGGCGCTCGGCCAGCGGACGGGCCGGTTCGCCCTCGAAGTCGATCAGCGACCACTCCCCGGTCGGGGCGCGCAGACACTGGCCGAGGTGCAGATCGCCGTGCACCCGCTGGGCGGTCCAGACGCGCCCTTCGGCGGCCAGGTCGTCCAGCGCCGTGAACGCCGAGCGCAGCCCGTCCGCGTACGGGCGCAGCGCGGGCACCGCGTGCACGGCCGCCTCCAGCCGCTCGGCCATGCCGTCGACCATCGTGCGGAGCTGGGCGTGCCCCAGCGTGACCGTGGGCAGCGCGCGGGCCAGCGCGGTGTGCACCTCGGCGGTGGCCCGCCCGAGGTCCCGTGCCTCGGCGACGAAGTCCTCCCCCTTGGCCAGCTCCCGCAGCGCCAGCTCCCAGCCGTCCGCCGCGCCCTGCACGAACGGCTGGAGCACCCCCAGGACGTACGGCTCGGCCGACGGCGGCGGACCGGGCGACTCGTCGGGTTCCGCGACCAGCCAGGCCGTCGGCGGGGGCACCCGGGGGCAGCCCACGCGGGCCAGCGCCAGCGGCAGCTCCAGATCGGGGTTGATCCCGGGCACGATCCGGCGCAACAGTTTCAGAATGAACGTATCTCCGTAGACGACCGACGAGTTCGACTGCTCGGCGGTCACCAGGCGCGGCACCAGACCGGACCGGATCTCCTGGCGCGCATCCCGCTCGAAGCGAAGCCCGCCGATCCGGGCCTGGGTGCGCAGCGCCTCCAGGAGCAGTTCGGCGGGCCGGGTGTCGTGCAGGGCCTCGTAGACCGTCCGTCCGGCCAGCGGGCCCTGCGTCACATGACCGATCAGCGCGGGCGCCAGCCGGGGCGGCAACGCCTCGCGCACGCCTATGAGCAGTTGGTAGCAGTCGCCGGGCTGCTCGGGACCGGCGTGGCCCGGCCGGCTCGGCTGGTGTGCGCGCACCAGCAGGTGGTACAGGCCCAGCTTGGCCGAGGGCGGCAGCAGTTCGGTGGCCGCGACCAGGGAGAACCCGGTGACGGGGCGGCCCTTGCCCGCGAACCAGCGCTGCCGCGGCAGCCATTCCCTCAGCAGTGGATCCAGTGACGCAAGGAGGCCGGGCGGGGTCGTGACGGTGCGTGTGACGGCTTCCGACATGGCGTCGCGTCCTCTCCCCTCGTTCGGCGCGCCCACGGGGCGCCGCCGGTGGGCGGGGTGTTACTCATGCGTGCCCCGGGCGGAGCGGTGGAAACCGCCCCGCCCCGGGTTCTACGCGGCGTCCTTGCGGAGCCGGAACCAGTAGAAGCCGTGGCCCCCGAGGGTCAGCAGGTACGGCAGTTCGCCGACGGCCGGGAAGCGCACCCCGCCGAACAGCTCGACCGGGTGCCGTCCCCCGAAGGCGCTGAGATCGAGCTCGGTGGGCTGGGCGAAGCGGGAGAAGTTGTTCACGCAGAGCACCAGGTCGTCCTCGTACTCGCGCAGGAAGGCGAGGACGGCCGGGTTGGAGGACGGCAGCTCGGTGTAGGAGCCGAGGCCGAACGCCGGGTTCTGCTTGCGGATCTCGATCATCCGGCGGGTCCAGTGCAGCAGCGAGGACGGGGAGGCCATGGAGGCCTCGACGTTGGTGACCTGGTAGCCGTAGACCGGGTCCATGATGGTCGGCAGGAACAGCCGGCCGGGGTCGGAGGACGAGAACCCGGCGTTGCGGTCCGGGGTCCACTGCATGGGCGTGCGGACCGCGTCGCGGTCGCCGAGCCAGATGTTGTCGCCCATGCCGATCTCGTCGCCGTAGTAGATGATCGGCGAACCCGGCAGGGAGAGGAGGAGGGCGGTGAAGAGCTCGATCTGGTTGCGGTCGTTGTCCAGCAGCGGGGCGAGCCGGCGGCGGATGCCGATGTTGGCGCGCATGCGGGGGTCCTTGGCGTACTCCGCCCACATGTAGTCGCGCTCTTCGTCGGTGACCATCTCCAGGGTCAGCTCGTCGTGGTTGCGCAGGAAGATGCCCCACTGGCAGCCCGACGGGATGGCCGGGGTCTTGGCCAGGATCTCCGAGACGGGATAGCGGGACTCCCTCCGCACGGCCATGAAGATGCGCGGCATGACCGGGAAGTGGAAGGCCATGTGGCACTCGTCGCCGCCGGCGGCGTAGTCGCCGAAGTAGTCGACGACGTCCTCCGGCCACTGGTTGGCCTCGGCCAGCAGCACCGTGTCCGGGTACTGGGTGTCGATCTCCTTGCGCACCCGCTTCAGGAAGGCGTGGGTCGCCGGGAGGTTCTCGCAGTTCGTCCCCTCCTGCTGGTACAGGTACGGCACCGCGTCCAGGCGGAACCCGTCGATGCCCAGGTCCAGCCAGAACTTCAGCGCGGAGATCATCTCCTCCTGGACCGCCGGGTTCTCGTAGTTGAGGTCCGGCTGGTGGGAGAAGAAGCGGTGCCAGTAGTACTGCTTGCGCACCGGGTCGTACGTCCAGTTGGAGGCCTCGGTGTCGACGAAGATGATCCGCGCGTCCTGGAACTGCTTGTCGTCGTCCGCCCACACGTAGTAGTCGCCGTACGGGCCGTCGGGATCCCTCCTCGACTCCTGGAACCACGGGTGCTGGTCGCTGGTGTGGTTCATGACGAAGTCGATGATCACGCGCATCCCGCGCTGGTGGGCGGCGTCGACGAACTCCACGAAGTCGGCGAGGTCGCCGAAGTCGGGGAGGACGGCGGTGTAGTCGGCCACGTCGTAGCCGCCGTCGCGCAGCGGCGACTTGAAGAAGGGCGGCAGCCAGAGGCAGTCCACGCCCAGCCACTGCAGGTAGTCCAGTTTGGCGGTCAGACCCTTCAGGTCGCCGATGCCGTCACCGTTGCTGTCCTGGAAGGAGCGGACCAGGACCTCGTAGAAGACGGCTCGTTTGAACCAGTCCGGGTCCCGGTCCTTGGTGGGGGTGTCCTCGAAGGTGTCCGGGACGGGTTCGTTGACGATCATGCTGTGGGTGACCCTCCGATCGACGGGCTGGACGGTCGCAGAACACGGCTGTGCTCACCCGGCGGCTCACTCCCGGATGCCCGGCCGACGACGAGCACATGCGCTCCTCCCGGCTCCAGGCGCACATAGTTGGCCCTGCCCCATTGATAGGTCTCGCCGGTGAGCTCGTCGCGCACCGGTACCGACTCGTGCCACTCCAGGCCGAGTTGCGGCATGTCCAACGAGACCGTGGCCTCCTGGGTGTGGTGGGGGTCGAGGTTGGCGACCACCAGAACCGTGTTCGAACCCCGCCGCTTCGCGTAGGCGATGACCTCCTCCTTGTCGGCGTGGTGGAAGTGGAGGTCGCGCAGTTGCCGCAGGGCCGGGTTCTCGCGGCGGATGGTGTTGAGCCGGGTGAGGAGGGGGGTGATGGTGCGGCCCTCGCGTTCGGCGGCCGCCCAGTCGCGGTGTTTGAGCTGGTACTTC
>NZ_JBIBZI010000001.1:756377-928593 GCF_043084105.1 Streptomyces sp. NPDC014676 | reverse complement strand
CGCCCCTGGTGGTATTGGGGGGCTAATCTGCGCCTCCCGTCTGCACCCCGCCCCCCCGGGGGTTTTCGTCACGCACCCCCGGGTGCTCCGCCCGGGTCGGGCCCGGCACCCGCGGGGTGGTGTGTCGGGGCCCCTCGCCGCCGTGGTCACTGGGTGCGGTTCTCACCGCGGTAGTACTCGAAGACCCAGCCCCAGATGCCGATCAGGAGCAGCGGCGCCGAGAAGTACATCAGCCACCAGCCGATCGCGACGCTCGTGAAGGCCAGGGCACCGCCCACGGCCAGGGAGAGCGGCTGCCAGCTGTGCGGGCTGAAGAACCCGACCTCGCCGGCGTCGTCGGCGACGTCCGCCTCCTTGTTGTCCTGCGCGCCCACGTCGACCCGCCGGGCCGTGAAGCCCAGGTAGAAGCCGATCATGATGGACAGGCCGAACGCCAGGAAGAGGGCGGTGGTGCCGACCGGCTCCTTCGACCACACGCCGTAGACCCCGGCCATGATGAGGAAGAAGATGCTCAGCCACATGAACATCTTGCCCTGGATCTTCACTTGCCGGCCTCCTTGCTGCCGGAGAGGGCCTTCTCACCGTGACCGGCGTTCTCGAGCTCGTCGAGCGCGGCGATCTCGGGGTGGTGCAGGTCGAACGCCGGGGATTCACTGCGGATCTTCGGCAGGGTGAGGAAGTTGTGCCGCGGGGGCGGGCAGGAGGTCGCCCACTCCAGCGAACGGCCGTAGCCCCACGGGTCGTCGACGCCGACCGGCTTGCCGTACTTGGCCGTCTTCCAGACGTTGTAGAAGAACGGCAGCATCGACAGGCCCAGCAGGAACGAGGCGATCGTCGAGACCGTGTTCAGGGCGGTGAAGCCGTCCGCCGCCAGGTAGTCGGCGTAGCGGCGCGGCATGCCCTCGACACCCAGCCAGTGCTGGACCAGGAAGGTGCCGTGGAAGCCGATGAACAGCGTCCAGAAGGTGATCTTGCCGAGGCGCTCGTCGAGCATCTTGCCGGTGAACTTCGGCCACCAGAAGTGGAATCCGGCGAACATCGCGAAGACGACCGTGCCGAAGACCACGTAGTGGAAGTGCGCCACCACGAAGTACGAGTCGGACACGTGGAAGTCCAGCGGCGGCGACGCCAGGATGACACCGGTCAGACCACCGAAGGTGAAGGTGATCAGGAAGCCCAGCGTCCACAGCATCGGGGTCTCGAAACTCAAGGACCCCTTCCACATGGTGCCGATCCAGTTGAAGAACTTCACACCGGTGGGCACCGCGATCAGGAACGTCATGAAGGAGAAGAACGGCAGCAGCACACCGCCCGTGACGTACATGTGGTGCGCCCACACCGTCACCGACAGACCCGCGATCGCGATGGTCGCGCCGATCAGGCCCATGTAGCCGAACATCGGCTTGCGGGAGAAGACCGGGATGACCTCGGAGACGATGCCGAAGAACGGCAGCGCGATGATGTACACCTCTGGGTGGCCGAAGAACCAGAACAGGTGCTGCCAGAGCAGCGCCCCGCCGTTGGCCGAGTCGAAGATGTGTGCGCCGAACTTGCGGTCCGCCTCCAGGGCGAACAGGGCGGCGGCGAGGACCGGGAAGGCGAGCAGGACCAGTACACCGGTCAGCAGCACGTTCCAGGTGAAGATCGGCATGCGGAACATCGTCATGCCCGGAGCGCGCATGCAGATGATCGTGGTGATGAAGTTGACCGAGCCGAGGATGGTGCCGAAGCCGGAGAAGGCCAGACCCATGATCCACATGTCGGCGCCGATGCCCGGCGAGCGGACCGCGTCCGACAGCGGCGAGTAGGCGAACCAGCCGAAGTCGGCGGCGCCGTCCGGGGTGAGGAAGCCGGCGACCGCGATCAGCGAGCCGAACAGGTACAGCCAGTAGGCGAACATGTTCAGCCGCGGGAACGCCACGTCGGGCGCGCCGATCTGCAGCGGCATGATCCAGTTGGCGAAACCGGCGAACAGCGGCGTCGCGAACATCAGCAGCATGATCGTGCCGTGCATCGTGAACGCCTGGTTGAACTGCTCGTTCGACACGATCTGCAGGCCCGGCCGGGCCAGCTCGGCGCGCATCACCAGGGCCATCACGCCACCGATGATGAAGAACACGAACGACGTCGCCAGATACAGCGTGCCGATCGTCTTGTGGTCCGTCGTCGTCAGCCACTTGACGACGACCTCGCCACGGGTCTGGCGCCGCACCGGCAGCTCGTCCTGGTAGTGGGACCCTGCCGCCGCGGCACCCTGGGATTCGTTGAGGATGCTCACAGGATGTTCGCCTCCCGGTTCTTCTCGTGCTCCGTCTGCTCGATGCCGGCGGGCACGTAACCGGTCTGCCCCTTCTTCACAAGGTCCTTCAGGTGCTGCTCGTAGCGCTCGGGGGAGACGACCTTCACGTTGAACAGCATCCGGGAGTGGTCGACGCCGCAGAGCTCGGCGCACTTGCCGAGGAAGGTGCCCTCACGGTTGGGGGTCACCTCGAAGGCGTTGGGGTGGCCCGGGATGACGTCCTGCTTCATCAGGAACGGCACCACCCAGAAGGAGTGGATGACGTCGCGCGAGGTCAGCACGAAGCGGACCCGCTTGCCCTCGGGCAGCCACAGGGTGGGACCCGGGTTGTTGGTCTGCGGGTTCCGGGTACCGGGGACGCCGCAGTCGTAGACGCCGCCGGCGTCGGCCGGGAAGGCTTCCTTGTAGCGCTCCGGGACCGACTCCAGTTCCTTGGACGTCTTGGCGTCGCCCGTGGAACCTTCGACGTTCTCGACGTAGTTGAAGCACCAGCTCCACTGGAAGCCGACCACGTTGACGGTGACGTCGGGCTTCTTCTCGAGCCTCAGCAGTTCGGATTCGTCACGCGCGGTGAAGTAGAAGAACACCGAGACGATGATGAGCGGAACCACCGTGTACAGCGCCTCGATGGGCATGTTGTAACGGGTCTGCGGAGGAACCTCCACCTTGGTGCGGCTGCGCCGGTGGAAGAAAGCACTCCACAGGATCAGGCCCCACACCAGCACGCCGACGACGAGCGCGGCGGCCCAGGAGCCCTGCCACAGGGAGAGGATCCGCGGAGCCTCTTCCGTGGTGGGGGTGGGCATACCAAGGCGGGGGAAGTCCTCCCATGTGCAACCGGTGGCGGTCGCCAGGACCAGGCCCGCGGTCAGTGCCTGCAGCAGCTTCCGCCGCATCGGGCGCCGCGGCGAGCGGTCGGAGCCGTTGGGACTCACGTAGCGCCTTCCCGAGAGTCTCGCCCGCGCGGATTGGCTGCGGCCTGCCTTCTCGCTGGTCGGTCGCCGCCCTGCGTCGGGCAGGGGTTTGGATGTTTATGCGGAGCAAACCCTAGCCGACGCCCTCCGGGGGGTTACGGGGAGGGGGGCCTAGTGGGTGGGCGGTTCGCTGATTTGGCGGGTGCGGGCCGTCGGGGGCCGGCCGCGTCCGCGCGGCGGAGCCGCATGCCGGAACAGCCCGTGCCCCTGAGGGGTGCCGCCCCGCCGGGGTTTAGCGTTGCCGTGTGCCCTACTTCGATGCTGCCTCCGGTGCTCCCCTTCATCCCGTGGCCCGTCAGGCGTTGACGGCCGCTCTCGATGAGGGGTGGGCGGATCCCGCGCGGTTGTACAAGGAGGGGCGGCGGGCGCGGTTGCTGCTGGACGCGGCGCGGGAGGCCGCCGCGGAGGCGGTGGGGTGCCGGCCGGACGAGCTGGTGTTCACGTCGTCCGGTACGCGGGCGGTGCACGACGGGATCGCGGGAGCGCTGGCCGGGCGGCGGCGCGCCGGGCGTCACCTGATCGTGTCAGCGGTCGAACACTCTTCTGTACTCCATGCGGCGGAAGTTCACCAGAGCGGCGGAGGATCGGTCAGCGAGGTCGCGGTGGAGCGCACGGGGGCCGTGAGCCCGTCCGGGTACGCGGACGCCCTGCGGCCGGACACCGCGCTGGCCTGCCTGCAGTCGGCCAACCACGAGGTGGGGACCGTGCAGCCGGTGGCCGGGGTCGCCGAGGTGTGCCGGGCGGCGGGGGTGCCGCTGCTGGTGGACGCGGCCCAGTCGCTGGGGTGGGGGCCGGTGGAGGGCGACTGGTCGCTGCTCGCGGCGAGCGCCCACAAGTGGGGCGGTCCGCCGGGGGCCGGACTGCTCGTCGTACGGAAAGGGGTGCGGTTCGCTCCCCAGGGGCCGCGGGACGAACGGGAGTCGGGGCGGGCGGCCGGGTTCGAGAACCTGCCGGCGATCGTGGCGGCGGCGGCTTCGCTGCGGGCGGTGCGGGCGGAGGCCGCCGAGGAGGCGGTACGGCTGCGGGAACTGACGGAGCGGATCCGGGCGCGGGTGCCGGGACTGGTGCCGGACGTGGAGGTGGTCGGGGACCCGGGGCGGCGGCTGCCCGGGATCGTCACCTTCTCCTGTCTCTATGTCGACGGGGAGACAGTGCTGCACGAGCTGGACCGGGCCGGTTTCTCCGTGTCGTCCGGGTCGTCCTGCACGAGCAGCACGCTGACGCCGAGCCATGTGCTGCGGGCGATGGGCGTGCTCAGCGAGGGCAACATCCGCCTCTCGCTGCCGCCGGGGACGCGGGAGGAGGACGTCGAGCGCTTCCTGTCCGTCCTGCCGGGGGTGGTGTCGGGGGTGAGGGAGAAGCTCGGCGCGCCGGTGTCCGCCGGCCCCGTCCCGACGGAGGAGAAGGACGAGGTCCTGGTGGTGGACGCCCTGGGCCGGCGCTGCCCGATCCCGGTCATCGAACTGGCCAAGGTCATCGGAGACGTCCCGGTGGGCGGCACGATCCGCGTTCTCGCCGACGACGAGGCGGCCCGCCTGGACATCCCGGCCTGGTGCGAGATGCGCGGCCAGGAGTACGTGGGCGAGGAGCCGGCGGCCCGAGGAACGGCTTACGTGGTCCGCCGGACAAGCTGACCCCCTCTCCTCAGGGGCGCGGGGAACCGCGCGTTTTTGGGGGCGCGAGGAACCCCGCACCTCAAGGGCAGGAGGAGCGGCACGCCATCAGGGGCGCGGGAGACCGCGCGTCTTTCAAGGGGCGCGGGGAACCGCGCGACCAGCCCCCACGCACCCGCACCCGCACCCGACGGCTCAGCCCAGATGCCCCCGGACCTCCTCCGCCGCCTCATCCCCGTACGCCTTGGTGAAGCGCTCCATGAAGTGCCCGCGCCGCAACTGGTACTCCTGCGTACCCACCGTCTCGATGACGAGAGTCGCCAGCATGCAGCCGACCTGCGCCGCCCGCTCCAGCGAGACCCCCCACGCCAGCCCCGACAGGAATCCCGCCCGGAACGCGTCGCCGACACCCGTCGGATCGGCCTTGCGTTCCTCGTCCGGGCACCCGACCTCGATCGTCTCCTCGCCGGCCCGCTCGATGCGGACACCCCGCGCGCCGAGGGTGGTGACACGGTGGCCCACCTTGCCGAGGATCTCCGCGTCGCTCCAGCCGGTCTTCGTCTCGATGAGCCCCTTCTCGTACTCGTTGGAGAAGAGGTAGGTCGCCCCGTCCAGCAGTATCCGGATCTCCTCGCCGTTCATCCGGGCGATCTGCTGGGAGAAGTCGGCGGCGAACGGGATGCCCCGGGAGCGGCACTCCTCGGTGTGCCGGAGCATCGCCTCGGGGTCGTCCGCGCCGATGGAGACCAGGTCGAGTCCGCCCACGCGGTCGGCGACGGTCTTCAGCTCGATCAGCCGGGCCTCGCTCATCGCACCCGTGTAGAAGGAGCCGATCTGGTTGTGGTCGGCGTCCGTGGTGCACACGAAGCGGGCGGTGTGCAGGGTGTCGGAGATGCGGACGGACTCGGTGTCGACGCCGTGCCGGTCCAGCCAGGCCCGGTATTCGTCGAAGTCGAAGCCGGCGGCCCCGACGAGGATCGGGCGGGTGCCGAGCTGGCCCATCCCGAAGGCGATGTTCGCGCCCACGCCGCCCCTGCGCACGTCGAGGTTGTCGACCAGGAAGGACAGCGAGACCGTGTGGAGCTGGTCCGCGACGAACTGGTCGGCGAAGCGCCCGGGGAAGGTCATGAGGTGGTCGGTGGCGATGGAGCCGGTGACTGCGATGCGCACGGCGTGGATTCTCCTGAGGGAGGCGGTTTGACACTTCACGCTACCGGTTGGGAAGGGCCCGCAGAAGCGGCCTAAAATACCCGATAGTAGATCTTTCTTCGTGACCTTCTCCGTGCGTACGGTGCCGATATGACGAACCCCAGGGCCCATACCCCTGCCCCCGCCCCCGCCCCCGCCCCGGCGGACCTCGAAGGCGGCCTGGCGTCGCTGCGCGGCGACTGCGCCCGGATGGTCCCCCACTGGGCGGTGCCCGACCGGGTGGCCGCCCGGCCGGTCTCCCCGTCCTCGATCCACGGCGTGACCGTGCCGCCCGGCTCGGCGCGGCTGCTGGACGCGATGGCCGAGTACGGCGACTGAGCCGGCTCCGGCCGGTTCGGCGCTCCCGGGGAACCGCGCGCTCCCCCGCTGCGTCCCATCGCTGTCCCCCGTAAAGGGGATGCGGGATACGACCCACGAGCGGTCCCGGCACGACCGGGAAGGGTCTTTCCGGGACAGTCGCGCAGCCGAAGGAGCGATGCGGTGAACACCGAGCGACCCGACAACGACGACGAGGCGCGCACCGCCCCGGGCGGCGCGCCCGACTCCGGGGGCGCTTCGGGCCACGACGGGGAGACGGGCGCCCCGAAGCGGCGGGAGCCGGAACCCGCCGCCCCCGAGCTGGGTACGGCACGGCCGGCCGACGGCGCGCCCGGTGCCGGGAAGGCGGACGCCGCCACCGGCACCCCCACCGGTGAGGCCCCGGACGACGAGCCCGCGTCCGGCGCGGACGAGACCGTCGCAGGGGAGCGCCGGGCCGGCGGCCCGCCCTCCGGGGAGGGGCACGCCGACGAGGCGTCACCCCGGCGGCGTCCGTCCCTGCTGATCGCCTCCGTCGCCGCCGCCGTGCTGCTGGTGGGGGGCGGCGGGGCCTGTCTCGCCTCCGGTGCCGCCGGTGGTTCCGGGGACTCGGGAGGCGGTACGACCCCGGGGGCGAACGGTGACGCCACTCCCCCGCCGCTCGCCCTGGACGGCCCCTCCGAGGGCGCCGCGAACGGGATCGCCCCCGGCGAGCCCAATCCCTACGGCGTCGTCTACCGCGCCGACGGCTCGCTCCCGGAGGGTCCCGGTTCGGCGCCGGTGTACCGCGCCCGGGGGCAGGTCACCGAGGAGCGGGTGGTCACGCTGGCGAAGGCCCTGGGGCTGGAGGGGAGGCCGGTCGCGGAGGGCGGCTCCTGGCGGATCGGCGGCAAGGACGGTTCGGGGCCCACGCTGCGGGTGGACCGGGAGGCCCCCGGCTCCTGGACGTTCAGCCGGAACACCCCGGGCACCGACAACTGCAAGGGCGCTACGTGCCCGGCCCCGTCCACGGGCGGTCCGGTCGTGAGCGAGTCCGTCGCGAAGAAGGCCGCCGCGCCCGTGCTGAAGGCGGTGGGCCAGGACGACGCGAAGCTCGACGCGGGCCGGATCATGGGCGGCAGGCGCGTGGTGAACGCCGACCCCGAGATCGGCGGGCTGCCGACCCACGGCTGGACGACCGGTGTGGTCGTCGGCGCCAAGGGCGAGGTGGTCGGCGGCAACGGCCGGCTCGCGGAGCCGGTGAAGGGCGACACCTACCCCGTGGTGAGCGCCGCCGACGCGCTGAAGCTGCTGAACGCGGCGCCGGACGCCGGCCCGGGCGCGGGAGTCGGCGGCTGCGCCAGTCCCGTACCGCTGGAGGACGGGCAGCAGGAGCCGTGTGCCCCGGCGACGAAGCCGAAGGGCGACACCGTCACGGTCGGCGACGCGGTGTTCGGGCTGGCCTCGCACTCCGTGGACGGGCGGCCGGCGCTCGTGCCGTCCTGGCTGTTCGAGGTACGGCCCCGGGGCGCGGAGGACGCCTTCACGGTGACGCATCCGGCGGTCGACCCGGAGTTCCTCGCTCCGCGGACGGAATCCGGGTCCGGAGAGGCGAGCCCGCGGCCCACGGAGCCCGGCGACGAGCCGACCGCGGCCCCCTCCACCCGTGATGTCGACGTCGAGGGCTACACCGCCGAGGGCGACGAGCTGACCGTGACCTTCACGGGCGGCGTGTGCGCCGACTACGAGGCGACGGCGAGGGAGAGCGGCGACCGGGTGACCGTGCGGGTGACCGAGACGCCCTGGCCGGACAAGGTGTGCATCCTGATCGCCAAGCAGTACCAGCGGACGGTGCGGCTGGACGCCCCGCTCGGCGACCGCGAGGTCGTGGGCGCGGACGGCGAGCCGGTCCCGCTGCGGAAGGACGGTGCCCGGCTGCCGGCACCGCCCGCCCGGTAGCTCCGGGAGGAGAACGCGAAGGCGGCGGCCCCCTCGGAGGGGGCCGCCGCCTTCGTCACGTGCTGTCCGGGACGGGGATCCGGCTCAGCTGAAGGAGTCGCCGCAGGCGCAGGAACCGGTGGCGTTGGGGTTGTCGATCGTGAAGCCCTGCTTCTCGATGGTGTCGACGAAGTCGATGGTGGCGCCGCCCAGGTACGGAGCGCTCATGCGGTCGGTGACGACCTTCACACCGTCGAAGTCCTTCAGCACGTCGCCGTCGAGCGAGCGCTCGTCGAAGAAGAGCTGGTAGCGCAGGCCGGAGCAGCCGCCGGGCTGGACGGCGACACGCAGGGCGAGGTCGTCACGGCCTTCCTGGTCGAGCAGGGCCTTGACCTTGGACGCGGCGGCGTCGGTCAGGACGATGCCGTCGGTGACGGTGGTGGTCTCGTCCGATACGGACATCTACATCTCTCCCGGGTTGTACGGAGACTGCTTGCCGACGGTTGCAACCGGCGGGACCGCGGATTCATTCCGGGCCGGGCGCGTGTCTTCCTCGCCTCCCTCCTCATGCTCGCACACGCGGTACGGAGCGGAAACCGGCTCCGGTGGGCCTTCCGGGAAGGGACCGGCGCCCGCCGGGATTCACGTCACATGGACGTTATGGCCGTCGTCAAAGTGACGTGAACCGGTTATGATAGATAGCGTCATTTCGACGAGAAGTCGGACGAGAAGTCGCCAGAACAGAAAGGGTGCGTGCCGTGACCACCGCCCAGACCCAGGAGCTCGACGTACAGCCGACGCCCCTCGCCCTGCTGCTGCTCGGCCGTGAGGCCGACCCGAGGAGCGAGCGCGGTGTGGAGTGTCCCGGCGACCTTCCCTCACCGTCCGACCCGGACCTGGTGGAGCGCGCCCGCGCCGCCAAGGAGAAGCTCGGCGACAAGGTCTTCGTGCTCGGCCACCACTACCAGCGCGACGAGGTCATCCAGTTCGCCGACGTCACGGGCGACTCCTTCAAGCTGGCCCGCGACGCCGCCGCCCGCCCGCAGGCCGAGTACATCGTCTTCTGCGGTGTGCACTTCATGGCCGAGTCGGCGGACATCCTCACCGGTGACGACCAGAAGGTGGTCCTGCCCGACCTCGCGGCCGGCTGCTCCATGGCCGACATGGCGACCGCCGAGCAGGTCGCCGAGTGCTGGGACGTGCTGACCGAGGCCGGGATAGCCGAGCGGGTCGTCCCCGTCTCGTACATGAACTCCTCCGCCGACATCAAGGCCTTCACGGGCAAGCACGGCGGCACCATCTGCACCTCCTCCAACGCCAGGCGGGCCCTGGACTGGGCCTTCGAGCAGGGCGAGAAGGTCCTCTTCCTGCCCGACCAGCACCTGGGCCGCAACACGGCGGTGCGGGACATGGGGATGTCCCTGGAGGACTGCGTCGTCTACAACCCGCACAAGCCGAACGGCGGGCTGACGGCGGACGAGCTGCGCGCCGCGAAGATGATCCTGTGGCGCGGCCACTGCTCGGTGCACGGCCGGTTCAGCCTGGACTCGGTGAACGACGTGCGCGAGCGCATCCCCGGCGTGAACGTCCTGGTGCACCCGGAGTGCAGGCACGAGGTCGTCGCCGCCGCGGACCACGTCGGCTCGACCGAGTACATCATCAAGACGCTGGAGGCGGCCCCGGCCGGTTCCAAGTGGGCCATCGGCACCGAGCTGAACCTGGTCCGCCGGCTGGCGAACCGTTTCGCGTCCGAGGGCAAGGAGATCGTCTTCCTCGACAAGACGGTCTGCTTCTGCTCCACGATGAACCGCATCGACCTGCCGCACCTGGTGTGGGCCCTGGAGTCGCTCGCCGAGGGCAACCTGGTCAACCGCATCGAGGTGGACAAGGAGACCGAGGCGTTCGCGAAGCTGGCGCTGGAGCGGATGCTGGCGCTGCCGTAGGACCATGTGCGAAGGGGCGCCCCGTGGATCCACGGGGCGCCCCTTCGTCGTCCGGCCGGACGTCGGACTCGTCGTCCGGCCGGACGACGTCAGACCTGGACCGGCTTCGGCTCCTGGGGAGCCTCCCCCTGGGCGGAGAGGCCCTTCTTCGCCGCCCGCTTCTTCGCGCGCCGCTCCTTGCGGAGCTCCAGCATCGCGTAGAGCGTCGGGACCAGCAGCAGGGTGAGCAGGGTCGACGTGATCAGACCGCCGATCACCACGACCGCCAGCGGCTGGGCGATGAAGCCGCCCTCGCCGGTGACGCCCAGCGCCATCGGGAGCAGGGCGAAGATGGTCGCCAGGGCCGTCATCAGGATCGGCCGCAGACGGTGGCGGCCACCCTCCAGCACGGCCTCGACGACGCCGTAGCCCTGCTTGCGGTACTGGTTGATCAGGTCGATCAGCACGATCGCGTTGGTGACCACGATGCCGATCAGCATCAGCATGCCGATCATCGCCGGGACACCCATCGGGGTGCCGGTGATCAGCAGCAGGCCGATGGCGCCGGTCGCCGCGAACGGGATGGAGACCAGCAGGATCAGCGGCTGGGCGAGCGACCGGAAGGTGCCGACCAGCAGCATGAAGACGATCGCGATCGCGGCCAGCATCGCCAGGGCCAGGTTGAGGAACGCCTCGTCCTGGTCCTCGGTCACGCCGCCGATCTCCGCCGTCGCGCCCGCGGGCAGCGTCAGCCCGTCGATCTTCTTCTGGAGGTCCACGCCCACCGCGCCGGTGTTGTCACCGGTCGGCTTCGCGGTGACGGTGGCCGAGCGCTGACCGTCGATCCGGGTCATGGAGACGGGGCCGTCCACCACCTCGACGGTGGCGATGTCACCCAGCTTCACCGCGCCCAGGCGCAGGTTCTTCAGCTCGTCCACGGTGGTGGCCGGCTTCGCCGAACGGATGACGATGTCACGCTCGGTGTCGTCCAGGACCGCCTTGGCGGCCGGGGTGCCCTTCACCGCCAGGGAGACGGCCGCGCCGAGGGTCTGGTCGTCGAACCCGGCCGCGGCGGCCTTGTCGTTGGCCTTCACCGAGACACGGGGCACGCTCTGCGCCAGGTCGCTGGTGACGTCCGTGACGTCGTCCAGGGAGGCGACCGCGCCTTGGACCTGGTCCGCCGCCTTGCGCAGCGCCTGCGCGTCGGCCGCCTTGACGACGACGCTCAGGTCCTGGCTGCCGAAACCGTCACCGGCCGCGATGGTGGTGGTGCCGATGCCGTCGAGCTTCTCCAGGCCCTTCTCGACGCTGTCCGTCACGTCCTCGGAGGACGCGTCGTCCTCCAGCATCACCTGGTACGTCGCCTGGTTGGTGTCCGTACCGCCGCCGAAGGCCGCCATCCAGCCGGACGAACCGATGGTCACCTGGTAGTCCTTGACGCCCTCGGTGTCGCCGAGCAGCTTCTCGACCTTCGCCGCCTGGGCGTCGGTCGCGGCCAGGCTGGTGCCGGGCTCCAGCTCCTGCCGGACGGTGAGGACCTGCTGCTCGCCCGCGTCGAAGAAGTTGGTCTTCAGCAGCGGCGCCATGGCGAAGGTGGCGATCAGGACGACGACCGCGATGGCCACGCTGGTCAGCCTGCGCCGGGTGGCGAAGCGCAGCACGGGGACGTAGAGGCGCTGGAGGCGGCTCTTGGCCTCCTTCTCCTCGGCGATCCTGCGCGCCTCCTCGGCGTCCTCCGGGGTGCCCTTCGGGGGCCGCAGGAACCAGTACGACAGGACGGGCACGACCGTCAGCGACACCAGCAGGGACGCAAGGAGCGCCGCCGTGACGGTGAGGCTGAAGGAGCCGAACAGCTCGCCCACCATGCCGCCGACCAGGCCGATCGGCAGGAACACGGCGACCGTGGTGAGCGTCGAGGACGTCACCGCGCCGGCCACCTCACGCACCGCGTTCATGATCGCCGACTGGCGCTCCTCGCCGTAGCCGAGGTGCCGCTTGATGTTCTCCAGGACGACGATGGAGTCGTCCACGACCCGGCCGATGGCGATGGTCAGCGCGCCCAGCGTCAGCATGTTCAGCGACAGGTCGCGCGTCCACAGCACGATCAGGGCGAGCACCACGGACAGCGGGATGGAGACCGCCGTGACGAGGGTCGAGCGGACCGACGCCAGGAAGACCAGGATCACCAGGACGGCGAAGAGCAGACCGAGCGCGCCCTCGGTGGTGAGGCCGTCGATGGCCTTGGAGACCGCCGGGCCCTGGTCGCTGACGACGGTGAGGGTGGCCCCGTCACCGAGGTCCTCGCGCAGGTCGGGCAGCTTCTCCTCGACGGCCTCCGAGATCGCGACCGCGCTGCCGTCGTGGTCCATCGTCGCCATCACGGCGAGGCTCGGCTTGCCGTTGGTGCGGGTGAGGGAGTCGGCCCTGGCCTCCTCCTCCTTCACCGTGGCGACGTCGCCGAGACGGACCGGCTTGCCCTTGCCGGGCTCGCCGGTGATCCTCAGGTCCTCGATCTGCCGCAACGAGGTGAAGCCGCCGCCGACCTGGACGGTGCGGTTGGCGCCGTCCTCGTCGAAGGAGCCGGCCGGGACGGTCACCCCGCCGGCCTGGAGGGCCGTCGACAGCGACTGCGGGGTGAGACCGGCCTTCGCCAGCTTCGCGTCGTCGGGGGTGACGGTGACCTGGACGTCGCGCACGCCGTCCACGGTGACCTGGCCGACGCCGTCGATGCCCTCCAGCGCGGGCACCACGGTCCGGTCGAGCCGGTCGGCGAGCGCCTGCTGGTCCTGGCCGGAGGTGACGGCGAGGACGACGGTCGGGATGTCGTCGGTGGAACCGGCGACGACCTGCGGGTCGACGTCGTCCGGGAGGCGGGCGCCGGCCCGGTTGACGGCCTGCTGGACGTCGGCGACGAGCTGCTGGGTGTCGTTGCCGTAGTCGAAGGACGCCATGATCACGGCGTTGCCCTCGCTCGCCGTCGAGGTGACGCCGGAGATGCCGTCGACGGCCTCCAGGCTGTCCTCGATGGGTTCGACGACCTGCTTCTCGACCACGTCCGGGGAGGCGCCCTGGTACGGGGCGATCACGGACACCATGGGCAGTTCGATGGTCGGCAGCAGCTGCTGTTTGAGCTGGGGTATCGCGATCGCCCCGAAGACGAGCGCGATGATCGACATCAGTCCGATCAGCGCCCGTTGCGCGAGGCTGAATCTGGACAGCCAGGACATGGTCAGGGTCTCTTTTCCGTGGAGCGGCAGAAGTCCGGCAAGCGGGCGCGCGCACAAGTGGGCGCCCGCTCTACACCCTGAGCCATCGACGGGGGCCGATCCGTAGCCCCGAGGTCCCATCCCTTATGCGGCGCATACTCCCGCCGCAGTACGTCCCGCGGAGCTCACTCCACCCTTGGGCGGACCAGCCCCGACTCGTAGGCGGTGACCACCAGCTGGGCCCGGTCGCGGGCGCCCAGCTTGGCCATGGCCCGGTTGACGTGGGTCTTCACGGTGAGCGGGCTGACCTCCAGGCGTTCGGCGATCTCGTCGTTGGAGTGCCCGCCGGCGACCTGGACCAGCACCTCGCGCTCGCGCACCGTGAGCGACTCCAGCCGCTCGGCGCGGGCCGGGTCGTGGTCGGCCCCGGACGTGCCCTCCTGGGCGAGGAAACGGGCGATCAGGCCCTTGGTGGCCACCGGGGACAGCAGGGCCTCTCCCCCGGCGGCGATCCGGATGGCGTTCAGCATCTCCTCGGGCTCGGAGCCCTTGCCGAGGAAGCCGGAGGCGCCGGCCCGCAGCGACTGCACCACGTAGTCGTCGACCTCGAAGGTCGTCAGGATGACCACCCGGACCCCGGCGAGCTCCGGGTCCGCGCTGATCATGCGGGTGGCGGCGAGTCCGTCGGTGCCGGGCATCCGGATGTCCATGAGGACGACGTCCGCGCGCCGCTCCCGGGCCAGCCGGACCGCCTCCGCGCCGTCGGACGCCTCCCCCACCACCTCCATGTCCGGCTCGGAGTCCACGAGCACCCGGAAGGCGCTGCGCAGCAGTGCCTGGTCGTCGGCGAGCAGGACACGGATCGTCATACGGGCTCCAGCGGGGTGATCGGTGGTCACGGGCCGCTGTCCTGAGCGGCGGACGTACGGGGCTTGACGGGCAGGATCGCATGGACGCGGAAACCGCCGCCGTAGCGGGGGCCGGTGGTGAGGGTGCCGCGCAGCGCGGTGACGCGTTCGCGCATGCCGAGCAGTCCGTGCCCGCCGCCGGGGGTGTGGTCCTGGTCCTCGCCGGTGCCGTCGTCGAGGACGGTGATCTCGATGTGGGGTCCGACGCGGACGACGCTGACCTCGGCCCGCGCGTCGGTGCCGGCGTGCTTCTGCACGTTGGTCAGGGCCTCCTGGATGATCCTGTACGCGGCCAGGTCGACGGCGGCGGGCAGGTCGGCACCCTCGTCGCCACGGGCCACCTCGACGCGCAGTCCGGCGCTGCGGAAGGTGCCGGCGAGTTCGTCGAGGCGGTCCAGTCCCGGCGCGGGTTCGGTGGGGGCCTCCGGGTCGCCGGACTGGCGCAGCAGGCCGACGGTGGCCCGCAGCTCGCCGAGCGCGGAGCGGCTGGCCTCACGGACGTGGGCGAGGGCCTCCTTGGCCTGGTCGGGCCGCTTGTCCATGACGTGGGCGGCGACCCCGGCCTGGACGTTGACCAGGGCGATGTGGTGGGCGACCACGTCGTGCAGATCGCGGGCGATGCGCAGGCGCTCCTCGGCGACGCGGCGGCGGGCCTCCTCCTCGCGGGTGCGCTCGGCCCTCTCGGCGCGCTCACGGATGGCCTGGACGAAGGCGCGGCGGCTGCGGACGGCGTCCCCGGCGGTGGCGCCGATGCCGGTCCAGGCGAAGATCGCCAGGTTCTCCTGGGCGTACCAGGGCAGGGGGCCGGCCGCCATCGCGGCACCGGTGAGGACGGTCATGGTGAGCAGGCCGATCCGCCAGGTGGTGGGGCGGTCGGTGGTGGAGGCGACGGTGTAGAGCGCGATCACGGCGCACATGGCGACGGGGGCGCGGGGGTCGCCGGTGACGGACTCCGCGACGGAGAGACAGCCGGCGAGGGTGAGGACGGTGCGGGGGGCGCGGCGGCGGAAGACGACCGCGGCGGCGCCGAGGGTCATGAGGACGAGGCTGAGCGGGTCGGGGGTGCGCAGGCCCCATTTGACGCCCTCGGGACCGTGGGGGTCGACGAAGGAGCCGGCGACCATGCAGAGGAGGACGCCCGCGGCGAGGGCTGCGTCCAGTGCGAAGGGGTGTGCCTGTGCTCGGCACCGGGCCCGGGTCAGGGTGCTCACGGCTGTTCACGGTAGCCGGGGGCCGGGTGGATGGTGACCGGGGTGCTCCGGCCCGGGCGGTGACCGGGGGTGCTCCGGCCCGGGTGGGGTCGCGCAGCCCGGCGTTTGCGGGGTGCCTCCCCCAGAGGGGGCACCCCCAGCCCACCCGTGCCGCCCTGCGGCACGATTGCCCGCAGTGACGGCGACGGCGCTACGGCCCGCGGTTGCGTCTACGTCGTCCCCGGGATCAGGCCGTCGTCGCTCAGGAGGTTCCGGACCTCCTCGAGCGTCGCGTCGGGGGACGGGAGGATCAGGTCGGAGGGCTCCAGGGAGTCGTCCGGCAGGGGCTCGCCGAGTTCGCGGACCTTGGCCAGCAGCGCCTGCAAGGTCGCGCGGAAGCCCGGCCCGTCGCCGTTCTCCATCTCGGCGAGCAGTTCCTCGTCCAGCTTGTCCAGCTCGGCGAGCCGGCTCCCGTCCAGCGTCACCTGCCCCTCCCCCATAATCCGTACGATCATGTCGCCCTCCTCGGCGTGAGCTACCGGACACCCGCCCAGTGTTCCACCCTTCAGGGTGGAAGTGCAGGGCATCCTGACCCGAGCGCCGCAGCGGCATGGCTACGCTCGCCGTGCCGGACGACGCAATGTGTCCGACCTACCGCCGGACGGGCGGGAAGTCAGGCCTGCGGAGGCCACGTAAGACCGATCCTCACCGGTCGGCAGAGGCCTGTGAAACAGGAACCCAAGGTGGTGCCGCGTCGCGGTACGGACCGGAATCTCCTGCCCTCGGGCAGGAGAGGGCGTCAGTGCTTGTCGAAGCGCGGGGTGTCCTGCGACCGCTGTTCAGCCTGCTGCTGGCCGCCGCCGCCCTCGATGGCCTGCTGCTGGCCGGTACCACCGGCCAGCTCGGCCTTCATGCGCTGCAGTTCCAGCTCCACATCCGTGCCACCGGAGAGCCGGTCCAGCTCGGCCTGGATGTCGTCCTTGTGCATGCCGGACTGGTCGTCGAGGGCGCCGGAGGCGAGCAGCTCGTCGATCGCGCCGGCCCGCGCCTGGAGCTGGGCGGTCTTGTCCTCGGCCCGCTGGATCGCCATGCCGACGTCGCCCATCTCCTCGGAGATGCCGGAGAAGGCCTCGCCGATCCGGGTCTGCGCCTGGGCGGCGGTGTACGTGGCCTTGATGGTCTCCTTCTTGGTGCGGAAGGCGTCCACCTTGGCCTGGAGGCGCTGGGCCGCGAGGGTGAGCTTCTCCTCCTCGCCCTGGAGCGTGGCGTGCTGGGTCTCCAGGTCCGTCACCTGCTGCTGGAGCGCGGCGCGGCGGGAGAGGGCCTCACGGGCCAGGTCCTCGCGGCCGAGCGCGAGCGCCTTGCGGCCCTGGTCCTCCAGCTTGCCCGACTGGGACTGGAGCTGGTTGAGCTGGAGCTCCAGGCGCTTGCGCGAGGTGGCCACGTCGGCGACGCCGCGGCGGACCTTCTGGAGCAGCTCCAGCTGCTTCTGGTACGAGTAATCGAGGGTCTCGCGCGGGTCCTCGGCCCTGTCGAGGGCCTTGTTCGCCTTCGCGCGGAAGATCATCCCCATACGCTTCATGACACCGCTCATGGGCTTCGCGCGCCCCCTTCTGACCGACTCCGACTCCAGCACCTGCGACAGAACCCACAGTACGGGCCCCACATCCATTACCGCACTGTTCGAGGACGGATGCGCTCATCCCCAAGGACGACTGAGTACCCTCCCGATCCGGCGTAGGGAGTAGGTGCTCCCCGGGGCCCGCCGGCCGGACCACCCGGAGACCCCCGCAACGTCCGCTCTGTCCTTTTGAGACGTCCGGTGTTGCCGGATCGTTCCCCATGGGGCTGGGGTCCAACCCCGGGCACCCCGTACCCTTGGGTTTTGTGTTCCGTAGCCGCGCCAAGGAAGAGAAGGCATCGGTCGCCGACAAGGCGACGGTGACCGACTCCAAGCAGACCCGTCACCCGGAGGCCCCGAAGGGCCGCCCCACGCCCAAGCGGAGCGTGGCCCAGTCGCAGCGTCGCAGCGTCGCCAACACGACGATGACGCGCAAGGAGGCCGCCAAGCGGCAGCGTGAGGAGCGCCGTGCCGCGATGGAGCGTCAGCGCCAGGCGCTGGCCAGCGGCGACGAGCGCTATCTGCCCGCCCGCGACAAGGGGCCGGTGCGCCGGTTCGCGCGTGACTTCGTGGACTCGCGGTTCAACATCGCGGAGTACTTCCTGCCGATGGCCGTGATCATCCTGGTGCTGAGCATGATCCAGGTGCCGCAGCTGCAGAACGCCGCGCTGCTGCTGTGGCTCGTGGTGATCGTGATGATCGTCCTCGACTCGGTCGTGACCGGGTTCCGGCTGAAGAAGCGGCTGGCGGAGCGCTTCCCCGACGACCGCCGGCGCGGCGCGGTGGCCTACGCGCTGATGCGCACGCTCCAGATGCGCCGACTGCGGCTGCCCAAGCCCCAGGTCAAGCGTGGGGAGCGGCCCTGAGCGCCACGCCGTTCACGGATGACGCGGTCCCGGGCCCGCCGAGCGAGCTCGGCGGGCTGCGCGATGTCGTCCGGGAGGAGCTGGTGGCCCGCCAGCTGGAGGAGCAGATAGTCGGGCGCTTCCCGGTCGGGCGGCGCCTGCGGGTGCTCGACGTGGGCATGGGCCGGGGGACGCAGGCGCTGCGGCTGGCCCGGGCCGGTCACCAGGTGACCGGCGTCGAGCAGGACGCGACGATGATCGCCGCCGCGCGGGAGGCGTTCGCCGGGGAGCCGGAGGGCATCCGGGAGCGCATGCGGATCATCGAGGGTCACGCCGGGGACACCGGTGTGCATTTCCTGCCGGGGAGCTTCGACGTCGTGCTGTGTCATGGCGTGCTCATGGACGCCGAGGAGCCGGACGCGCTGTTGGCGGGGATGGCACGGATGCTCGCGCCCGGGGGCCTGCTGTCCCTGCTGGTGCGCAACGGGGACGCGCCGGCGATGCGGCCCGGCCTGTCCGGCGACTGGGCCGGGGCGCTGGCGGGTTTCTGCACGACGGCGTACGGGCTGAAGAGGCTGACGTCGACGCTCGCCGGGATCGGGGCGCCGCTGCACACCTGGTACGGCGTACGGGTCTTCACGGACACGGCGCCGGACGACGCGGCGGTCCCGGACGACCTGGACGACCTGCTCACCCTCGAGGACCGGGCCGGCCGCACGGACCCGTACCGCGGGGTGGCGGCACTGCTGCACCTGTGCGGGGTCCGGGGCTGAGACCTCGGCCCCGGACGGCTGAGGAGCCTGGGGGACGCGGGCAGGGGCCTGCCCCTTTTTTTCCGCCCCCGCCGCTCCTTCCCTCTCCCCCCTCTCGGCCTCCCCCATGAGCGGGGCCCCATGAGCGGGAGGTACCCCCATCGTCCCCGGGGGCTGCGCCCCGGACCCTCTTCGCGCCCACGCGGCAAAGCCGCATGTCGGCACAGCCCCCCGTCCCTTTCAGGGGTCGACGCGGTCCTCAGCGGACGAGCCGGACCGGCCGCGAGTGGACACCGGCCGTGCCCGTGTCGTCAGTGGCGGCCCATAAGGTGCGTCCGACATCTCGGAAAGGGAACCACCGTGGGATTCTCGGGGCACCTGGTCTTCGCTCGCAGCAGCCGTCCTCTGCTGGAAGCTCCCGTGTTCGACGACCTCGGCGAAGAGCTCAAGGCCACCGTGGACACCTGGGAGTCACGGCCGGGTGGCTGGCGGACGCTCCGGTTCGATTCCGGGACATGGGACGACGCGGACCTGCCCGCCCTGGTCGAGTGGAGCGGCGCACCGGCCTGTGTCGCCGACGTCTCCGACAGTTCCCTCGCCCTCGTGACCGGGCTGGACACCACCGGACGGCGTTGGCAGGCATGGCTCAACCCGGACATCGCCGCCGGGCTCCTGGTCGAGGAGCCCGAGGACATCGACGATCAGCTCCTGTGGCTGGACACGCCGGAGTTCCACGACGCCGTCAGGGACAAGCGCGCGGAACTCGACGCGGAGATACCCACCGACGCCGGGGGCGCCGTCGCCTGGGCCGCGGCCGCCGGTGTCCCGGTCCCGCCGCGGACAGCCAGGATCGAAGAGCTGCTCCGCTCCCACGAGACCTTCGTGGAAGACCTCTTCGGCACGCTGCTCGACGAACTGGGTCTCCCCCGGGCCGCCCAGCCCTCACCCGAACCCTAGGCGACGACGCCTCACAAGCGCGGGGCCGTGCCGGCGGCGTGCGGCCACCCGCGCGTCCGGGGCCGAAGAGGCGGCGGGAGCGAGGAGGAGTGCGGGTCCCCGCCCCGTCACTCCGGCTTCGCCGGAGTCTCCGGAAGTTCCGCCGCCAGGGCCGCCGCCGCCTGGACCAGGGGCAGTGCCAGCAGACCGCCCACGCCCTCCCCGACCGTGACCCCGTGCGACAGCACGGGGTCCAGCGCCATCCGGTCCAGCGCCTTCGCCTGTCCCGGCTCGCCGCTGTCGTGCGCCGCGAGCCACCAGTCCGGCGCCCGGAACGCCACCCGCTGCGCCACCAGCGCACACGCCGCCGTCACCACGCCGTCCAGCACGACCGGCAGCTTCCGCACCGCCGCCTGCAGCAGGAACCCCGTCATCGCGGTCAGGTCGGCCCCGCCGACCGTCCCCAGCAACCGCAGCTGATCGCCCAGCACCGGCCGCGCCCGCCGCAGCGCGTCCCGGATCGCCGCGCACTTGCGCATCCACGCCAGGTCGTCGATCGCCAGTCCGCCGCGCCCGGTCACCACCGACGCGTCCGTCCCGCACAGCGCGGCCACCAGCACGCCCGCCACCGTGGTCCCGCCCACGCTCACATCGCCGAGCACCACCAGATCCGTGCCGGAGTCGGCCTCCTCGTCGGCCACGGCCATCCCCGCGCGGAAGGCCGCCTCCGTCTCCTGGGGAGTCAGCGCGTCCTCGATGTCGACGCGCCCGCTGCCCCTCCGCACCCGGTGGCGTACGACGTCCTCGGGCAGTGATTCCGGGTCGCAGTCCAGGGACATGTCGACCACCCGTACCGGCACGTCCTGCCGCCGGGCGAGCACGGACACCGGACGGCCGCCCTCCAGCACCTCCCGCACCAGTTCCACGGCGCTGCCCGCGGCCCGCGCGGAGACACCCAGTTCGGCGATCCCGTGATCGCCGGCGAACAGCACGACCCGCGGCCGTTCGATCGGCCGCACCGGCACCGCGGACTGCGCCGCCGCCAGCCACTCGCCCAGGTCGTCCAGGCGGCCCAGCGATCCGGGCGGCACGATCTGGCGCTCCCGGCGCGCCTCCGCGTCACGGCGCACCCCGCCGTCCGGACGCTCGATCAGATCGGTGAAGTCGTCGAGATTAAGCGAGCTCATTCGCCGAACAGTACCGGCCCCCGCCGAACCCGACGGCCCACCGGTCGGCCTCCCGTACGGGGCCTCACCCCCACCACGCCACCCCGGCGCCGTTCCACCCCGTGACGCCCTCCCATCCGTAACGTTTTGCCATGGATCGCCGGACATCCGTCCGTGCGTCCCACCCGTCCCCGTACGTCGCGCCGCCCGGGTGCCGTACGCCCTCACGCCGGGAGCCGCCCATGTCCGCAACCGACCCAGCCGGCGCGATCCCCGCCGCCTCCCGCGGCTCCGCCCGGGTGCACGAGCCGCGCCGCGCGGACTGCCCCTGGTGCGGTTCCGCACGGCTGCGCAACCGGCTGAGAACGGGCGATCTGCGCCGGCACCGGCCGGGCCTGTTCACCGTCGACGAGTGCCGGGACTGCGGCCACACCTTCCAGAACCCCCGCCTCACCGCCGAGGGCCTCGCCTTCTACCGGCGGACCGTGCGCGGCGCCCCCCGCGACCCCGCCACCGAACGCGTCCTCGCCCTGCACGCCGTCCGGCACCGCCACCGGGGCGCGGCCCGCGCGATGCTCCCCTTCGGCGAACCGGAGAGCTGGCTCGACGTCGGCACCGGACTCGCCCGCTTCCCGCTGACCGCGCGGGAGTTCTTCCCGTACACCGCCTTCGACGGCACCGACCTCACCGCGCGCGTCGAGCGGGCCCGTGCGCTCGGCCGCGTCGAGGAGGCCCACATCGGGCCGCTGACCGATCCGCGGGTCCTGGCCCGGCTGGCCGGCCGCTACGACGTCGTCAGCCTGCTGCACCACCTGGAGCACACCACCGACCCCCGCGCGGAGCTCCACGCCGCCCTCGACGCCCTGCGCCCCGGCGGCCATCTGCTCATCGAGACCCTGGACCCGCGCTGCGCCTTCGCCGCCCTGTTCGGCCGCTGGTGGCTGCCCTACGACCAGCCCCGCCGGCCGCACCTGCTGCCCCAGCGCAACCTCCGCGCGGAGCTCGAGGGGCGCGGCTGCGCCATCGTCACCGCCGGGCACCGCGCCGCGCACGTACCGCACGACCTGGCCGGCCTGACCGCCCTCGTCCTCTCCCACGCGCTGCCCGCCCCGGACACCCCCTGGCGCGCCGTCCCGCCGACCCCGTTCCAGCAGCGCCTGCGCGCGGTGCTGCTCCGCGCGGGCACCCCGCTGGTGGTCGCGGCGGCGGTGACGGACCTGGCCCTCGCACCCGTGGTGCGGCACACCCCGTTCGCCAACGCCTACCGGATCATCGCGCGGAAGCCGTAACCGAAGCCGTAGCCGTAGCACCGTGCCCGGGGGCTCATCCCCGCAGGACGACCGCCTGCCCCGCCACCACCAGCAGCACCTGCTCGCACTCCCGCGCGAACGCCGTGTTCAGCCGCCCGAGTTCGTCCCGGTACCGGCGGCCGGACGCGGTCGCGGGCACGATGCCCGAGCCGACCTCGTTGGACACGGCGACCACCGTCCGCCGTGTCCCGCGCACCGCGTCCGTCAGCTCACGCGTCCGGTCCCGCAGCACCCGTTCCCCGCCGTCCGCCCACTCCGCGTCGTCCCACGCCCCCACGGCGTCCATCGCGTCCGTCAGCCACAGCGACAGACAGTCGACCAGCAGCGGCGGCCCGTCGTCCTTCAGCAGCGGCACCAGGTCGCACGTCTCGACGGTCCGCCACGACCCCGGCCGCCGCTCCTGGTGCGCCGACACCCGCGCCGCCCACTCCGTGTCCCCGTTGCGTGACCCGCCGGTCGCCACGTACAGCACCTCCGGGAACGACTCCAGCCGCCGCTCGGCCTCCACCGACTTGCCCGAGCGCGCCCCGCCCAGCACCAGCGTCCGGCGCGGCACGCCGGGCGCGTCCTCGCAGGCGCCCACCTCCAGCGTGGCCCCGTCCGGTACGGTGCGCGCCCCGGCCGCCGCGAGCCGGCGCCGTGACTCCGCGCCCGGCGGCACGTCGTGGTCCAGGTGGACGGCGACGACGTCCGTGGCCGGGCCCACCGCCCCCGCCTCCCGCAGCCTCGCCAGCGCGTCCGGCCGCCCCACGACGTCCAGCAGCACCATGGCGTACGGCTCGGCCGGCCCCTCGAGACCGGCCGGCGCCCCGCCCGGCGGCAGGTACAGCAGCCGCTGCCCGTCCGGTCCGGTCACCGCGTACCCGGTGCCGGGCGCGTCCAGCGCCACCGCCCGCACCCGATGCCCCGTCAGCAGTGCCAACTCCCGCCCGTCCGGCACCCGTCCCGGCTGCGGCAGCCCGGCCGGCACCTCGAGAGCGGGGCCGTCGTGCGGGTGCGACAGCAGCACCTGGCGTACGCCGCCCAGCGAGCGCCCCGCGCGGGCGGCCGCGAACGCGGTGCCCGGCGTGAGGTCGAGCAGCAGCGTCCCGTCCACGAGCAGCGAGGTGGCCGCCCGCGCGTCCGCGCCGAGCGCGGACGCGCACGCGGCGCAGGGACAGTCGGGGCGGGGCAGCCCCGCCGGGGCACCGGTGCCGAGCAGAGTCAGTTCCACGCCCCGATTCTCGCCTGCCCCCACGGTGACTGCCCGTCCGACTAGTCTTTGGGTCCGGTGTGATCACACTCTTGGGAGGCGTACATGGCGGCATGGACGTGGCGGTTCGAGAAGGCCGACGGGACGCAGGTCGAGCCCGCGGTGCCGCCGGAGGAGTTCCCCACGCAGGGGGACGCCGAGTCCTGGATCGGGGAGCACTGGAAGGCTCTGCTCGAGGGTGGTGCGGACCAGGTGCGGCTGCTGGAGGACACCACGGAGATCTACGGCCCGATGAGCCTCCACGCGGAAGAGGCATGAGCTCGGGGGGCTGAGCGGAAGGGTTTCCCCGCCCCCGCCGCCCCTTCCCGTCCCGTCCTTCAAGGGGCGCCGCCCCTTCGACCCCGCACGCGCGGGTGGGTGGGTGGGTGGGTGGTTCCTCGCGCAGTTCCCCGCGCCCCTCAGGGGCGCGGGGCTGTGCCGGTATGCGGCTCCGCCGCGTGGGCCCGAAGGGGGGCCCGGGGCACGGCCGGCCCTCAGGGACGAGGGGGGTGTCTCCCGCCCGGGCGAGGCCGGAAGTGGGGGAGGGAAGGGGCGCCGGGGCGAAAGGACTTCGGGTCAGCCCCGTTCCAGGGGCCGCGGTGTGGAGTCCGGTGTGCCGCCGAGCCAGTTCTCGACGGCACGGCGGGGGCCGGACCAGCGGCGGTCGTGGCGGTAGGCACGCAGGATCGCGCGGGCACGGGCACGCGGCCGGCGCCGGTAGAAGCGCCGGGCCCACAGCGATCCCGGCCGGGCCAGCCGCAGCGACCCGATCACGGCGACGACCGGGATGATCACGCCGAAGACGGCGACACGCGCCTTGCCCTTGCTCAGGGCGATCAGCGCGAACAGGAAGTTCGCGCCGATGCTCGCCGCTGCACCCGCGCGGTTCTGCAGCTCCTCCTGGGACAGGTCGTTGACACCGAACGGCACGAATCCGGCGAGCAGCAGCCCGACCAGCGCGGCGGTGAGGACGACCATCTCCACGCTCTTGCGCCCCGCCTCGGTCCAGTACACGTCGTCGAGGTGCAGGATGAGCGCGAACTCGTCCAGGACCAGCCCCGCGCCGATCCCGAACAGCACCGCGGCGAAGGCGGAGCCCAGCCCTTCCCCGCCGCTCGCCACCGCGCCGAAGCCGCCGACGACCGTGAGGATGACGCCGGGCACCACATGGTGAATGTGCACCGAGCCCGCCGTGACGTTGCCGAAGGGGCCCTTCCCGGCCCGGATCAGACGGGTGATGATCCGGGTGATCACGAAGGTGAGGACGAAGGCGGCGAGCGCGAGGAGCAGCGGAAGCTTGCCCGGCTCGATGATGTTCCGATCCAGCCAATGTCCCATATGGGCACTTTATCCACAGCGGCCGCGGGCGCCCCGGTGACCGCCGGGTAATCTGCGCCGGTGCCCGCACCCCCCTCCCCCGCATCCGTCGCCGACGGCCTCCGCTTCGCCTTCGGCACCCTCACCGCGCTCCCGGTCCGGGTCACCCGCTGGGACCGGCCGGCCGCGCGCGCCGGCATGCTGTGCGCCCCGGCGGCCGGGCTGGCGGTCGGCGCCCTGGCCGCCGCCACAGGGCTCCTGCTGCTGCTCCTCGGCGCGGGCGCACCGCTCGCCGCCGTCGCCACCGTCGCCGTACCGGCCGCCCTGACCCGCGGTCTGCACCTCGACGGGCTCGCCGACACCGCGGACGGGCTCGGCAGCGCCAAGCCCGCCGGGGACGCGCTGCGGATCATGAAGCAGTCGGACATCGGCCCGTTCGGGGTGCTCACGCTCGTCCTCGTGCTGCTGGCCCAGGTGGCCGCACTGGCGCAGGCGTACGGCCACGGCGGGGCGCGGGGCGCGTTCGCCGCCGTCGTGTCGGCGGTCGTGGCGCGGCTGGCGCTCACCCTGGCCGCCCGCGCCGGTGTGCCGCCCGCCCGCCCGGAGGGGCTGGGCGCGGCGGTCGCGGGGGTGGTGCCGGTGGCGGGCGCGGTGGGCGTCGCGCTCGCGGTCGCCGGGCTCGCCGCGGCCGGGGGCGCGCCCCTGGGGGCGTACGACGTCCTGCGCGCCGTACTCGCCGTGGTCCTGGCCGTCGCCGTCGCCGAACTGCTGCTGCGGCACTGTGTCCGCCGTTTCGGCGGGGTCACGGGTGATGTGTTCGGCGGCCTCGCGGAGACGGCGGCGACGACCGCGCTCGTCGTCATGTCACTGGGCTGAGACCGCCGCGGGACCGGGCCGTCGTCACCGGACGAGGAACGCGGCGACCGCCGTGGCCACGCCGCCCGCCCCCGCCACGACCGCCAGGGCCACGCAGCGCGCCCTCAGCCGCCGGTAGCGGGCCTCGTACTCGGTGCGCAGCTCGGCCGCCCGGTCGCGGATCCGCACCAGTGCGGCCCGGGAGGCGGCGATCCGGTCGGCCCGGTACACGCGTTCCACCTCTTCGCGCTGCGCGGTCGTCAGCCACGGCAGTTCCCCGGCGAACCGGTGGGCCTGCCGCCGGGCCTCCTCGACCTCGGCGGCCCACAGGAGGTGGCCTTCGAGCCGGTTCCAGCCGAGGGCGCTGTCCTGACGGGGGTTCACACGCTCCTCCACGTTCCGGGCCGTGACCTCATCGCTGCTTGTCACCGGGGGCCACGGTCACGGAGGCCCCGGGACGGTTCTCGCTGTCGTCCAGCGCGGCGATGTCCGGGTGGTGCAGGTCGAACGCCGGGGACTCGCTGCGGACCCTCGGCAGGGTGAGGAAGTTGTGCCGCGGGGGCGGGCAGGAGGTCGCCCACTCCAGCGAACGGCCGTAGCCCCACGGGTCGTCGACGCCGACCGGCTTGCCGTACTTGGCCGTCCTCCAGACGTTGTAGAGGAACGGCAGCATCGACAGGCCCAGCAGGAACGAGGCGATCGTCGAGACCGTGTTCAGGGCGGTGAAGCCGTCGGCCGCGAGATAGTCGGCGTAGCGGCGCGGCATGCCCTCGGCACCCAGCCAGTGCTGGATGAGGAAGGTGCCGTGGAAACCGAAGAACAGCGTCCAGAAGGTGATCTTGCCGAGCCGTTCGTCGAGCAGCTTGCCGGTGAACTTCGGCCACCAGAAGTGGAAGCCGGCGAACATCGCGAACACCACGGTGCCGAAGACCACGTAGTGGAAATGCGCGACGACGAAGTACGAGTCCGTGACGTGGAAGTCCAGCGGCGGCGAGGCCAGCAGGACGCCGGTCAGACCGCCGAAGAGGAAGGTGAGGAGGAAGCCCAGCGCCCACAGCATCGGCGTCTCGAAGGAGAGACTGCCCTTCCACATGGTGCCGATCCAGTTGAAGAACTTCACCCCGGTGGGCACCGCGATCAGGAACGTCATGAAGGAGAAGAACGGCAGCAGCACCGCACCGGTGGGGAACATGTGGTGCGCCCACACCGTCGCCGACAGGCCCGCGATCGCGATGGTCGCGCCGACCAGACCCATGTAGCCGAAGATCGGCGTGCGGGAGAAGACCGGGATGACCTCGGTGATGATGCCGAAGAACGGCAGCGCGATGATGTACACCTCGGGGTGGCCGAAGAACCAGAACAGGTGCTGCCACAGGATCGGCCCGCCGTTGGCCGCGTCGAAGATGTGCGCGCCGAACTTGCGGTCCGCCTCCAGGGCGAACAGCGCCGCCGCGAGGACCGGGAAGGCGAGCAGGACCAGCACACCGGTCAGCAGCACGTTCCAGGTGAAGATCGGCATGCGGAACATCGTCATGCCCGGAGCGCGCATGCAGATGATCGTGGTGATGAAGTTGACCGAGCCGAGGATGGTGCCGAAGCCGGAGAACGCCAGACCCATGATCCACAGGTCGGCGCCGGTGTTCGGCGAATAGGACTCGGTCGACAGCGGGGTATAGGCGAACCAGCCGAAGTCGGCCGCCCCGTTGGGGGTGAGGAAGCCGGCGACCGCGATCAGCGAGCCGAGCAGGTACAGCCAGTAGGCGAACATGTTCAGCCGCGGGAAGGCGACGTCCGGCGCACCGATCTGCAGCGGCATGATCCAGTTGGCGAAGCCGGCGAACAGCGGCGTCGCGAACATCAGCAGCATGATCGCGCCGTGCATCGTGAACGACTGGTTGTACTGCTCGCTCGACACGACCTGCAGGCCCGGCCGGGCCAGCTCGGCGCGCATCACCAGCGCCAGGACCCCGCCCAGCAGGAAGAAACCGAACGACGTCGTCAGATACAGCGTGCCGATCGTCTTGTGGTCCGTCGTCGTCAGCCACTTGACGACCACGTAGCCACGCCTCTGGCGCCGTACCGGCAGCTCGTCCTCGTACGTCTCCTCGTCGAGTGAGCCCACCATGCTCTTGTCCGCCACTGTCCACATCCTCCTACGGGCTCGGGGGAGCCTTCCTGAGGCAGCATGCCGGGACGACGGCCGACCGCATCCGAAGCCGGGCGCCGTGGCGCGCTTTCCCACCCGGCATTCGGGTGACGTCGAACTTCCGTGCCGGTGACCGCCGCGCCCGTCGTCATGTCACCGGGCTGGAACGATCTCCCCGTACCCCTGGGGACCCGCCGTCCGCGCCGCCGGCCCGAGCCGCCGAACAGACGGAACGACGGGGGACGTCGCCGTGTACGCCGTGGCCTGCGTGCTGCCGATCGAGGGACGGTGCACGCTGTCCGTGCCCGCCACCGGCCGCCGTTCCCTGGCCGGCCGGGTGGCGGGCACGCCGGTGACGGGGCCCGGCCTCAGCAGGCCTGCCGCCACGCGTCCAGTTCGTACTTCTTGAGCAGGGAACTCAGCCCCAGCCGGCGGGAGCCGGCGCAGAAGCGGTCGGTGGTCAGCTCGTACTCGACGTGGAAGACGGCCTTGTCCGCCTCGACGAACGGGGTCAGCTCGGCGCACTCGCCGTACTGGGCGCACTGTTCGTTGACCGCGAAGTCGAAGTCGTCGACCAGTTCGGGGATCTGGTCGAGGTCGTTCTTCAGGCCGACGGCCATGCCGCGCTCGTGGGCGAGCCGGGCGATCAGCCGGTTGTAGCGGAGCTGGTCGCCGGCGGTGAGCGGGAACCCGGTGCGGTTGCGGTAGCCGTCCATGTTGTCCGGCTCCACCGCGTCGAAGCCCTTCTCCCGGCACATGTCGAGGCGCTCGGCCATGAGCGGCTCCAGCACGTCGGTACGGCGGATGTCGAGCCAGCGCTCGCCCTCCCAGCCGTTGCCGCGGCCGATCACCGACTTCGGGAAGTCGTCGGCGTCCGGGCGGAAGTCCTCCCAGGCGCCGGTGGAGAGGTAACAGATGACCTTCCGGCCGTCGCGGTGCAGCTTCGCGACCGTCTCCTCCGAGTGGTCGAAGCCGTCGATGTCGTAGACCGGGACGTCGACGGAGGTGTCGAGCCGTCCGCTGAGCTGCCACTGCCAGCCGGTGCCGGGCCGGGGCCGCCAGCGGTCGCCGGCCGGTGTCTTCGCGGCGCCGTCGGCGTCGGCGCCGGGTCCTGGCCCGGCCGTACAGGCCGCCAGCAGCAGGGCGAACAGCGGAAGAAGGAGGAAGGGTCGTCTCACCGGGCGGTCTCCAGAACGGGCGGCGGTGTGGTCGGCACCGCGGGCGGTACACAGGAACCTCAAGGATCATCGTCGCCGTCCCCGGGTACGGCGGCGGGGTACGGGAAACGGCCATGGCGCCACCGCGAGGTGAACGCCCGCAGGAGTGAGCGAACGCTCACACGCGCGTAGGCTCGTGCCGAGTGTCCGCCGCCCGGGGACGACCCCGACGGCACCGCGCCCGTATGTCGGAACTAGGGTCGGCTGCCGGGCCCGGTCGACCCACACCTTTCGGCCACAGCAACTTCACATCGGAAGCGAGATTTCACCACCGTGACTGCTCTCACTCTCAGCACCGCCGCGGTCCCCGGCCTGCGGGCCGACGCGATCGTGATCGGTGTCGCCAAGGGCTCCACGTCAGAGCCGGGAGGTCCCGTCGTCGCACCGGGCGCCGAGGCCGTGGACCAGGCGTACGACGGCGGGCTCGCCGGCGTCCTGGAGACCCTCGGCGCGTCCGGTGCCGAGGGCGAGGTGACGAAGCTCCCCGCGCCCGCCGGCTTCAAGGCGCCGCTCGTGGTGGCGGTGGGCCTCGGCACCCAGCCCGGGAAGGACGCCGGTTACGACGCCGAGGCGCTGCGCAAGGCGGCCGGTGTGGCCGCCCGTGCCCTCGCCGGTTCCAAGAAGGCCGCGTTCGCCCTGCCCCTGACGGACGCCGCCGACGCCGGCGCGGTCGCCGAGGGCGTGCTGCTGGGCGCGTACTCCTTCGACGCCTACAAGGAGAACGGCAAGAACGGCAAGGCGCCGCTCGCCGAGGCCGTGCTGCTCGGCGGCAAGCCCCGCGACAAGGCGTACAAGGCCGCGGTCGAGCGCGCCACCGCCGTCGCCGAGGAGCTGAACCGCGCCCGCGACCTGATCAACACGCCGCCGAACGACCTCAACCCCGAGGCGTTCGCGGCCATCGCCCAGGCGGCGGCCAAGGAGCACGGCATCAAGGTGCAGGTGCTCGACGAGAAGGCCCTGACCAAGGGCGGTTACGGCGGCATCCTCGGCGTCGGCGCCGGGTCGGCGTCGGGGCCGCGGCTGGTGAAGCTGTCGTACACCTCGTCCAAGGCGAAGAAGCACCTCGCGCTGGTCGGCAAGGGCATCACCTACGACTCGGGCGGCATCTCGCTGAAGCCGGCCGGGCACAACGAGACGATGAAGTGCGACATGAGCGGTGCCGCCGCCGTGTTCGCCGCGGTCGTCGCCGCCGCGCGGCTGGGCCTTGAGGTCAACGTGACCGGCTGGCTGGCGCTGGCCGAGAACATGCCGTCCGGCTCGGCGACGCGCCCGGGTGACGTGCTGCGCATGTACAGCGGCAAGACGGTGGAGGTGCTCAACACGGACGCCGAGGGCCGGCTGGTCCTCGCGGACGCGCTGTGGGCGGCCTCGCAGGAGAAGCCGGACGCGATCGTGGACGTCGCGACGCTGACCGGGGCGATGGTGCTGGCGCTGGGCAGCCGGACGTTCGGGATCATGGCGAACGACGACGCGTTCCGCTCCGCGGTGCTCGAGGCGGCGGAGGAGGCCGGCGAGCCGGCATGGCCGATGCCGCTGCCGGAGCACCTGCGCAAGGGCATGGACTCGGCGACCGCCGACATCGCCAACATGGGTGAGCGAATGGGCGGCGGGCTGGTCGCGGGCCTCTTCCTGCGCGAGTTCGTGGGTGAGGGGATCACCTGGGCGCACCTGGACATCGCCGGGCCGGCGTTCAACGAGGGCGGGCCGTTCGGGTACACGCCGAAGGGCGGAACGGGGTCGGCTGTCCGCACGCTGGTGCGGGTTGCCGAGCTGGCGGCTTCGGGGGATCTCGGCTAAGGGCTCTTGGGCGCGCCCAAGAGGTCGGACGTGCGGGGAGTTGCGCGACTGCGGGTCCGTTGTGGCCGGTCGCGCCCGCGCGGCGGAGCCGCAGATCAAATACCGCCCCGCGCCCCTTTGGGGCGGCTGCGGACGGCCCCTCCTGGCAGGTGCCGTCCGCCGGTCGCGCCCCCTCAGGGGCGCGGAGAACTGCGCGAGCAACCCCCACCCGCCCGCGCGTCCGAAATCAAGGGGCAGCGCCCCCTCTGAGGCCCGGGCAGGCCCCGCCCGCCCGGGCGGTCCGGGATCGAAGGGGCACCCCCCTTCGAGGAAGTGGGGTGTCTCACACCACGGCCCGGCGTCTCGTTCGGGTCCCGCAGGTGCGAAGATGGGGCTCGGCAGGACAGGGCCCCACCTAAGGGCCGAGAACATAGAGCGGCCGGACACCAGCCGCCGACCGGTCACTGGAGACCGGCGTGGCGCACATGCATGGAGGACGTGACGTGGCGAACGACGCCAGCACCGTTTTCGACCTAGTGATTCTCGGCGGTGGAAGCGGTGGCTACGCCGCGGCCCTGCGCGGGGCGCAGCTGGGCCTGGACGTCGCCCTGATCGAGAAGAACAAGCTCGGCGGCACCTGCCTGCACAACGGCTGCATCCCCACCAAGGCCCTGCTGCACGCGGGCGAGATCGCCGACCAGGCCCGCGAGAGCGAGCAGTTCGGCATCAAGACGACCTTCGAGGGCGTCGACATGGCGGGCGTGCACAAGTACAAGGACGACGTGATCGCCGGCCTGTACAAGGGCCTGCAGGGTCTGGTCGCCTCCCGCAAGGTGACCTACATCGAGGGTGAGGGCCGGCTGTCCTCCCCCACCTCCGTCGATGTCAACGGTCAGCGCGTCCAGGGCCGCCACGTCCTGCTGGCGACCGGCTCCGTGCCGAAGTCGCTGCCGGGCCTGGACATCGACGGCAACCGGATCATCTCCTCCGACCACGCCCTCGTCCTGGACCGCGTGCCGAAGTCCGCGATCATCCTGGGCGGCGGCGTCATCGGCGTCGAGTTCGCCTCCGCGTGGAAGTCCTTCGGTGCCGACGTCACGATCGTCGAGGGCCTCAAGCACCTCGTCCCGGTCGAGGACGAGAACAGCTCCAAGCTGCTGGAGCGCGCCTTCCGCAAGCGGGGCATCAAGTTCAACCTGGGCACCTTCTTCCAGAAGGCCGAGTACACCCAGGACGGCGTCAAGGTCACCCTCGCCGACGGCAAGGAGTTCGAGGCCGAGGTCCTGCTCGTCGCCATCGGCCGCGGCCCGGTCTCGCAGGGCCTGGGCTACGAGGAGCAGGGCGTCGCCATGGACCGCGGCTACGTCCTGGTCGACGAGTACATGCGCACCAACGTGCCCACCATCTCCGCCGTCGGTGACCTCGTCCCGACGCTCCAGCTCGCGCACGTCGGCTTCGCCGAGGGCATCCTGGTGGCGGAGCGTCTGGCGGGTCTGAAGACCGTTCCGATCGACTACGACGGTGTCCCGCGGGTGACGTACTGCCACCCGGAGGTCGCCTCCGTCGGCGTCACCGAGGCCAAGGCCAAGGAGATCTACGGCGCGGACAAGGTCGTCGCCCTGAAGTACAACCTGGCGGGCAACGGCAGGAGCAAGATCCTGAAGACCGCGGGCGAGATCAAGCTCGTCCAGGTCAAGGACGGTGCGGTGGTCGGCGTCCACATGGTCGGCGACCGTATGGGCGAGCAGGTCGGCGAGGCCCAGCTGATCTACAACTGGGAGGCGCTGCCGGCCGAGGTGGCCCAGCTCATCCACGCCCACCCGACGCAGAACGAGGCGATGGGCGAGGCCCACCTGGCGCTGGCCGGAAAGCCCCTCCACTCCCACGACTGACGCTCTCGGGCATCGGGCGCGACGACACAGACTTCCGCACTTTTAAAGGAGCAACCGAAACCATGGCGGTTTCCGTAACCCTTCCGGCGCTCGGCGAGAGCGTCACCGAGGGCACTGTCACCCGCTGGCTGAAGGCCGAGGGCGAGCGCGTCGAGGCCGACGAGCCGCTGCTCGAGGTCTCCACCGACAAGGTCGACACCGAGATCCCCGCTCCCGCCTCCGGCGTGCTGTCCTCCATCAAGGTCGCCGAGGACGAGACGGTCGAGGTCGGCGCCGAGCTGGCGCTGATCGACGACGGCACCGGCGCCCCCGCGGCCGAGCAGGCCCCGGCCGCCGAGCAGGCCGCCCCGCCGGCCCCCGCCCCGGAGCCTCAGGCCCAGCCCTCCACCGAGCAGGCCGCCCCGGCCCCGGCGCCCACCGCCGAGGCCACGGCCGGCGGCGGCTCCGCCCAGGGCACGGACGTGGTCCTGCCCGCGCTCGGCGAGTCCGTCACCGAGGGCACCGTCACCCGCTGGCTGAAGTCGGTCGGTGACACCGTCGAGGCCGACGAGCCGCTGCTGGAGGTGTCGACGGACAAGGTCGACACCGAGATCCCCGCCCCCGCGTCCGGCACGCTGCTGGAGATCGTGGTCGGCGAGGACGAGACCGCCGAGGTCGGCGCCAAGCTCGCCGTCATCGGCGAGGCGGGTGCCGCTCCGGCCGCCGCCCCGGCCCCGGCCGCCCCCGAGGCCCCGGCGCAGCCCGCCCCGGCCCCGGCTCCCGCCCCGGCTGCCCCGGCTCCGGCTCCGGCCCCGCAGCAGGCCGCCCCGGCCCCCGCTGCGGCCCCGGCCGCCCCGGCTCCGGCCCCGCAGGCGCCCGCAGCCCCGGCCGCTCCGGCGCCCGCCCCGGCCCCGGCTGCCGCTCCGGCCGCTCCGGCCGCCGCCCAGCCCACGGACGAGGGCGCCTACGTGACCCCGCTGGTGCGCAAGCTCGCCGCCGAGAACGGCGTCGACCTGTCCACCGTCAAGGGCACCGGCGTCGGCGGCCGCATCCGCAAGCAGGACGTCATCGCCGCCGCCGAGGCCGCGAAGGCCGCCACCGCCGCCCCGGCCCCGGCCGCCGCTGCGGCGCCCGCCGCGAAGAAGGCCCCGTCCCTCGAGGCCTCCCCGCTGCGCGGCCAGACCGTGAAGATGCCGCGGATCCGCAAGGTCATCGGCGACAACATGGTCAAGGCCCTGCACGAGCAGGCCCAGCTCTCCTCGGTGGTCGAGGTCGACGTCACCCGCCTGATGAAGCTGCGCGCCCGCGCCAAGGACGCGTTCGCGGCACGTGAGGGCGTCAAGCTCTCCCCGATGCCGTTCTTCGTCAAGGCCGCCGCCCAGGCGCTGAAGGCGCACGCGCCGATCAACGCCAAGATCAACGAGGCCGAGGGGACCATCACCTACTTCGACACCGAGAACATCGGTATCGCGGTGGACTCCGAGAAGGGCCTGATGACCCCGGTCATCAAGAACGCCGGTGACCTCAACATCGCCGGTATCGCCAAGGCGACCGCCGACCTGGCGGGCAAGGTCCGGGCCAGCAAGATCAGCCCGGACGAGCTGGCCGGCGCGACCTTCACCATCTCCAACACCGGTTCGCGCGGTGCGCTGTTCGACACGATCATCGTGCCCCCGGGCCAGGTCGCGATCCTCGGCATCGGTGCCACGGTCAAGCGTCCGGCCGTCATCGAGACCGAGGAGGGCACGGTCATCGGCGTCCGCGACATGACCTACCTGACCCTCTCCTACGACCACCGCCTGGTGGACGGTGCCGACGCGGCCCGTTACCTGACGGCGGTCAAGGCGATCCTGGAGGCCGGCGAGTTCGAGGTCGAGCTCGGTCTGTGACCGGGTGACCCGCCGTCGCTGACACGGTCCTACGGTGCCCCCGCCCGGGAAGTCCTCACGGCTTCCCGGGCGGGGGCATCGGCGTATGGAACATGTAAGTCTCGTCTCACCTGGGCGAAAGCGCCCCTGTGCGCCCCTCCCGGGCGGGCCGGTCGCCGTATTGTCTAAGCGTCAAAGCCCCCCGGGGGCCCGTGGGCCCCGCTAAGGAGCCCCTCATGACCGCGCCCGTCGTCCACTCGCTGCGCGAACAGATCCGCGAGCACATCCTGGAAGGGATCATCAGCGGACGCTGGCAGCCGGGCGAGCGGATCGTGGAGCGGCGGATCGCGACCGAGCTGGAGGTCAGCCAGACTCCCGTACGGGAGGCGCTGCGCGAGCTGGAGTCGCTGCGGCTGATCGAGTCGGCGCCCAACAAGGGCGTACGGGTGCGGAACCTCACGGCGGCCGACCTGGAGGAGAGTTACCCGGTGCGGGCCGGTCTCGAGGCGATCGCGGCGGAGCTGGCCGCGGGGCGGCTGGCGGAGGACTGCTCGGCGCTGGAGCCGCACGTCGCCGCGCTGTACGAAGCCGACCGGCTGTCCGACGGGACGGGGCAGGTGCGGCACACCGTGGGATTTCACCGGGAGTTGGTGCGGGCCGCCGGGAACTCGGTGCTGCTGCACACGTGGGAGGGGCTGGGGATCGAGGTGTTCACGGCGTTGTCGATACGGTGGCTGGGGACGGTGCAGCAGTCCTACGCGGAGGAGCACGAGGAGCTGGTCGCCGCGTTCCGGAGGCGGGATCCGCGGATCGCGGAGCTGGTGAAGGCGCATGTGCTGGGATGCGCGCCTCGGGCGTAGCGCCGGGAGCTTTTTTCGCCCCCGCCGCCCCTTCCCGTCCCGTCCCTGGGGGCTTCGCCCCCGGACCCCCTTCGCGCCCGCGCGGCGGAGCCGCATGTCGGCACAGCCCCGCGCCCCTGCAGGGGCGCGGGGAACTGCGCGATCGGCCACCGACGGGCCGCAGCCGTCATACCACCGAGCCGCCCGAGCTCTTCTGCGCGCACACCCCCTCACCTGCGCAAACACCCCGACTGAACAGTCACCCCGTGCCACCGCCGGAGGCACCCCGTGCCTACTTTCTCGAGATCGAGAGATTTTGCCCCTCAACCCTTTGATCGATCATCGATCAGGGAGTTACAGTCGCCAGCGGGCTTGCACCCGAGCCCTCCGCCCTGTCCTGCCAAAGACACAAGGGCACCCCCCTTCGACTGAGGAAGGCGGCGACATGACGACCGACCCCAACGCCATCCAGCCGAGCGAGCTCGACCAGCTCCCGGACCGCGACCCCGAGGAGACCGCCGAGTGGCAGGCCTCCCTGGACGCCGTCACCAAGGCGGCCGGGCCGCACCGTGCCGCGTACCTGATGCGCCGCACGCTGGAGCGTGCCGAGGGAGCCGGCCTCGCGCTGCCGAAGCTCCTCGAGACGGACTACGTCAACACCATCCCCACCGCCGCCGAGCCCGCCGTGGACGGCGACGAGGCGCTGGAGCAGCGGATCACCGCCTGGAACCGCTGGAACGCGGCGGCCATGGTGACCCGCGGCAGCAAGTACGGCGTCGGCGGCCACATCGCCACCTTCGCCTCCGCGGCCTGGCTCTACGAGACCGGCTTCAACCACTTCTTCCGCGGCAAGGAGGGTGACGGCTCCGGCGACCAGCTCTACATCCAGGGCCACGCCTCCCCCGGCATCTACGCCCGCGCCTTCCTCGACGGCCGGATCGGCGAGCAGCAGCTCGACAACTTCCGCCGTGAGGCGGGCGGCAACGGCCTGCCGTCGTACCCGCACCCGCGCCGCCTGCCCTGGCTGTGGGAGTTCCCCACCGTCTCCATGGGCCTCGGGCCGATCTCCGCGATCTACCAGGCGCGCTTCAACCGCTATCTGACCAGCCGCGGCATCAAGGACGTCTCCGACTCCCACGTCTGGGCGTTCCTCGGTGACGGCGAGATGGACGAGCCCGAGTCGACGACCGCGCTCACCCTCGCCTCCCGCGAGCAGCTCGACAACCTGACCTTCGTCATCAACTGCAACCTGCAGCGCCTCGACGGTCCGGTGCGCGCCAACTTCAAGATCGTGCAGGAGCTGGAGGCCCAGTTCCGCGGCGCCGGCTGGAACGTCATCAAGACCCTGTGGGGCACGGCCTGGGACGAGCTGTTCCGGCTCGACACCACCGGCGCTCTCGTACGACGCCTGCGCGAGGTACCCGACGCGCAGGTGCAGACGTACCAGACGCGCGACGCCGCCTACATCCGCGAGGACTTCTTCGGCAAGGACCCGGCGCTCGTCGAGATGGCGAAGCTGCTGAGCGACGACAAGATCCTCGAGTGCTTCCACCTCTCGCGCGGCGGCCACGAGTCCCGCAAGGTGTACGCCGCGTACAAGGCCGCGCTCGCCCACAAGGGCGCGCCGACCGTGATCCTGGCGCAGACGGTCAAGGGCCACACCCTCGGTGAGGGCTTCGCCTCCAAGAACGCCAACCACCAGATGAAGAAGCTGACGGTGGACGAGTTCAAGGCGATGCGCGACCGGCTGGAACTGCCGATCTCCGACGCGCAGTTCGTCGACGGCCAGGTCCCCTACGTCCACCCGGGCGCCGACTCCCCCGAGGTCCGCTACCTCCAGGAGCGCCGTGCCGCCCTCGGCGGTCCGGCCCCGGCCCGCCGCGTGCACCCGGTCGCGCCGCTGCCGCAGCCCGCCGACAAGGCGTTCGCCGCCTTCGACAAGGGCTCCGGCTCGCAGAACGTGGCCACCACCATGGCCTTCGTCCGCCTGGTCAAGGACCTGGTCCGCGACAAGGAGACCGGCAAGCGCTGGGTGCCGATCGTCCCCGACGAGGCGCGCACCTTCGGCATGGAGAGCCTCTTCCCGTCCCTCGGCATCTACTCGCCGATGGGCCAGACGTACGAGCCGGTCGACCGCGACCAGCTCATGTACTACAAGGAAGCCAAGAACGGCCAGATCTTCAACGAGGGCATCACCGAGGCCGGTGCCATGGCCGAGTTCGTCGCCGCCTCGACGTCGTACGCGACGCACGGCGAGACGATGATCCCGTTCTACATCTACTACTCGATGTTCGGCTGGCAGCGCACCGGCGACCAGATGTGGCAGCTCGGCGACCAGCTCGGCCGCGGCTTCCTCGTCGGCGCCACGGCCGGCCGTACGACGCTGACGGGCGAGGGCCTCCAGCACGCCGACGGCCACTCGCCGGTCATCGCCGCGACCAACCCGGCGGCACTGACGTACGACCCGGCGTTCGCGTACGAGATCGGCGTCATCGTCAAGGAGGGTCTGCGCCGGATGTTCGGCGAGGCCAAGCCGGACGAGGACCAGAACGTCTTCTACTACCTGACGGTCTACAACGAGCCGCTGCCGCAGCCCGCCAAACCGCAGGCGGCCGGCATCGACGAGGGCATCGTCAAGGGCCTGTACCGCTTCAACACGGCGGAGTCCGCGGGCCTGTCCCCGGCCGCGAACGCGCCGCGCATCCAGCTCCTGGGCTCCGGTACGGCGATCCACTGGGCGCTGAAGGCGCAGAAGCTGCTCGCCGAGGAGTGGGGCGTGGCCGCCGACGTGTGGTCCGCCACCTCGTGGACCGAGCTGCGCCGGGACGCCATGGAGGCGGACGAGGCACTGCTGCGCGGCGAGGACCGGGTGCCGTTCGTCCGGCAGGCGCTCCAGGGCGCCGAGGGTCCGGTGCTCGCGGTCTCCGACTACATGCGCCAGGTCCCGGACCAGATCGCGCAGTGGGTCGAGCAGGACTACTCGTCGCTGGGCGCCGACGGCTTCGGTCTGTCGGACACCCGTGACGCGGCCCGCCGCCACTTCGGCGTCGACGCCGAGTCCATCGTCGTCGCGGCCCTGGCCCAGCTCGCCCGCCGTGGTGAGGTCCAGGCGGCCTCGGTGAAGGAAGCGCGCGAGAAGTACGGCCTGTGACGGCCTGACCGTGCAGGAGGCCCCCGCCCACCCCGGGCGGGGGCTTCTTGCATGATGGGCGCATGCGCGCTGCCCGGCTGATCAAGATGGTGCTGCTGCTCCAGTCCCGGCCCTCCATGACCGCCGCCGAGCTGGCGCGGGAACTGGAGGTGTCGGAGCGGACGGTCACCCGGGACGCGCAGGCGCTGTCGGAGGCCGGGGTGCCGGTGTACGCGGACCGGGGGCGGATCGGCGGCTACCGGCTGGTCGGCGGGTACCGGACGCGGCTGACGGGGCTGGCGCGCGGGGAGGCGGAGGCGCTGTTCCTGTCCGGGGTGCCGGGGGCGCTGCGCGAGATGGGGCTGGAGGACGCGGCGTCGGCGGCCCGGCTGAAGGTGTCGGCGGCCTTGTCGCCGTCCCTGCGGGACGCCCCCCGTACGGCGGCGCAGCGGTTCCATCTGGACGCGCCGAACTGGTTCCATGAGCCGGAGACGCCCGGGCTGCTGCCGGCGGTCGCGGACGCGGTGTGGGACGACCGGCGGGTCACCGCCCGGTACCGGCGTGACGGCGGCGAGGTGGAACGGGAGCTGGAGCCGTACGGGCTCGTGCTCAAGGCGGGGGTCTGGTACCTGTGTGCGCGGGTGGCCGGGCAGGGGTCCTTCCGGGTGTACCGGATCGACCGGTTCACGGCGGTGGAGGCGGGCGCGGAACGTTTCGAGCGGGCGGAGGATTTCGATCTGCCGGCGTTCTGGGGGGAGCGGGCGGAACAGTTCGCGCGGTCGATCCTGCGGGCGGAGGTCGTGGTGCGGCTGTCGGCGGAGGGGGCGCGCCGGCTGCCGTATGCCGTGGACGCGGTCGCGGCGCGGGAGGCGTTGGCGCGGGCGGGGGAGCCGGAGGGGGGCGGGTGGGTGACGGTGACTCTGCCGGTGGAGTCCGAGGAGGTCGCCCATGAGCAGTTGGCGGCGCTGGGGGCGGAGGTGGAGGTGCTGGCGCCTTTGACCCTGCGGGAGCGGTTCGTGGCGGAGGCCGCGCGGCTGGCGGAGCTGTACGGGTTGTGAAAAGGGGGTCCTTTCGATTCCCTGGTGCGGGGGTGGGATGCCTTCCGGGGGTTTCGCCCCCCGCCGCCCCTTCCCGTCCCGTCCCTGGGGGCTGCGCCCCCAGACCCCCGTGCGCGGTTCCCCGCGCCCCTGTTTGCCCGGACCCCCTTCATGCGCTGCGGGTGCGTCCGTGGACCGTAGGGTCGATGCTTGACCTCGTGATGGACGAGACGGAGTTCTGGGAGCTGGTGGACGCCGCCCGTGAGGACGCCGGGGGTGATCCGGAGGAGCAGGCCGATCTGTTGGTGGAGCGGCTGCTGCGGCTGGACCCGGAGGCGGTCCTGGACTTCGCCCGTCACTTCGAGTCCCGGTACCACCGCGCCTACCACTGGGATCTGTGGGGCGCCGCCTGGGTGCTGCTGGGCGGGGCGAGCGACGACGCCTTCGACTACTTCCGGTGCTGGCTGATCGGCCAGGGCCGGGAGGTGTTCGAGGGGGCGCTGCACGACCCGGACGCGCTGGCCGATCTGCTGGACGAGTTCGACGAGGAGGTCGACGGCGACGGCGAGGACCTCGGTTACGCCGCGGACGAGGCGTACGAGCAGCTCACCGGGACGGTGGCACCCGACCTCGACCTGCCCCCGGCCCCCGCGGAGCCGGAGGGCACGCCGCTCGACTTCGAGAACGAGGCCCTGCTCGCCGAACGCTACCCGCGGCTGTGGGAGCGGTTCGGGGGCTGAGCGACGGGGAGCCGCTCAGTGGAACGGGGCTCACCTCGGGGCCCCCGCGATCCGGCCGTTCTGCTTCCGCGTCGCCTTCTGCGCCTTTTCCTGCCGCTCCTGACGGCCTCCGGCGTCCGGCTTGCGGCCCTGCAGCTCCGCCGCCATCTCCCTGATCCGCGGCAGACGGGCTTGCAGGGCGGCCCCCGGACAGCTCGTCATGAAGCCGTCGCTGTGGCCCGCGAGGGCGGGCAGCATCGCGGTGGTGCCGGTCGCGTACCGGCTGCCGCCGTTGCTGGAGACCAGCCGGACGTCGGATCGCGGGTCGGTGCCGGACGTACCGAGCTTCCAGGCCGCCAGTTCGGCGATCGCGCGCTCCATCGCGGGTGGCACGGGCACCCCGGCGGTGAAGGTGCCGAGCGCGGCTATGCCGGTGCTGCGGTGGTTGAAGCCCAAGGTGTGGGCGCCGGTGACGGGACGGCCCGCGCCGCCCGCGCGGCCTTCGTAGATGGTGCCGCAGCGGTCGACCAGGAAGTTGTAGCCGATGTCGTCCCAGCCCCGAGCGGTGGTCTGGCCCTCGTAGAGGCTGCGTATGTGGGCGGGGGCCTCGGCGCAGTCGTAGTCGTTGGGCGAGTCGGTGTGGTGTACGAAGACGGCGACGACCTTGTCGTCGTAGCGCGGGGGCGGCTGTTCGCGGTCGGTGTCGCCCGCCCAGACCGTTCTCGGCACGATGTGCGGCCTGGGCGCCGTGTGGGCGGCCGTCTTGCGTGCGGGGGCTGCGGCCGAGGGCTCCGCGGCCCGCTCGACGCCGTACGCACACAGCACCAGGGCGACCGCCGCGGCGAAGCCCGGCACGCAGCCGAGCAGCACCTTGAGGGTTCGGGGCATGCCGGCGCCGCCGGTCCTGCGGGATATTCGGGGAGCGAGACGCAGCCGTGCTCCCCCGTTCGGTCTTCTGAGTACACGCATGCTCTTCACTGTGGAGCCGATCGGGCGAGCCCGCGACGTGGCCGTGCCAACCGGTGGACCCGCCGTCCGGTCAGCGGCGGAACCATCGTCCGGGTCCGCGGCGTTCTTCCGGGTACACGCGCGTGCGGCCGCTTTCCGGTGGTCGACCGCGCGTGGCTGATCACCGGGCCCCTCCCCCACGTACTGATGGTCCGGTGGTCCCGAGAGAGAGGCGGCGTGCGTGGACCTGCTCGACATCCTGCTGTTGCTGGTGGTCCTGGCCTACGCGGCGTCCGGTTACCGGCGCGGGCTGCTGGCGGGCTGCGTCTCGCTGGCCGGTTTCGTGGGCGGTGCGGTCGTGGGTGTGTGGATCCTGCCGTGGGTGATGGACCTGGTGACGCCGGGGACGACCCGGGCGACGGTGACGGCCGTGTTCACGGTGCTGCTGCCGGCCGTGACGGGCCATGAACTGGCGGGGCGGCTGGCGCTCAGACTGCGGCGGGAGCTGGACCGGGGCCCGCTGCGGGTGGCGGACGGGGTCGGCGGGGCGGCGGCCAACTCGGTGGCCGTGCTGATCGTGGCGTGGGTGGTGGCGAGCGTGCTGGGCGCCTCCTCCTCCCCGCTGGTGACGTCGGCGATCCGGGACTCACGGCTGCTGGGCGCGGTGCAGGACGCGATGCCGGACACCACTCCGGGCTGGTTCTCCCGGGCCACGTCGGCGCTGACCGAGGCGGGTTTCCCACAGGTCTTCAACCCGTTCGAGAACGAGTCGACCGCCGAGGTCGCCGCACCCACCGGCGACAGCGTCACCGCCGCCGCCACCCGGGCCGCGCAGCGCGGCACGGTGAAGGTCGAGGGCGTGACGGGCCTCCAGGGCCGCGAGGGCAGCGGCTTCGTGTACGCGACGGAGCACGTGATGACCAACGCCCACGTGGTGGCCGGCATCGACGAGCCGACCGTGCGCGTGGGCGGGGTGGGACGGACGTACGCGGCACGGGTGGTGCTCTTCGACCCGCGCAAGGACGTGGCCGTGCTGTACGTGCCGGAGCTGCGGGCGCCCGTCCTGGAATTCGACGACGACGCCGATCGCGGCGACTCCGCGGTCGTCGCGGGCTACCCGCAGGACGGCGACCTGAACCTTCAGGCGGCGACGGTCGCCCACCGGGTGCGGGCCCGGGGGCAGAACATCTACAACGACGCTGTGGTCACCCGTGAGATCTACTCGATCCGCTCGACCGTCCGCCCCGGCAACTCCGGCGGCCCGCTGCTGACCACCGAGGGCCGGGTGTACGGCGTGGTGTTCGCGCGTTCCACCTCGGACGCGGAGACCGGCTACGTGCTGACGGCGGACGAGGTGGCGGACGACGCCGAGCGCGCGGCGGACGCGACGGCGCCGGTGGACACGGGGGAGCCGGTGACGTCATAGACCCCGCGGTCCCCGTCAGACCAGCGACCGCCCCATCATGACGTCGTCGACGTACTCGCCCCCGATGAAGAACTCCCCCGGCTGCACGCCCTCCACGACGAAGCCCTCGGACGCGTACAGCGCGCGTGCGGCGGTGTTGTGGCCGAGCACGCGCAGGGTGATCCGGCGGGCGCCGCGCTCCCGTGCCTCCGCGACGGCGGCCCGCACCAGGGCCCGGCCCACGCCCAGACCGCGCGCCTCCTCGGCGACGGCGAGGCCGCGGATCTGCCGTACGTGCGCGTTGCTGGCGAGTTCGGTGGGGAAGCCGAGACGGACGTACCCCACGATCCGGCCCCCGTACTCGGCGACACGGTGGTCCCGGGGCCCGGACCGCTCGCTGAAGAACGAGTCGTCCGCCGGCGGCGGGACGACGGCGTGCACGGTGGACCAGGTCTCCCGGTCGAGGCGGGCCAGCTCCCGCTCGTCGTCGGAACGGGCGACGCGTATGGACGGCTCGGACATGAGTGCCACTGTACGGGCGGATCGCGTCGCCCCGGCCGTGATTCCGTGCCGCGAGGGGCAGGATGGACGCCATGGAACGTTCCCGAATCGCGGTGGCCGGTGCGTCCGGGCTCATCGGTGGCGCGCTGGCGCGGTCCCTGACGGCGGACGGGCACGAGGTGGTCCGGCTGGTGCGGCGCGTTCCGCGGGCGGCGGACGAGGTCCGCTGGGACCCGGAGCGCGGGTCGGTGGACGCGGCCGGCCTCGCCGGGTGCGACGCGGTGGTCAATCTGGCGGGCGCCGGGGTCGGCGGCCGGCGCTGGACGGCGGCCTACAAGGCACGGATCAGGGCCAGCCGGGTCGGCGGCACGACCGCGCTCGCCGAGGCCGTCGCCGGGCTGCCCGGGGACGTACGGCCCCGGGTGTTCCTCAACGGCAGCGCGATCGGCTACTACGGCGAGACCGGCGACCGGCCGGTGGACGAGAGCGCGCCGCCCGGCGAGGGCTTCCTGCCGGAGCTGTGCGTCGAGTGGGAGGCGGCCGCGGCACCGGCGCGGGAGGCGGGCGTACGGACGGTGTTCGCGCGCACCGGCCTGGTGGTGGCGCGCGGGGGCGGGGCGTGGGGCAGGCTCTTCCCCCTCTTCCGGGCCGGGCTGGGCGGACGGATGGGCGACGGACGCCAGTACTGGTCGTTCATCGCCCTGCACGACGAGGTGGCGGCCCTGCGCCACCTCCTCGACACCGACGGGCTGTCCGGACCGTTCAACCTGACCGCGCCCCACCCGGTGACCAACCGTGAGATCACCGCGGCGATGGCGCGCGTGCTGCGCCGCCCGGCGGTGTTCGCGGTGCCGGCGCCGGTGCTGCGGGCCGTGCTCGGGGAGATGGCCGGGGATGTCCTCGGCAGCGCCCGGGTGCTGCCGGCCCGGCTGCTGGAGTCCGGCTTCCGGTTCGCGTTCCCCCGGATCGAGGGGGCGGTCCGGGCGGCGCTGTGAGCGCGCGGGCGCGAAGGCGTACGGGCGGGCGGGCACGGCCGTACGGAGGTGGAAGGGCACGCCCGTACGGAGGCGGAAGGGCACGCCCGCGTGAAGGCGGGAGGGCGCGCCCGCGTGACCACGATCCGCCCGGAACCGATCCGTCTCCGAGCCCTCTGCGACCACCTCGTGCCCGTCCGGCGTGCGTATGCGACCGTCGTGCGCCCGTGCTCTGTCCATGCGCGACTGACCAGGTACTCGGCCACGGCCCTAACCTCGACCCGAACTCGGGTATCCCTGGGGCCTGTTGAGGGCATGACGTCTCCAGCGCCCGCGCAACCTCGAGGAGGGGCACGTGCTTGAGCCCACGTACCAGGCGGACGTCGTCGTCGTGGGAGCCGGGGTCGCCGGACTCTCCGCGGCGCGACGACTGACCAGCGCAGGAGTCACCACCCTGGTCCTGGAGGCCGCCCATGAGGTGGGCGGCCGGATGGCGACCGAGAAGATCGACGGCTTCCGGCTCGACCGGGTCGGACGACTGCTGTCCACGGCGTATCCCGAACTACGGCCGGCCTCGGGCCTCGACGGGCTGGTGCTGCGGCCCTTCGCACCCGGTGTCCTGCTGCACAGCGACGGACGGCACCACCGTGCGGGCGTGCAGCCGGGCGCGAGAGGGGCGCGGAGCGCGAGGGGCGCACTCCATGCCGTGCGCGCCCTGGCGAGCGCCCCACGGCCGGGCTGCGGGCCCGGAAGGCCGGTGGCCGTGCCCGGACGGCAGGTGTCCGTGCCCCGCAGCCGCACCGGCGCCCCGCTGGGCACGGCGGTCGACCAGGCCCGCCTGGGCGCCGCGTTCAGCAAACTCGCGGGCACGCCGGTGGAACGGCTGCTGGCCCGGCCCGAGACGACGGCGGCCGAGGCGCTGCCGGCCCGGGGCCTGCCCGCCCGGACCATCGACGGCTTCCTGCGCCCTCTCCTCGCCGCTCTGCTGTGCGACCCGGACCTCACCACGTCCAGCCGGTGCGCGGATCTGGCGCTGCGGGCGTTCGCGAGCGGGCGGCTGTGCGTGCCGGAGGGCGGTGCGGAGGCGCTGCCGCGGGCACTGGCGCGGACGCTGCCGCCGGGCACGGTGCACACGGGGGTGCGGGTCACCTCCGTGTCGACGACCTCGGTGACCACCGCGGAGCACGGGGAGTTCCGGTGCGGCGCGGTGCTGATCGCGACCGGGGCGCGGGCCGCCGCCGAGCTGCTGCCCGGGCTGCGGGTGCCGGACTTCCACCCCGTGACGGTGGTGCACCACAGCGTCGACGAGGTCCCGGGGGCCGGTGCCTCGCTGCTGCTCGACGCCGAGCGGGGCGGGCCGGTGGCGCACACGGCGGTCGTCAGCCGGGTCGACCCGTCCCGGGCCCCGGCCGGTCGCACGCTGGTCAGCTCGACGGTCCTGGGGCCGCCGGCGCCGGGGGTGGACACGGCCGTACGCATGCATCTGGCCCGGCTGTACGGGGCGTCGACGGCGCGGTGGGAGACGCTGGGGGTGTACCACACGGCGGAGGCGGTGCCGGCGATGCGGCCGCCGCACGATCTGCTGCGGCCGGTGCGGTTGCTGGCGGGGCTGTACGTGTGTGGTGATCACCGGGACACCGGGACGGTGCAGGGGGCGTTGCACTCGGCGCACCGGGCGGCCGCGGCGATCCTGGCGGATCTGGGGGTGGGGCGGTCGATGCACCGGGCGGATCCTGTACCGAGCGCTCGCGCGGCGTGAGCCGGGGGCGGCGCTTCGCGGGTGCCCCGCGTGGGTGCGGGCCGGGGTGTTCGCACCGCCCGGCACCTCGCGGGGCCCCGGCGTGGGTGACGGAAGCCGCGGGCGCTGCCCCGGTCAGCCGTAGGCCGCGACCCTGTCGCGGTACGTGCGTACGGGGGCGGCGTCCCGGTACGGCTCCAGCCTGCGTTCGAAGTCCCGGACGTACTCGACGGCCCGCACCGAGCGCATCTCCGCCGCCGCCCCGGCCGCCTCGGCCGCCAGCTGGCACGCCTGGTCCAGCTCCCCCAGACCGAGCCGGGCGGTCGCCAGCACCACCCGGCAGAAGAGCCGGCTGCGGGCGTACCCCGGCGCCCGCAACCGCAGTGACCGCTCCGCGTGCTGCGCGGCGGCCCGGAACTGCTGCAGATCCCGGTGGCAGTGCCCGAACTCGTCGGCGAGCTGCGCCTCGTCGAAGAAGCGCGCCCAGTACGGAACCTCGTCACCGGGCCGCGCCCCCTCCAGCGCCCGCTCCGCGCGCACCAGCGCCGCCGTGCAGGCCCGCACCTCCCCCAGCACTCCGTGCCCCCGCGCCTCGGCCGCGTGCAGCAGCGCCTGCACGGCCGGCGGTCCCGACCCGCCCGCCCCCTGCTGGGCGACCCGCGCGAGCTGCACGGCCTCCCGTCCGTGCCCGAGGTAGACGGCCTGCCGGCTCATGGTGACCAGGACGTAAGCGCCGTACGCCCGGTCCCCCGCCGCCTGTGCCAGCCGCAGCGCCTGCACGAAGTACCGCTGCGCGAGCCCGTGCGCCGCGATGTCGTACGACGTCCACCCGGCCAGCCGCGTCAGGTCCGCGGCGGCCGCGAACAGCCGCCGCCCGGTCTGCTCGCCGTACGTGCCGCGCAGCATCGGCTCGCACTCGTGCTCCAGGTACCGCACGAGGGCCTGGCGGGCGTGCCCGCCGCCGTACGCGTCGTCGAGCGTGCGGAACAGCTCGCCGACCGACCGCAGCGCCGCGATGTCACCGCCGGTGACCCGGTGGCCCGGACCGCGTTCGGCCGCGGCACGCCGGCGCGCGAGCGGTTCGGCCGGCCGCAGCGGCGGCCGGCCCTGCGCCGGCACCCGTACCGGCGGCTCCGCCCGGGCCACCTTCTCGTCCGCCCGCCCGATCAGCCAGTCCCGGCTCGGCACGACCAGCCCCGCCGAGGTGAAGGCGATCTTCCGCAGCTCGGCGTGGCTGCCGGAGTCCTTGCGCCACAGCCCGCTGACGATGTCGACGGCCTCCTCGGGGGTGGCGGCGAACTCCAGTCCCGCGTAGACCGGCGCACAGGCGTCCAGCCCCAGGTCCTGCGCGGTCAGGCGGCGGCCCAGACGCCGGGTGAAGACCTCGGCGATCAGCGCCGGCGTCGTACCGCGGGGCTGCTGCCCGCGCAGCCAGCGGGTGACGGAGGTCTTGTCGTATCTCAGGTCGAGCCCGTGTTCGAGACCGAGCTGGTCCACGCGACGGGCGAGTCCCGCGTTGGAGAACCCCGCTTCTGCGATGAGCGCGGCGAGCTGTCGGTTGGGGGTGCGCTGCGCGGGTCGTTCCGTCATCTGCGGTGCGGTCTCCTGCCTTCCGGCTGAGCGAGGTGCCCGGATTGCCTGTGAGCAGCCCTTATGGACACACGGACGGCGTGAATGTAGCGGAGAGTAAGCACCCGATCGCAGAATTCGACCGGCATTCATCCGATCGTGTGAGGATTACCCGAAGGCTGACAGTCGCCCCGACCAGCCCCGGCCGACTCGGCCGGCCCGACCAGCCCCGACCGGCCCCCGGTCATCCTCCGCTCGAACGGTCGTACAGTGGCGTGGGCGCGTTTCGTGCCTGACGACCTTCTAGGGAGGCGCTTTGCCGTGAGCGATGTGCGGTTCGTACGGATGGGCTTCGGGGCCGAGGCCGTGGACTACCAGCTGGCCTGGGACGAGCAGCGCCGGGTGCACGCGGCACGGTTCGCCGACGAGGTGCCCGACACCGTGATCCTCCTGGAGCACCCCCCGGTCTACACGGCCGGCCGGCGCACCGCGGAGAACGAGCGCCCCCTCGACGGCACCCCGGTCATCGACGTGGACCGCGGCGGCAAGATCACCTGGCACGGCCCCGGCCAGCTCGTGGGCTACCCGATCCAGAAGCTGCCCCGCCCGGTGGACGTGGTCGCACACGTCCGCCGCCTGGAGGAGGCCCTGATCCGCACCTGCGCGGAGTTCGGCCTGGAGACCACCCGGGTCGAGGGCCGCAGCGGCGTCTGGGTCCTCGGCGACCCGGTGGAGCGGCGCCCCGCGCTCGGCGGACTCTCCCTGGACTTCGACCCCCGGCTCACCGACGACGAGTTCGACCCCCGCCTCAACGGCCCGGAGTACGCGCCCTCCAACGCCGGCCAGCGCCGCGAGGACCGCAAGATCGCCGCGATCGGCATCCGGGTGGCCAAGGGCGTCACGATGCACGGCTTCGCGCTGAACGTGAACCCCGACAACAAGTGGTTCGACAAGATCATCCCGTGCGGCATCCGCGACGCGGGCGTCGCCTCCCTGGCGAACGAGCTGGGCCGCGACATCACGATCGCCGAGGTGCTCCCGGTGGCGGAACGCCACCTCCGGGACGTCCTGGAGAACGCGGAACCCAAGCCCCGGGTCATCGAAAGGACACCGGCATAGAGACAGCCCGTCCGGCGTTCCAGGACAGGGCCCGTCCAGGGCCGGGGCGGGGCCCGGGGGCGGCAGTCCCCGGCAGCCCCGGCACCCACGCCGGGTTTCAAATCAACGGGCGTACCCTTGAGCACGCCGAAGAATCAATCGCTAGGGAGCCGGTCGTGTCCGCAGTCGCACCCGACGGACGCAAGATGCTGCGCCTGGAGGTCCGCAACAGCCAGACCCCCATCGAGCGCAAGCCCGAGTGGATCAAGACCCGGGCGAAAATGGGCCCCGAATACTCCAAGATGCAGAACCTCGTCAAGAGCGAAGGGCTGCACACGGTCTGCCAGGAAGCCGGCTGTCCGAACATCTACGAGTGCTGGGAGGACCGCGAGGCGACCTTCCTCATCGGCGGCGACCAGTGCACCCGGCGCTGCGACTTCTGCCAGATCGACACCGGCAAGCCCGAGGCGCTGGACCGTGACGAGCCGCGCCGCGTGGGCGAGTCGGTCGTCACCATGGACCTGAACTACGCCACCATCACCGGCGTCGCCCGCGACGACCTGGAGGACGGCGGCGCCTGGCTGTACGCGGAGACCGTGCGCCAGATCCACGCGCAGACCGCCGGCCGCGCGGAGGGCCGCACCAAGGTCGAGCTGCTCGCCCCCGACTTCAACGCGGTCCCCGAGCAGTTGGAGGAGGTCTTCTCCTCCCGTCCCGAGGTGTTCGCGCACAACGTCGAGACGGTCCCCCGGATCTTCAAGCGGATCCGCCCCGGCTTCCGCTACGACCGCTCCCTGAAGGTCATCACCGAGGCCCGCGACTACGGCCTGGTCACCAAGTCGAACCTGATCCTCGGCATGGGCGAGACCCGTGAGGAGGTCAGTGACGCGCTGAGGCAGCTGCACGACGCGGGCTGCGAGCTGGTCACCATCACGCAGTACCTGCGGCCCTCCGTGCGCCACCACCCCGTGGAGCGCTGGGTGAAGCCGCAGGAGTTCGTGGAGCTGAAGGAGGAGGCCGAGCAGATCGGCTTCTCCGGTGTGATGTCCGGCCCGCTGGTCCGCTCCTCGTACCGCGCCGGCCGCCTCTACCGGATGGCGGTCGAGAAGCGGGGCGCGTACGTGGCCTCCCAGGCCGTCTGACCTCGCCCGGAGCCGTCCGGCGGCACACCGCCGACGGCGTGTGAATTCACACACAAGGCCCTACCCGCCGGTAGTGGCCGAGACCACGCGGCCCCGACCGTCCTCGCAGATGAGGGAACAGGTCGGGGCCGCGTCGGCGCTCCGGACCCTCCCACCGGAGCTTCATGCCTGTTTGACCGGCCGGTCACGCCCTGGTAACACCAGTCAGTGAGCCTGGAATCACAGCACGTGCACCCCTGTCCGCCGGCACCGAGGGAGACCTCCACCATGCAGGCCGCGCCCGTCCGCGCCACCGCCATCCCGTCCTTCGCCACCGCACTGCGCGCCGTCGAGTCGCTGCTGATGAGCGGCGGTCAGCGCACCGCCCGCCGCAACGCCTGGACCTCGGTGCTGGAGGACCGCCGTCGCGCCAGGGACCGGGTCGAGGCACAGCGCGTCCTCGACCAGACCCCGAGCGCCCCGCCCCTGAGCGCCCCGTCCCTGCCGACCCGCCCCTGACCTACCGCCCCCCGCCGGGACACGTAGACTTCATGACATGGCGAGGAAGGAAACCGCAGCGGACGCTGCGAACCCCGGGCGACTGAAGCAGATCGCCCTGACCTACAAAATGACCCGCAGGGCCGACAAGAAGATCGGTCTTGTACTCGCGGCTGTCGGAATCGTCACCTTCGGTGTCTTCCTCGCGATCGGTTTCTTGATCGGGCACCCCATCTATCTCGGTATCCTGGGCCTCCTGCTCGCCTTCCTCGCGACGGCGATCGTCTTCGGGCGCAGGGCCGAGCGGGCCGCCTTCGGGCAGATGGAGGGACAGCCGGGCGCCGCCGCGGCCGTGCTCGACAACATCGGCCGGGGCTGGACGACGACCCCCGCGGTGGCGATGAACCGCAACCAGGACGTGGTGCACCGCGCGGTCGGCAAGGCCGGCATCGTGCTGGTCGCCGAGGGCAACCCGAACCGGGTGAAGGGCCTGCTGGCCGCCGAGAAGAAGAAGATGAACCGCATCGTCGCGGACGTCCCGGTGCACGACCTGATCGTGGGCACCGGCGAGGGCCAGGTCGAGCTGAAGAAGGTCCGCACGACCATGCTCAAGCTGCCCCGCGTGCTCACCGGCCCGCAGGTCACCGCGACCAACGACCGGCTGCGCGCCCTGGGCGACCTGATGAGCAACATGCCGCTGCCGAAGGGCCCGATGCCCAAGGGCATGAGGCTGCCGAAGGGCGGCGGCCCGAGGGGCCGCTGACCCACCCTCTCCCGATACGACGACGGGGGCGCCGGAAGTGATTCCGGCGCCCCCGTCGTCGTATCCCGGGACCGATCGTCGCATCCCGTCAAAAGCGGCTGTCAGATCCGCACCTCGACCGTGCGGGCCAGCCGGTCGTGCAGTCCGCGGCCGTCACGGTCCCAGACGAGGGCGGGGACGGCCAGGCACAGCAGCACCGAGCGCACCAGCCCGCGCAGCGGCTGGATCCGGCCGCTGTCGAGGGCGACCACCCGCAGCCCGAACAGCCGCTTGCCGGGGGTGAAGCCGACCGTGCCGACGGTGAGAACGCTCAGCACGAGGAACACCAGCAGCGCCCAGTTACTGGTCGCCTGCCCCTCGTAGCCCTCGGTGATCAGACCGTATGCGATCAGGACGCACAGACCCCAGTCCACGGCGAGGGCGCCGAGCCTGCGGCCGGGGCCCGCGATCGAGCCCGGTCCGTTCTCCGGCAGCCCCAGCTGCTCACCCCGGTAGCCGAACTCGGCACCGGCGTCCTCCAGGGCCGCGCGGGGCCCCGAGAGCCATGATCCGATTGCTTGCCTGTTGTCCACCCGTCCACGGTACTGCGCCCGGATATGCCCGCAGGACGGCGGGGTGCGCCGGGGCTACCGTGGGAGAGAACCCGGTTAACTTGTGCGAAACAAATGGGTCACGCCCGAGAAATGACCCGTCCCTAGGGTCGAGGGGAGCGTGTGCCACCCGCACTGGTCACACGAACGATCTACCACCCCGGCGGGACGGTCGGGAGTAGGAGGAGCTGGATGTTCCAGAACGCCGACGACGCCAAGAAGTACCTCGCGGACGAGGACGTCAAGTTCATCGATGTCCGGTTCTGCGACCTCCCGGGTGTGATGCAGCACGTCACGATCCCTGCCGAGGCGTTCGACCCGGACGAGGAGCTGGCGTTCGACGGATCGTCGATCCGCGGCTTCCAGGCCATCCACGAGTCCGACATGTCGCTGCGCGCGGACCTGTCGACCGCCCGGGTCGACCCGTTCCGCCGTGACAAGACGCTGAACATCAACTTCTTCATCCACGACCCGATCACGGGCGAGCAGTACTCCCGCGACCCGCGCAACGTGGCCAAGAAGGCCGAGGCGTACCTGGCCTCCACCGGGATCGCGGACACCGCGTACTTCGGTCCCGAGGCCGAGTTCTACGTCTTCGACAGCGTCCGCTTCAAGACCTCCGAGAACGAGTCCTTCTACCACATCGACTCCGAGGCCGGCGCCTGGAACACCGGTGCGCTGGAGGACAACCGCGGTTACAAGGTCCGCTACAAGGGCGGCTACTTCCCGGTCCCGCCGGTCGACCACTTCGCCGACCTGCGCGCCGAGATGTCCCTGGAGCTGGCCAAGGCCGGCCTGAAGGTCGAGCGCCAGCACCACGAGGTGGGCACCGCCGGCCAGGCCGAGATCAACTACCGGTTCAACACGCTGCTCGCCGCCGCCGACGACCTGCAGCTCTTCAAGTACATCGTGAAGAACGTCGCCTGGCGCAACGGCAAGACCGCGACCTTCATGCCGAAGCCGATCTTCGGTGACAACGGCTCGGGCATGCACGTCCACCAGTCGCTGTGGGCGGGCGGCGAGCCGCTCTTCTACGACGAGCAGGGTTACGCCGGCCTGTCGGACACCGCCCGCTACTACATCGGCGGCATCCTCAAGCACGCCCCGTCGCTGCTGGCCTTCACCAACCCGACGGTGAACTCGTACCACCGCCTGGTGCCGGGCTTCGAGGCCCCGGTGAACCTGGTGTACTCGCAGCGCAACCGCTCCGCCGCGATGCGCATCCCGATCACCGGCTCCAACCCGAAGGCCAAGCGCGTCGAGTTCCGCGCCCCGGACGCCTCCGGCAACCCGTACCTGGCCTTCTCGGCCCTGCTGCTCGCGGGCCTGGACGGCATCAAGAACAAGATCGAGCCGGCCGAGCCGATCGACAAGGACCTCTACGAGCTGGCTCCCGAGGAGCACGCGAACGTGGCCCAGGTCCCGACCTCCCTCGGCGCGGTCCTCGACCGCCTGGAGGCCGACCACGAGTTCCTCCTCCAGGGCGACGTCTTCACGCCGGACCTGATCGAGACGTGGATCGACTTCAAGCGCGCCAACGAGATCGCCCCGCTCCAGCTCCGCCCGCACCCGCACGAGTTCGAGCTGTACTTCGACGTGTAAAGAGCGAAGCCGCACCCGCGAAGGCCGTCACCCCGGATCAGGGGTGGCGGCCTTCGCCGTGCGACCGGCGGCGGTCCGGCCGGATGGATTGTCAGTGGGGCACCACAGAATGACGCCATGTCATACACGGACGAGTTCCGCGCCTTCGCCTCCCGGCACGGCGTATCGAGCGACGCGATCACCCGGATCATGTGGAACATGCAGCCGTCCTTCCACATACACACACGCACGGTCGATGAGGGCGATGTCGCCCCCGAGGAGCTCGTGGTGGGGTACGTCGGCGGACTGCCGGAGCTGTCCGCGGACGCCGAGTGGGACGCGGGGCACCACTTCGTCGCGGCCCTCGACCTCGCCGCGCTGCCGAGGCAGCCGCTGGACGACGGCCTCCCGCGCGAAGGGCACCTGCTGTTCTTCGCCTTCGAGGACTGCCACGCCGAGGACGACGTCGTGCCGGTGATCCACGTTCCGCCGGGTACCGAGACGGCCGTGCGCCCCGTTCCCGTGGGCGAGAGCTGGGACGGCGAACCGTACGAGCTGGAGCCGCTGAGGCGGCAGGTGCTGGTCTGTGACCCCGGCACGTCGTGGGACGTGCTCGGCTGGTCATGGGACCCCGAGGTCCCCAGGGAGGGGCAGACGATCGAGCTGCTGTCCCTCCAGGAAGGGCTCGACGACGACAGGCGGGAGGGGCTCGGCCTGCTCCTGGCCGCTGTCCGGGAGTACGCCGAGCGGACCGGGACCCTCCCGCGCGTGGAGCGCAGGGGCGGGCTGCGCGGGGTGGAGCTGAACCCTCCGTACTACCGGGCCGTGTACGACGCGGAGTTCCTGAGGAAGTGCGAGGAGGCCGTGGTCGTCTGCCGGGACGCCCCCGAGAGGTTCGAGGAACTGTACGCCCGGGCCATGGCGGAAGCGGCGACCAAGGAGGGAGGCCCGTGGCTGAACCTCCTGGAGCTCACTCAGGCCGACGTCTTCGACTGGGGCGACGGCGAGGTGGGCTGGATCATCAACCGCGACGACCTGCTGGCACAGCGCTTCGACCGCGTCCGGCAGGCGTACAACTGCTGACCGCGGATCCGGACGAGGGGGCGACATGTCGGACGCCGGTGAGGGGACGGCCGTCGTCCGTCCCGGGGCTCAGGCCGGGACGGACGGCGCCGGGGGCCGGGGCGTGACGCCGACGGCGCGGGGGCGCCGGGTGGTGGCGCGCCGGCTGCGCCTGCTCGCGGCCGTGCCGGTGAGCCTCTGCGCCCTGGTGGGGGCGGTGCGGCTGGTGGCGCCCGCCACCGCAGGACCGGACGGCGAACCACCCGGCGTCGAGCGGCAGTTGGCGTTCCTGCGGGAGGCACTGGACGACGGGGCCGGTGACGAGGCGCAGGCCATGTTCCCCGAGGGGCACTTCTTCCTGCACGTGCTCTACGGGCTGAGCCGGGTCGAGCTCGGCATGCGCGCCCCCGCCGGCGAGCGGTCGACGGCGTTGCGGGAGGCCAGGTGGGCGCTTCGGCAGCTGGACTCCCCGGCGGGCCTGGCCCCGTTCAGCCCGGAGCTCACCCCGCCGTACGGCGTCTTCCACCGCGGGTGGAGCAACTGGCTGCGCGGCGGGGTGCTGAGCCTCCAGCCGGCCGGGCAGCGCGACGTCGCCGAGGTGCGCCGGTTCGCGCGCGACTCGGCCGAACTCGGCGCGGCGTTCGACGCCTCGTCCTCGCCGTACCTGGAGGCGTACCCCGGTCAGGCGTGGCCGGTGGACTCGACCGTGGCGGTCGCGTCGCTGCGGCTGCACGACCGTCTGCTGCCGGACCGGTTCGGCCCCACCGTCCGGCGGTGGCTGCGGGAGTCGCGCGAGCGGCTCGATCCCCGCACCGGACTGCTCCCGCACCGGGCCGACCCGGTCACCGGGGAGCCGGCCGAAGTGGCCAGGGGCACCTCGCAGAGCCTCGTCCAGCGCTTCCTGGTCGACATCGACCCCGCCTTCGCGGCCGGGCAGTACTCCCGCTTCCGCGACCTGTACCTCACCACACCGCTCGGTCTCGGACCGGCGGTGCGGGAGTACCCGGACGGCATGGACGGACCCGCCGACGTCGACTCCGGCCCGCTTCCGCTCGGGGTGAGCCTGTCGGCGAGCGTCGTCACCATCGGCGCGGCCCAGGTCCACGGCGACGCCCGGCTCGCCGGCGCGCTCGCGGGCGTCAGCGAACTGGCGGGCGTCCCGGTCGGCACTCCGTGGACCAAGCGGTACGCCTTCGGTCTGCTCCCGGTCGGCGACGCGTTCCTGGCCTGGTCGAAGACCGCCCGGCCGTGGGTGGCGGAGGTACCGCCCCCGCCGCCGGCGACCGTCCCGGCGTGGTGGCGCGTCCCGCTGCTGTCGCTCCTGGCGCTGTCCGGTGCCCTGCCCTGGCTGCCTGCCCTGATACGGCGCCTCCGGGACCTACGGCGAGCCCGGTCCCGCACCCTGCCGGGCGTCGTCCGCCCCGGGAACGGGACGGAGCCGTGAGCTCTCCGCCTCCCCCGCTGCCGTCGTATGACCGGAAAGCTTCCCTCTCCGTACGCGGAGAGGGATCCTTGATCTGACACCGTTGTTCGAGAGAAGGTCACGGGGATGTCCGAACAGGACGAGGAGAAGCGGGAGTTCGACATCAAGTGGGCGGACGGCGCCGAGCACAAGGAGCCGTCGGCACGGGCCCGGATGCTCGCCGCCCGCTGGAAGGAGAACCCGCCCGGACCGGTCCCGTTCCGCGGCGAACCGGAGTACCGGGGATCGGCCGGGCGCTCGTCGTGGGTGTCGACGGCCGTGGTGCTCGGCTGCGTCGTGGCGGTGATCGTGCTGCTCGGCTACGTCGGCTTCCGCCCGTACTGATCCCGGCTAGTCGGCCCGGGCGACGGCGACCGTCGGTGAGGTCCGGGAGGCGCGGAGGGCAGGCACCGTGCCCGCGGCGGCGGTCACCAGGACGAGGGCGGTGAAGACCGCCGCGAGTTCTCCCGCGGGAACGCTGAACGGGGCGCTCGTCTCGGCGACCCGGACCACCAGCCAGGAGTACGGCAGGCCGAGGGCCAGACCGAGGACCCCGCCCAGGACGCCGTAGAGCGCGCACTCCACCGTGACCATGCGGTGCACGGCCGCCCCGCTGAGCCCCAGGGCCCGCAGCAGCCCGAACTCGCGCTTGCGCTCGACGACGGTGAGACTCGCCGTGGTCGCGACTCCCGCGACCGCCACCAGGACGGTGAGCCCCAGAACCATGATCACTGTCGTGGCCATCGTCCGCAGGTCGTCCGACTCGCCGGCCTGTGCGGTCGAGTCCTCGGCGATGACGCGACCGTCGCCGCGCTCCGGGCCGGTCAGCGTGTCGGTGATGGCCCGCTGCGCGCGTATCCGCCCCCGGGCGTCGTCCTGCGAGGCGTTGGCGGTGACCGTGGTGGGCGCGGCGCCCGCTCCCATACGGGTGAGGTCCGCGGCGGGGACGAAGAAGTTCCCTCCGTAGGGCCCGGCTCCGGGCAGCGTCGCCGCCACGGTGAGTTCGACGGGGCGGTCCTCGAACGTCAGCGTCACGCGGTCGCCGGCCCGGACGCCGAGCCGGTGGGCGTGGTCGGCGTCCACGACGACGTGGCCGGGTTCGAGGTGGTCGAGGGAGCCGGTACGGGCGGTCAGGCCCACGCCGGAGCCGACGGTGCCGAGGTCGAGGTCGGAGAGGGTCGCGCTGCGGGAGTCCTCGACGACCTCCGCCGTGCGGAACGCGGTCACGTCGGCGAGTTCGGGGTGGGAGGCCAGATCGGCGGCGAGCGACCGGTCCAGCGTCTCGCTGTCCCGTGGGTACAGGTGGAAGTCGGCGGGTGCCTCCACCGCCTGCCGGTAGCGCTCGTAGGCGTGCAGGGAGGCGAGGCAGGTCAGGGTCGAGCCGACCAGGCAGACGCCGAGGGCCACGACGACCGAGACCGAGGCCGCCCTGCCCGGCGCGCCCCCGACGCCCGCGACCGCGAGCCGGCCGGCCGCACCGGTGCGGCGCAGAGGCACGGCGACGGCCGCCAGCACCGGCCGGACCAGACGGGGGCCGAGGGCGATCAGGGCCAGGAAGGCCAGCCCGCCCGAGAGCACCACGACGGTCAGCGCCGCGAAACGGTCGTACTCCGTGTCGCCCGGCTGGGGCAGCCCGCCGTACTGCTGCCGGGCGAGGAACGCGGCGCCCGCCGCGCACAGCAGGCCCAGCAGAGTCCGGCCGGTACCGCCCGCCGCGCCCTCACCGGACGCCGCACTGCGCAGGGCCTGCAGCGGGGAGACCCGTGAGGCGCTCAGGGACGGGGCCAGGACCGCCAGGACCGCGAGCAGACCGGTGCCGAGAACGGTGAGAGCGGCCTCCGTCAGCGGAAGGTGGGAGGGGACGGACAGGTCGTACCCGAACCGCCCGGCGACCGGGGGGACGAGCCGCCCGCAGCCCCAGGCCGCCAGCACACCGGTCGCGCCGGCCAGCAGGCCGACCACCGCCCCTTCGGCGACGAGCGCGGCGGCGAGCCGTCGCGGGGTCGCCCCGATGGCGCGCAGCAGCGCCAACTGGCTTACGCGCCGCGCGAAGACGATGCGGAAGGTGGAGGTCGCGACGAGGACGGCCGCGCCGACGGCGACGGCGAGGAAGACGGTGACCAGCTCCAGGGTGTCCTTCGCCTCCGCCACCGCCTCGCGGGCCTCCTCCTCCCGCACCTCGTCCCCGGACCGCACCTGTGCTCCGGGCACCGCCTGCCGGATCCGTTCCGCCGGATCCACGGAACCGGACGCGGTGTCGGTGCGGATGTCGATGCGGGAGTAGCCCGGCACGCCGAGCAGTTCCCCGATCCGCGGGCCGGGGGCGTACCCCGTGGGCCCCGTGTCGTCCGTGACGGTGCTGCGGACGATGCCGCTGACCTCGACCGTCACCCGTCGGGTGCCTTCGCCGTCGGACTCGGGTTGCAGCAGGGTGAGCGACGATCCCGGGGCGAGGCCGTACTCCCGGGCGGCCCGCGTGTCGACGGCGAGCCGGCCCGGGCCGGAGGGGTAGGTGCCTTCGACCAGCCGGACTTCCGCCAGGGCGCCGGTGCCCGGGTCCGCGGACAGGGCGAGGTAGCGTTCGACGGCGCTGCCGTCCAGCGGGCTGCCGCCGTCGAGCCGGCCGACGGCCTCGGCGACTCCGGGCGTCTTCAGGATCTCGCGCAGGCGGTCCTCGCCGATGTCCTCCCCGTCGCCGGGCGTGACCACCAGCGACACCGCTTCGGGCGTGCCGCGGAACTTCTCGACGACGGTCGCGGTGATGATCTGCTGGGCCATGACGGTCCCGAAGACGACGAACGCCGCGATCAGCAGCGACAGTCCGGTCGCCGCGAACCGTCCGGGCCGCCGCAGGAGTTCCGCCACCTGGGAGCCCAGGACGGTCGCGCGCCACGGGGTGCTCATCGCCGCCTCCCCATGACGTCGCCGACGGGAGCGGTGTGCTCGTCCTTGACGACGCGTCCGTCCGCGAGGGTCAGCACCCGGTCCGCGTACCGTGCTGCCGCGGGGTCGTGGGTGACCATCACGACCGTCTGGCCGAGGTCGTCGACGGACCGGCGCAGCATGGTGAGGACTTCGGCGCCGGCCCTGGAGTCGAGGTTGCCGGTGGGTTCGTCGGCGAAGAGCACGGCCGGTCGGGCCACCAGCGCCCGGGCCACGGCGACCCGCTGCTGCTGGCCCCCGGACAGCTCGGCGGGGCGGTGCGAGAGCCGGTGGGCGATGCCGAGGACCTCGCAGAGGTGGTCCACCAGGGCGCGGTCCGGGCGCCCGCCGGACATGGTGACGGGCAGCACGATGTTCTCGTACGCCGTGAGTTGCGGCAGCAGGTTGAACGACTGGAAGACGAATCCGATCCGCTCCCGGCGCACCCGGGTCAGCTGCCGGTCGGACAGGCCGGTGATCTCCGTCCCGTCCAGGACGATGCTGCCGGAGGTGACGGTGTCGAGTCCGGCGACGCAGTGCATCAGGGTCGACTTGCCCGCCCCGGAGGGGCCGACGACGGCGGTGAACCGGGCGCGCCGGATACCGACGGACACCCCGTCGAGGGCCCGCACCTCGGCGGTGCCCTGGCGGTAGGTCTTCACCAGGCCGGTGGCGGTGATGACGTCGTCCGGTGCGCGGTCGCGGGCGGCGGTGTGGACAGCCATGGGGACGGTTCCCGTGATCCGGGTCAGGCGCCGAGCGGCGGCATGGTGAGGGTGACGCCGGAGTCCGAGCAGTGTCCCCGCGCCTCTTCCTGGAGGTTCTTCACGTCCTTCGCGGACGGCGCTTCGGGGGACTTCCGGGCGGTCGCGAGCGCCCAGCCCTCGTACCGGGAGATCTTGGCTCCGAGGTAGCCGTCCTCCATCTGCGCGCGGCGCTCGTCGCCGGTCTCCTGCCACCACTTCTCCGCGTCCGGGGCGGGGCCGGTGGAGACCTCCTCGGCCTCGGTGACGATGCGCTGCGCCAGCCGGCAGTCCTCGGCGGAGGCCTGGCTGAGCTCGTCGCGGTCCAGCCACCAGTACCCCGCTCCGGCGGCCAGGGCCGCGGCGATCACGGCCGCGGCCGCGCCGACGACGAGACGGTTCCGCTCGCGGTTCCGCGGGGTGGGCGTGGTGGGCGTGGCGTTCATCGGATCCTCCGGATGTCTTCTCGGCCGCGTTCGGCGACAGTGAGAAGTCTGGAGTTCGGCGACCCGCCGGACATCGGCCACGGACCCGAGATCGGAGGCGGCGGATCTGGCACACCGGACGGGGTGCCCCTGCACCCCCGGGGGCAGAACCCGGGGGCGCTTCCGCACCCTCAGGGGGAGGGACGGACCAGCCCGGACTCGTAGGCGAACGCGACGGCCTGGGCACGGTCCCGCAGGTGCAGCTTCGCCATGAGGTTGCCCAGGTGCGTCTTCACCGTGGCCCTCGCGACGTACAGCTCCTCCGCGATCTCGGCGTTGGACAGCCCCCGGGCTACCAGCGCGAGCACGTCCCGCTCGCGCGCGGTGAGGACGTCCAGCCGTTCGGCCTGTCCGTTCGCCGGTGCCAGCCGGTCCGAGACCCGGTCGAGGAGCAGCCGGGTGATGCGCGGCGCCACCACCGACTCCCCCGCGGCCAGGACCCGGATGGCGTTCACGACCTCCGCGGCGGGGGCGTTCTTCAGCAGGAAGCCGCCGGCTCCGGCGCGCAGCGCCGCGAACGCGTCCTCGTCGTTGTCGAAGGTGGTCAGCACCAGCACGCCGGGCGGATCGTCGAGCCGCATCAGCCGCTCCGTGGCCTGGATGCCGTCCATGACGGGCATGCGGACGTCCATGATGACGACGTCCGCCTCGACCTTCTCCAGCAGGTCGAGGGCGTCCGCCCCGTTCTCCGCCTCGCCGACGACCTCGATGTCGTCCTGACCGGCCAGCACCATGGAGAAACCGGCCCGGATCAGCGGCTGGTCGTCCACCACGGCCACCCGGATCGGCCTGTCCGCCTGCGTCATCACTTCGTCCTTGTCGGAATCGAGGCACGTACGTGCCATCCGCTGCCGAGCCGGGGGCCGGCCTCGAAGCTGCCCCCGGCGAGCTCCACCCGTTCCCGCATCCCCACGAGTCCGTTCCCTCCGGAGCGTCCGCCGACGCCGTGGCCGGCGAGGGTGCCCGCCCCGTCGTCGACCACGCTGATCAGCAAGGTGCCCTGCTCCTCGTGGAGCCGGATGTCGACCCCGGCCCCGGCTCCGGCGTGGCGGAGCACGTTGGTGAGGCACTCCTGGACGATGCGGAAGGCCGTCATCTCCTCCGCCGGGGACAGCCGTCCCTCGCCGACCTCGACCGACACGTCCACGGTGAGCCCGGCGGCCCGGGCGCGTTCGGCGACGACCTCGATCTCGTCGAGGGTGACCAGCCGTCGTGGCGGGCCGCCGTCGGCGGAGTCCGGGTCGCCGGGGTCCGGGTTTCCCTCGCGCAGCACCCGGACGATGCGGTGCATGTCGTCGATCGCGTCCCGGCCGGTGGCGGCGATCGTCCTCAGCGCGGACTGCGCCCTGTCCGGCGACTTGCGCAGCACGGCCTCGGCGCCGTCGGCCTGGAGGATCATCACGGCCAGGCTGTGCGCCACCACGTCGTGCAGTTCACGGGCGATCTCGGCCCGCTCCCGGGTCGCGGCCAGCCGGACGCGCTGCTCCTGTTCCCGCTCGGCGTGCCAGGCGCGGGCCGCCTGGCTCTCGGCGTAGAGACGCCGCGTGTGCAGGGCGAAGGCCGTCAGCCAGACCGTCAGCGTCAGCCCCCAGAAGACCAGGAGCGATTCGAGGTCGACGAACGGCTCGATGCCGAGGGCCGGCATCCCCACCGTCCCGGCCGCCGTGGCCAGCAGCACCACGGCGCCCGCGAGGTACGGCATCCAGGTGGTCCGGGAGTGGTGGACGACCGACATCATGGCGAACAGTACGGCCACGTCGTACGAGGCGGGCGCCGACGCCAGCGGCAGGTCGGGCAGGTCGTACAGGACGAACTGGACGACGCCCAGCCCCAGGACGGCCGCCAGCACCGTGCCGGGGAACCGTCTGCGGGCCAGCAGGCACAGCGCCATCAGCCCGCCCAGGAGCAGGTCGTACTCGACGCTGTAGTACTCCGCCGCCACCAGGACCACCAGCGCGATGCCGATGTCGCACGCCCGGGCGACGGCGCGTCCGTACCGGCCGGACGGCGTCATCCAGGCCGACGGGACCAGGACCGTCCTCTCCTCAGCCAACCGTCGTACCTTTCTCCTCCGGCGGGGCCGCGACCGCGCGACCTGCCGGCGCAAGTGCCGCCGGACCGCGGCGACTTCGGTGCGAGGACGGCGCCCTCACCCGCCCATACTGCCTCAGCGCACGGCACACCGGTGCCGGGCGCCCCGCACACGGAGGCCGCCCGGCACCGGCCCGCGGCTCAGCGGTTGTAGCGCATGAACGCGCGCACCATGTGGCACGTGGTGTCCGACGGCGGGTGGACGCCGATCAGGTCCGCCGTGCTCCGGATCTTCTCGTTGCGCGCCTGGTTCGGCAGGTAGACGCCGGAGTCGAGCAGGGCGATGGCGAGCCGCATCGCCTTGAGCCGGCGGTTGTGCGTGACGTACCACTCGCGCGGGCGGCCCGCCGGGAGCGGGCGCTTCTCCACCGGGGCGCAGGGCAGTTCGAGCGGCACGGGGCGCTTCGCGGTGGACTGGGTGGGCAGGGGCTTCGGCTTCAGTGCGGCAGCGGGCACGGGCATCCTCCTGTCGCGGTCGGGGCGGCCCGCCGGGATCCCCGACGACCCCGGTACCACCCTCGAACACTGCTTACAGTCTACTGCCCTCCACCGACAATCAGCAGACCCGCTCCGGCCAATAAACGCGCTGGTGAGCAAGGGTTTTGCCGTCGTGTCACAGGAGTCCCGCGGGACACGCCCAAGGGGCTGGAAATTCGAACAGCGGGGGTGGAGGCGTACCGTGGGCGGCATGGAGATCTGGATCAACCCGGCCTGTTCCAAGTGCCGTAGCGCCCTCAGCCTGCTCGACGCCGAGGGGGCCGATTACACCGTCCGCCGATACCTGGAGGACGTGCCGAGCGAGGACGAGATCCGGGCGGTGCTGGAGCGGCTCGGGCTGGAGCCGTGGGACATCACCCGGACCCAGGAGGCCGTCGCGACGGAGCTGGGGATCGAGGAGTGGGCGCGGGAGGCCGGCACGCGGGACCGCTGGATCGCGGCGCTCGCCTCGCACCCCAAGCTGATCCAGCGGCCGATCATCACGGCGGACGACGGCACGGCGGTCGTGGGCCGCACGGAGGACGCCGTACGGGACGCCCTCTCCCGCTGACGGCCGTGTGACGCAAGCCACTTCGATTGCCCGGACCGACCACTGAGCAACTCTGTTCGGTATCTCGTACATAGCGGCGTACGCCCCCCTACCTCTTCAGGAGGCGCGGATGTCGCGCAGGAGAACGCTCGGTCCGAAGAAGAAGCTCGCGCTGCTGGTCAGTGCCGCGACGGTGGCGGGAGGCGGGGCCTTCGTCATGGCGACCACGTCGAACGCCACCCCGCCGTCGGCCACCACCAAGTCGGCGGCGGACTCGACCGTCTGTCAGGGCCTGGCCACCGCGCTCGGCAACAACGAGAAGTTCATCGAGGGCCAGCGGGCCGCCCCCGACGCGCAGTCGGAGGCGCGGATCGCCAACCGCGAGGCGGTCATCGCCCAGATCCGGGTCCAGCAGGAGGCGTCCGGGTGCACGGTGGGGGAGTCGGCTCAGGACTCCCAGGCCGCGCAGCCGCAGCAGCCCGCCCCCTCGCAGCCGCCGGCCGCGGCGGAGGAGGGGGAAGGGGCGGCGCAGGCCTCCGGTGAGCAGGTGTGCAACGGGTCGACCGTCACCCTCTCCGGCGAGGACGGCGCCCCGGCCGCGTCCAGCAACCGGTTCCCGGCCGGCACGAAGCTGAAGGTGACCAACCTGGACAACAACAAGTCCACGACGGTGGAGGTCACCTCGGTCTCCGGCAGTTGCGTGCTGCTCAACAACGCGGCCTTCGAGCAGGTCCGGGAGGCCGGCAAGTTCCTGATCCGCCGCGCGGTGATCGAGAAGGTGGGGTGAGGTCCGGGTTCGTCGCGGATTCCCAGGGCCCGCCGCTCCCCCATCGGGGCGGCGGGCCCGTCCGCGCCCCCCGCGACCGGGCACGCGTGCTCACACGGCGGGGCGGGACGCGGCGGTGTCAGGTAACACGGGGTTCACACACGGGCAATGGCCGGGAAATCGCCTGTTGACAGGCTGCGGGACATCGACGGCGGCGCCCCAGTGCCGCAGCGCCGCAGCACCCGCACCAGCGCCCAGACCACCCCCGAAGGATGTGGACCGTGAGCTTCAAGGCCGAGTACATCTGGATCGACGGCACCGAGCCGACCGCCAAGCTGCGTTCCAAGACGAAGATCCTGGCCGACGACGCCAAGGGCGCGGAGCTGCCGATCTGGGGCTTCGACGGTTCCTCCACCAACCAGGCCGAGGGCCACGCCTCCGACTGTGTCCTCAAGCCGGTCTTCGTCTGTCCGGACCCGATCCGCGGCGGTGACGACGTCCTGGTGCTGTGCGAGGTCCTGAACACGGACATGACGCCGCACGCGACCAACACGCGTGCCGCGCTGGCCGAGGTCGCCGGGAAGTTCACCGCCCAGGAGCCGATCTTCGGCATCGAGCAGGAGTACACCTTCTTCAAGGGCGCCCGCCCGCTCGGCTTCCCCGAGGGCGGCTTCCCGGCCGCGCAGGGCGGCTACTACTGCGGTGTCGGCTCGGACGAGATCTTCGGCCGTGACGTCGTCGAGGCGCACCTGGAGAACTGCCTGAAGGCGGGCCTCGGCATCTCCGGCATCAACGCCGAGGTCATGCCCGGCCAGTGGGAGTTCCAGGTCGGCCCGCTGGCCCCGCTGGAGGTCTCCGACCAGCTCTGGGTGGCCCGCTGGCTGCTCTACCGCACCGCCGAGGACTTCGACATCTCCGCCACCCTCGACCCCAAGCCGGTCAAGGGCGACTGGAACGGCGCGGGCGCGCACACCAACTTCTCCACCAAGGCGATGCGCGAGGGCTACGACGCGATCATCACCGCGTGCGAGTCCCTCGGTGAGGGCTCCAAGCCGCTGGACCACGTCAAGAACTACGGCGCCGGCATCGACGACCGCCTGACCGGTCTGCACGAGACCGCCCCGTGGAACGAGTACTCCTACGGCGTCTCGAACCGCGGCGCCTCGGTCCGCATCCCGTGGCAGGTCGAGAAGGACGGCAAGGGCTACATCGAGGACCGCCGTCCGAACGCCAACGTCGACCCGTACGTGGTGACCCGCCTGCTGGTCGACACGTGCTGCACCGCGCTGGAGAAGGCCGGCCAGGTCTGATCCGTACCGCAGTCCGCGCGCGAGGGCGTCCACCGTGGGGGGGGGTGGGCGCCCTCGCGCGTTGTCCGAGCCGTGGAAGGGGGCTCCTGCGGACCGCGGGTGTCTGCTTCAATGGGAGTATGGCCAGCTTCCGGAAGTACGACGCGACGGGTCGCCGTGACCTGGAACCGTTCTGGCCTTCCCGTCAGCACCACGACTTCGACCGGGTGTGTTGTCGCGCGACGAACGCGCCGGCTCTCTGACGCCCGGATCCCCTTCCGGCCTTCGGCCGGCGCGCACCGCGTACGTCCTCGACGAACTCCTTCGCGCGAAAGAGCTGACGACTCATGGCGACCCCCCGTTCCCTGTCCCCCGTCTCCCCCACCGTTCCTCCCCGGCTGCGTGCCGTCGACCGGGACGAGGTGGTGACCGTGGCAGACCTGCTGCCGCCGGGTGCCACCTGGCTGCCCGCGCCGCAGAGCGCCCTGCCCGTCCTGCCCGGCCGCCCGCCGATGGTCGGCTACCTGGTGCTGGTCCCCGCCGACCGGCGGCCGCCCTTCCCGGCCGGCTCCCCCGGTCCCGAAGCCGCCGGCGACCCGCTGATCCGGGTCGACCCCGCGCAGCGCACCGCCCACGTCGACGGGCGGCAACTCGACCTCACCTACCTGGAGTTCGAGCTGCTCGCCCATCTCGTGGCGCACCCGAACCGGGTGCACACCCGGGACCACCTGGTCGGCACGGTGTGGGGCTACGGCCACGTCGGCGACGGCCGTACCGTCGACGTCCACATCGCCCGGCTGCGCCGCAAACTGGGCTCCGGACACCGGGACGCGATCCGCACGGTGCGCCGGGTCGGCTACCAGTACGTGCCGCCGGCGGGACGCTGAGCCGGCCCGCGGCCGGTCTGCCGTCAGCAGATTCCCGTTCCCCCATGCCGCCCGGCCGGGCAGAGTCACCGGTATGAGACTTCTGGTGCTGGGTGGTACGGAGTTCGCGGGCCGGGCCGTCGTCGAGGCGGCCCTCGGGCGGGGCTGGGAGGTGACCGTCTTCCACCGGGGGCGGCACGAGGCCCCGAAGGGCGCGCGGACGCTGCGGGGCGACCGCACCGCGCCGGACGGCCTGGCCGCGCTCGACGAGGAGCCCGGCCAGTGGGACGTCGTCGTCGACACCTGGTCGGCCGCGCCGCGCGCGGTGCGGGACGCGGCGCGGCTGCTGCGGGGCCGCGCGGGACGGTACGTGTACGTGTCGAGCTGCTCGGTGTACGACTGGGCCCCGCCCGCCGGGTACACCGAGCGGGCACCCGTGGTGGAGGGCGCCCGTGCCGACGCCGGCCTCACGGACTACGCGCGGGACAAGCGGGGCGGTGAGCTGGCCGCCGTGGACGCCTTCGGCGCGGACCGGTCGCTGCTGGTGCGGGCGGGGCTGCTCCTCGGGCCGTACGAGAACGTGGGCCGGCTGCCCTGGTGGCTGGACCGGATGGCGCGCGGCGGGCCGGTCCTCGCGCCGGGCCCGCGTGACCTGCCGCTCCAGTACGTCGACGTCCGCGACCTCGCGGAGTGGATCCTCGGGGCGGCGGAGCAGGGGCTGGGCGGGCCGTACAACCTGATGTCGCCGCAGGGGCACACCACGATGGGCGGGCTGCTGGAGGCGTGCGCCGAGGTGACCGGGGGCGCGGCCGAGCTGCGGTGGACCGCGCCGGAGGTGATCCTCGAAGCGGGGATCGAGCCGTGGACGCAGTTGCCGGTGTGGGTGCCGCCGGGCAGTGAGGGGTACGACGCGCTGCACTCGGCGGACGTCTCCCGGGCGGTCGCGGCGGGGCTGCGCTGCCGCCCGGTCGCCGGGACCGTGGCCGACACCTGGGCCTGGCTGAAGGACATCGGCGGCACCGCGCCCCGGCGCCCGGACCGGACCGTCAAGGGGCTCGATCCGGAGGTGGAGGCGAAGGTGCTGGGGGCCACCGGAGGGGTGTAGCCAGCACCACCCCCAGGCCGGGTGCCCGGCCCAGTGCCCCGCCGGTCCCGCCCGGCCAGACTTGTGCCATGACCACCGACACGAAGAACGACAGCGGACGGACCAGGGGGCGGGGCATCGCGCTCGCCGCGATACGAGGGCTGGCGCTCGCCCTGGTGGCGCTGCCGGGGGCGGTGCTGTGGTTCGTGCTGTCCGCCGTGTCCATCGCGCTGATCCCCATCGGCGTCGGCATCGTCACCACCCCGTACGTACTGCAAGGGGTGCGGGCGTTCGCGAACTGGCGGCGGGTGCTGGCGGCCGAGTGGGGCGGGGTGCGGATCCCGCCGTCGTACCGGCCGATACCGGAGGACGCCAATCCGTGGGGGCGGACGTTCGGGATGCTGGGTGACCCGGCGACCTGGCGGGACCTGCGGTGGCTGCCGGTCGACATGACCGCCGGTTTCCTCACCGCGCTGCTGCCGTTCGTGCTGCTGGTCTACCCGCTGGAGGGCGTGGCCATCGCGGCCGGACTGTGGCGGGTGCTGCCCGACGGGTACTGGTACGGCTTCGTGCCGGTCTCCGGCCAGACGTCCGCGCTGGGCGCCGGCGTCCTCGCCCTCGCCCTGCTGCTCCTCGCGCACTTCCTCGTCCCGCGCCTGCTGCACGCGCACTTCCTGCTCACGCGGGCCGTCCTCGGCTCGGGCCGGGGCGAGCTGACCGAGCGGGTGCGGGTGCTGACCGAGACCCGGCGGGACGCCGTGGACACCTCCGCCGCCGAACTGCGGCGCATCGAGCGGGATCTGCACGACGGGGCGCAGGCGCGGCTGGTCGCCATGGGCATGGACCTGGGGACGATCGAGGCGCTGATCGAGAAGGACCCGGCGAAGGCGCGTGAGCTGCTGGCGCACGCCCGGCGGTCCTCCGCCGAGGCGCTGACCGAGCTGCGGGAGCTGGTGCGCGGCATCCACCCGCCGGTGCTGGCCGAGCGCGGGCTCGGGGACGCGGTGCGGGCGCTGGCGCTGCGGCTGCCGGTGGCCACCGAGGTGACCGTGGAGCTGCCCGGACGGGCGGAGGCGCCGGTGGAGTCGGCGGCGTACTTCGCGGTGAGCGAGGTGCTCACCAACGCGGTGAAGCACTCCGGGGCGGACCGTGTCTGGGTCGACCTGCACCACGCCGACGGCCATCTGCGGGTGACGGTCACCGACAACGGGCGGGGCGGTGCGGTGATCGGCACCGGTTCGGGACTGACCGGGGTGGAGCGGCGACTGGGTACATTCGACGGCGTCCTGGCCGTCAGCAGCCCCGCCGGCGGTCCCACCATGGTCACCATGGAGATGCCTTGCGCGTTGTCCTAGCCGAAGACCTGTTCCTGCTGCGCGACGGACTCGTCCGGTTGCTCGAAGCGCACGACTTCGAGATCGCGGCGGCCGTGGAGTCCGGGCCCGAGCTGGCACGGGCGCTGGCCGAGCGGGAGCCCGACGTCGCCGTGGTCGACGTACGGCTGCCGCCGACGCACACCGACGAGGGGCTGCAGTGCGCGCTGGAGGCGCGCCGCAGGCGGCCAGGGCTGCCGGTGCTGGTGCTCTCGCAGCATGTGGAGCAGCTCTACGCGCGGGAGTTGCTGGCGGACGGCAGCGGCGGGGTGGGCTACCTGCTGAAGGACCGGGTGTTCGACGCGGAGCAGTTCGTGGACGCGGTACGGCGGGTGGCGCGGGGAGGTACGGCGATGGATCCGCAGGTGATCCAGCAGTTGCTGGCACGGCAGTCGGGGAACGACCGGCCGCTGGCGCGGCTGACGCCCCGCGAGCTGGAGGTGCTGGAGCTGATGGCGCAGGGGCGGACCAACGCGGCGATCGCGGCCAAGCTGGTGGTGACGGAACGGGCGATCGCGAAGCACACCGCGAACATCTTCGCCAAACTGGGTCTTGAGGTCTCGGACGACGACAACCGGCGCGTGCTGGCGGTTCTCGCGTATCTCGACCACGGCCGGTGAAACCGGGCCCGCCGCCCCTTCACTCCGGGTGGACGGTCGACAACTCCCGGTATTCCAGAGCCTGTTGAAACCAGTGTGGCGTACGGACTTCTCACCGATTTCCGTGACGGGTGAACACCCGTGGGGCGGTTCCCGTACTCAAGGGAGCCGCTTCACTCCTGTCGGGCCGCTCGATGCCCCGCAAAGGGATGCCCCCGTAAGGAAGGTCAAGAGGGAGTTCCATGGGACGCAACACAAGAAAACGCCGTATGCCGCTGGCCACCAAAGTGACAGCCGGGGCGGCGGCCCTGGCGCTCGGTGGGGGCGGGCTGGTCTGGGCCAACTTCTATGCCTCGGCGCACGAGGACGGAGGCCACAACCGGACGAAGTCGAGGGGGGCGCAGGTCGCCACGATCAACTGCCCCGACGTCGGCCAGAAGCTGACGAAGGTGCCGAGGAAGGCACGCAGGGGTGTGGCGAAGGAACTGGCGCTGCTGGACCGGCAGATCACGGACGCCTACACGCGTCTCGCGGAGACGCGCCAGGCCCAGGCGGGTGACGCGAGCTACGTCGACAACGCCATCCTCGGACCGTTGAAGTCCAAGCGGACGGCCACCCTGGACCGGATCGGCGTCAACATCAACCGGGCGGGCGGCAAGGCGCCGCGCGACCTGGGCCGGTTCGCCCGGTGCCAGGGCGTTCCGGCCGAGCAGCCGGGGAACGGCGGCGGCCAGGACCAGGACCAGGACCAGGACAACGGTCAGAACCAGGGCGACGGCGGCCAGGACAACGGCCAGGACCAGGGCAACGGCGGTCAGGCCGACAACGGCCCCGTGGCGGACGACTTCATCAGGATCGAGGACGTCCAGCCGAACTCCCGCAACCTGCCGAACGGTCTGGCCGCGAACGGCGACGGCGGTTCGACGGGCAGCTTCACCACCGAGTGCGGCACCAACGAGAACGAGCTCCGCAACTCGGACAACGTGATCGTCGCTCCCGGTGTCAGCAACGGCGCCCAGCACCAGCACGACTACGTCGGCAACCAGGCCAACACCGCCTTCGCGAGCGACGAGGACCTGGCGAACGGCGAGACGACCTGCCAGAACCAGGGCGACCGGTCGACGTACTTCTGGCCGGTCCTGCGGATCCAGGACGGTACGCAGGACATCGACCAGGACCAGCCGGGCGGCGGGCAGGACGGCAACGTCGGCAAGATCGTCGCGCCCACCGACGTGGAGCTGAAGTTCGTCGGCAACCGGACGAGCGACGTCGTCGCCATGCCGACGGCCCTGCGCATCATCACCGGTGACGCGAAGGCCTTCACCAACGGCCTGAACAACGCCAACACCGCCTGGAGCTGCACCGGCTTCGAGGACCGGCAGGTGACGGACAAGTACCCGGTCTGCCCCGAGGGCAGCAGCGTGGTCCGGACGTCCGCCTTCCAGAGCTGCTGGGACGGCCAGAACATCGACAGCGCCAACCACCGCACGCACGTCGACTTCGTCGAGGCGGACGGCACCTGCTCGAACGGCTTCCAGGCCATCCCCCAGCTCCAGGTCCGCCTGGTCTACGACAACATCCCGGCCCCGCGGATCGAGAACGGGCAGGTCGTGAACCCGTTCGCGGTGGACTCCTTCCCGGAGCAGCTGCACAAGCCGATCACCGACCACAACGACTTCATCAACTTCTTCGACGAGGATCTGATGAACCAGATGGTCGAGTGCATCAACAGCGGCCAGGACTGCCAGTAGCGGCGGTCCGGTAACCGGAGAAGGGGCCGGCGGTGGGAGATCCCACCGCCGGCCCCTTCGTGTGCCCGAGGACCGCGGGTCAGCCGTGGTGGCCGCCCTGGTTGTGGCTGCCGCCGGGGTTCATGTGCTCGGACCCTTCCTCCATGGTCCCGCCGAGTGTGCTCCGCAGGGCCGTGACGGTCCGCTCCTCGCCGACGGCCACCCACTTGCGGCCGACGAGGTAGTAGCCGCCGTAGTCCTTGGCGGTGCTGAGCCACTCGGCCTGGCCCCGGTCGGTGGCGAAGGTGGCGAGGACGTACTTCTCGTCGCCCTTCTCGCACAGCGCCTGGCGGATGGTGTCGGCGTCGGTCTGCATGTTCGGGTCGCACTCCGCCTCGGCGGCCAGGTGCTCCAGGCTGCCGGTCGCGGTGGGCGGCACCTCGTCCTCGCCGCCCCCGCCGGATCCGCAGGCGGTCAGCGCCAGTGCCGCCGCCGCACCGGCCAGCGCGAGCATCGGTCGGGTCAGCCTCATGTGTTCCTCCGGTCCCTCACGGGCGACATGCCGCACGGAGCCCCGGCTCGGGGCCCTCGCCCTTCGATACGGCCGCAACGCCCGCGATGCTCAATTCCCGGTGACCATCCCCCGGTCCGCTCGTTCTGCTGGACGTGCAGTCACAGGATGTCGTCCCGCCCTCCCCCGCCTCCTCCGCTGCCGGTCCGGTCGTGGGCGTCGAGCAGGCCGAGGCCGCGCTCGTCGAGCACTATCCGCGGCTCGTCCGGCTCGCCTACCTGGTGCTGCCGTCCGGCAGGGGCCGGAGCAGGCGGGTGCTCACCGCGCACTCCCTGGTCCAGCGGGCACTGCCCCGGGGCCGCACGCCCGCTCCGCCGGTCCCCGCCCAGCGGACCGGCCGCGACGGCGACCCCGGGTACGCGCTGCTCCGCCTCCAGGTGCTGCGTACGGCGCTGGGGCGCGGGGCGCGGCTGCCGTCGCCGCTTCCGCGGGTGTGGGGGCTGAAGCTGTTCCCGCGCTCGGGAGGCGCCGACGAGCTCGCGCTGGAGCAGCGGCTGTCCGAGCTGTCCGGGCCGGCCCGCGCCGCCCACGCCCTGCGCGGCCTGGAGCGGCTCCCGGACGGGGACGTGCGGGAGGTGCTCGCGGCGGCGGGCGTCGCCGACGTGGACGCCGCGCTGGAGGAGGCCGACCGGATCCCCGACCCGTACCGGCTGCTCGACTCCCCCGAGTTCGACCCCTGCGTGCTCCAGGCCCGGCCGACGGATCTGCTGCGCCGCCGCCGGCGTCTGAAGGCCGCGCTGGTCGGCGGGGCGGCGCTGGCGGTGTGCGGGACGCTGCTGGGGCTGCCGGGCGACGGCTGGGGACCGGACGGCGCCGCCGCGCCCCCGTACGCGCGCAACCCGGCCGCGCAGGCCGCGCTGGACCCGGGGAAGCTGACCCGGGTCTCCCCCACCGCGTGGCGGACCTCCGCGCGCACCGACTTCTCCGTGTGGCCGGCGCGCGGCGACCGCACCGGCGACGAGGCCCTGCTGCGCCGCGCCCTCGCCGTCTGGGCCCGGCCCGGGGAGGGCGTGCGGGTGTCGGCGACCCCGGGCACCCCGTCCGGCGGTCCCGCCGGACCGCCCCGGCTGCTGTACGCGGGGACGGTCGACACCGCGCGCGTGGTGGTGCTGTACGACGGTCTGCGCCTGGCCAGGTACGCCGAGCCGGAGGACGGCGCGCGGGGGGCCGTGTTCGACCTCGCCCGCGTCGACGGTGCCGGGCGGGCCGGGTCGAGCGCGGTGGTGCTGAGCCGCGTCGACGGCAACGTCCGTTATCTGCTGGCGCCCTGGGTGCGTGAGGCGGGTGAACAGAACCTGCGCGAGCCCGGCTCGGAGGCGACGGCCCTCGCCTTCACCGACGGCGTGACCTCACCGCTGGCGAGTCCCGCCCTCCGATCGGGGCCGTGCGCCTCCTGGAACGTGCTGCGGCTGACCGACGGCACCGGCACCCGGCTGGTGACCGACCTCGGTGAACTGGTCCCGGCCCACCTCACCGCCGGGCGTCCCGGCGAGACGCGTGAGGCCTCCGGCGCCGGGGCGCTGCGCCTCTGGGCGCCGTACGCCTGCTCGCTGAGCGCGATGCGCTCGGCGGGCGTACGGAGCGTGAACGCGTGGGCGTTCGCCGAGCAGCCGCTGCCCGACCGGAGCGGCGAGGCGGCGTGGGTGTGCACGCGGGCGGAGACCTGGCGGGGCGGTGGGGCGCGGGTGCTGGCGCAGTTCCACACCCCGGGCGCGCGGTTCGGGGCGGTGGCGGCGAAGGCCGAGTCCGCGCCGGCCTGCGGGGAGCGCGAACCGCGGGTGCTGGCCGGGGTGCTGTGGAAGTCCGGATCCGGCACCTGGTACCTGCTCGCCGCCGGCAGTCGCGACCTGGCGTCCGTCAGGGCGACGGGCGGGGTCGAGGGCTCGGCGCGGGGCCGGCTGCTGGCCGTCCGCGCCGAGAGAAGCGCCCGCGCCGAGCTCAAGGGCACGCTCGGGAACGGGCGGTCGGTCGACGGACTGCATTGACCGGACGAACACCACTGTCCGGTCCGGACCGTTCACGGCCGGAATCGATCGGTAAGGTGTTCGTATGACGAGCGGGGTGCGGCGCAGGATGGGAGTCGAGGAGCGGCGGCAGCAGTTGATCGGCGTGGCCCTCGAACTGTTCAGCCGGCGCTCCCCCGACGAGGTCTCCATCGACGAGATAGCGTCACGGGCGGGCATCTCCCGCCCGCTGGTCTACCACTACTTCCCCGGCAAACTCAGCCTGTACGAGGCGGCGTTGAGGCGTGCGGCGGATGATCTGGCGTCCCGGTTCGCGGAGCCGCGGGAGGGCCCGCTGGGGTCGCGGCTGCGGCGGGTGATGGCCCGCTTCTTCGACTTCGTCGACGAGCACGGGCCCGGTTTCGCCGCCCTGATGCGCGGCGGCCCGGCGGTGGGCTCCTCGGCCACGAACGCGCTGATCGACTCCGTACGGCAGGCCGCGTACGAGCAGATGGTGGCGCACATGGGCGTGGTGGGCCCGGCGCCGGTGCGGCTGGAACTGGTCGTACGGTCCTGGATCTCGCTCGTCGAGTCGACGGCGCTGATCTGGCTGGACGGCAGGCGCATCCCGCGCGCCGAGCTGGAGGCGCAGCTGGTGCAGGACTTCGCCGCGCTCGCCGCCGTGGCCGCCGCCCGCGACGAGGAACTGGCCGCGCTCCTCCGTGACCTGCTCAAGAACGAGCCGGGCGACGGGCCGTTCACCGACCTCGCCACCCGGCTGATCTCACTGGCCGCTTCCTAGCGGGCCCCTACTCCTCGAACTTCCGGTACGAGGCGTCGAGGTCGCGCACCTCGGCGGAGGCGTGCAGCATCAGTCCTCCGGCCGGCTTGACGTACTGCCGCAGCAGTTCCAGGACGGTCTCGGTGAGGTGGGCCTTGGTCTCGTCCGTGCGGCCGGGCAGCAGGGCGATGTGGACGTGCACGAGGGCGTGCCCGTCGGTGTCGGGGCCGACCACGACGTCCTCGGTCCGCCGGAACCGGGTCTTGCACGCCGGCTGCCTGGCCGCCGCGATCTCCACCACGGCGGTGTGCAGGTCCCGCGCGAAGGCGGGCCGGTCGAAGCCGTCCGCCAGTCGCTCGGAGTAGTCGACGGTGATCTGCGGCATGAGCCCTCCTGATCCGGGTCGGGAGGGCTCACACTAGCCGCAGCTCCTCAGAGGGTCAGCCGGCGGTGGTGAACACCGCGACCGTGCGCGCCGGGACGGTGAACGTGCCGGACCCCTTCGCGTACGACGAGGTCTTCACGACCGCGTCCCCGCCCGCCGCCTGCACCGGGTGCAGCCGGTAGCCGGTCCCGGCGAGCGCGGCGACGCGCTGCCCCTGCCGCTCCGGTGTGGCGTTGAAGACGACGACCAGGTCACCGAGGGTCATCGTGATCACGCCGGGTGTCTCGTCCTTCCCGGAGAGCGGGAAGGCGAGCCGGGACTGCACCTGGGCGGCCGTGTCGAGGGAGAAGGCCTGCTCCGTCGTACGGATTCTCAGCAGGTCCCGGTATGCGGCCGAGGTGCCCTCGATCTGCGGGCAGCCGACCTCGACCGTGCCGAGCAGGGGCTTGGCGTAGGGCCACTTGGCCTCGTTGTCGGCGGCCGGCGGCAGACCGCGGCCGAAGCCGTTGCCGTCCGCGCAGTTCCAGTGGATGGCGTTGAACCAGTCGCCGCTGTCGTAGGAGTTGCGGTCCAGGGACTTGGAGCGCAGCAGGTCGGTGCCCGCCTGGGAGAGGGCCGGGCCCTGCGAGAGGGTGGCCGTCGCCATGGCGAGGACCTGCATCCGGGCCCGGTCCGCGGCAGGGGTGTCCTTCGGCAGCTTGAAGGCGAGCGCGTCGAACAGCGTCTCGTTGTCGTGCGCGTCCGCGTAGGCGAGGGCGTCGCCGGGGGCGGCCGCGTATCCGGCGGGGGCGCCGTTGTAGTCGACCTGGGAGCCCTTGACCTCCTTGCCGCTGGTGTCGGTGAAGGTGTAGTCGGCGAGGTTGCCGCTCAGGCCCACCTTGATCAGGTCCTGGTGGTGCAGCAGGCGGGCCTTCTGCTCGGCCTCGGTGCCGTTGTCCGCCGCGGAGTTGGGGTCGGTGTAGAGGCCGGAGGCGAAGCCCTGCACGCCGGGGTCCTCGTCGAAGGGGCCGCCGCCGCGCACGGCGTCACGGGCCCGGTCGGAGAAGGTGGCGATGCCGGTGCCGGCCATGTTCTTCTGCGTGGCCTGCATGAAGCGGGCGTCGTCGGCGATCTCGCCGAAGTTCCAGCCCTCGCCGTACAGGATGATCTTCTTGCCGTCGACGCCGTCCTTCGCGGGGGTCAGCTCGTCCAGCGCCTTCCTGACCGCGAGGATGTTGGCCTTCGGGTGGTGGCCCATGAGGTCGAAGCGGAACCCGTCGACCTTGTACTCCTTGGCCCAGGTGACGATCGAGTCGACGACCAGCTTGCCCATCATGGCGTTCTCGGTGGCCGTGTTGGCGCAGCAGGTGCTGTCGGCGACCGAGCCGTCGGCGAGGAGCCGCTGGTAGTAGCCGGGGACGATGCGGTCCAGGACGCTCGTCTCCGCCTGGCCGCTCGCGGCGGTGTGGTTGTAGACCACGTCCATGACGACCCGCAGGCCGTCCTCGTTGAGCGCCTTGACCATCTTCCGGAACTCGACCGTGCGCTCGGTGCCGTCCGGGTCGGTGGCGTAGGAGCCCTCGGGGACCGTGTAGTGGTACGGGTCGTAGCCCCAGTTGTAGGCGTCCTCGGCGGCGGCCTTCGCCACGCACTCCTGCTGCTTGGCGGAGTCGGCCGGGTAGGAGGCGAGGTCGCAGTCGACGGTGGCCTGGTCGGGCTTCTTCTCGGGGATGGTGGCGATGTCGAACGCGGGCAGCAGGTGCACGTACGAGGTGCCGGCCTCGGCCAGCTCGCGCAGGTGCCTGCTGCCGTCGCTGTCCTGGTCGGTGAAGGCGAGGTAGGTGCCGGGGTGCTCCGCGGTGCGGTCCGCGACGGAGAAGTCGCGGATGTGCAGTTCCTGGATCTGGGCGTCCTTGAGCGGTACGGCCTTCGGCTTGTCGTACGTCGACCAGTCGCGCGGCTTCAGGTCCCGGTCGGCCAGGTCGACGACGAGGCTGCGCTCGGAGTCGGTGGTCAGGGCGACCGAGTAGGGGTCGGTGACCACGTTGGTGACGATCTCGCGGGTGCTGGGCGCCCACACCTTCACCCGGTACCGGTACTCCTCGCCCTTCCAGGAGCGCGGGCCGGTGACGGACCAGACGCCGGTGGCGTCGTCGCGGCGCATCCGGACGGTGCGGTCGCCGATCTCCAGGGAGACGTCCTGCGCGGTCGGCGCCCACACGGAGAGGGTGGGGCGGCCGTGGCGGAAGGTCGGGCCGAGCTTCGCCTTCGTGGCGCCGGCGGCGTAGAGGTCGTCCAGGACACCCGCGATCTGCACGCCGGTCGCCGCGAGCACGGCACCGTTGGCGGCGTGCTGGGCGGCGACGACCTGGCCGCGCAGGGCCTCGCGCACCCGGTCCCGGTCACGCGGGTCGACGGACCAGGCGGTGCCGTCCTTCAGGTGCGGGAACTTCGCCTTCTGGGCGTCGGTGAGCGTCGTACTCGTCAGCCGGAGCCAGCGCGCGTCGTCGCTGGTCAGCGCACCGTCCCGCACCTTGACGGAACCGGTTCGGGAGGCGAGGAGCTGGGTGGAGGCGGCGGCCTCCGAACCGTCCCAGACGATGGTGTCCCGGTCGATCCAGACCGCCTTGGAGGTGGTCGGGTCGAGGGCCGCCGCGGAGCCGGCCGGCTGCGGCAGCAGGTACTTCTCCTGGCCGTTCAACAGCCACACCTCGTGGCCGTTCGCCTTGAGGTCCAGCGACTGGTCGGTGGGGAGGTCCTTCTCGTCGCCCTTGTGGAGGATGTAGCTGAGGCTGGTGGCACCCTCGGCGAGCGGCACCTCGAAGACAGCGCCATAGGCATCAGTCTTCACCGGCTCCAGGGGCTTCGACCAGTCGGTGGGGTTCGCGGCACCGGTCCAGGTGTGCAGGCCCCAGCCGTCGTAGTTCCCGTCGGCGCGGTGGTAGTGGAGCACCGCCTTCGTGGTGTCCTGAGCCGGGTACTCGGGCCGCTCGGTGGTGACGGTCTCCTTGCCCTGCTCGATCCAGATCTCGCCGGTCCTGGTGAGGTCGATCGTGCGGTCGGTGGCGACGTCCTTGCCGCCCTCCTTGTCGATGACGAGGAAGCCGAGGTCGGACGCGCCCGGCTTGAGCTTGACGTAGGCGAAGGCGCCGTAGGCGTCGCGGCCTGTGAAGGGGTGGCTGTCCGGCCACTCGGTGGCCTCGCCGTCGGCGAGGTCGCCCCAGGCGTACAGGCCCCAGTCGTCGTAGTCGCCGTCGGCGCGCTTGTAGTGGACGATCGCGTAGTCGCGGGATGCGGCGGTGGGTGGTTCCTCGACGGGCGGGGTGCCGGTGGTGGAGGCGGCCAGGGCGCTCGCGGTACGCCCTGCCGAGTCGATCACGACGGCCTTGTAGCGCAGGGCGGTACCGGCGGGGACGTCCTCGCCGATGGTGTGGGTGACCTTGTAGGGGGCGTGGTCGGCGGAGCCGAGCGTCTGCCACCTGCCGTTGCCGGTCTGGGCGGCGAAGACGACCCGGTTGAGCCGGCCGCCCTCGACGTCGGCGGTGACCTCGACGGTGCCGGTGGCGCCCGCCTCGGGGGTCTTGAGGGTGACCGTGGGCTTCGCGGCGGGCTCGGCGAGCGGGCCGGACGCCTTGAGGACGATCGCCGAGCCGGCCGGGACGGTGACGGTGATCTTCTTGTCGGCGTCGCTGGTGGCGGTGGCGTCGGTGCCGTGGAGGCCCTTGAACGTCATCCGGGCGGAACCGGTCGCGAAGGTGGCCTCCTCGGCCTCGCCGGAGTTGTTGAAGGCGACGACGTACTCGGTGGTGTCCTTGCCCGTGCCGGTGCGGGAGAAGGCGTAGACGCCCGCGCCGTCGGCCGCGTACCGCTCCTGCTGGATGCCGTCGGTCAGGGCGGGGTGGGCCTTGCGGAGCTTCGCGAGAGCACTGATCCGCTGATAGAGCGGTGCTCGCGTGTCGTAGGTGTCCTCGGCGTGGGTGCGGTCGCTGCCGATCAGGTCGTCGTCGAGGTAGTCGGCGGTGCGGGAGGCGAACAGGGTCTGGCGGGCGTCCTTGTCGCCGCCGGCGCCGGTGAAGCCCTGCTCGTCGCCGTAGTAGACGACCGGGTTGCCGCGGCTGAGGAACATCAGCTCGTTGGCGAGCATGTCCTTCTTCAGCAGCTCCGCCTCGGACGCCTCCGGGTCGTCCTGCTTCAGGAACGTCCCGAAGCGGCCCATGTCGTGGTTGCCGAGGAAGGTGACCTGCTCGTAGGCGTTGGCCCGGGCGGAGCTGTACTTGTAGTCGTCACCGAAGACCGAGGCCAGCTTCTTCGCGCTGCCGCCCTGCGAGGCGTACTGCCGCGCCGCCTCCTGGAACGGGAAGTCGAGCGTGGCGTCCAGGCGGCCCCGGGTGACGTACGGGGCGGTGACGTCCGTGTCGGCGGAGTACACCTCGCCGAACATGAAGAAGTCGTCGCGGCCCTTCTTGGCCGCGTAGGCGTCCAGGGCGGTGGCCCACTGGGTCCAGAACTCCATGTTGACGTGCTTCACGGTGTCGATCCGGAAGCCGTCGATGTCGAAGTCCCTGACCCACCGCTGGTAGATCTTCTCCATGCCGTCGACGACCTCGGGACGCTCGGTCCACAGGTCGTCGAGGCCGGAGAAGTCGCCGTACTCGGCGGACTCTCCGGCGAAGGTGGAGTCGCCCCGGTTGTGGTACATGTCCGGGTCGTTGAGCCAGGACGGGACCTTGAGGTCCTTCTTCGCCTCGGGCACCACCGGGGTGCGCGGGAAGGAGCCTTCGTCGACGCGCGGGAACCCGCGGGAGCCGTCGGCGTAGTCGGCGTCGTCGAAGGGCTCGCCGTCCTTCGTCAGGTACGGGAAGGCGCCCTTGGAGAGGTAGCCGTAGGACTTCTCCTCGTAGTCGACGACGTCGGCGGTGTGGTTGGTGATGACGTCGAAGAAGACCTTCATGCCCTTGTCGTGGGCCGCGTCGATGAGGGTCTCGAGGTCGTCGTTGGTGCCGAAGTGCGGGTCGACCTGGGTGAAGTCGGTGATCCAGTAACCGTGGTAGCCGGCGGAGGCGTTCTCCCCCGTCCCCTGCACGGGCTGGTTCTTGAAGATGGGCGCCATCCAGATGGCGGTGGTGCCGAGCCCCTTGATGTAGTCGAGCCTCTTCGTCAGGCCCTTGAGGTCGCCGCCCTGGTAGAAGCCCTTGTCGGTGGGGTCGTACCCGGTGGTGAGGCGGGAACCGGTCAGTCCGCCGCGGTCGTTCTTCGCGTCCCCGTTGGCGAAACGGTCCGGCAGGACGAAGTAGAACTGCTCGCGGGTCAGGTCGTGCCGCGCGGGCGACGTGGCGAGCTTCGCGTCCGAGGGCGGTGCGGGCGGGGTCGCGGCGCCGGCGGTGACCGGCTGCACCAGGGCGGCGGCGAGCGCGGCCACGGTGACGGCGGCGATACGTCCGCCGCGCGCGGTGCGGCGCCCCGGGGGCGCGGGCCATCTGGGTATCAAGGCGAGAACTCCTTGCGCTTACGGCTCGATTCGGGTCCGACCCCGCACGCCGCGGCACGGCCTGTTTCGGCCACGTCACCGGAGCGTCGGCGTGACCGTATCGCCGTTGAAAGCTTTACAGCAAGGGTTGTGAAAGTAACGGTAAGGACTTGCACGCGGACGCGGGCCGCGCCGCCGCCCCGTGAACGGCGGCGCGGCCCGCGCGCCTTCAGCAGGACGACTTGCCGGCGTACACCGCGAGGGCCGTGTGGGAGCCCAGGGTGGCGGTGAGCTGTCCGGAACCGTTCACGGTGACCGTGGTGTTGTTCTGGACGTCGCAGTACGTCCCCGCGGCCAGGGAGGTCTGGTAGGTGCGGGTCAGGGAGCCGGACTCGTGGTTGACGGCCACGAAGCCCTTGCTTCCGCGTCCGAAGGCGATGGCGTCGCCGCCGTTGTCCCACCAGTTGGTGACCGACTGACCCCGGGTGGCGTTGCGGAAGGCGACCATGGACCTGATCTCCGGCCAGTTGTGCTGGCACTTCCAGCCGCTCTGCCAGCAGGCGTCGACCCGGCCGCCGTTGGGCGGTCCGGCGTCGTGGTCGGAGAACTCGTACCCGGAGTTGACGTCCGGGGCGCCGTAGGGCCAGGCCAGCATGAAGACGTTGGCCAGGGTGTAGGTGGCGCCGTCCTTGTAGTTGAGGGTGGAGCCGTTGCGCTCGGTGTCGTGGTTGTCGACGAAGACGCCGGAGACGGAGCTGTTCATGTAGCCCCAGCCCTCGCCGTAGTTCTTCAGGTAGGCGAGGTTCTCGCTGTTGAAGACCCGCTTGAGGTCGTAGGCGTACCGGAACTCCTGGACGTCCCCGTTGCCGGTGTACTCGGTGGGCTGGACGGCCTCGCCGGCGCCGTGGATGACCTCCTGCTTCCAGTACACGGAAGGGTTGCTCAGCCGGGACTTGATGTCGGCCAGGTCGGCGGCCGGCATGTGCTTGGCGGCGTCGATGCGGAAGCCGTCGACGCCCAGCGACAGCAGGTCGTTCATGTACCGGGCGATGGCGCCGCGGACGTACTCCTCACCGGTGTCGAGGTCGGCGAGGCCGACCAGCTCGCAGTTCTGGACGTTCCCGCGGTCGCCGTAGTTGCTGATCTGCGCGGTGCAGTCGTCGAAGTCGTACGAGGAGTACAACCCGGGGTAGTTGTACTTCGTGTACGACGAACCGCCGGTGCCGGTGCCGCTGCCCGCGGACATGTGGTTGATGACCGTGTCGGCGACGACCTTCACGCCGGCCGCGTGACACGTGTCGACCATGTTCTTGAACGCGGTGCGGTCACCGAGCCGCCCGGCGATCCTGTAGCTCACCGGCTGGTACGACGTCCACCACTGCGCGCCCTGTATGTGCTCGGCGGGCGGGGAGACCTGGACGTATCCGTACCCGGCGGGGCCGAGGGTGGTGGTGCACTCCCGGGCGACCGAGGCGAAGTTCCACTCGAAGAGGACGGCGGTGACGTCCTTGCCGCCGGGCGGGGAGGCCTGCGCCCCGGTCGGGGTCATGACAACCGTGGCTGCCGCGAGCGCGGCGGCCGCGGCGAGGGTTCTGCGTGCCATGTGGGGTTACCTTCTTCATCGAAGGGTGTGGGGATACCGCTCAAGCAGGCTGAATCTTCTTGCAGAAATCTTCAGCAACCTTGCGGCAACGCAGATGTTAGAGGCCCGCCACCCGAAAGGGCAGCGGGCCGTACCGACTTGAACGAAAAAAGTTGCGAGCCGGACCTCAGCCCGTGGTCCACCACACGGTGGTGTCGGCGGGCACCTTCGCCTCGCCGGCCGTCTCGTCCACCTCACCGCTGGCGAGCAGGACACGGCCGTACGACGGAGTGGTCACCGACTCCCCCGTGGTGTTGGCGACGCACACGAAGTCGCCGCGCCGGAAGGCGAGGACTCCCTCGGGGGCACGCAGCCACTCCACCGCGTCACCGGCGCCCAGGTCGGCCCGGTCCCGTCGCACGGCGAGCGCGGAGCGGTACAGCTCCAGGGTCGAGCCGGGGTCACCGGTCTGCGCCTCGACGCTCAGCTCGCCCCACTCCGCCGGCTGCGGCAGCCAGCTCCCGCCGTCGCCGAAGCCGTACGAGGAACCGGTGCGCGTCCACGGGATCGGGACGCGGCAGCCGTCGCGGAAGCCGTCCTGGCCCGCCCCCCGGAAGTACGCCGGGTCCTGGCGCACCTCGTCCGGCAGGTCCACGACGTCCGGCAGGCCGAGCTCCTCGCCCTGGTAGACGTAGGCCGAACCGGGCAGCGCCAGCATCAGCAGGGTCGCCGCGCGTGCCCGGCGCAGGCCCAGCTCACGGTCGCCGGCCAGGCGGATCTGGGTGCCGAGGCCCGCCGGGTTGGCGAAGCGGGTGGCGTGCCGGGTGACGTCGTGGTTGGACAGCACCCAGGTGGCGGGGGCGCCGACCGGGCGCATGGCGTCCAGGGTGCGGTCGATGACCTCGCGCAATTCCGACGCGTCCCAGTGGGTGCCCAGGTACTGGAAGTTGAACGCCTGGTGCAGTTCGTCGGGGCGGACGTAGTTGGCGGTGCGCTCGACGGTCGGGGTCCAGGCCTCGGCGACGAAAATGCGCTCGCCGCTGTACTCGTCGAGGATGAGCCGCCACTGGCGGTAGATGTCGTGGACGCCGTCCTGGTCGAAGAACGGCATGACATCGTTGCCCAGCAGCTTGAGCTGCTCATGGGATCCAAGGTCGGGAAGCCCTTCCGCCTTCACCATGCCGTGGGCGACGTCGATGCGGAAGCCGTCCACGCCCATGTCGAGCCAGAAGCGGAGGATGGAGCGGAACTCGTCGCCGACGGCCGGGTGCTCCCAGTTGAAGTCGGGCTGCTCGGGAGCGAACAGGTGCAGGTACCACTCGCCGGGCGTGCCGTCGGGCTCGGTGACGCGGGTCCAGGCGGGGCCGCCGAAGATCGACTCCCAGTCGTTGGGCGGCAGCTCGCCGTTCGCGCCCTTGCCGGGGCGGAAGTGGTAGCGGTCGCGGGAGGGTGAGCCGGGGCCCTCGGCGAGGGCGCGCTTGAACCATTCGTGCTGGTCGGAAGAGTGGTTCGGGACCAGGTCGACGATGATCCTGAGGCCGAGGCCGTGGGCGTCCCGGATCAGCGCGTCCGCGTCGAGCAGGGTGCCGAACATGGGGTCGACGGCGCGGTAGTCGGCGACGTCGTAGCCGGCGTCGGCCTGCGGGGAGGCGTAGAAGGGGCTGAGCCACACGGCGTCCACGCCGAGGTCGCGCAGGTACGGCAGGCGGGAGCGGATGCCTTCCAGGTCGCCCATGCCGTCGCCGTTGCTGTCGGCGAAGCTGCGCGGGTACACCTGGTAGATCACCGCGTCCCGCCACCAGTCGCGGCGCCGTGCGACGGTGGCGACGGCCGAGTCGGTCGTGGGGGTCGGGGCCGGGGCGGCGGAGTGCTGCTGGCTCATGTCGTCCTTGATGCGAGTTCGGTCGGGAAGGCGAGTGGGGTGCGGCGGGGAGACGAGGCGGCCGCGGGGGTCGGCGGGGTCGGATGGACACCCGCGGCCGCCTACCCGCGCACGTCAGGCGCGCGGGAGTCGTTCCACGGAGGGGGTCAGCCCTTCGTGCCGCCGGCGGTGAGGCCGGCCACCAGGTTCCTCTGCACGAGGTAGAAGAACGCGGAGACCGGTATCGCGATCAGGACCGCGGTGGCGGCCATGAGGTTGCGCTGTGCGTCGTGCTCGCTGACGAAGCTCTGCAGACCGACGGCGAGGGTGTACTTCTCGTCGTCGAGCATGAACGTCGTGGCGAAGGCGACCTCGCCGAACGCGGTGATGAAGCTGTAGAACGCGGCGACCGCCAGCCCCGGCTTGGAGAGCGGCAGGATCAGCCGTGCGAACGTGCCGAAGGGGGTCAGCCCGTCGACGCGTCCAGCCTCGTCGATCTCGAACGGGATGGTGTCGAAATAGCCTTTCATCAGCCAGGCGCAGTACGGCACCGCCGTCGAGCAGTAGACGAGGACGAGTCCAAGGTAGCTGTCGACGAGCTGCAGGTCCGAGAGGATCTGGTACATCGGGACCATCAGGACGGCCACCGGGAACATCTGGGTGAGCAGCAGCACCCACATGAACTTCCGGTAGCCCGGGAAGCGCATGCGGGAGACCGCGTAGCCGGTGGTGGCGGCGACCAGGACGCCGATGACCGTGGTGCCGAGCGAGACGATCAGCGAGCTCTTCAGCCAGTCGAAGAAGTTCGTGTGCTGCAGGACGAACGTGTAGTTGTCGAGCGTCATCTTGCCCCAGATGCCGCCGGGGCGCAGATAGTCGTCCTTGTCGGGACCGAGGGAGAGGAAGACCAGCCAGGCGACCGGGAACAGGGCGATCAGGCTCGCCACGGTCAGCACGCCGTGCGTGGTGAGGCGCGCCAGGGGGCCGCTCTCGCCGCGCCGGCGGGACGGGCGGGGCGGGGTGGTGTCGTCGGCAGGCCGGTCCGCCGGAGCAGTGGGGGTGACGGTGGATGTGCTCATGGGGACTCCTGCCTCAGATCGCGAGCTGCTGCTCATTGCGGTTCAGCCAGCGGCGGTAGAAGGAGGTGAAGACGACGAGGATGGCCAGCAGCAGCATGCCGTAGGCCGCGGACTCGGCGAATTCGCGCGGCTGCTGTCCGAAGCCGAGCTGGTAGGCCCAGGTCACGAGGATCTGTGCCTCCGGGGCGGTGTTGCCGAACAGCAGGAAGATGACGGCGAACTGGTTGAAGGTCCAGATGACGCCGAGCAGGACCACGGTGGAGCTGACCGAGCGCAGGCCGGGCAGGGTGACGTGGCGGAACCGCTGCCAGGCGTTGGCGCCGTCCATCTCGGCCGCCTCGTACAGGCTGGCGTCGATGGACTGCAGTCCGCCGAGCAGGGAGACCATCATGAACGGCACGCCGCACCAGGTGTTCACCATGATCGCGGCGAACCGCTGCCAGAAGGTGTCCTCCAGCCACGCGGGCGAGGGCAGGCCGAGGGAGTCCAGGGCGGTGTTGACGATGCCGGCGTCGGCGAGCATGAAGCGCCAGCCGAAGACGGTGACGAAGGTCGGCACGGCCCACGGCAGGATGAGGACCAGCCGGTAGAGGGTGCGGCCGCGCAGCTTCTGGTTGAGCAGCAGGGCCAGGCCCAGGCCGATGCCGTAGTGCAGGCCGACGCAGGCCGCCGTCCACACGATCGTCCAGAGGAACTTGGACCAGAAGCGGTCGTAGGCCGTCTCGCCCCACAGGATGTCGGCGTAGTTGTCGATGCCGATGAACTCGTAGGTGGCCTCGATCTCGTTGACGCCGATGGTGCGGGCCGAGTTCAGGCTGTCCGCGTCGGTGAGGGTGAGGTAGAGGCCGTACCCCAGGGGATACAGCACGATGACGCCGAGCACGAGGGCCACCGGCGCGATCATGGCGTAGGCGTACCAGTGCTTCTGGAAACTGCGCTTCAGGCGGCTGACCGGCCCGGGGCGGGGCGCGCGGTCACCGCGGCGCTTGCCGGTCGCGCGGTCGATGGCGACTGTCATGGTTCGGCACCTTCTGGATGATCAAGGGGTACGGCACACAGGCCGGCGGCCGCCGGACCCTACCCGGCGGGAAGCGGGTCCGGCGGCCACGCGGGCGTTACTTGCTGAAGTCCGGCACCAGCTTGGCGATCGCGGTCTCCGCGTCACCGAGGCCCTTGTCCAGGGACTCCTTGCCGCTCGCGATCTGCGGGAGCTCGTCGTCCAGCGGACCCCACAGCGAGCTGTACTCGGGCAGGGCCGGGCGCGGCTGCGCGGCGGAGAGGACCGTCTGGTAGCCGGCGATGCCCGGGTCGGCCTTGACCTGGTCGGTGTAGGCGTCGTCGCGCGTGGGCAGCGTGGAGTTCTTCAGCGCGATGGTCTCCTGCGCCTTGGCCGAGGTCATGAAGTTCACGAACTTCAGCGCGGCCTCCTGCTTGTCCTTGCTGGAGCCGGCGTAGACGGAGAGGTTGTGGCCGCCGGTCGGGGCGCCGGCCTTGCCGGTGGAGCCGGCCGGGACGGTGGCGATGCCGAGGTTGTTCTTGTCCTTGAAGGCGGAGCCCTTGTAGAAGTTGGTGATCTCCCACGGGCCCTGGATGATCGAGGCGACCTTGCCGTTGACGAACGCGTCCTGGATGTGGGCGTAGGCGTCGGCGGTCACGTCGGCCTTGTGCAGGCCCTTGCCGTCGAAGAGGTCCAGCCAGGTGCCGTACGCCTTCTCGGCCTCGGCCGACTTCACGGTGACCTTCTTGGCGTCGGCGTCGACCATGTCGGTGCCCTCGCCGTACAGGAACGGCTGGGCGTAGTAGCCCGCGGTGGAGCCCCAGTAGCCGTCGACGCCGGTCTTGTCCTTGACGGTGGCGGCGGCCTTCTTCAGGTCGTCCCAGGTCTTGGGGGCCTCGACGCCGGCCTTCTCGAAGATCTCCTTGTTGTAGACGAAGGCGAGGGTGTCCGTGGTGAAGGGGACGCCGTAGGTCTTGCCCTCGTACTTGGCCTGCTCGATCAGGTTGGGCTTGAACTTGTCCTGCTCGGCGAGGGCCTCGGTGCCGTCCAGCGGCAGGAAGAAGCCCTTCTTGGCGAAGGCGGGGGTCCAGCCGACCTCGGAGCGCAGCACGTCGGGGGCGCCCTTGGAACCGGCGGCGGTGTCGAACTTGTTCTGCGCCTGGTCGAAGGGGACGTTGACGAACTCGACCTTGATGTCCTTGTTGGCGGCCTCGAACTCCTTGACCAGGGCCTGGTAGGTCGGCGCCTCGTTGGTCGCGTTGGAGGTGTCCCACCAGGTGATGGTGACCGGGCCGCCGGCCGAGTCGCCGCTGTCGCTGTCTCCGCCGCAGGCCGTCGCCGCGAGGGCGAGGGACGCCACCAGCGCGGTGGCCGCTATGCCACGCCGCATGAGGTTCTCCTTGAGGGTTAAAGCCCGTGTGGTGGGCCCTGTCGTCACATTCGCGTCGTCCGCCCGAAGGGCGGGCCTCGCGGCGTCCGGTGCGTGCGATCGCAAGGCGCCGGAGCGCCCTCGTGGCGGAGCCACGTGGGCGTTTCGGCAACGCGGCGAGCGTGCGTGCCAGGCGTCGCGAGGCAGACGGGAATGTGACGACAGGGCCCGCAGGTGCGGCCCCGTCTGCCGTCCTGCGAACTTGCCGACCGCGCCGTTGCCGCCGCCGGGCGACGTGAACGTAACAGCGCCGGAACTTTTCCGAAAGACCTTGCAGAAAAGTTTTGCAAGCGACGCCGGGAGTTATGCCGCCGTGACCTGTCCCCGACCGCCCGGCACCCCGGGTTTCCGCCCGTACGACAGGGGTTCGGACGGTTGTGCAAGACTCTGCAAGCACTTGCCATCCGTTGCCGCCGGGGGAATCATCCCTTGCGGAGCGGACGCCGACCACGACTTGAGGGACCGCGATGACCCAGCAGCCCGCAGCGGGCCGTTCGACGGCACGCACCAGGCGTCCGATCGGTGTGCAAGGGGAGAACCGGCAGCTACAGTCCAGTCCTGTGACCACACGCCTTGCCGACATCGCTGCTCAGGCGGGGGTGAGCGAGGCGACCGTCAGCCGCGTCCTCAACGGCAAGCCGGGCGTCGCCGCCACCACCCGCCAGTCCGTGCTCGCCGCCCTCGACGTCCTCGGCTACGAGCGCCCGGTGCGGCTGCGGCAGCGCAGCGAGGGCCTGGTCGGTCTGATCACCCCGGAGCTGGAGAACCCGATCTTCCCGGCGCTGGCCCAGGTCATCGGGCAGGCGCTGACCCGGCAGGGCTACACGCCGGTGCTCGCCACCCAGACGCCGGGCGGGTCGACGGAGGACGAGCTCACCGAGATGCTCGTGGACCGCGGGGTGGCCGGCATCATCTACGTCTCCGGACTGCACGCGGACACCACCGCCGACACCCAGCGCTACGAGCGGCTGCGGGCGCAGGGCGTGCCGTTCGTGCTCGTGGACGGTTTCTCGCCGAAGGTGCAGGCGCCGTTCATCTCCCCCGACGACCGGGCCGCGATGGCGCTCGCCGTCACCCACCTGGTCTCCCTCGGCCACACCCGGATCGGGCTGGCGCTCGGGCCGAAGCGGTTCGTGCCGGTGCAGCGCAAGATCGAGGGCTTCGTGCGCACCGTGCAGGAGCAGCTCGGGCTGAGCGCCGAGACGGTCGAGACCGAGCTGGTCCAGCACTCGCTGTACACGCTGGAGGGCGGCCAGGCCGCCGCCACCGCGCTGATGGACCGCGACTGCACGGCGGTGGTGTGCGCGAGCGACATGATGGCGCTGGGCGCGATACGGGCGGCCCGGCAGCGCGGTCTGGACGTGCCGAAGGACATCTCGGTGGTCGGCTTCGACGACTCCCCGCTGATCGCCTTCACCGACCCGCCGCTGACCACGGTCCGCAAGCCGGTCCCGGCGATGGGCCAGGCCGCGGTGCGCACGCTGCTGGAGGAGATCGGCGGGACGCCCGCGCCGCACAGCGAGTTCGTGTTCATGCCGGAACTGGTGGTGCGCGGTTCGACCGCTTCGGCCCCTGGGGACCGCAATCGTCCCTAGGGTGGAGAGGAGGGCCCTCGGCGCACTGCCACAGGAGGAAGGGGCGGGCCTGCCCCCGGGGGAGAACGTGCGGGTCGGGCCCGACCGGGGGATGATCTGGCGGGAGGGTCTTTTCTGGCAGACTCTGGCCCATGGGTGACACGACGGTGACAACGCTGGAAGGCCGGGAAGAGGCCGCAGTGCACCCTGTCGCGGAGAAGACGGGGCCGGTCCGCCTGCGCCGTCTGCGCGCGCCCCGCCGGCCCCGGCTGTGGTTCGAGATCCTGCTGATCGCGGTGAGTTACTGGACGTACTCGCTGATCCGCAACGCCGTGCCGGAACAGCGGGCCGAGGCGTTGCGCAACGCCGACGGGATCTGGCGCCTGGAGCAGCAACTGGGCCTCGCCGTCGAGGAGTCCGTCAACCACGCCGTGAACTCGGTGACCTGGCTCGTCGTCGGCATGAACTACTACTACGCCACCCTGCACTTCGTGGTGACGCTGGGTGTCCTGGTGTGGCTCTACCGTGGTCATCCCGGCCGGTACGCGGCGGCCCGCCTGGTCCTCTTCACCACCACCGGCATCGCCCTCGTCGGCTACTACCTGTATCCGCTCGCCCCGCCCCGGCTGATGAACGGCCAGGACTTCATCGACACCGTCCTGGTCCACCGGACGTGGGGGTCGATGGCCTCCGGCGACCTGAAGAACATGTCGAACCAGTACGCCGCGATGCCGTCGATGCACATCGGCTGGTCGGTGTGGTGCGGGCTGACGATCTTCGCGCTGGCCACCGTCCCCTGGGTGCGGGTGCTGGGCCTGGTGTACCCGGCGGCCACGCTGGTGGTCATCGTCGCCACCGCCAACCACTTCTGGCTGGACGCGGTGGGCGGCGTCCTCTGCCTGTCCTTCGGCTACGGCATCGCACTGCTCTGGTACGGACGCCGGCCGTACACCCTGCCGAGGCGGGTGCCCGAACAGCGGAGACGGGGACCGGAGCGGATCCCGGTGCCGAAGCAGGGCCAGGGCGGCGCCTCCTCAGGGAGGCCGGGCCCTGTCGGGGATCACAGCCCCCCGTAGAACAGCTCCTCCACCACGCTCCGCGCCCGCCGTGCCGTACGCCGGTACGCGTCGAGCATGTCGCCGGCGTGACCGGGGCCGTAGCCCAGGTAGCGGCCGACGGCGCCCAGTTCGCGGGGCACGGTGGGGAAGGTGTCCCCGGCCCGGCCCCGGACCAGCATCACCGCGTTGCGCACACGGGTGGCGAGCACCCAGGCCTCGTCGAGGGTGGCGGCGTCGTCCTCGGAGATCAGCCCGGCCGCGCGGGCGGCGGCCAGCGCCTGCCGCGTGCGGGTCGTGCGCAGGCCCGGCTCCCGGGCACCGTGCCGCAACTGGAGGAGCTGCACGGTCCACTCCACGTCGGACAGCCCGCCCGGTCCGAGCTTGGCGTGCAGCTTGGGATCGGCGCCGCGCGGCAGCCGCTCGGACTCCATACGGGCCTTCAGCCGCCGGATCTCGCGGACGGCCTCCTCGCCGAGCCCGGCGGCCGGATAGCGCAGCGGGTCGATCAGCTCGGTGAAGCGGCGGCCCAGGTCCTCGTCCCCGGCGACGTGCTCGGCGCGCAGCAGCGCGTGCCGCTCCCACACCAGCGACCAGCGGCGGTAGTACGCCTCGTACGACTTGAGCGTGCGCACCAGCGGGCCGGACTTGCCCTCCGGGCGCAGGTCGGCGTCGACGAGCAGGGGCGGGTCGGCGCTCGGTATCTGCAGCAGCCGGCGCATCTCGGAGACCACCTTGTTGGCAGCCTCGGCGGCCTCCCGCTCGTCCACGCCGTCGCGCGGTTCGTGCACGAACAGGACGTCCGCGTCGGAGCCGTAGCCCAGCTCGTGCCCGCCGAAGCGGCCCATGCCGATGATCGCGAACCGGGTGGGGAGGGTGTCCCCCCAGCCCTCGCGGACCACCGCGCGGAGCGTGCCGGCGAGGGTGGCGGCCGTCAGGTCGGACACCGCGCCGCCCACCAGGTCCACCAGGGCGCCCTGGTCGGCTTCGGCGGGCTGCGACTCGGTGCCGTAGGAGCCGACGATGTCGGCGGCGGACGTGCGGAACAGCTCGCGGCGGCGCACTCCGCGGGCGGCCGTGACGCCCTGGACGGCGTTGTCGGCGCGGCGGACGGCGGCGAGGATCTCCTGCTCCAGATGGGCGCGGGGCCGCGGTTCGAGCCCGCCGCCCCCGTCGCCGAGCAGCGCCACCGCCTCGGGGGCGCGCATCAGCAGGTCGGGGGCGAGCCGTCCGGCGGACAGCACGCGGGCCAGGTTCTCGGCGGCGGCGCCCTCGTCGCGCAGCAGCCGCAGGTACCAGGGCGTCTTGCCGAGCGCGTCGGAGACCTTGCGGAAGGTGAGCAGACCGGCGTCCGGGTCGGCGGAGTCCGCGAACCAGCCGAGCAGCACCGGCAGCAGGGTGCGCTGGATGGCGGCCTTGCGGGTGACACCGGACGCCAGCGCCTCCAGGTGGCGCAGCGCGGCGGCCGGATCGGCGTACCCGAGCGCGATCAGCCGCTCCCGCGCGGCCTCGGCGCTGAGCCGGGCCTCGCCGGGGGCGAGCGCGGCGACGGCGTCGAGCAGCGGCCGGTAGAACAGCTTCTCGTGCAGCCGCCGTACGACGGAGGCGTGCCGCTTCCACTCCCGGGTCAGGGTGGCGACCGGGTCGGTGCGCAGGTCGAGGGAGCGGCCCAGGCGGCGCAGGTCGGCCTCGTCCTCGGGGACGAGGTGGGTGCGGCGCAGCCGGTGGAGCTGGATGCGGTGCTCCATGGAGCGCAGGAAGCGGTAGGCGTCGTCGAGCTGGGCGGCGTCCGCGCGGCCGACGTAGCCGCCGGCGGCGAGGGCCTTCAGCGCGTCGAGGGTGGTGCCGCTGCGCAGCGAGGCGTCGGAGCGGCCGTGCACCAGCTGGAGCAGCTGCACCGCGAACTCGACGTCCCTGAGGCCTCCCGGGCCCAGCTTGAGCTGCCGGTCGACCTCGGCGGCGGGGATGTTCTCCACCACCCGGCGGCGCATCTTCTGCACGTCGGCGACGAAGTTCTCCCGCTCGGCGGCCCCCCACACCAGCGGCTGGAGCGCGGCGACGTACTCCTCGCCGAGCGCGAGGTCACCGGCGACCGGGCGGGCCTTGAGCAGCGCCTGGAACTCCCAGGTCTTGGCCCAGCGCTGGTAGTAGGCGAGGTGGGAGGCGAGGGTGCGCACCAGTGGCCCGTTGCGGCCCTCGGGGCGGAGGTTGGCGTCGACGGGCCAGATGGAGCCCTCGACGGTGGTCTCGGAGCAGATCCGCATCAGGTGCGCGGCGAGCCGGGTCGCGGCGCGCAGCGCCTTGTCCTCGTCGGCCCCGTCCACCGCCTCGCCGACGAAGACGACGTCGACGTCGGAGACGTAGTTCAGCTCGTGTCCCCCGCACTTGCCCAGCGCGATCACCGCGAGCCGGCACAGCGCGGCGTCCTCGGGCGCGGCGGCCCGGGCGAGGGCGAGGGCGGCGCGCAGGGTGGCGGTGGCGAGGTCGGCGAGCTCGGCGGCGGTCTGGGCGACCTCGATGGTGCCGCAGACGTCACGGGCGGCGATGGACAGCAGGCAGCGCCGGTAGGCGACGCGCAGCGAGACCGGGTCGCCGGCCCCGGCGAGGCCCCGCTCGAACTCCTCGACGCCCGGGTGCAGGTCGCGCGGCTCGTAGGTGACCAGGGCCTGCCAGTCGCTCGGGTGCCGGGCCAGGTGGTCGGCGAGCGCCTCGGACGCGCCGAGCACCCCGAGCAGCCGGTCCCGCAGCGGCTTGGCGGCTATCAGCGTGTCCAGCAGTTCCTGACGGGCGACGGGCCCGTCCTGCGCCTCCAGCAGCCGCACCAGACCCCGCAGCGCGAGGTCGGGGTCGGCGGTGGCGCCGAGGGCGTCCAGCAGCACGGGGTCGTTGCGCACGAGCGCGAGTCCGGCGCTGTCGAGCAGCCGCTCCGCTGCGGACGGATCGGTGAAGCCGTGCCGCAGCAGCCGCGTGAAGGTACTGCTCCTGCGCCCCGGCGCCGACGTCATCCCCGGCCTCCCTCGTGCCTCGTGGCTGTGCCTGCCGCACATGCCCCGGATCAGGGTCGTACGGCCATGAGCCTATCCGGAGTACGGGGCCCCGGCCCGGGACGCGGTGAGACATGCCACTGTCGGCATTTCGGTGGCGCGACGGACGGTTTTCGGATTCGGTGGGGGCAGCCGTCCGGCCGGACCGGGTGACGGTCCGGGCGATGCGCAGCCGATACGCCGACGAAGGAGTCGCTGTTCCATGGACATGACCCTCGAAGTGATCCCGCTCCCGGTGAGCGACATCGACCGCGCCAGGGACTTCTACCGGGACAAGGTCGGCTTCCACGTCGACATCGACCAGGAGGTCATGCCGGGCATGCGCATCGTGCAGCTCACCCCGCCCGGCTCCGGCTGCTCGATCGCCCTGGGCAACAGCATCTGGGAGATGACCCCGGGGCCCGCCCCGGCCCCCGGCTCCTACCGGGGGCTCCAGCTCTGCGTCGCCGACATCGGGGCGGCCCACGCGGAACTGACCGCCCGCGGCCTGGACGTCTCCGAACCGGTCCGGTACGCCGACGCCGACGGCGCCACCTTCATGTACTTCACGGACCCGGACGGCAACGGCTGGGCGGTCCAGGAGTACCGGCGGCGGGCGACGGAGCCGCTGCACAAGGTGCTGGGGGGTCCGGCGGAGGGGTAGGGCAACGTATGGCGGGAGTACCAAACCGCCATGAGCCTCAAGCGAACGACGGTCTACCTCGAGGAAGACGATCTCCACGACCTCAAGGACACGGCCGCGCGGAGAGGGATCAGCGAAGCCGAACTGATTCGTGAGGGCGTCCGCCTCGCCATCGCCCGCAATCGTGTCTGGGACGAGCCCGCGGGGCTTCCCGTCCTCGACAGCGGCGACCCCACCTTCGCGGAGCGAGGTGACGAGATACTGGGCGAGACGGGCTTCGGTCGCTGGAGCGAGGCCTCATAAGTGATCGTCATCGCCGACACGTCGGGGGTCATCGCCTCCCTCGATCACAGTTGCCCCGAGCACAAGACCGCCCGTCACGTGATGGACACGGCCGGCCTTCTGGTGATCCCCCAACTCGTCCTCGCCGAACTGGACCACCTGTTGAGCCGCCGGTTCAACAAGGATGCCGCAGGGCAGGTCATGGACTCACTCGTGGCGCAGGCCAGGACGGGGCGCTACGTCTTCGGTGACGCGCACGCCGATCTCCTCTCGGACGCCAGGCACGTTCAGCGCAGGTACCGGGAACTCGCACTCGGCCTGACCGACTCGGTGATCGCGGTCATGGCCCGCGCGTACGCGACGGACGCCGTGCTCACGCTCGACCGGAAGGACTTCCGCGCCATCCGCCCACTCACCGCACACCCGGCGTTCCGGCTCCTGCCCGACGATCTGTAGCGTCCCCGCACGCCCCTCGGCCACCGTCGTCCGCGCCGACGACGGTGCGCCTCGGAGCCGTGCCCGCACGGTACGGCTCGCTCATCGAGCAGGCGCGGTGGGAGCGGGCGGCGAACCGCTCCGTCACACTCGCCCCACTGCATGACACGACACGGCGCGGCACAGGTTTCCCTCATGGCGTGTCAAACCGTCACAAATGGCCACTCGGGCCGGGACGGACGGCCACGTGTGCGGTCCGGAACGCGAGTTCCGGCCCACACCGGGTCACCGGGCACGGGCCGTACGCACACATCCGATGAGGGGAAGTCGCCGATGAGTGAGTCCGTACGAACCGGATCCGGGAGCACCGGAGACAAGGTCAAGGCAGAGACCTCCGCGACGGCCGGTCAGGCCAGGCAGGCCGCCGGTCAGGTGGCGGGGACCGCGGCGGAACAGGCCCGGACCGTCGTGGACGAGGCGCGGCAGCAGGCCGGTACGGTCATCGAGGACCTGCGCGGCCGCGCCATGGAGGAGGCGGACGGGCAGACCAGGCGGGCGGCCGGCACGCTGCGGCAGTGGGCGAACGACTTCTCGAGCCTGGCCGCGCACGCCGAGCACGACTCGCCCGCCCGCAGCATGGCGGCCCGCGCGGGCGACAAGGGAATGCGGGCGGCCGACTATCTGGAGCGGCAGGGGGTCGAAGGCATCGCCGCCGACCTCCAGGGCTTCGCCCGGCGCCGTCCCGGCGCCTTCCTCGGCGGCGCGCTGCTGGCCGGACTGGCCGTCGGCCGCCTGGCGAAGGTGGCGCAGACGGCCTCCCGGGCCGACGGGAACGGGCAGCGGCGGGTCACCGCGGCCCCGGCCTCCGAGGCCCTGCCGGTCGCTCCCCCGCCGGGGACCGCACCGCCCGCGCCGTCCACTCCGCCGAGCCTCGGCACGCCGGGCCGCCCGTTCCCGGAGGCGTGAGATGGCCACGATGTCACCGCTGTCCCGGGCCCGCTCGGCCGAGCCGTACGAAGGGGAGCGGTCCGCGGGTGAGCTGCTGTCACAGGTGACCTCCGACCTCCAGGTCCTCTTCCGTCAGGAGGTGGAGCTGGCCAAGGCCGAGGTCAAGGAGGAGGGCACCAAGGCGGGCAAGGCGGCCGGGATGTACGGCGGCGCCGGCTTCGCCGGCTACATGGTCCTGCTGTTCCTGTCGCTGGCGGCCATGTTCGGTCTGGCCAACGTGATGGACGACGGCTGGGCCGCGCTGATCATCGCCGCGCTGTGGGCCGTCGCCGCGGCCGTGCTGTACCAGAAGGGCCGCGCGCAGATGCGCACCGTCTCGCCGAAGCCCGAGCGCACCGTCCAGACCCTGAAGGAGGACGCGGAATGGGCACGTCACCCGACCAAATGAGGGCCGAGATAGCGGCCACCCGCAACCAGCTGTCCGCGGACGTGGACCGGCTCGCCGACCGGGCCAGCCCGCGCCGCATGGCCCGCCGCCGCAAGGCGAGGATGCGCCGCACGGTCTCGGGCGTCCGTGACCGCGTCATGGGCACCGCCTCGTACACGGCGCACGGTGTGGCCGACACCGCCCGGTCGGCGGCCGGCTCGGTGCAGTCGGCGGCGGGCTCGGCGGCCGGTTCGGTGCAGGAGGGCACCGAACGCGCGGCCGACTCGGCGCGCGAGGTCGCCGGTCAGGCGGGAGAGGCCATCCAGCAGACACCCGAGATGGCCCGCCGCCAGACGCAGGGCAACCCGCTGGCCGCCGGCCTGGTCGCCTTCGGCGTCGGCCTGCTGGCCGCCTCGATGGTGCCCGCCTCCGAGAAGGAGCAGCAGAAGGCGTCCGAGCTGATGGAGCGCGGCGCCGAGGCGCTGGAGCCGGTGAAGCAGGCCGCCACCGAGTCCGCGCAGCACCTGAAGGAAGGCGCCAAGGAGGTCACGCAGAGCGCGGCCGCGGAGGTGAAGGACACCGCGCAACAGGCGGCCCGCACCACCCAGGACGAGGCCCGCGACCAGACCGGCCAGGTCACCGACCAGGCCAAGGAATCCGGCCGCAGCCTCAAGGACGAGGCCGGCCGCCGCTCCGGACCCGGGTGAGCGACGCGGCGGCCCTGCCTCCGGCGCCCGCACGGGTACGGAGGCAGGGACCCGGCCGTCCGGCCGTCCGGCCGTCAGCCGCTCTCCGGCTGGAAGTCGTGCGCGCTTCCGCAGTTGTCGCTCACGGTCACTGGCACCCCCAGCACCTTCGACAGGTACTCCCCCGTCGCCAGGGCGACCGGCCAGGCCTTGTCCCAGTGGGGATCGTCCGGGGGTGCGATCTCTATCGTGATCCCGGCCATGGCTCCTCCTCGTTCCCGCTCGCTCGGTCAACCGCAATGTAGGACACGGCACTGACATCGGACGCCGGGGAATGTCACTCGTCGGCGTGTTCCGAAGCCCGTTCGCCCCGTCCCGCCCTCACGGCGGGGCGTGAGCCCGCTTCGTGACGCGTCACGCCGGCCGGGGCCCGGGGGCCGCCGCGAGGACGGCCCCCGGTACGTGTCAGCTCGCGTACGTCTCGAATTCGGCGATCCGCGGGGTGCCCGAGGCGCTGGTGATCTCGAAGGTGATCTTCTTCAGGGAGGTCGCGGAGAAGCCGATGACGCCCGCTCCGCTGCCGGAGGCCAGGACCGCGCCCGTGTCGTGGTTGAGGACGCGGTAGGAGCCGATGGCGCCCGAACCCGACGCCTCACGGATGTTGATCTTGGAGACCGTGGTGGCCGAGCCCCACTTGACCGAGACGGAGCCGGTCGAACCGGACGGCGACCAGTACGTGCTCGTGCTGCCGTCGACGACGTTGCCGTAGCTCGTCCCGGAGGCCTTGGAGGAGCCGTCGGCACCCGCGCCGATGCTGAGGTTGGTGCCGGCGGGCGGGTCAGTGGGGTCCGGGTCCGTCGGGTCGGGATCGGTCGGGTCCGGGCTCTGCGGGGTGCAGCTGCCGTCGGAGACCTTCAGGCCCTTGTTGGCGCCCGCCGTCTGGCTCACCACGCTCGGTACGCAGGTGGCCGCGTCGAGGGTGTACGCGTACGGGATGCCGACCGAGGTGTTCGACGTCGGGTTCGGGCCGGCCGGGTTGTTGTCGCCCTCCCGCTCGGACCAGGTCACGTTGTCGAAGACGTTGCCGCTGACCTGCCAGTAGCCGGCGGCGTCGGTGTAGAAGGTGCCGAGGACGTCCTTGGAGTCCTCGAAGTAGTTGTTGTCCACCTTGGCGCGGGCGCCGGCCCGGGAGTTGATCCCGGACTCGTTCAAGTTCTTGTAGTGGTTGTTGTAGATGTGGGAGATGCCGCCACGCAGCAGGGGCGTACGGGAGTCGATGTTCTCGTACAGGTTGTGGTGGAACGTGACATACCCGTTCGAGGTGTCGCTCTCGCTGGAGCCGATCAGGCCGCCGCGGCCGGAGTTGCGCAGGGTGCTGTAGGACAGCGTCACGTACTGGGTGTTGTCCTTCATGTCGAAGAGGCCGTCGTAGCCCTCCGACTCGCCGCCGGACGCCTCCAGCGTGACGTGGTCGACCCAGACGTTGCGGACATCGCTTTCCATGCCGATGGCGTCGCCGCCGTTCGACGTGGGCGAGCCGGACTTCTTGACGTTCCGCACCGTCACGTTCTGGATGATGATGTTGCTGGACTCCCGGATGTGGATGCCCAGTTGGTCGAAGACGGCGCCGTTGCCGACCCCGACGATCGTGACGTTGCTGATCTGCTTGAGCTCGATGACGCCGGCGGCGGTGTTGCAGCTGCTGCCGGACACCTTGGCGGTGTTGCCGTGGTTGATGGTGCCCTCGACCTGGATGGTGATCGGGGTCGAGCTGCTGGCCCGGCCGCACAGGGCCTGGTGGATCGCGGTGCCGGTGGTGGCGCGGACCGTCTGGCCGCCCGCGCCGCCGGTGGTCCCGCCGTTCTGGGTCGCGTAACCGGTGACACCGCCGGTCGCGGCGGAGGCCGTGGAGCTGGACAGGGCCACACCGGTCGCTGCCGCGAGGGCTCCCGTGGCCAGTACGGCGGAGAGCCGTACGGCGACTGATCGTCTCATTCTCGTCTCGCCTTTCGTACTCCGAGTTGCGCCGGACTGAATGTCATGAGCATGACAGTAAGGCCGATGAGAGGGGGGCAGGGTGAGCCGGGCCCATCGGCGGGAAAGCGCTTTCTTTTGGTCTGCCGTTGACAGTAGGGGCACGCCCGAGGGGCTGGCAAGGTTCCGCACAGTTACGGAATACAACCTTCCGATTTCATACGGCCCGCCGCCTCCGGGCGTTCTAGGACAGGATCTGACCTCAATGGCTCCTAGCGTGGTCCTCGACCGACGGAAGAACCCCGGAAGGCGGAGATCATGACCGTGAACGAACCGGCCACCCAGGAACCGGCCGGAGCCCCGGCCCCCACCGGCGAGCGCGCCGACCTGCTGGAGACGCTCGCCAAGCACCGGCACTTCCTGCGCTTCACCACCCGTGACCTCACCGACGAACAGGCCGGGCTGCGGACCACGAGCAGCGAGCTCTGCCTGGGCGGCCTGATCAAGCACGTCACCGCCGTCGAACGGAACTGGGTGGACTTCATCCTGAACGGCCCTTCGGTGATGGGGGACTTCACCGCCATGACCGAGGCCGACTGGGCCCGGCGGGCCGACGAGTTCCGGATGCTGCCCGGCGAGACGCTGGCCGGTGTGCTGGCCGAGTACGCCGACGTGGCCGCCCGGACCGACGACCTGGTCGCGGCCCTGCCCGACCTCGACGCCGCATGGCCCCTGCCGAAGGCCCCGTGGTTCGAGTCCGACGCGCGGTGGTCGGCCCGCAGGACGCTGATGCACGTCATCGCCGAGACCGCCCAGCACGCCGGCCACGCCGACATCATCCGTGAGTCGCTGGACGGCTCCAAGAGCATGGGCTGACCGCCGGGGCGCAGGCGGAGGGGGCCGGCGGTGGAACCGACGGCCCCCTCGCTCGATCGGCGGGAAATTCGCTCCGACCCGCGCTTACAGCACCGGCAGGTTCTTGCGCAGCTCGAAGGCGGTGACCTCGGAGCGGTACTCCTCCCACTCCTGGCGCTTGTTGCGCAGGAAGAAGTCGAAGACGTGCTCGCCGAGGGTCTCGGCGACCAGGTCGCTGCGCTCCATCAGGGTCAGGGCCTCGCCCAGGTTCTGCGGCAGGGGCTCGATGCCCAGCGCGCGGCGTTCCGCGTCGGACAGGGCCCACACGTCGTCCTCGGCGCCCGGCGGGAGCTCGTAACCCTCCTCGATGCCCTTCAGGCCGGCGGCCAGCAGGACGGCGTAGGTCAGGTACGGGTTGGCGCCGGAGTCGATGGAGCGGACCTCCACGCGCGCCGAGCCGGTCTTGCCGGGCTTGTACATGGGCACGCGGACCAGCGCCGAGCGGTTGTTGTGGCCCCAGCAGATGTACGACGGGGCCTCGCCGCCGGCGCCGGCCGTGCGCTCCGTGCCGCCCCAGATGCGCTTGTAGGAGTTGACCCACTGGTTGGTGACCGCCGAGACCTCCGCCGCGTGCCGCAGCAGGCCCGCGATGAAGGAGCGGCCGACCTTGGAGAGCTGGTACTCCGAACCGGACTCGTAGAACGCGTTGCGGTCGCCCTCGAAGAGGGAGAGGTGGGTGTGCATCCCGGAGCCGGGGTACTCGGAGAAGGGCTTCGGCATGAAGGTCGCCTGGACGCCCTGTTCCAGGGCCACCTGCTTCATGACCAGGCGGAACGTCATGATGTTGTCCGCCGTGGAGAGCGCGTCCGCGTAGCGGAGGTCGATCTCCTGCTGGCCGGGGGCGCCCTCGTGGTGGGAGAACTCCACCGAGATGCCCATCGACTCCAGCATGGTGATCGCCTGGCGGCGGAAGTCCATGCCGACGTTCTGCGGGGTGTGGTCGAAGTAGCCGGAGTTGTCCGCGGGGGTCGGGCGGCTGCCGTCCAGCGGCCTGTCCTTCAGCAGGAAGAACTCGATCTCCGGGTGGGTGTAGAAGGTGAAGCCCAGGTCGGAGGTGCGGGCGAGCGCGCGCTTGAGGACGTAGCGCGGGTCGGCGAAGGACGGGGAGCCGTCCGGCATGAGGATGTCGCAGAACATGCGGGCCGTGCCGGGGGCCTCGGCGCGCCAAGGGAGGATCTGGAACGTCGACGGGTCCGGCTTGGCGATCATGTCGGACTCGTACACCCGGGCGAAGCCCTCGATGGCGGAGCCGTCGAAGCCGATCCCTTCGTCGAACGCCTGTTCGAGCTCGGCGGGGGCGACGGCCACGGACTTGAGGAAGCCCAGCACGTCGGTGAACCACAGGCGCACGAACCGGATGTCGCGCTCCTCCAACGTCCGGAGCACGAACTCCTGCTGCTTGTCCATCTTCCGCTTCCCCATCCTTGCCGGTCAGGCCGCCTGTCCGCTCCCACGCCCCCGGGAGGCGGTCGGGTGTCCCGAGCATCCCACCACACCAGCGTTTCATACGCGTTGCCGACCTTGATCGGCCGGCTTGCCGCGGCCTGAACGCCTCACACACGCCAGGTGTACCGCTCCGGAGCCCATCTTGCCCGTTCGGGCCGGCATCCGTAACGGCCGGTGGCTCGCAGCCGGTGGCTCACGGCCTCGGGGAGATGCCCAGCAGGAGGGGGCCCGTGGGGGCCGAGACGATGTCCGCCACCGTGACCGGGTCCAGCGAGGCGAAGAACGCCTCCTGGGCCCGGCGCAGGGCGCCGCGCAGCCGGCAGGCCGAGCTCAGCGGGCAGGGGGACGAGGTGGCGGTGCCCTCGCAGTCGACGACGTCGCCCTCACCCTCGAAGGCCCGCACCAGGGCACCCACCGAGGCGGTGCGGCCCTCCTCCGTGAGCGCGAGGCCGCCTCCCCTGCCGCGACGGGCCGTGAGCAGGCCCATGCGCTGGAGCTCGGCGACGACCTTCGCGGCGTGGGTGTAGGGCACGTCCATGGCTTCCGAGACGTCACGTGTCGTCGGGTTGGAGTCGCCGGCCACGGCGAGGCGCATGAGGACCCGGAGGGCCAGGTCGGTGGAGCGGAGGAGCCGCATACCATGCAGCGTAGGTAATACGTATCTGGGGTTCAAATTATCCGGGGTGGAGAATGTGTGCGGAGGGCGTGCACACGTGGGCACCGGGCCGGATTCCCGCGCCCCCTACGGCTCGCCCCACCTTCCCCATTACGATCAGTTGATCCGTTCGTCACACTCTTCCTCTCCCGAAGGGCACTCCCATGGGCTCCGCCAAGAAGAGCAGCGCGTCACGTTCGGCGCGTATAGAGGAGATGCGGCGCGCCGAGAAGGCCCGCGAGCGCCGCAACCGGCTCCTCGTCATCGCCGCCAGTGTGGTGGTCGTCGCCGGGCTCGTCGCCGGCAGTGTGGTGCTCGTCCAGTCCCAGTCGGACGACGACGGCGGCGCGGCCGCCGACTCGAAGAGCTCGGGCAAGTTCGTCACGGGTGCCGACGGTGTGCGGAAGTGGGAGGGCGAGCTGGGGCGCAACCACGTGACCAAGGCCGTGGACTACCCCGTCTCGCCCCCGGTGGGCGGTGACCACAACCCGGTGTGGATGAACTGCAACGGGGACGTCTACGCCGACGAGATCAACAACACCAATGCCGTGCACTCGCTGGAGCACGGTGCCGTGTGGGTGACGTACAACACCTCGGCCGACAAGGCGGACGTCGACGCGCTCGCGGCGAAGGTGAAGAAGACGCCGTACACGCTGATGAGTCCGGTGGACGGCCAGAAGGATCCGATCATGCTGTCCGCCTGGGGGCACCAGCGGACGGTGACCGGGGCGGAGGATCCGAACGTGGACGCGTTCTTCGAGAAGTTCGTCCAGGGGGAGCAGACGCCCGAGCCGGGGGCCGCCTGCACCAACGGGCTGTCCAAGTGAGGCAGGCCGGGCTGGTCGCGGGGGCCGCGGCCCTGGCACTGGTCGCGGCCGGGGCGATCACCTACGCGGTGGCCGGGGACGAGGGGTCCTCGGACGCGGTCCCGGTCGCGGACTCCGCGGACGCCGGGTTCGCCCGGGACATGGCCGTGCACCACCAGCAGGCCGTCGAGATGTCGTACGTCGTACGGGACCGCACGGACGACGAGGAGGTCCGGCGGCTCGCCTACGACATCGCCCAGACGCAGGCCAACCAGCGGGGCATGCTGCTGGGGTGGCTCGACCTGTGGGAACTGCCCAAGGTGTCCATGGATCCGCCCATGACCTGGATGGGGATGGGTGACGGCGCTTCCGGTAAGGACGGCGCGCTGATGCCGGGGATGGCGACCAACGCCGAGATGGAGCGGCTGGGGTCGCTGAGCGGGGAGCGGGCGGAGGTCTTCTACCTGCAACTCATGACGGACCACCACAAGGGCGGGGTGCACATGGCCCAGGCGTGTGTCCGCGCGTGCGAGGTGGGGGCCGAGAAGCGGCTCGCCCGGGGGATGGTGGAGGGGCAGGAGTCCGAGATCGCGCTGATGGCGGGGATGCTGGAGGAGCGGGGGGCGGCGGCCCGGCCGTAGCGGACGGGGCTCCGGGACATCGCGTCGTTGTGACGATTACACTGGGCCCGTGCCTCAACTACGTCTCGCCCTGAATCAGATCGACTCGAGCGTCGGCGACCTCGCCGGCAACGCCGACACGATCGTCCGCTGGACCCGGCACTCCGCCGAGCAGGGAGCGCACCTCGTGGCGTTCCCCGAGATGGCGCTGACCGGGTATCCCGTCGAGGACCTCGCCCTGCGGTCGTCCTTCGTGGAGGCCTCGCGGGCGGCGCTGCGCTCGCTGGCCGCCCGGCTCGCCGAGGAGGGGTTCGGGGAGCTTCCGGTGATCGTCGGGTACCTCGACCGCAGCGCCGTCGCCCAGCCGAAGTACGGGCAGCCGGCCGGTGCCCCGCAGAACGCGGGCGCCGTGCTGTACGGGGGTGAGGTGGTACTGAGCTACGCCAAGCACCACCTGCCGAACTACGGCGTCTTCGACGAGTTCCGCTACTTCGTGCCCGGCGACACCATGCCGGTGGTGCGGGTGCACGGGGTCGACGTCGCCCTCGCCATCTGCGAGGACCTGTGGCAGGACGGGGGGCGGGTGCCGGCGGCGCGGTCCGCGCGGGCCGGGCTGCTGCTGTCGGTCAACGCCTCGCCGTACGAGCGGGACAAGGACGACACCCGGCTGGAGCTGGTGCGCAAGCGGGCGCAGGAGGCCGGGTGCACGACCGCGTACCTCGCGATGACGGGCGGGCAGGACGAGCTGGTCTTCGACGGGGACTCGATCGTCGTGGACCGTGACGGCGGCGTCGTGACGCGTGCGCCGCAGTTCGCCGAGGCGTGCGTCGTGGTCGATCTCGAGCTGCCCCTCGCGGAGGCCGACGCGCCGACGGGAATCGTCGACGACGGGCTGCGGATCGACCGGGTCGTACTGTCGGAGGAGCCCGTGCCCGCGTACGACGCCTCGTCGTCCGGGGGGTACGCCGAGCGGCTCGACGACGACGAGGAGGTGTACTCCGCGCTGGTCGTGGGGCTGCGGGCGTACGTCGAGAAGAACGGGTTCCGGTCGGTGCTGATCGGGCTGTCCGGGGGGATCGACTCGGCGCTGGTCGCCGCTCTCGCCTGTGACGCGGTGGGCGCGGAGAACGTGTACGGCGTGTCGATGCCGTCGAAGTACTCGTCCGAGCACTCGAAGGACGACGCGGCGGAGCTGGCGCGGCGGACGGGGCTGAACTACCGGACGGTTCCGATCGAGCCGATGTTCGACGCGTACATGGGGGCGCTGGGGCTGACGGGGCTGGCGGAGGAGAACCTGCAGTCACGGCTGCGGGGGACGCTGCTGATGGCGATCTCCAATCAGGAGGGGCACATCGTGCTGGCGCCGGGGAACAAGTCGGAGCTGGCGGTGGGGTACTCGACGCTGTACGGGGACTCGGTCGGGGCGTACGGGCCGATCAAGGACGTGTACAAGACGTCGGTGTTCCGGCTGGCCCGGTGGCGTAACCGGGCGGCGGTGGAGCGGGGGCAGACGCCTCCGATCCCGGAGAACTCGATCTCGAAGCCGCCGAGCGCGGAGTTGCGGCCGGGGCAGGTGGACACGGACTCGCTGCCGGACTATCCGGTGCTGGACGCGATCCTGGCGCTGTACGTGGACCGGGACCGGGGGGCGGACGAGATCGTCGCGGCCGGGTTCGACGCGGAGCTGGTGACGAAGACGCTGCGGATGGTGGACCGGGCGGAGTACAAGCGGCGGCAGTACCCGCCGGGCACGAAGATCTCCCCGAAGGGCTTCGGCAAGGACCGCCGCCTGCCGATCACGAACGGCTGGCGCGAAGGAGTGCGCGTCTGACGCGCGTCGGCGAAGTGCCCGCGGCGCGGCGTTCGGCCCGGTGAGCAGGACGGCCCTGCGGTTGCGGCGTTCGGGCCGGTGGGGGATGCCTGCGGCGCCTGTGCGGCTTCGGTGGGGGTGTGCGTAGCGCCCCCGGCCGGTGGGTGGGTCGGGGCCGCGTCGGGGGGGGTGTCCGTCCTCGGACTGGCGCGACTGCGCTCACTGGAGGGGGCCTGGGGTGCGGACGCGCCGGCCATTGCGGGCGGCCACCCCCGCCGCCCCGTCCCCTCCCCGCCGTACGCGACTACCTGCCCTCGCCCCCGCGATCCACGGACGCGCCGGCCATTGCGGGCGGCCACCACCGCTCCCGCGATCCGCGGGCAGCCGTGCCGCATGCCCCGCGCTCACCCCGTGGTGACCCTCACACGGGCCGCTATGGGGAGGTGGTCGCTCGCCGTGGCCGGGAGGGTCCAGGAGCTTTCCGGTTCGGCGCCCTTGACCAGGATCTGGTCGATCCGCGCCATCGGGAACGACGCCGGCCAGCTGAAGCCGAAGCCGCTGCCCACGGCGCCCTGGGTGGAGCGCATCTGGGAGGTGACGGCGTTCAGGGCGCGGTCGTTCATCGTGCCGTTCAGGTCGCCGAGCAGCACGACGTTCGGCAGTGGTTCGTCGGCGATGGCCTCGCCCAGGGCGTCGGCGCTCTTGTCCCTCTGACGGGCCGTGAACCCCGCCTCCAGCTTCACGCGGACGGAGGGGAGGTGGGCGACGTAGACGGCGACCTGGCCGGTGGGGGCGGCCACCGTGGCGCGCATCGCGCGCTTCCAGCCGAGGCGGATGTCGACCGCCTTCACGTCGCTCAGGGGGTACTTGCTCCACAGGCCGACGGTGCCGACCACCTCGTGGTACGCGTACGTCGGCTCCAGCGCCCGCTCGTACGTCGGGACCTCCGACGCCTTCAGCTCCTCCAGGGCCAGCACGTCCGCGCCCGAGGCGGCCACGCCGCGGGCGGTGGCGGCCGGGTCCGGGTTGTCGGCGTTGACGTTGTGCGTGGCCACCGTGAGGTCGCCGCCCGTGGCGGTCTTGTCCGTGAGCAGGCCGCCGAAGAGGTTCAGCCAGACGGCCGCCGGCAGGATCGTCGCGATCAGCGCCGTCGCCGACTTGCGGATCAGACCGAGGACGAGCAGTACGGGGATCAGCAGGCCCACCCAGGGGAGGAAGGTGTCCACCAGGCTGCCCAGGTTGCCGATCGCGTTCGGGATGTGGCCGTGGGCCAGCATGACCAGGGCGGTCAGGACCGAGCAGGCGGCCAGGACGAAGCCGCGGCGCCAGACGCGGCGGTCACCGCGCCAGCCTCTGGTGAGGCGCTCGCGCAGGCGTCGGAGCCGGGTCGGCTGCGGTTCGGGCTCCGAACCGCCGTTGTCCGTCTCCGTCCTGTACGCCTGCTGCGCCATACCGTCGCCTCACAACCTGCCGTGCACACCGTCGCCCCCGTGTCCGTAAGACACTAGGGGATGATCGGTTCCGTTCCCGCCGCCCCTCGACGGCCGTACGGGGGCGAGGACGTGCGGGGGCACTCGGGGAGTTCCGGACGGGGGTGGTGAAAGCGTCCTCTGTGACGAAACGCGCACATTGCGGCTAGCCGGTGACGGGGCGCAGTCCTTCGAGGAGCGTGTCGACGACTTGTTCGGCCAGGTCGTCCGGGAGCTCCGCGTCGGGGCGCAGGACGGTGCGGACGAGGATGGGGCCCACGACGATGTCGTTGAGGATCTCCAGGTCGACGTCGGCGCGCAGTTCGCCGTTCTCCCGGCCCCGGCGCAGCACCTCCAGGCCGAGCCGGCGGCGCGGCAGGATGACGGTGTCGTGGTAGGCGGCCCAGAGGTTGGGGCTGCTCTTCATCTGGGCGCGCACGTTGTACAGGAACGCCGAGGTCCGCCCGGCCAGGCCGCGCAGGCGCAGGGACTCCAGCAGGACGACGAGGTCGTCGCGCATGGAGGTGCCGGGGAGTTCGGGGTCCGGGGGCTCGGCGGCGCGCAGGACGTCGACGAAGAGCTGCTCCTTGCCGCGCCAGCGGCGGTAGATGGTGGCCTTGCCGACGCCGGCGGTGCGGGCGATGCGCTCGATGGAGAGCTCCGCGAGGGGCACGCCGTCCTCCAGGAGCCTCATCACTCCCTCGATGATGGCGCGTTCGACCGCCTCGCTGCGGGGGCGGCCCCGTGCGGGGCCGTCCTGCCGGGGGTCGGTGTCGGCCGGGATCACGTCGTCGGGCTCCTTACGTCGGAGACGGGCTGGGACGATTCTCCCGGTGGGCGGTGTCGGCGGTCCACCGCCCGGGGGTCACCGACCAGTCGCCGGCACCGCTTCCCGCCTCTCCTCGTCCCCTTCGGGCGCCGGCGTACGGCCGGGCAGGAACACGGCGACGACGACCGCGCCCAGCACGGCGACGCCCGCTCCCCACAGCGCGGTGACGTGCATGGCGTGCAGGAACGCGTCGTCGGCCGCGCCGATCAGGGGCTCGCCGCGCGCGCCCAGCCGGTCCGCCACGGCCAGGGTGGCCTCGATGGACTCGCCGGCCGCGTGCCGGGCGCCGGGCGGCAGCAGGCCGAGTTCGTCCTCGATGCCGCTGCGGTAGGCGGCGGACAGCACCGAGCCGAGTACGGCGATGCCGAGGGCGCCGCCGACCTGGCGGAAGACGTTGCTGAGGGCGGAGGCGGAGCCGGCCTTCTCGCGGGGCAGGGCCTGCATGATGACGACGCTGACCGGTGTCATGACGTGCGCCATTCCGGCGCCCATGAGGAAGAAGACGACCTCCAGGATCCAGATCGGCGTGTCCGCGTCCAGGGTGGCGAACGCCGCCAGGGTCGCGGCGAGCACCAGCAGGCCGGCGGTCGTGGTGACCTTGTTGCCGAAGCGGTCCACCAGGAGGCGGGCCCGGGGCGCGAAGATCATCTGTGTGGCGGCCAGCGGCAGCATCAGCAGGCCCGTCTCCAGCGGAGAGTATCCGCGCACGCTCTGGGTGTAGAACACGGCGAAGAACGTCACGCCCATCAGCGCGAAGAAGACCAGCGCGATCGCGACGACCGCGGCGGAGAACACCTTGTTCTTGAAGTAGGTGACGTCGATGGACGGGTGGTCGCTGCGCTTCTCGAACACCACGAACGCGGCGAGTACGGCGAGACCGGCGCCGATCGTCGACACCACCGTGAGGTCGGTGAAGTCGGCGAGCTGGCCGCCCTTGATGATGCCGTAGACCAGCAGGACCAGTCCGGCCACGGACAGGACGACGCCGACGGGGTCGATCCGGCCGGGGTTCGGGTCGCGGGAGTCGGGGACCAGCCACAGCATCAGGGCGACGGCGAGGACGACGATGGGCACGTTGACGAGGAAGACCGAGCCCCACCAGAAGTGGTCCAGGAGGAATCCGCCGGTGATCGGGCCGATGGCGATGGCGAGGCCCACACCGCCCGCCCAGATGCCGATGGCCTTGGGCTGCTCGTCGCGTTCGAAGACGTTCATCAGGACGGCCAGGGTGGCCGGCATGACGAGTGCGGCGCCCAGCCCCATCACCGCGCGGAAGCCGATCAGCTCGGCCGGTGAGCCGGAGAACGCGGCGAACGCCGAGCCGACGCCGAACACGACGAGGCCGCCGATCAGCACCTTCTTGCGACCGAGCCGGTCGCCGAGGAGCCCCGCGCTGAAGAGCAGACCGGCGAAGACGAGCGTGTAGGAGTTGATCGCCCACTCCAGCTCGCTCTGGGTGGCGCCCAGGCCGGTGGGGGCGGGGGTGGAGATCGTCTTGATGGCGACGTTCAGGATCGAGTTGTCGAGCACGACGATCAGCAGGCTGAGCATCAGCACGCCGAGGATCGCCCAGCGGCGCCGGTGCACGGCTTCCGGGACCCGGCGGCGGGCAGGGGCGGCAGGAGAAGTCATGCGGCCCAGCGTAGTTAATTACGATACGGAACCGTCTCGTATCGTAAACGTTTTGCCCAGAACTTGCCGGGATATTGCACGGCGGAACTCACAGGGGGTCCTCTGGCCCTCGCCGGGGCGAGGTGCCACCATGGACGTGGTCCGGGGACGCCGTCAGGGCGCCTCGAGATGACGTGTTGGGAGACGGTTCAATGACGCAGCTTTCGGCTGCCCAGACCGGGACGACGTCCGGTTCCCCCTCCGGCGGAGCGACGCTGTACGGGGGCAAGGGCACGCGCCGTATCACGGTCCGCGACATCGCCGCCGCCAAGGAGCGCGGCGAGAAGTGGCCCATGCTCACCGCGTACGACGCGATGACCGCGTCCGTGTTCGACGAGGCCGGCATCCCGGTCATGCTCGTCGGCGACTCGGCCGGCAACTGCCACCTCGGGTACGAGACCACCGTGCCCGTCACCCTCGACGAGATGACCATGCTGTCGGCGGCGGTCGTACGGGGCACCTCGCGCGCGCTGATCGTGGGCGACCTGCCCTTCGGCTCCTACCAGGAGGGTCCGGTGCAGGCGCTGCGCTCGGCGACCCGGCTGGTGAAGGAGGCCGGTGTCGGCGCCGTGAAGCTGGAGGGCGGCGAGCGGTCGCACCGGCAGATCGAGCTGCTGGTGGAGTCCGGGATCCCGGTGATGGCCCACATCGGGCTGACGCCGCAGTCGGTGAACGCGATGGGGTACCGGGTGCAGGGGCGGGGCGAGGAGGCGGCGCAGCAGTTGCTGCGCGACGCGAAGGCCGTCCAGGACGCGGGGGCGTTCGCGGTGGTGCTGGAGCTGGTGCCGGCGGAGCTGGCGGCCGAGGTGACGCGGACGCTGCACATCCCGACCGTCGGGATCGGGGCCGGGCCGGAGACGGACGCGCAGGTGCTGGTGTGGACCGACATGCTGGGGCTGACGGGAGGGCGTGTGCCCAAGTTCGTCAAGCGGTACGCGAATCTGCGTGAGGTCATGAGCGGGGCGGCGAAGGCGTTCGCCGAGGATGTGGTGGGCGGGACCTTCCCGGAGGAGGCGCACTCCGTGCACTGAGCGGCTCCGCCGCTGTTGAGCCATTGCCGCACCACCTGCCGGCCCCGTCGATCTTCCCCCGTCGACGGGGCCGGCACCTTTTGCGCCTAAACCGGCGCCGCTCTCGCGGATGTGGTGCGCGCCGTGGTGGTACCTCAATTGATGGTTGCGGTGGCCATGGGGAGTTGTCGGTGCCGTCGGCCGAGCTGTCGGTGGGATGTCGGGGGTTTGTCGGTGGGGGGCGGCAGAGTCGGGGGCATGACGCGAAACGACAAGGACCTGAGGGGCGCGGGGAGCGCCGTCACCGTGCGGGGGCTGGTCAAGCACTACGGCGGGACCAAGGCACTGGACGGTGTCGATCTGGATGTGCGTGAGGGCACCGTGATGGGGGTGCTCGGGCCGAACGGGGCCGGGAAGACCACGCTGGTGCGGATCCTGTCCACGCTGCTCACCCCGACCGCCGGGCACGCCACCGTCGCGGGGTACGACGTGGTGCGCCAGCCGCGGCAGCTGCGCCGGGTGATCGGGCTGACCGGGCAGTACGCCTCCGTGGACGAGAAGCTCCCGGGGTGGGAGAACCTGTACCTGATCGGGCGGCTGCTCGACCTGTCCCGCAAGGAGGCGCGGTCCCGCGCCGACGAGCTGCTGGAGCGGTTCTCGCTCACCGAGGCGGCACGGCGCCCGGCCGCCACCTACTCGGGCGGTATGCGGCGCCGCCTCGACCTGGCCGCCTCGATGATCGGCCGGCCGGCCGTGCTGTACCTGGACGAGCCGACCACGGGGCTGGACCCCCGTACCCGCAACGAGGTGTGGGACGAGGTCAAGCGGCTGGTCGGGGACGGGGTGACGGTGCTGCTGACCACCCAGTACATGGAGGAGGCCGAGCAGCTCGCCTCCGAGCTGACCGTCGTGGACCGGGGCAAGGTCATCGCGAGCGGCGGCATCGAGGAGCTGAAGGCCAAGGTCGGCGGCCGTACGCTGCGGGTCCGCCCGGCCGACCCACTGCAGTTGCGCCCGCTGGCGGACGCCCTCGACACCCTCGGCATCACCGGGCTCGCCACGACCACCGTGGACACCGAGCGGGGTGCCGTGCTCGTTCCGGTGCTGAGCGACGAGCAGTTGACCGCCGTGGTCGGCGCGGTCACCGCGCGCGGGATCACCCTCAGCTCCATCACCACCGAACTGCCCAGCCTGGACGAGGTGTTCCTGTCCCTCACCGGCCACCGTGCCAGTGCCCCGCAGGACGCCGTACCCGCCGAGACCCACGAGGAGGCCGTCGCCGTATGAGTGCCGCCACCGCTACCGCCACCGCCACCGACCTCCGCGCCGACGCGCGTATCCCGTTGCGTGCCCATCTGCGGCACACCGGGGCGCTCGTACGCCGCAATCTGCTGTGGATACGGCAGGACCCGGAGTCGATGTTCGACGCCGTGCTGTTCCCGATCGTCTTCACCCTGCTGTTCGTGTACGTCTTCGGCGGCTCGATCGGGCAGTCGCTGGGCGGCGGGCAGGACGCCTATGTGCAGTACATCGTGCCCGGCCTGATGGCCATGATGGGCATGAACATGGCCCAGGGCGTGGGCACCGGGTTCAACCAGGACTTCAACACCGGGGTGATGGACCGCTTCCGTTCGCTGCCCATCGGGCGTGGCTCGGTGCTGTTCGCGAAGATCTCGGTCGAGATGGTGCGGATGCTGATCGCCACCGCCATCCTGATGATCGTCGGTGTGCTCGTCGGCTTCGACATCGACAACTGGCCGGGGCTGTTCGCCGCCGTGGGACTGTCCGCGGTGTTCGGCTCGGCACTGATGTGGATCTTCCTCACGCTGGGTGTGGTGATGAAGAACGCGCAGTCGGTGCAGGCGATGGGCTTCCTGGTGCTGATGCCGCTGCAGTTCGGCTCGTCGATCTTCGCGCCGACCCAGTCGATGCCGGGCTGGCTGGAGTCCTTCACCGAGGTCAACCCGCTGTCCGCGCTGGCGGACGCCGCGCGCGGGCTGATGGTGGGCGGCCCGGTCGCCCACGACCTGTGGCTGACGCTGGCCTGGTCGGTGGGGATCACGGCGGTGATGGCACCGGTCGCGATCCACAAGTTCCGTACGAAGAGCTGATCACGCCGGTTCGAGGAGGGCGAGGGTCTGAGCCGGGGAGAGGCCGTCGCCCTCGGCGTACGCGGTCTCGTACGCCGTGTCCCCGAGCACCGACCGGGCGCGCGCCTCGGCGCGTGCCCGGGCCTCGCGCTCCATGCGCGCCAGGACGTGCTCGGGCGGCAGCCAGGAGTCGGCGGCGCCGAGGCAGCGGGCCGCGTCCGCCGCGTGCCGTCCGCCGTCGACTCCGGCGAGGGCGGTGGCGCCCATGGTGACGTACGCCGAGCGCATATGGGGTGCCATGGCGGCGGACAGCGGGTCGCCCGCCTGCCTGATCGCCTCCCGCAGGACGACCAGGGCCTGCTCGTCGTTGCCGTCGGCCACCTCCAGCCAGCCCTCGGCACCGAGGATGAACGCGTCGAAGACGACGTAGTGCGCGATGCGGAACTCCTCGCGCAGTTCCCGCAGATGCTGCCGGGCCTCCACCGTACGGCCGGTCGTGCACAGCCAGCCGGTCAGGTAGAGCCGGGCGGCGGGCAGGGCCTCGATGTGCCGGCCGCGCATGTCGTCGATGACTTCGCGCAGCAGCCGCTCACCGCGCTCGGCCTGCCCCGCCTCCAGCAGGACGTTGCCCAGCCGGGCGGTGAGCACGGCCGTGTGGGCGCGGGCGCCGAGGCGGTCGGCGTGCTCGATCGCCGCCTCGTAGTCCGCGGCGGCGGCCTCGTACGCGCCGGCCTGTTCGCGGGCCTCGCCGCGCGCGGAGAGGGCCTCGGCGATGCCCCAGGTGTCGCCGAGCCGGCGGTGGATCTCCAGGGCCTCGTCGGCGTCGCGGCGGGCGTCACCGGCCCAGTCGCTGCGGTTGGCGAGGAAGTTGGCGCGCAGTTGGAGGTTGGAGGCCAGTTCCCATTCGAATCCGGGGTTCTCCCGGCAGGTGCGGATCGCCGCGTCGACCACGTGGCGCAGCCGGTCCATGTCGCCGGTGAGCATCACGGCGAACACCCAGAGCAGGCCGGGCGGACGGCAGGCCTGCGGCATGCCCGGCTCGTAGGTCGCGCCGACGAGGCGCAGCTTGTGCTGTGCCTCGGGGGTCTGCCAGTCGTCCAGCTCGGTGTCCATGTGGGCGAGATGGGCGAGGTGCACCCCGCGGCGGGCCTCGGCGAGGAGTTCGCCGGCCATCGGGGGCGGGGCGTCGGTGCAGCGCTCCCACAACGGCACGGCGCGCCGCAACGGCTCGGTGAACGGGTCGGGCGCGAGGGCCATGACCTCGGTGCACCAGTTGCGGGCCTCGATGCGCAGGTCGCGCATCTGCCAGTACCAGACGAGCGACAGGGTGATGCAGAGGGCCTCCTGCTCGTCGCGCAGGGCGAGGGCGTGGCGCAGGGCGGTGCGTATGTTCTCGTACTCCCGCTCCAGCAGGGCGATCGCCTCCACCTGGCGCGGTCCGCGCAGCATCGGCTCGGTGGTGCGGGCGAGTTCGCGGTAGTACGTCAGGTGCGCCCGTTCGGCCTCCGGGCGCCGGCCGGACTCGTCGAGGCGTTCGCCGGCGTACTCGTTGACGGTCTCCAGGAGCCGGTAGCGCATCTCGCCGTCGCCCGAGGGGGCGGCCACCACGAGGGACTTGTCGACGAGGGAGCCGAGCGCGTCGAGCGCGGCCGGTCCGCAGACGGCCTCGGCGGCGGCGAGGTCGCAGCCGCCCGCGAAGACCGAAAGGCGGCCCAGGACGTCGCGTTCGCCGGCGTCGAGCAGGTCCCAGGACCAGTCGACGACGGCCCGCAGGGTCTGCTGCCTGGGGAGGACGGTGCGGCTGCCGGAGGTGAGGAGGCGGAAGCGGTCGTCGAGCCGGTCGGCGATCTGGCGCGGGGTGAGCATCCGCAGCCGGGCGGCGGCGAGTTCGATGGCCAGCGGCAGTCCGTCGAGGCGGCGGCAGATCTCCGCGCAGGCCGCCGCGGTGCCGGCGTCGGCGTCGGGGCGGAAACCGGGGCGGGCGGCGGCCCCGCGGTCGGCGAGCAGGCGCAGCGCGACCGGCTCGGGCAGCGGCTCCACCGGCCGCAGCAACTCCCCGCGCACACCGAGGGGTTCGCGGCTGGTGGCGAGGACGGTGAGCCGGGGGCAGCGTTCCAGCAGCGCCTCGACGAGGTGGGCGGCGGCCTCGACGACGTGCTCGCAGTTGTCCAAGATCAGCAGCATGCGGCGCGGGCCGCAGTGTTCGGCGAGGCGCTCCACGGGGTCGTCGTGCCGGTCGGTGACGGCCCGCATGCTCTCGGCGCCGGCGCCGTAGAGCACGGTCTCGCGGGCGCCGACGGCGGTGAGGACGGCCTCGGGGACGGCGTCGGGGTCGTCGACGGGGGCGAGTTCGGCGAGCCACACACCGTCGGGGAGGTCCTGCCGTACGGTCTCGGCGGCCTCCTGCGACAGCCGGGTCTTGCCGGCCCCGCCCGGTCCGAGCAGGGTCACCAGGCGGGCGGCGGCGAGGTCGGCGCGGATGGTCTCGATGTCGGCCTCCCGGCCGACGAACGAGGTCAGCCGGGCCCGCAGGTTGCCGGGCGGCGCGCCGACGCGGGGCGCGGGCGCCGGTTCGGGTTCCAGCAACTCGGCGTGCAGGGCGCGTAGTTCGGCGCCGGGGTCGGAGCCGAGACGGTCCGCGAGCAGGCGCCGTACGTCCTCGTAGGCGGCCAGCGCCTCGGCGGTGCGGCCCGTGTCGCGCAGGGCACGCAGCCGGAGCGCCTGGAGGGGTTCGTCGAGGGGGTGGCCGTCGCACAGTGCGGTCAGCTCGGGCAGGGACTGCTCGGCGTCGCCGAGGGCGAGGGCGGCGGTGTGCCGGGCGCGCAGCACGTCCAGGTGCCGGGTCCGCAGGCGGGCCGCCTCCGCGGTGCGGTCGGGCAGGCCGGTGAGGGCGGGGCCGCGCCACAGGGCGAGGGCGTCGTCGAGGACGGCGGCCGCCTTCGCCGGGTCGCCGTCGGCGAGGGCGCGCAGGCCGTCGCCGGCCAGCCGCTCGAAACGGTGCAGGTCGATGTCGTCGGGCGCGGCGGTCAGCCGGTAGCCGCCGTCGACGGAGGCGATCTGGTCCGCGCCGAGCGTCCGGCGCAGCCGTCCCACCAGCGCCTGGAGCGCCCCGGTGGCGTCGGCCGGCGGGTCCGCGTCCCCCCAGACCTCGTCGACCAGCAGGCCCACGGGCACGGTGCGCCCGGTCCGCAGGGCGAGCACGGTCAGCAGGGCGCGCAGCCGCGCCCCGCCGACCGGGACGACGGTGCCGTCGGGACGGAGTGCCTGGGTGGTGCCGAGGATGCGGTAGCGCACGGGGTCCATTGTCTCCGGTGGTGGTGGCGGGGGTCACGGGGCCCGGTCGGCGTGGCCGGCCCGGTCCGCGTGGCCGGTGGGGCCGGCCCGGTCGTCGTAACCGGCGTGGTCGGCATGATCGGTGTGGTCGGCCCGGTCGTCGTAACCGGCGTGGTCGGCATGATCGTCGTGACCGGCGTGGTCGTCCTGGTCGTCCCCACCCTGCGCGGAACCGGCGGCCGACGCGAGACGTTTTCACCGTGCGCCCGGTACCGTCGGGCGGTCCCGTCCGCGCCCGACCGTCCGAGGAGTCCCATGACCACCGCCGCCACCCGTCACAGCGACCGGAGGATCAGCCCGGTCTTCCTGGGCATCCTGGCCGTGACGGCGGTCACCGGGTGGGCCACCTGGACCGGGTTCGCCGAGCAGCCCGGGGTCGCCGTGTTCCTGTTCGTGACGGCCGCCTGGATCGTCTCCCTGTGCCTGCACGAGTACGCGCACGCGCGCACCGCCCTGCACAGCGGCGACATATCGGTCGGCGCGAAGGGCTACCTCACGCTGAACCCGATGAAGTACACGCACGCCCTGCTGAGCGTCGTGCTCCCGGTCGTCTTCGTCATCATGGGCGGGATCGGCCTGCCGGGCGGTGCCGTGTTCATCGAGCGCGGCCGGATCCGGGGGCGCTGGCGGCACAGCCTGATCTCGGCGGCGGGCCCGCTGACGAACGTGCTGTTCGCGATCGTGTGCACGGCGCCGTTCTGGCTGGGCGCGCTGGACGGCGTACCGGCCGACTTCCGCTTCGCGCTGGCGTTCCTGGCGCTGCTCCAGGTGACGGCCGCGATCCTGAACTTCCTGCCGGTCCCGGGCCTGGACGGCTACGGCGTGATCGAGCCCTGGCTGTCGTACAACGTCCGGCGGCAGGTGGAGCCGTTCGCCCCGTTCGGTCTGCTGTTCGTGTTCGCGCTGCTGTGGGTGCCGTCGGTGAACGGCGCGTTCTTCGACGTGATCGACTCGCTGCTGGGGACGCTGGGCATCGACGAGCTCGACACGTACTGCGGCTACGACCTGTTCCGCTTCTGGCGGGAGACGGACGGGTACTGCTCGGTCAGCCCGTGACGGAGCCGTTCCGCGCCGCCGCCGCCCGCCCGCGCCGCGCGTAGTACCAGGTCATGTTGGACGACAGTCCCGCGAGCAGCACCCAGACGATGCCGATGAACACGCTGCCCCGCACGAAGGAGACGACGGCCGCGGCGACGGCGAGGAGGCAGACGGCGAGGGCGTAGAGGGCGAGGCGGGGCATGGCGGGGGGCTCCTGTCGGGGGACACTGCTACGGCACTGCTACGGCGTCCAGTGTCCCCCATCGCCTCATACGTCCGTGACGCGGAGCCCGGCGTGTGCCTTGTAGCGGCGGTTGACGGAGATCAGGTTGGCGACCAGCGACTCCACCTGGTGGGCGTTGCGCAGCCGTCCGGCGAAGATGCCCCGCATGCCCGGGATGCGCCCGGCGAGCGCCTGCACGATCTCGACGTCGGCGCGGGCCTCGCCGAGCACCATCACATCGGTGTCGATCTCGTCGATCCCCGGGTCCTGGAGCAGGACGGCGGACAGGTGGTGGAAGGCGGCGGTGACCCGGGAGTCCGGGAGCAGCGCGGCGGCCTGCTGGGCGGCGCTGCCCTCCTCCGGCTTCAGCGCGTAGGCGCCCTGCTTGTCGAAGCCGAGCGGGTTGACGCAGTCCACGACGAGCTTGCCGGCCAGTTCCTCGCGCAGGGACTCGAGGGTCTTGCCGTGGCCGTCCCACGGCACGGCGACGATCACGATGTCGCTGCGCCGGGCGGTCTCGGCGTTGTCGGCGCCCTCGACGCCGTGACCGAGCTCCTCGGCGGCGTCCCGGGCGCGCTCGGCGGCGCGGGAGCCGATGATCACCTTCTGGCCGGCCTTGGCGAGCCGGTAGGCCAGACCCTTGCCCTGCGGTCCGGTGCCGCCGAGCACGCCGACGACGAGCCCGGAGACGTCGGGCAGGTCCCAGGGGTCCTTGGCGGGGGCCTTCGCGGGCGGCTGGGCGCTGTCACTGTCACTGGAGGTCATGGCCCGACTCTACGTCCGTGACGGCGCCGCGCCCGGCGTACGTGAGCCCTGTCACGCGGTCCGGGGCCGTGTCCCCGGTTCGGGCGAATCCGGGCCGAACTCCGGGACACGGGCGCGTGGTGGGGACAGGATGCGGCCGTATGGATGCGGTACGGGTCGCACTGCTGCGGGAAGTGCTCGCCGGGACGGAATGGCTGGGCGCCACCCGGCACTTCGCGGGGACGCTGCGCGGGTCGGTGGTCTCGCACGGCGGCGGGCTGCTGCTCGTGGGCACACCGGCGTACGAGCCGTGGCACCTGGCGGCGCACCTGGCGGACGAGGCCGCCTGGTCGGGCACGCCGGAGCTGGCCCCCACGCTCGTACGGCATGCCGCGCGCCCGTCGGACCCCGCGCATCTGGCGGTGGGCCTGGGGCGCCTGGAGGCTGTGCGGCGGGGTGAGACGCTGCTGGTGGTGGCGCCCGGGGAGCCGGCCGGAAAGGCGGCGGCCCCGCTCCTGGAGCGGGTGTGCGACGCCCGCCGGGCCGGGGCGACGGTGTTGTCGCTGGGCCCCGGTGAGGGTGAGCTCCCGGCGATGGCCCACGAGGTCCTGCCCGTGCCCGACGGCTCCGAGCTGGACCTGGACACCGTGCAGCACCTGGTCAGCGCGGCAGCCGGTGAGAACGCGCTGCCGGCCCGCCGGGGCCCCCGCCGCTTCCGGGACCGTCTGTCGCGGCTGGCCGACCTGCTGACGGCCCCGCCGCCGACGCGCTGGTAGCGCGGGCCCGCGCCGGTGCGGTCAGTCGTCGCCCCGGTCACCCGCGGGGGCATCGCGCCACCTGGAGTCGTTCTCCCACTGGAGGTTGCGCTCGCGGGCCGTCTCCATGGCGTGTTCGGCCTCGGTGCGGCTGGCGTACGGGCCGAAGCGGTCCTTGCCGGGACAGTCGGGCCCCTCCTCGACCTTCCTGTGCTCCAGGCAGTAGTACCACTCGCCCGGCTTTCCGACCGTCCGCTTCTTGAACAGGGGCATGACCGGCTCCTCTCACCGTCTCGCCATCTCACCAGGAAGATGGTCCCCCGTCGCCGCTGAATTAGACTCGCCGGCATGTCTGGCCAGTCGCTGCTCACCCCTGGGGAGCTGTCCCCCACCCGTTCCGTGCCCGGGAACATCCGTCGTCCCGAGTACGTCGGCAAGCCCGCCCCGACGCCGTACACCGGCCCGGAGGTGCAGACGCCCGAGACGATCGAGGCGATGCGCACCGCGGGCCGGATCGCCGCGCGGGCGATGGCGGAGGCCGCGAAGCTGATCGCGCCCGGCGTCACGACGGACGAACTGGACCGGGTGGCGCACGAGTACATGTGCGACCACGGCGCCTACCCGTCGACGCTCGGCTACCGCGGCTTCCCCAAGTCGCTGTGCACGTCGGTCAACGAGGTGATCTGCCACGGCATCCCGGACTCGACGGTGCTGCGCGACGGCGACATCGTCAACCTGGACGTGACGGCGTACATCGGCGGGGTGCACGGCGACAACAACGCGACGTACCTGGTCGGGGAGGTGGACGAGGAGAGCCGCCTGCTGGTGGAACGCACCCGCGAGTCCCTCGCCCGCGCGATCAAGGCGGTCAAGCCGGGCCGGCAGATCAACATCATCGGCCGGGTGATCGAGTCGTACGCGAAGCGGTTCGGCTACGGCGTGGTCCGTGACTTCACCGGCCACGGCATCAACTCGTCCTTCCACTCGGGCCTGATCGTCCCGCACTACGACAGTCCGCACGCGACGACGGTGATGCAGCCGGGGATGACCTTCACCATCGAGCCGATGCTGACGCTGGGGACCCACGAGTACGACATGTGGGACGACGGCTGGACGGTCGTGACGAAGGACCGCAAGCGCACGGCCCAGTTCGAGCACACGCTGGTGGTGACGGACACGGGCGCGGACATCCTGACGCTGCCGTAGGGGCCGTCCGGCCTGCCCGCCCTCCGTCTCGGAGGGCGGGCTTTTCCATGCCGTGGCAGGGTGGGGAGTTACCGACACACCGTCGGCAACCCATTGACTTAGGCAAGCCTAACCATGGAAGATCTGGACTCATGGACTCCTTCTCGGCCCTCATCCGCACCGCCTCCCACGAGCAGCACAGGGAGGCGGAGACGTCGACGTTCATGAGCGATCTGCTGGGCGGCCGGCTGGGCGTGGACGCGTACGCGCGCTACACCGAGCAACTGTGGTTCGTGTACGAGGCACTGGAGTCCGGGGCGCGGGGGCTGGCGTCGGACCCGGTGGCGGGCCCGTTCATCCAGCCGGAGCTGTTCCGCCTGCCCTCACTGGAACGCGACCTGGCCCACCTGCGCGGCCCCGAGTGGCGCTCGACCCTGACCGCCCTCCCCGCCACCCGGACGTACGCGGCCCGTGTCGCCGAGTGCGCCCGCACCTGGCCGTCCGGCTACGTCGCCCACCACTACACCCGCTACCTCGGCGACCTCTCCGGCGGCCAGATCATCCGCGGCACGGCGGAGAAGACCTGGGGATTCGAGCGCAAGGGCGACGGCGTCCGCTTCTACGTCTTCGAGGAGATCCCGAACCCGGCGGCCTTCAAGCGGGGTTACCGCGAACTGCTGGACGCGGCCCCGGTCGACGACCTGGAGAAGCAGCGCATCGTGGGCGAGTGCAAGCGGGCGTTCGCCCTGAACACGGAGGTCTTCCGGGCACTGGGCGAGGAGTTCCCGTTGTCGGCGTGACTCCGGCCGGCGCCACCGAGCCTCGCGCCATCCGGGCGGCAAGCTGATCAAGAGAGGGCCAGGAGAGTGCCGCCCTTGGCGAACAGGCTGGTGATCTCATCCCTACGGCAGCAAGGCCAAGGCGGACACGTGATGCGGCTTGACGGCTCGGAAATGGCGGTGGTCGAGGATGGCGATCCGGTCGACCTCGTACCGTTCCGCAACGGCGATGACGGAAGCGTCGACCGCGCCGAGGGGGAAGTCGGCGTATTTGGTGATCAGCTTGCTGACTCGCAGCAGGTCGTCCGAGGTGAGATTGACAAGTTCGAAGAAGCCCATGGCAACATGCTCGACGAAGGCGGCTTCGATACGCGGCCAGTGTTCCAGTTGCCAGCTCACCTCGGCCAGCACTGTGGCGGGGAGCAGCTTGCGGCCTCGTAGCTGGGAGAAGAAGGCGACGCAGTTCTCGTGGTGCTTGTCCCTGGCGTTGAAAAACGCCACCAGCGGGCCGGTGTCGAGGACCGTGGTGATCACTCGCCGGCGCTCCGCTCGCGTTCCGTGCGCTCACGGATGTAGTCGTCGTGTCGCTCGGCATAGTCGGCTGGTGCTTCGATACTGCCGGACAGTGCGAGGAAGCTGGCGGGCAGGAGGTCACCATCATCGCCCCCTCCGGCCGCGTCCGGGATCTGCTGGTCGACCTGGGAGAGTTCCTCGTCCTCAGTGATGATCAGCCGCAAGCGCCGCACCTGGGTCGGGCTCAGCCGGTCAACCAGGTGGTGCAGGTGCTCGTAGTCGTGCGCTGCCGTCATGGCTCAAGTCTGGCACGCCCCGGCCTGCCTGTCCTGGCCCCTTTTGTTCCGGGTACGTTCGTACTCCAGGGGGTGACGAACGTCCACGACCTATACCCGTCGACCTCGATCCGCGTGATCACCCTGGCACCTCCTCTCCGCACAGTCGCATGTGCGCTGCGCCACATCATCCGCCGCTCATTCCTGTCCGTACGGCCAACGGCTCGGCCGCGTGCACCCTCAGCGCGGGGCCCTCGTCGAACTCCAGCACCACGGCGGGACCGCCGGCCGCGTACTGATCACCGCGCACGTGCCGCACGGTGCGCCACTCCCCTCACACCCGTACCTTCTGCCCTGTCCGAACCATGACCGCCGCCACCTCGCGCACCTCGGGTTCGGCCACGATGTCCGGAGCTTTCAGCTCCGCGAACACCGTCTTGCCGATCCCGCCGGGGCGCGCCTCATGACCCCAGCGGTGCGCGAGCGTCGCGACGAGCAGCAGCCCCCGCCCGCCGGTCTCGTCCTCCCCGGGCTCCCGCACCTCGGGTCGCCCACCTCCGGCGTCGCTCACCTCGATCCGCAACAGCCCGTCCGCCACGGAACGGCTGATCTGCGCACCCACCTGCCGGTCACCCGGCACGGGAACGCGCAGCGCGTTGGTGACCAGCTCCGACAGCACCAACTCGGCGTTGTCCAGCGTTTCCTGACCCACACCCCAGCCGCCGAGCACGGCGTGCAGCAGCGCCCGGGCGCGGGGGACGCTGCGGCGGCTGCGCGGGAGCCGGAAGGCGATGGCGTTCGATGAGGTCATGGGGGTCTCCTCAGGATTCGGCGGCAGCGGCGAGATCCGCGTTGCGCAAGTCCCGTTGGGATTGCACACACCGACAGAGTGAAGGGGCATCATGTGGGCTAGCAACGTTTCCAGTTGAGATGCGCTGGATATTCCATCTTTCGAGTTACGCCACGCACATCCCATCTATCCGGCTGCTAGAGGTATTGCCATGTCTGCGAACGCCACTGCCTCAAGCCCATCGACCGTCCTCGGGCGCCAACTGGGCGACGAACTGCGTCGGCTGCGGGAGGCCGCCGGGCTCACCACCGCGCAGGCAGCCGAAGCTCTCGACTGCACCAAGGGAAAGATCAGCCGCATCGAGAACGGCCGCGTGACCGTCCGCATCCCGGACCTGACCGCGATGCTGCTCGCATACGGAGCCACGGACATCGAACTCCGCGGACGGCTCGGCGCCCTCGCGCGCAAGGCGAATCGCCGACGCAGGCAAGGGTGGTGGGACCAGTACGGATCGGTACTGGCCGACACCTATCGTGACTACATCGCGCTGGAGACCATGGCGGGAATCATCCGCACGTTCCAGGCGCAACTGGTGCCGGGCCTGTTGCAGACCCCGGAGTACATCCGCGCCGTGACCGTTGCCTCGCGTCAGTGGCAAACGGCGGACGAGATCGAGCAGTTCGTCCGGGTACGCCTCGCTCGCCAGGAACGTCTCGTCGGTGACTCCCCACTCCAGTTCTGGGCCGTCCTGTCAGAAGCTGTGCTTCTCCAGCAGGTCGGAGGGCCGGAGGTGATGGCGGCGCAGTTGGAGCAACTCCTGACCGTGTCCGAGCAGCCCAATGTGACCCTCCAGGTCCTGCCGTTCTCCCGTGGAGCCCATGCGAGTATGTTCGGGCCGTACGTAGTACTGGGCTTTCCCGAGGAGGCCGCGCTCGACGTGGTGCTGGCGGACAACCCCACCGGCTCGATGTGGCTGGAGCGGGAGACCGAAGTCGCCCGCTACCAAGAGTTGTTCGACGCCGCCCGTACCTCTGCGCTCTCCCCCGTGGAATCCCGCACGGTCATCCGACGCAGGGCCAAGGAGCACAGAGCATGAACACCGCAGGCCACGACATACGGAACTTGACGGGCGCGGAGTGGCGTAGCAGTACTCACAGCGGCGGCAACAACGAGTGCCTGGAACTCGCCCACGGTCTGCCCGCCCTCGCGCCTGTCCGGGACAGCAAGAACCCCGCTGGACCGGTGATCCCCTTCGGACGGAACGCCTGGGGTGACTTCGTCGCGCAGTGGAGCGGTCAGCGTTCCAGGTAGACGCGGCCGCCGATCTCCGTCCAGCCCTCCGGCTGGGGTGCCGTGAGGATCTGGGAGCCCGTGCCCTGGGTGATGTTCAGGGCGCGGCCCAGGCGGTCGGTGAGGAGGAGGGCCGCCGCGCCCGTCGCCTCGTCCTCGTCGATGCCGTCGTCGCGGCCGGGGAAGGCACGGGCCCGGACGCGGCCGGCCGGCTCGTCCAGCCAGGCCCAGGCGTAGACCCACTCCCCCTTCGGCGGCACGGGCAGATCGTCCACCTCGGCGGCGCTCGCGTACTGGCGCAGGGTGCGCGGCGGCGCCCACTCCGCCCGCGCCTCGATCCAGCAGAACTCCCCGTCCTGCCGGGCCCCCATCACCCCGGCCGGCACGACCAGTTCGGGCACGTCGAGGAGCCAGGCCGCACCGACGCAGGGGTGGCCGGCGAAGGGCAGGCGCAGGGTGGGGGTGTAGATGTCGATCACCCCGCGCTCGGGGTCGTCGACGAACACGGTCTCACTGAACCCCAGCTTCGCGGCGAACTCCTGCCGCTCCTCCCGCCCGGGCATCACGGAGCCGTTGCGCACGACACCGAGTTCATTGCCGTACCCGCCACGGGGTCCACAGAAGACGCGCACCACGTCGTAATCAGTCACGGAGGGCATTCAAGCACCGCGCGGGCGGCGAGGTCGTCCCAGGCCACGGCGCCACCGGCCAGGGGCGAGGGGCCAAGTGAGGGTGGGGGCACCGTCGTACGGCAGGGAGGCCACCGTGCCGGCGTACCCGCGCTCCAGGGCTGCCCGCCGATGGGGAGCGGTAGGCGCCGAGGCGGTGGAGGGAGAGGTCACGGCGGCAACCCTCGGTGTGCGCACGGCCCAGCAGCAACAGCCGGTCCTGCCGCCGCAGCGGCATACGTCCCCCGTCCGCCGTCTCGAAACGCAGCGGGGGCGGACCGGGCCGGCCCGAAACGGTCAGTACCAGCCCGCCTCCCGGCTGGGACTGTCTGGTCCACCTCGGCATGGGTCGAGTCTGAAGGACGGCCGGAACGGGCGGAAAACATTTCCGGGGCCACTGCGGGTGCCCGGCGGCCATGCGTCGGGAAGCAGTGGCGGTGCGCACCGGTCCTCTCACCGACGCGCCGGGGACGCCTCCACCCTCGTATGCCGCCCGGCATTCCGTCGCGGTGGGGCGCGGCACATGGGCACGGCTGCTCGCATGCACCGCTCGGCTCACCCCTGTACCAGGGCGGTCCTGGTGTTTCCGGCGCGGGCGGATTGACCTCCGCTTGACTCCGCCTGACTGGTTATTGACCCGGCCATGGCAATTGTTTTGAGTCACCGTGATCGGGCCGTGCCCCCACGCCGTTCATGAGAGCTGGATCACCGATTGCACAGGTATCGCTTAGGAAATCCTTAGGTACGTTAGGTCAGCCTCACCTTCCTTACGTGAGGCTGACCGCGCATCATTTCGGCCACACTGGGAGCCTTCATGCGACCCGCCAGACTCTCGCTCGTCACCGCTGTCGCCACCGCGGCGGCCCTCGCCGCCGTCACCGGCTGCACCGAGAAGGGCGGCGGCGCGGACGGCGATCAGGTCGTCGAGGTGACCGCCACGGACGACACGTGCGAGGTGTCGAAGAAGGAGTTCCCGGCCGGGCACGTCGAGCTCGCCATCGAGAACAAGGGCTCCAAGGTCACCGAGGTCTACCTCCTCTTCCCCGACGACCGGGTGGTCACCGAGCGGGAGAACATCGGCCCCGGCACGAAGCAGCGCGTCACCGCGGAGGTGAAGGCCGGTGACTACCGGATCGCCTGCAAGCCGGGTATGCGCGGCAAGGGCATACGCCAGGACGTCAAGGCCACCGGCGGCAAGGCCGTCGAGCGTGACCCGCGCCTGGACAAGGCCGTGGCCGCCTACCGCGAGTACGTGCAGGCGCAGGCCGACGAGACGCTGCCCAAGGCGGAGGAGTTCGCGAAGGCCGTCGTGGACGGCGACGTCGAGGCCGCCAAGAAGGCGTACGCGCCCTCCCGCATCGGCTGGGAGCGCACCGAACCGGTCGCCGAGTCGTTCGGCGACGTCGACCCCAAGGTCGACGTCCGTGAGGACGGTCTGGAGGACGGCCAGGACCCGGCGACCGACTGGACCGGCTGGCACCGCCTGGAGAAGGCCCTCTGGCAGGACGGGAAGATCGGCGACCGGGAGAAGGAGCTCGCCGGCCGGCTCGTCACCGACCTGAAGGACTGGCAGAAGCGGGTCGGCTCGGCCGAGATCACCCCGACCTCCATGGCCAACGGCGCCAAGGAACTCCTCGACGAGGTCGCCACCGGCAAGGTCACCGGCGAGGAGGAGCGCTACTCGCACACCGACCTGGTCGACTTCAAGGCCAACGTCGAGGGCGCCGAGACGTCGTACGCGCTGCTCAAGCCGGTCGCCGGGCAGAACGACCCGGCGCTGGTCAAGGATCTCGACCAGCAGTTCGCCGCGCTGAACACGCTGCTCGACACGTACCGGCCCGACCCGGCGTCGTACGACTTCACCTCGTACGACAAGGTCGGCAAGGCCGACCGCAAGAAGCTGTCGGACGCGGTCAACGCGCTCGCGGAGCCGCTGTCGCGGCTCGCCGCGGCCGTGGTGAAGTAAGGGCGGCCGGGGCGATGACGGACGGCGACGCGCAGGCACCCTCGCGGCGTTCGCTGCTCGGCTGGGGCGGGGCCGGGCTCGCGCTCGGTGCCGCCGCGGCCGGCGGGACGATGGCGGTGGCCCGGGCCGGTGACGAAACCGACGCGGGCGCGGGTGCCGGTGCCGCGGTGGAGTTCCACGGGGCGCACCAGGCGGGCATCGCCACGCCCGTGCAGGACCGGCTGCACTTCGCCGCGTTCGACGTGACGACCGGCGACCGGGCCGAGTTCGTCGAGCTGCTGAAGGAGTGGACCGGGGCCGCGCGCCGGATGACGGCCGGGCGTCCGGTCGGCGAGGGCGCGTACGGCGGCCTCGCCGAGGCGCCGCCGGACGACACCGGTGAGGCGCTGGGCCTCAAGCCGTCCCGGCTGACGCTGACGATCGGTTTCGGGCCGTCCCTGTTCGCGAAGTTCGACCTGGCCGGACGGCGTCCCGAGGCGCTGGTCGAACTGCCGAGGTTCGCCGGGGACAACCTCGACCGCGACCGCAGCGGCGGGGACCTGTGCGTGCAGGCGTGTGCGGACGATCCGCAGGTCGCCGTGCACGCGATCCGCAATCTCGCCCGGATCGGGTTCGGCCGGGTCGTGGTGCGCTGGTCGCAGCTCGGCTTCGGCAAGACGTCGTCGACCACGCCCGACGCGCAGACCCCGCGCAATCTTTTCGGCTTCAAGGACGGCACCCGCAACATCTCGGGCGCCGAGCAGGACCGGCTGGAGAAGTTCGTCTGGGTCGGGGAGAAGGACGGGCCCGGGTGGATGACGGGCGGGTCCTATCTCGTCGCCCGGCGGATCCGGATGCACATCGAGACCTGGGACCGGACCTCGCTGCGGGAGCAGGAGGACGTCTTCGGCCGCGACAAGGGCGAGGGCGCGCCGGTCGGCAGGGCGAAGGAGCGGGACGAGCCGTTCCTGAAGGCGATGAAGCCCGACGCCCATGTGCGGCTCGCGCACCCCGAGGCCAACGCGGGGGCGACCATACTGCGCCGGGGCTACTCCTTCACCGACGGCACCGACGGTCTGGGCCGCCTGGATGCGGGACTGTTCTTCCTCGCCTATCAGCGCGATCCGCGCACCGGGTTCATCCGCATCCAGCGGAACCTGGCCCAGGACGCGCTCAACGAGTACATCCAGCACGTGGGTTCGGCGGTCTTCGCCGTACCGCCGGGCGTCCGCGACCAGGACGACTGGTGGGGCCGGGCGCTGTTCACCGAGGAGGCCTGAGCCGTGTTCTCCAACTATCTGATCGGTCTGCGCGAGGGCCTGGAGGCCAGTCTCGTCGTCTGCATCCTGATCGCCTATCTGGTGAAGACCGGGCGGCGGGACGCGCTGAAGCCGGTGTGGGCCGGCATCGGGGTCGCGATCACCGTCGCGCTCGGCTTCGGCTGCGCCCTCGAATTCGGCTCGCAGGAGCTGACGTTCGAGGCGCAGGAGGCGCTCGGCGGTTCGCTGTCGGTCCTCGCGGTGTGCCTGGTGACGTGGATGGTGTTCTGGATGCGGCGCACCGCCCGGCATCTGAAGGCGGAGCTGCACGGCAAACTGGACGCCGCGCTCGCGATGGGCACGGGCGCGCTGGTCGTCACCGCGTTCCTCGCGGTGGGCCGCGAAGGGCTGGAGACGGCCCTGTTCGTGTGGGCGTCGGTGCACGCGGCCGGGGACGGCAGCCCGCGCCCGCTGATCGGGGTGGCATTGGGGCTGGCGACGGCGGTGCTGCTCGGCTGGCTGTTCTACCGGGGCGCGCTGCGGATCAACCTCGCCACGTTCTTCACCTGGACCGGCGGCATGCTGGTCGTCGTCGCGGCGGGTGTGCTGGCGTACGGCTTCCACGACCTGCAGGAGGCCGACTGGCTGCCGGGGCTGACCGACCTGGCCTTCGACATCAGCGGCACGATTCCGCCGGACAGCTGGTACGGCACGCTGCTGAAGGGCGTGTTCAACTTCCAGCCCGACCCGACCGTCCTCCAGGTCACGGTGTGGCTGCTGTACCTGGTCCCGACGCTCGCGCTGTTCCTCGCCCCGGTAGGGTTCGCCTCCGGGAAGGGGAAGGTGAAGGAACCGGATGAGCAGGGATCTCGGCCTTCGAAGGCTCCGAAAGCTCCGCAGGCTTGACACGTGCGTACTCGTGACCGCTCTGTCGGTGACGGCGAGCGGCTGTGTGGTGGTGCACGGTGAGCGCGAGGTGCTCCCGGCCACCACCCGCGCCGAAGCCGCCGAGGCGCTCGGGGAGTTCACGGCCGCGTACAACAAGGCCGACAAGGCGTACGACAGTTCCCTGGACGCCGACCGCACCACCGGTGCCCTCGCCGACATCGACGAGGCGCGGCTGAAGGCCGGGCGGGTCAACAGCCCGGAGGGCAACGCCTCGCACACGCCGCTGGAGCTGACGGACGCGAAGTTCACCATCCCCGAGAAGGCCGGCTGGCCGCGCTGGTTCCTCGCCGACGCGGCCGGCAACAAGGGCGGCGAGTCGCGCTGGCTGCTGGTGTTCACCCGCAACGGGCTGGACGAGACCTGGGAAGCGGCGTATCTCACGCTGGTCGCCCCTCAGGACATACCGGAGTTCAAGACCGACCAGGACGGGTGGGCCGAGGCCGTACCCGCGAACTCGGCCGGACTGGCGGTGAAGCCGGGCGAGTTGAGCAAGGACTACGTCACGTATCTGAAGGCCGGCGGGGACTCCTTCGCCGAGGGCCCGTACACCAGCGAGTGGCGGGCGCAGCGTGAGAAGAAGTCGTCGCGGCCGGGGCTGGCCACGCAGTACATCGACGAGCCGGTGACGAACGGCGATTACGCGCCGCTGGCGCTGCGCACGGAGGACGGCGGGGCGCTGGTGTTCTTCACCACCCGCCACTTCGAGAAGCAGACCGCGGCGGCCGGGGCGTCGGTGCCGACGCCGAACAAGGACGTGCTGGCGCTGACGACCGGGGAGATACGGCAGTCGCTGACGATGGAGTTCGTCTCCAACGAGGTGGTGCTGGATCCGGCCGGCGACGGTGCGGTGGAGGTGCTGGGGCGGATCCAGGGGCTGACGGCGGCGCGGGGCGAGTAGGTCCCCGGCCCGGATCAGTGGCGCAGGGGCCAGGCCGTGCCCGCGTGGTCGGGCTGTTCGCCGGCGTGGCGGGCGCAGGAGTCGGTGAGGACCTCCAGCAGGCTCAGCGGGTCCGGGAGCGGATGCTCGGGGCCGCGTACCCAGTGCACCGACCGGCCGTCGTCGCCGGGGAGGCGGGCGGGCGGGACGAGGACGTAGGAGCCGCGGCAGTGCCAGCGCAGGCCGGGGTGCTCGTCCATGGTCTCCGGGTGGCAGTCCAGTTCGCACGGCCACCACTCGTCCTCGTCCTCGGGGGTGCCGCGGGTGAGGGTGAAGAACAGCAGGCGGCCGTCGTCGCTCTCGGCGACGGGGCCGACCTCGACACCGGCGTCGAGGAGGCGGGTGAGCGCCTCGCGGCCGGCGTCGAGGGGGACGTCGAGGACGTCGTGCACCATGCCGGTGGCGGTGATGAAGTTGGCCTGCGGCTGATGGCGGGCCCAGCGCTCGATCTGGACGCGGTCGGTGGTGGACTGCGTCTGCCACGCGAACGACACCGGGTGCCGGGCGGGGGTGGGACAGCCCACGCGGTCGCAGGAGCAGCCGTATCCGGCGGCGGGGTGGGCGGCGGGCGCGAGCGGCAGTCCCGCCGCTGCGGCGGCGAGCAGCAGGGCCTCGCGACCGCTCTCGTCGGCGGGGGCCTCCTTCGGGCGGCGTCCGCGCAGCCACTGGGAGAGCCTGCCCTGTCGGCCGGTCCGGCCGCCGAACTCCGCGCTCATCTATCCCCTCGCCTCGCCGTCGTGCCCAACAGCATGCCCCATGGTCCCACGATCGTGCGCGCCGGGGGGCCGGAGCGCACAATCGGCGCAGGTGGGGCGAGGGAGCACCGAGGGGACGAGGGGTGGTGAAAGGTGCACGCGCGGTGCGGGCGCGTGCACCGTTTCGGGTGCCGTCGGGCGGCCTGCGGCGCTGTGCGGACCTACCGTGGTCGTCATGGTCACACGTGTCGCGTCGACGGGTCTGGCGGCCGTGGCCTCCACGGTCGCGCTGGCCCTCACGGGCCCTCCGGGGCCGTTGGAGTGGGGCGGCGGGCCGCTGACGGTGGACTCGCTGCCGCGCGTTCCGTACGCCGCCCACCGGGGCGGGGCGCGCGAGGTGCCGGAGAACAGCATGTCGGGGCTGATGGCGGCGTTCCGACGCGGTACGGCGCAGGTACTGGACTTCGACACGCGGGTGCTGCGGGACGGCACGCCGGTGGTCTTCCACGACGCGACCCTGAACCGCACGACCTTCCTGGGCGGCGAGGTGCGCGGCCTCGACGCCGGGGAGTGGCGGGGCGTACGGCTGCGTCCGCGCGACCGGCTGCCGGGGAGCTGGCGCTCGGAGCGGCCGCCGACGGTCGCCGAGGTGCTGGACCGGTTCGGCGGGCGGATCGTGCTGATGCTGGAGGCGAAGGATCCGCACGGTGTGGAGCGGCTGGCCGAGCTGATCCGTGCCCGCGGCCTGACCCGCTCGGTGTTCGTGAACACCAACGACCCCGAGGTCGCCCGCCGCGTCCACCGACTGGGCCTGCTGACCCAGCTGTGGCGCTCGGCCCGCCAGATGCGCACCGACCGGCCCGGGCGGTGGCGCTCCTACGTCGACCTGCTCGACGTCGACATCAAGGCGCGGGACGCCGATCTGCGGCGCGCGGTGCGCTCCGGCGTCCCCCGGGTGTGGGCCCACACGGTCGTCACCCCGAGCCAGCGCGACCGTGCCCTGGCGCTGGGCTGCAACGGCGTCATCACGGACGCGCCGGGGCGGCTGGCCCGGCATCCGGCGCGGATGCCGGGGAGGGTGAGCGCGGCGCTGGGGCGGTGAGGGCGCCGGCCGCCCGGTCCGGTGCGGTGCGGTCCGGTGCGGTCAGCGGGGGGCGATGCCGTTGAGGGCGTAGTCGACGAGGGTGTCGGTGTAGTCGTAGGTGATCGGGCCCGTGTGCTGGAGCCAGCGCTGGGCGAGGGGGGAGACGAAGAGTTCCAGGGCGATGCGCGGGTCGACGTCGGGGCGGACGTCTCCGGCGTCCTGGGCGGAGCGCAGGCGGTCGGCGTAGAGCTGGAGCTGGGGTTCCAGCAGTTTGGCGACGAACTGGCGGCCGAGTTCCTCGTTGACGACGCCCTCGGCGGCCAGGGCGCGGTAGGGGGCCTGGAGGGCGGGGTCGCGCAGTTCGTCGACCGTGGCGCGCAGGACGTGCTTGAGGTCGGCGGCGAGGTCGCCGGTGTCCGGGAAGGCGTACGGGGTCTGGCCGGCGGCCTGTGCGGCCTGCTCGCCCATGTCGAGGAAGGCTTCGAGGAGGACGTCCGCCTTCGACGACCACCATCGGTAGATCGTCTGCTTGCCGACGCCGGCGCGGGAGGCGATGCCCTCGATGGTGGTCTTCGGGTAGCCGATCTCGGCGACCAGGGCGAGGGCGGCGTCGTAGATGGCCCGCCGGGAGCGCTCGCTGCGGCGGGTGACGTCGGGTGCGGACTGGTTCGCGGACATGGGTCGAATTTACCAGTTGACAAGACGGTGCGTCTCGCCGGACAGTGGAAGCGTCCGATACCGAGACGATACGTCTCGTATTGATCAGGGGAGGGTGTCATGACCCGAGGCGGAGCCGGAAACATGCTGGGCGTCGGCGGAACCCGGCAGCACCTGGGCCGCAAGGCCCTGCGCGGGGGCGGACGCGGGGGCCGGATCGGCGGCGGCGGTGTCGACGCCCAGGCTCAGAAGCGGGAGCTGCTGCGCAGGCTGCAGGAGCAGCGGGAGGAGGATGGCGCGGCGCCGGGTCAGGCGTCGGCGGGCGGCCAGGGGTCGCCCCAGTCGGTGTCACGGACCGCCCGGTAGAGGTCGCCGTGGCGTTTGGTGACGGTGGTGCGGCGCAGGGCCGGGTCCTTCTCGCACAGGTCGAGGAGAACCTGGCCCTTGCGGATCTGCGGCTTGCGGACGACGCGGGCGGGGGCCGGGGTGACCGGGAGGCGGGTGGCGGCGACGTAGCTGAACTTCTCGTCCTCGTAGGCGAGGGAGCCGCCCTTGATCTGGCGGTGCAGGGAGGAACGGCTGACCCGCGCGGAGAAGTGGCACCAGTCCGTGCCGGGGGCGATGGGGCAGGCGGCGCTGTGCGGGCAGGGGGCGGCGACGTGGAAGCCGGCGGAGATCAGGCGGTCGCGGGCCTCGATGACGCGGGCGTAGCCGTCGGGGGTGCCGGGTTCGACGATCACGACGGCCTGCGCGGCGGCGGCTGCGGCGTCGACGAGGGCGGCGCGGTCGGGGGCGGTGAGCTCGTTGAGGACGTAGGAGACGGTGACGAGATCAGTGCTCTCGATGGTGAGCGCCGCTCCGATGCGAGAGCGGTGCCAGCGGGCGCCGCGCAGGGCGGGGTGGGCGGCGGCGAGTTCCCGGCCGAGGGCGAGGGCGGGCTCGGCCCAGTCGAGGACGGTCACGGGGCGCTCCCCGTCCCAGGTCGCGCTCACCGCCCAGGCCGCCGCGCCGGTGCCGCCGCCGACGTCCACGTGGTCGCCGGGCACCCACCCGGGCACGGCGTCCGCGAACGCCTCCAGCGCGGAGCGCACCGCCTCGAACGTCGCGGGCATCCGGTAGGCGGCGTACGCGGCCACGTCGGCCCGGTCCCGCAGGATCGGTGCCTCGGTCGGGGTGGCGCCCCGGTAATTGGCGATCAGCCGCTCGACGGCCTGCGCGGCCTGCCGCGCCGGAATCCCGTCGAGCAGCCCGGCGAGGGCGGTACGGAGGGTGTCGGCGGTGGGCGGCGGGGCGGGGGCGTTCACCCGGCGATTCTACGAGGACGGACGAGGTCGGAGCACCGCTCGCGTTTGGGAACGATGCTCACACCGGAGAGCAGTGCTCACACCGAAGAGCAGTGCTCACACCAGAGGGCAGTACTCACGCAGGAGAGCGGCGCTCACCTTTAAGAGCACCATTCACCACGATGGCATCGCCCGCCATCGGTAACACCGCTCACCATCGAGAGCGCCCATCACTACTGAGAGCACCGCTCACATCCCTCTCACCGCACGAGCCACCCGCGTAGCCACCCCCGCCCTGAGCGTGTTGTCCGGGGTCGAGGAACGGCGCGGATGGACCGCGTTGGCCAAGAGGATCACGTACGTGTCCGTGGCCCGGTCCAGGACCAGGGACGTGCCCGTGAAACCCGTGTGGCCCGCGGCCCCCCGCCCCGCCAGCTCCCCCATGAACCACGGCTGGTCCAGGGCGAAGCCCAGACCGGGCGGGGTGAACAGCAGGTCCACGTAGTCGGGACCGAGGATGCGGGCGGGACCGTACGAGCCGCCCGCCAGCAGCGTGCGGCAGAAGACCGCCAGATCCCCGGCCGTGGAGAACAGCCCCGCGTGGCCCGCCACCCCGCCCAGCGCCCACGCGTTCTCGTCGTGCACCTCGCCCCGCAGCATCCCCCGGTCCGCCTTGGCCCACGGCCGCCGCTGGTCCTCCGTCGCCGCCGCGGACGGGCACGGCCCGAAGCCGGTCGCCGTCATGCCGAGCGGCCGGGTGATGCCGTCGCGCACGAGGACGTCGAGCGTGCGGCCGGTGACGCGTTCCAGGACGTGCTGGAGCAGCAGCATGTTGAGGTCGGAGTAGCAGTACGTGCCGGGCACCCCGACGGGCCGCTCCGCACGCAGCAGCGCCAGCCGTTCCGCGTCGTCGGCGCAGGCGTACAGCGGGAGTTCGGGGCGCAGCCCGGAGGTGTGGGTGAGCAGTTGGCGGACGGTGATCCCGTGGCGCGCCGCCCCGGTGAAGTCCGGCAGGTACGCGCCCACGCGCGCGTCGATGCCCAGCGTGCGCCGTTCGATCTGCTGCACCGCCGCCACCGAGGTGAACAGTTTGGTCAGGGACGCCAGGTCGAAGGGGGTGTCCACGGTCATCGGGACGCGTTCGGCCGGCGGCAGTTCGACCGGGGTGTCCGTCTCCTCGTCGTACGCCGCGTAGCGCACGGCCCAGCCCGCCGCCTCCCACACGGCGAGCACCGGGCCGCGCCCGACGACCACGACGGCGCCCGCCGCCCAGGGCCGCTCGCCACGGGTCCGGGCATGGACCTCCCGGACCAGATGACGGAGTTCCGGTGCGTCGAGCCCGGCCCGTTCCGGTGTGCCGTGGCGCAGTCTGGGCGCGCTCAGATGCCCCCGCCCTTCGCACCGGCCCATCCGTCGCGCGGACGGCACATTCCCAGGAAGCAGGCCAGCGCCACGAGGGCGGCGACGAGCTGGACGACGGCCATCGGGACGGCGGTGTCCTCCCCGGCGATCCCGACCAGCGGGGAGGCGATCGCGCCGATGAGGAAGGACGTCGTACCGAGCAGCGCCGACGCGGAGCCGGCGGCGTGCTTGGTGCGCATCAGGGCGAGCGTCTGCGTGTTCGGCAGGGTGACGCCCATCGCGGACATCAGCACGAACAGCGCGGCGGCCATGGGCACCAGCCCGACCTCGCCGAACACGCCCAGCGACATCAGCAGCAGCACGACCGCCGCGACGACCACGACGACGAGCCCCAGGCCGAGCGCCTTGTCCAGCCGGACCCGGCCGACCAGGATCTTGCCGTTGACCTGCCCCATGATCATCAGGCCGATGGAGTTGAGCCCGAACAGCAGGCTGAAGGTCTGCGGGGAGGCGCCGTAGATCTCCTGCATGACGAACGGGGAGGCCGCGACGTACGCGAAGAGCGACGCGAAGGCGAAACCGCCGGCGAGCATGTAGCCGGTGAAGGCACGGTCGGCGAGCAGGCGGCGCATCGAGCCGAGCACGTCGCCGATCCCGCCGCCGTGCCGGTCGGCGGGCGCCAGCGTCTCCGGCAGCTTCGCCCAGACGACGGCCGTCAGCAGCGCCCCGACGACGGTCAGCACGACGAACACGCCCCGCCAGTCCGTCACCCGCAGGATCTGCCCGCCGATGAGCGGCGCCACGATCGGCGCGACCCCGGAGATCAGCATGAGGGTCGAGAAGAAGCGGGCCATGGCCACGCCGTCGTACAGGTCACGGGCGACCGCCCGCGCGATGACGATCCCGGCCGCGCCCGCGAGGCCCTGCGCCAGCCGGAAGGCGACGAGGAGTTCGACGGTCGGCGCGAAGGCGCACAGCGCGGTGGCGACGACGTAGACCGCGAGGCCGATGAGCAGCGGCCGGCGGCGGCCCCACCGGTCGCTCATCGGGCCGACCACCATCTGCCCGAGCGCCATGCCGGCCAGGCAGGCGGTGAGTGTGAGCTGGACGGTGGCGGCGGGCGCGTGCAGGGACCGGGTGACCGCCGGCAGGGCGGGGAGGTACATGTCCATCGCCAGCGGGGGCGTGGCGGTCAGACCGCCGAGGACGAGTGTGACCAGGAGGCTGGCGCGACGGCCGGCGGTCGTTCGGAGCGCCGCCCCGTCCGCCGTCAGGTCCGGGACGGCCGTCTCCGGTGCCCTGTCCGCTCCCGGGTTCGCTGCCGGGTTCGTCGCCGGGCGTGCTGTCGAGTTCGCTGTCGGGTTCGATATGGACGCCCCACCCTCGGGCATGTGGCCCCTCCCTTTTCACGCCATCGGCTCCCTATGCTCTCAGCTCGTACGGAGTGCTCGGCGTCAACGGCGATGTCATGGGAGCGCTTCCATCCACATCCGTTCAGGATGTGACGAACGACACGAGCAGGGTGGGACGCATGACAGAGCAGAAGGTGCGCTGGGGAATCCTGGCGACCGGGGGAATCGCCGCGAGGTTCACCGCGGACCTGGCGGACGTGCCGGACGCGGAGGTCGTGGCGGTGGCGTCGCGGTCGGCGGAGCCGGCGAAGGCGTTCGCCGAGCGGTTCGGGATACCGCGGGCGTACGGCGACTGGGAGTCGCTGGCGCTCGACGAGGAGGTCGACGTCGTCTACGTCGCCACTCCGCACACGGCGCACCGCGCGGCGGCCGGACTGATGCTGGAGTCCGGGCGGAACGTGCTGTGCGAGAAGCCGTTCACGCTGAACACGCGGGAGGCGGAGGAGCTGGTCGCGCTGGCGCGGGGCGGCGGGCGCTTCCTGATGGAGGCCATGTGGACGTACTGCCATCCGATGGTGCGGCGGCTGAAGGCACTGGTCGACGACGGCGCGATCGGCGAGGTGCGCCACGTGCAGGCGGACTTCGGCCTCTCGGGCCCGTTCCCGGCGTCGCACCGGCTGCGGGACCCGGCGCTGGGCGGGGGCGCCCTGCTGGACCTGGGCGTGTACCCGGTGTCGTTCGCGCAGTTGCTGCTCGGGGAGCCGTCGGACGTCACGGCGCGGGCGATGCTCTCGGAGGAGGGCGTCGATCTCCAGACGGGGGCACTGCTCTCGTGGGAGAGCGGCGCTCTCGCTTCGGTGCACTGCTCCATCGTGGGCGGTACGGCGACCTACGCCTCGATCACCGGTTCGCAGGGCCGCATCGACATTCCGTCCGGCTTCTTCTTCCCGGAGCGGTTCGTGCTGCACCGGGACGGCCGTGACACCGAGGAGTTCACGGCCGACCTGGCCGACGGCCCCCGCGACAGCCTCCGGCACGAGGCCGCCGAGGTGATGCGGGCCCTGCGGGCCGGCGAGACCGAGTCCCCGCTGGTCCCGCTCGACGGCACCCTCGCCGTGATGCGGACGCTCGACGCGATCCGGGACCGCGTCGGTGTCCGCTACCCCGGCGAGACCCGCTGAGCGACACCCGCCACCCGGCAGCCGGGGTCCGGGCAGCCTGCCCGGACCCCGGCCCCCTCCCCTACGCTCCGGCCTCATGACTTCCAGGCAGCAGACGGACGGACGGACGAGGATCGCCGTGATCACCGGCGCGGGCTCCGGCATCGGGCGCGCGGTGGCGGTGGAGCTGGCGCGCGGGGGGTGGTCGGTGGCGCTGGCGGGGCGCCGCGAGGAGACCCTGGAGGGGACGGCGGCGCTCGCCGCGCAGGAGCGGGAGCCCGGCGGCGAGCCGCTGGTCGTACGGACGGACGTGTCGCGCCCGCAGGACGTGGACGCCCTGTTCGCGGCCGTCGTCGAGCGCTTCGGCCGGGTGGACCTGCTGTTCAACAACGCGGGGACGTTCGGCCCCGGCGGGGTGCCGGTGGAGGAACTGCCGTACGAGGCCTGGCGGCACGTGGTGGACACCAACCTCAACGGGGCGTTCCTGTGCGCGCAGGCGGCGTACCGGCGGATGAAGGAGCAGGCCCCGCAGGGCGGCCGGATCATCAACAACGGCTCGGTCTCCGCGCACACGCCGCGCCCCCTCTCGGTCGCCTACACCGCGACCAAGCACGCGCTGACCGGCCTCACCAAGTCCCTCTCGCTGGACGGGCGTCCGTACCGGATCGCGGTGGGCCAGATCGACATCGGCAACGCGGCGACCGACATGACCGGGCGCATGGGGACCGGGGCGCTCCAGGCGAACGGGGAGACCGCCCCGGAACCGGTGATGGACGTCGCGGACGTGGCCCGTACGGTGCGGCACATGGCGGAGCTGCCGCTGGAGGCGAACGTGCAGTTCGCGACCGTACTGGCGACGACGATGCCGTACGTGGGCCGGGGCTGAGGGCGATCGGTCAGCGGCCCCCACACAAACGGAATTTGATAATCCGTACCATCGCGACCGGTCGCGGACTTATGCTCAACTCTCCTCCACCAAAGCTTCACAGTTGGAGCGGACAGCTTCCGCAGGCCATGTCCAGGGGGGAGGCGGCAGCCGTTCCACGCCACCGGGGCGGGGGTGGACCCGCGCGGGACCGCGGGTGCGCACCGGTGGGGGAACGGCTGCCGCGCGAAACGGCCGGGCCCGCTACCGGGCGGCGAGGATCCGCTCGGCCTCGGCCAGTTGCGCGCCGGTGAGCGCGCCCTTCTCCAGCGCCCCCGCGTTCTCCTCCGCCTGGGCGACCGACCGGAAACCGGGGATCGGCACCGTGCGCGGGCTGCGCGCCCACAGCCAGGCGAGGGCCCCCTGGGCGAGGGTGCGGCCGTCGCTGGTGAGGACGTCCCGCAGCGCGTCGACCCGCGCCAGCCACTGCGGGTCCGCGCCGGACCCGGCACCGAAACCCCGCAGCCAGGCGGGCGGCCGGCTGCGGATGTCCCCGGCCTCCAGCGTCCGCCGGCCTGAGTGCTTCCCGGTGAGCAGGCCCATGGCGAGCGGACTGCGGTTGACGGAGGCGAGGTCCGCCTCCTCGCACAGCCGGAGCATCTCGGGCGCGTCCGTGAGGACGTTGAGCGCGTGCTGTACGGCGGTGCAGTGCGGCCCCTTCGCGAACACGGCGGCGCGGGCCGGGTCGTCGGTGCTCCATCCGTAGGCCCGGATCAGCCCCTGCGCCACCAGTTCCTCGCAGGCGTCCCGCAGCCGGGCGGCCCGCTCGGGGTCGGCGTCGGCGAGGTGGAGCTGGTACAGGTCGACGTGGTCGGTGCCGAGGCGGCGCAGCGAGTCGGTCAGGGCCCGGCGCAGGTGTTCCGGGGAGTCGTCGCCACCGGTGAGGGTGCGGGAGTCCGGGTCGAAGACGTTGCCCCACTTGGTGGCGACGACGACCTCGTCCCGGTGCCGTCCGAGGGCCCGTCCGAGGACGTACTCGCTGTGCCCCGTCCCGTAGACGTCGGCCGTGTCGAAGAAGGTGACCCCCAGGTCGAGCGCGCGCCGGATCGCCCGCGTCGACTCCTCGTCGTCGACCCTGCCCCATCCCAGGGGCTGTCCGGTGGTGTCCTGCCACTCACCGCCGATCGCCCAGCAGCCGAACCCGACGGCGCTGACCTCGATACCGCTGCGTCCCAGTGTCCGTGTGGTCTCCATGCGCCGGAATGCTAGGAGTTGGAGTGCGCGCGAAGGCAAGCCGCCGGCTCGGCGGCGGGGCCTGTCAGTGCCGTGTGCCAGGCTCGGCGCCCATGAGCGACCACCTGCCCCCGCCCCCTCCCCCGGCCGCCGGCCTCTGGGACTCCATCGACGACCTGTGCGGCTGGCTGGACGCCAACCGTCCGGCCGACGGCCGGGAGGGCCTGCTGCTGCGGATCATCAAACTGTCCGAGGAGGTCGGCGAGGTCGCCGAGGCGGTGATCGGCGCGACCGGCCAGAACCCGCGCAAGGGCACCACGCACACCTGGGACGACGTCCAGGCGGAGCTGTGCGACGTCGCCCTCACGGCGCTGATCGCCCTGCGCACCCTCACCCCCGACGCCCGCGAGGTCTTCACCGGCCACCTGGAGCGGGTGAAGCGACGCTCGCTCGGCGGCTGAAGCGGACACCTGGACCGGCCTGGGCACCTCGGTCGCCTCCGGCCCTTCCAGCCTCCGGTCCCTCCCGCTCCCTCCCAGCCCCTCCGGCCAGGACCTCACCGGCACGGTCCTCCACGACGTGGACGGACCGGTGGACCAGGGGCCCGGCAGATCCGACAGTGCGCCGCGCGCCGCGCCTTCGCCCGGCCGACGGCCCGGCCGGGACCGGGTGAACGGAAGAGGGGCCCGGACCTCAGCGCCTGCGTCCGGACCATGCCGATACTCGGGAACGGCCAAAGGTTCACCCGAAGGAAATCGACGAACGCGGCCGACCGGCTCAGTGGCCGCGCCGCACCATGCACCGCGACCTAGCGTGAGGCTTTGTCACAGTATGCGTTCACCTCGGGAGGCGACACATGCGGCACATACGCTGCCGCGGTCTGGCTCTGCCCCTCATCAGCGGCCTGGCGGCCGTCTCGATGCTGTTGGCCACGAGTCAGGCGGCGGCCACGGAGGACCCGGCCCAGCGGCACCGGCCGGCCGGGCACGCGAAGGACCGGACGACGCGCCACGAGACCCATACCGTGGCGAGCGGAAACACCCTGTGGGAGATCGCCGCCGACCATTACGGCGACGGAACGAAATGGTGGGTCCTCTTCGGGGCCAACGCCGGGACGATCGAGAAGACCGCACAGGACTACGGGCGCGACGGCAGCGGCATCGGCCACTGGATCTTCCCCGAGACCGAGCTGGCCGTCCCGGACCCCGCCATGATGAAGGCCGGCGAGAAGGCCGTCCGTACGGCCCTGGACCGCGTTCTGGCCCAGCATCCGCGACTGATCAGCAGTTCGCTCTGCCCCGAAGCGGAGGCACCCGAGGACATCGGTGACTGCTTCCTCGGACTGCTCGACCGAGTACCCCTGCTGCTGGAACACATCGGCTTCCCGGAGGAAGTCTCCAGCGGTGAGCTCCCCGAACTCCTCGAGCTCCTCGATCTCCCCGAGCTCCTCGAACCGCTCGTCACCTGCGTCATGGAGGAGGACCCGGTCGCCTGCCTGACGGAGGCGATGGCGGACCTGCCCGCCCAGGGGTGACGGACTTCGTCGGGTCGCCTCCGACGAGGTGACCCGACGACCGGACACCGCCCCCGGGCGGGCACCGCGGTCGTTCAGCCGTCGTGGCCGGTGGCGTCGCGCAGGGCGTGCAGGAGCATGGGCAGGGACCTGCGGAACTCCCTCACCCAGTAGGGCGGGTCGTGTGTGCCGGAGTAGAAGTGCGTCGTCACCAGGGTTCCGACGGACTCCAGGCGTGCGGCCAGGGCACGGGACTCCCGCTCCATGATCGTCTCGGTGGGCGAGATGACGTCGTCGGGGAACGGGTCGGACGGGTCCTCAAGGCCGGGGATCTCCGGGTCGGGCCGCGTGCCCGGCGGGTCGAACACGCCTGCCCTGCCGTCGCCGCTGGAAAGGTACACGGGGGTGTCGCGCAGCCGGTCGGCCAGGTGGTACGGATCGTGGGCCTCCCAGTTCACGCGCTGGGCGACCGGGTCTCCCCACACCGCCTTCCAGTCCAGCCCCAGGGCGGTCATCCCGGCCCGGACCGCGTGCGGATGCTGCAAGGGGTGCACGAAACCGCTGTAGCTCGCCACCGCCCGGAACAGCCCGGGATGGCGGCCCGCATAGGAGAGCCCGCCGAATCCGCCCTGCGACTCACCCGCGGCCACACGGTGGGTCCCGGCGCCGTAGTGGCGTTCCAGGAGGGGGCGCACTTCCCGGAGGTGGAAGGTCTCCACGGCGGGCGGGCCGCCCCGGCCGTCGTGGTACCAGTCGCTGTAGAGGCCGAACAGCGGCATCTCGGGCATCACCACGAGCACGTCCCGGAGTTCGGGCAGCTCCTGGAGGCGGGCCTCGTAGTCCTCCGTCCAGGCCTTGTGGTTGCCGTCACCGCCGACCAGGAGGTAGAGCACCGGCCAGCTCCGGTCCGGCCGGCGGTCCTCCCAGCCGTCCGGGGTCAGCAGCCGGACCTTCGCGGTGCGCCCCAGGGCGGGCGAGTCGACCGTGAGGTCGACCAGGCGCTCCCCGACGTCCTCCTCGGCGACGACCCGGGCACCGTGGCGCGGTGCCGGGGTGCCCCCGCCGGCGTACGCCACGGAGCCCTCCGCGGGCAGCAGGAAACCCGCGATCACCAGGGGAAGCAACAGTCGCAGCCGCAGCCGCGCAGGGCGCCAGGACATCCGGCCTCCGTCACGTAGGGGACGTCAGCATTTTCACCCATTCGAACCTTATGTGCACGGACAGTGATCCCGTGGTGGCCGGAACGGGGCCCGCCGCGGGTCGCCGGACGTGGCGGAGCCCGGGAGTCGTATCCAGCTCCCGGGCCCCTGGGGATGCCACCCAATTGCGCACGCCGGCGGCGTTTAAGAGGACGGATCAGTCATCATGCCGTCGTGTTCTTCCTTTGAACTACCGCGCCAGGCAAGAGGCGCAGGCGAGAGTCGAACTCGCATCCGACGGCGTTCGTCCGTCCCCGGTCGGTCCGGCGATCGGCGGCGATGCTGAGACTGGAGCGAGAGTCTGAGATTGACCGCGGCCGCCGGTTCGGCAGGCCGCTTCTTCAGGCTGAACTTCAGTGTCAGCTTGCGCTCCTTACGCGGACCGGTCCTCATTTCCGGCCCGCGCTGTCGCGCACCCCCGCGCTCGCACGCGGGGGCGATCATGGTGGCCACCTCGGCCGGCGTCAGCCGAACAGGTAGCCGAACACCGCGTCGCCGATCCGCTGGTCGGTGACCTCGGCGCCGTTGGCCTCCTCGCGGGCGAACTTCACGGCCTGCTGGAGCTTCTCGACCCGCTCCAGCAGCTCGTTCACCCGCCGCGCGGGGAGCGCCCCGGAGAACTTCACGGTGGTCCAGTATCCGATGGGCACGTCCTCGTAGTACACCTCGACCTGCGCCGGGTGCTTCTCGGTCGCCTCCGCCTTGACGTGGTTGCGCGGGACCTTCTTCGTACGGATCGTGCGCACCGGGTCCGTCTTCCACCAGTCCGTGGACGGGTCGTGGGACCAGGACTCGGCGGCGTCGAGGGTGGGCAGCTTCTTGACGAAGGTGTGCAGGTCGGCGAGCTGCTTCTCCAGGAAGAGCAGGTAGCTGACGGGCACGTCGGCCACGATCGTCCGTCCGTCGACGGTGACGTCCGCGCGGGCCGCGCAGTTCGCCCAGTCCTTGGTCGCGGTCACGTCGAACAGCCGCGTCAACGACGCGGACATCTCCCGCAACACGTCCTCGGCCTGCACCTGCACCCGCGTCGACTCGGGCGGCAACTGCTCGCCCTCCTCGTCCTTCGGCTGGTACGTGCGCGAGATGCCGGCCAGCAGCGCCGGCTTCTGCACCTTGGTGTGCGCGGCGTTGATGTCCTGGAGCGACCTGCTCTTGACACCCTTCTCGACCGCGATGATCTGGTTCAGCTTCGCCATGTCGGGCCCCCCTTCGAACAGACAGGAACGTATCCCACCGGCTCGAACGCCCGCACTCCCTTTTTGTCGCCCCGGCTCAGCCGCCCCGGTCGGCGGCGAACCCGACGAACACGGCCCACGCCTGCGAACCGACCGCCAGACCGGGACGGTTCACGTCCTTCGAGTCCCGTACGCGCACGATGTGCGGGCGGGTGGCCACCTCGACGCACGCGCCGCCCTCTTCGCTGCTGTAGCTGCTCTTGCGCCAGGCCAGGGGAAGGTCGGGCAACGCGCTGTAGCGGGCGTTCATGTCCCTCCCAGCAGATTCTCGATGTAGGCCAGCGACTCTTGGGGGCTGAGAGCCTGGGCGCGAAGAGTGCCGTACTTCGTCTCCAGTCCTCGGACGAGGTGTTGTTCCGCGTGGACGTGACTCACGTTCTGCACCTCGACGTACGCGATCCTGCGCCCTCCTGAGTATCGAACAGCATGAAGGGGCCAGCAAGGCCCGCGTTCTGCTCCCGACTCGACGGCAAGATATGTAGCTCAACCGTGCGTTTCTGGCCGATAAGGAGCAGTTGCTCCAACTGCCCACGCAGTACGCCGCACCCTCCGATCGGTCTCCGAAGTACCGACTCGTCCATGATGAAGCTGACCAAGGGCGTCGGCCGCCGGTCGAAAATCCGTTGCCTCGCCAGACGCGCAGCCACCCTCTGCTCGATGACTCCGTCCTCCAAGGGCGGGCGCATGGTCGAGAACACCGCCCGCGCGTACTCCTCGGTCTGCAACAGCCCGTTCACGACCTGCGCGTCATAGGCGGACAACGCCAGGGCCTCTGATTCCAACCGAGCCGCGTCCCGGAAGAACGTCGGGTACTGCGCCCGCGCGACCTCCTCCTCCTTCATCTCCTGGAGAACCCCACCCGCGTCCAGCAGTTCGTCGGCCACGTCGATGAACCTCGGCGGAGGAATCCGCCGCCCCTGTTCGTACGACGCGATGGTGGACGCCGAATACCCCGTCCGCGCACCGACATCCGACCGCTCCAGCCCCGCCCGCAGCCGGAACCGCTTCATCTGCCGTCCGAACACCCGCAGGATCCCCGTCCCCGGCTCCGGAGAAGCCGCTTCCTGCTCCCCCTCCCCGGCCGTCGTCTCCCCCGGCTCACTCACCAGCTCGCTCATCGCCCGCACACCTCCGCCACCCATCGGCCGGTTCGCCCAACTCCCCCGCCTCACCGGAGGGCACGGCCCGCCCCGCCTACACACGCCGTCGGAACGCGTACAACACCCCCGGTCGGCCCCTCACCGGCGTCAACGCCAGGACCCGGTACACGGAGGAACCGGTGAACGACCACGGTTCACCAGATCGAGTGCCCGGCCTTCCGCGCTTGTGAGTGAGCCTGAGCCGGTTCACCCCGGGCCCGGACCGAAGACACTGCGCGAAAGACACCGGGCGTCGGTGTCACACGCCTCTGTCGACCCGGCGCCTCGATTACATTGAGGCCCATGTCACGCAGGCTTCGACGCATCACTGTCAGCGGCTGCAAGTCAATCGATCAGGTCGAGCTGACTCCGGGCCCGGTCACCGTGCTCGTCGGTCCCAATGGTGCGGGCAAGAGCAACTTCATCGGGGCCGTCGAACTGCTTGGGTTCATCGCCGACGGTGATCTGGGAGAGGCGGTCGGAAGGCTCGGAGGAGCCGCGGCACTCCTGCATGACGTGGCCAAGGGGTCCGCGGGGATCGAACTGCGGGTCGAGGCCGACGACGGCTCCCTCGTGAACGCCTACGAGGCGAAACTGGTGCCCTCGCATCGGGGTGAGCTGGTCTTCAGCGCGAGGTGGTGGAGTTCCACGACACTCAGCGCTTCGAGCAGCCGCTGAGGGAGGAGATCGGCCGGGGCCACCGCGAGTCGAGACTCGCCGAAGCCGCGGAAAGGACCCCGTTCGAGACCAGTGTGGGGGTTGCTCGTCACACACTGGAGATACTGCGGGGCTGTCGCGTCTATCACTTCCACGACACGACACCGGGCGCCCCGGTGAAGCAGCCGGGCTACGCCACGGATACCGAGAACTTGCACCCGGACGCCCGCAATCTGGCCGCGTTCCTGATGCGCCTGCGCGAAGAGCATCCGGCGGATTATCAGCAAATCGTGCGTACGGTGCGCTCCGTAGCGCCCTTCTTCCGCGACTTCGTCCTCACCGAGGACGCCGCAGGACGTGTGCTGTTGCGGTGGAAGCAGTCCGGATCCGACACGGTGTTTCCAGCCGACGCGTTGTCCGACGGCTCCCTGCGTTTCATCTGCCTGGCTGTCCTCCTGCTTCAGCCGCATCCACCGGCGCTGCTCGTACTCGACGAGCCGGAACTGGGCCTGCACCCCTTCGTCATCACCGTTCTGGCGGAGCTGTTCCGGTCGGCGTCCGCGCACAGCCAGATTCTCGCGGCCACTCAGTCCGTCACCCTGGTCGACCAGTTCGAGCTCGATGAACTCGTCGTCGCGGAGCGCGTGGACGGCTCCACACGACTGGACCGGCCCGATCGCGGGGCTCTCGGGGCCTGGCTCGACAGCTACTCGCTCGGTGACCTGTGGTTGAAGAACCTGCTGGGTGGTCGCCCCCGGCCCGAGCGGAAGCGGTGAGGTCGAGACCATGCGTCAGGTTCATGTGCTGGTGGAGGGCGTCACCGAGGAGCGCTTGGTACAGCAGGTCTTCCAGCAGGAACTCGTGCTGCGCGGTACCTGGCTCACGCCGGTCACGCTCAAGACCCGGCGAGCCGCGGGCCGGCCGCACGACAAAGGCGGTGTCAGCAGATGACCCAAGATCGAACACGACATCCGCGCGCTGCTGCGCAATTCCGCCGTCGACACGGTGACCACGATGCTCGACCTGTACGGGCTGCCCTCCGACACTCCCGGACTTTCCGACGCCCCGACCGGGGACGCGTACGCGCGGGTCGGTCATGTGGAGCAGGCGATGGCGCAGGCCATCGGTGACCAGCGGTTTCTGCCCTTCCTCGTGCTGCATGAGACAGAGGCCTGGGTACTGGCGGCCGCGGATGAACTCGCCGAGCTGGTCGCCGTACCCAAGCCGGCCGACGTATTGCGTTGCCATGTGACTGACGCGGGCGGCCCTGAACTCGTCAACGACGGACCCGATACGGCGCCGTCGAAACGGCTCCTGAAGGCCCACCCTGCCTACCGCAAGGTCGTGGACGGCCCGGACGCGATCGAGCTTCTCGGCCTGGACCCCTTGCGTGCCGTCCGCCCGCACCTCGACACCTGGCTCGAACGCCTGGAGTCCGGATCCGACGGCGGCGACGCCGCCATGTGACATCGGCGGCAGGCGAGCTCCGCACCGGCGGGGCGTCCGCAGGGCACACCGTACCCATCACCCTGAGCGAGGAGACCGTTACTCCTCTTCTCCACACTATGGCTCACTTGAGTATGTTCAACATGAGCAAGCCCGAGGTCGACCTCGTCGGAGCGGACCGGTCACCGGCGCGCGAAATCGGGTTCGTCGGCTCGGTCAAGTGGCACGAGCACGGCTCCTTCGGCCGTCGCGCCCTGGTCTCGGACAGGGGTGGCTTCGTCCCGCTCCCCCGGCACCATGAGCCGGCTCACCCCGATCCCTTCCGCTCCTGGCCCGACGACCGGTGACCTGCGCACGGTGACGCGAGGTGAGAGCCGGGCCGTGGTGCCCCGGGCCTCACGCTCCTGGAGGTCTCCTCTCGCGGACGGCACCCACGAGGAACGGTTTTCGGCCAATGCCCGCGCACCTGGCCGGTCGGTGTCCCGGTCACCCTGTTGTAGTTGACGCTTGATCAATAACCTTGCGTAGTACACGAAGTCACGATCGCAGGGAGCTCCATGTCCACCGCCCAGCAGGTGCCCGACATCCTCTCGCCCGAGTTCGCGGCCGACCCCTATCCCGCCTACCGGGTGATGCGGGAGACCGCGCCCCTCATCTGGCACGAGGCCACGAAGAGCTACATCGTCTCGCGCTACGAGGACGTCGAGCGTGTCTTCAAGGACAAGGCGGGCGAGTTCACCACCGACAACTACGCCTGGCAGCTCGAGCCCGTGCACGGCAAGACGATCCTCCAGCTCAGCGGGCGGGAGCACGCCGTGCGGCGGGCCCTCGTCGCGCCCGCCTTCCGCGGCAGCGAACTGGAGCGGAAGTTCCTGCCGGTCATCGAGCGCAATTCGCGCGAGCTGATCGACGGCTTCCGGCACACCGGCTCCGCCGACCTGGTCGCCGACTACGCCACCCGCTTCCCGGTCAACGTCATCGCCGACATGCTGGGCCTGGACAAGGCCGACCACGCGCGCTTCCACCGCTGGTACACGGCCGTCATCGCCTTCCTCGGGAACCTGTCGGGCGATCCCGAGGTGACGGCGGCGGGTGAGCGGACCCGGGTGGAGTTCGCCGAGTACATGCTGCCGATCATCCGGGAGCGCCGTGAGAAGCCGGGCGACGACCTGCTGTCCGTGCTGTGCGCCGCCGAGGTCGACGGGGTGCGGATGAGCGACGAGGACGTCAAGGCGTTCTGCAGCCTGCTGCTCGCCGCGGGCGGCGAGACCACCGACAAGGCCATCGCCGGCATCTTCGCGAACCTGCTGCTCCACCCCGACCAGCTCGCCGCCGTCCGCGCGGACCGTTCGCTGATCCCGCGGGCCTTCGCCGAGACCCTGCGGTTCACCCCGCCCGTCCACATGATCATGCGGCAGTCGGCGACGGAGGTGGAGCTCAGCGGCGGCACCGTGCCCGCGGGCGCCACCGTCACCTGTCTGATAGGCGCCGCCAACCGCGACGAGCGCCGCTACGCCGATCCCGACCGCTTCGACGTCTTCCGCGACGACCTCACCACCACGACCGCCTTCTCCGCCGCCGCCGACCACCTCGCGTTCGCGCTCGGCCGGCACTTCTGCGTCGGCGCGCTGCTGGCCAAGGCGGAGGTGGAGATCGGCGTCGGCCAGCTCCTCGACGCCATGCCCGACGTACGCCTCGCCGACGGCTTCGAGCCGGCCGAGCAGGGCGTGTTCACCCGGGGACCGCAGAGCCTGCCGGTGCGGTTCACTCCCGTGGGCGGCTGACCCGTACCGGCCGGTACGCGTCCACCGACCCCGACCCGCCGGTCTCCGGGCCCATCGCCGTGGGCCCGGAGACCCGCGCTACCGCACCACCGGCGTGAACCGCACCGGAAGCTCCGACAGCCCCCGCATCCAGATCGACGGCCGCCAGGTGAGTTCCCCCGGGTCCACCGCCAGCACCAGGTCGGGCAGCCGCTCCAGCAGCGTCTCGACCGCCGTGCGCGCCATGACGTCCGCCAGCAGCGGGGCCGGGTACGGGCAGCGGTGCTCGCCGTTGCTGAACGACAGGTGCGCGGCGTTCTCCGCGCCCACGTGCCCCTCCGGCCAGATCTGCGGGTCGGTGTTGGCCGCGGCCAGCCCCAGCACCAGGCAGTCGCCGGCCCGGATCTGCCGGCCGCCGAGCTGGACGTCCCGTACCGCCCACCGCCCGATGAAGTTCTGCGTCGGCGTGTCCAGCCACAGCACCTCGTTGAGCGCCTCGCCCACGCTGAGCCGGCCGCCCGACACGTTCACGGCGAACCGCTCGTCCGTCAGCAGCAGCCGCAGCGTGTTGCAGATCCAGTTGGCCGTGGGCTGCTGCGCCGCCGCGATCACGGAGATCAGGTCCTGGACGACCTCCTCGTCCGTCAGACCGGCCGGGTGGGTCAGCATGCGCGAGGTGACGTCCGGGCCGGGGGCGGCCCGCTTCTCCTCCACCAGCCGCCGCAGCCGCTCGCCGACCCTCCCGTACGCCGCCACCGGGTCGTCGCCCTCCCCGGCGTCCAGGGAGATCCGCAGGTCGTCGACGAGCCGGCGGGTGTCCTCGCCCGAGGTGGGCATCCCGCACAGCTGCACCACGGTGCGCATCGGCAGGGCGTGCGCGTAGTCGGCCATCAGCTCCGCGTGGCCGCTGCCGGCGAACCGGGCGATGAGGTCGTCGGCGATCAGCAGGCAGTCGTGGGACAGCTCGAACTGGTCGACCCCCTCCAGTGCCTCGGTGATCACCCCGGCCCGCCGCCGGTGCTCCTCGCCCTCGGTGAACAGCACCGACGGCTGGTAGCCGACGAAGGGCAGCAGCGGCCAGTCCGGCGGGATGTTCTCCCACTGGTTCCAGCGCCGCGAGTCGCGTGCGAACAGCTCGTCGTGGCCGGTCACGTACGTGAGCTCGGAGTAGCCCAGCACCAGCCAGGCCGGGATGCCGCCGTCGAGCACCACGGGCGCGACGGGGCCGTGCTCCCGGCGCAGCGCGCGGTAGAGCTGCGACGGCGTCTGCTGGTACTCGAGCCCCGCCAGGGGCACCGCGCCGGCGTGGGCGGGGCACCCCGGGGGCGCCGAGGACGCCGGGGGCGCCGGGTGCGCGTGAGGGCCGCCTGGGTCGGTCACAGTGTCGCCTCCTCGGCGAGGGCCATGTCGTGGAGGTGGTTCACCAGGGTGATCAGCACGTCCTTGCCGGACTGCCGGACCCGTGCGTCACAGTCGACCATCGGCACGTGGGCGGGCAGGGCGAGCGCCTGGCGGATCTCGTCCAGGGAGTAGCGGTCGGTGTCGCCGTCGAACCGGTTCACGGCCACCACGAAGGGGGTGCGGTGGTGCTCCAGTCTGTCGATCGCGTACCAGGAGTCGTCCATCCGGCGCGTGTCCACGAGGACCACGGCGCCCAGCGTTCCCGAGAACAGCCGGTCCCACAGGAACCAGAAGCGCTCCTGGCCGGGTGCCCCGAACAGGTACAGCACCATGCGGTCGTTGAGGCTGATCCGCCCGAAGTCGAACGCGACCGTCGTGGTGGTCTTCGACGTCACCGCGCCGGTCTCGTCGACGCCCACGCCGGCCTGGGTCATCACCTCCTCGGTGTTGAGCGGCCGGATCTCGCTCACGGAGCGGACCAGGGTCGTCTTGCCGACGCCGAACCCGCCCACGACGACGATCTTCAGACCGGTCTCCGCGGCGTCGTTCAGCGGTGTGCGGTGGGAGGGCGGCTCAGAGGTTGCGGAGCCCATGGAGCACCTCTTGGAGTAGGGCGGAATCAGGCAGGGAGGCGACGGACGGCGCCGCGCGCGGATGGCGGGCGGTGATGCGGCCGGTGTCCAGCAGGTCGCCGAGCAGGATCCGCACCACCGTGACCGGCAGCCCGAGCTCCGCGGCGATCTCGACGACGGCGACGGGGTGCCGGCACAGCTCCAGGATCCGGGCGTGCTCCGACTGCATCCCCGGTACCGGCCCGCTCTCGCTGACGATGAGGGTGACCAGGTCGAAGGAGTCGTCGGCGCGGCTGCGTCCGCCGGTGACGATATAGAGCCGGTCCGGGTCACCCGTGTCGACGGGTTTGCGCGTCATGACGTGCCGTTCCCTCCGGACTGGTTCCGCGGCTCGGCCCGCAGGTGCTCGCCGAGCTGCTCGACCAGCTCCGTCATCTGGTGGCCGATCACTCCGGGATCGGCGTCCTCCCGGGCGACGACGGCGAGGTGCGCGCCCTCGCCGGCCTCCACGATGAACAGCAGGCCGCCGTGGAACTCGGTCATCGACTGCCGGACGCCGCCGGTGCCGTCGCCGAACTCCATGGAGGCCCCCTGGGCGAGGGCCTGGATGCCGGAGCAGATCGCCGAGAGCTGGTCGGCCCGGTCGAGCGTCAGGTGCTCGCTCCAGCAGAGCTTCAGGCCGTCCCGGGACAGGACCAGGGCGTGACGTGCGCCGGGGGTCTGTTCCAAGAGGTTCTGCAGGAGCCAGGTGAGGCTGTTGTCGGTGGTCTGCATGGTGGGTGATGGGACGGTGGTGTCGTCCGGCTGACCGGTCACCGGCCCGTTCCTCCTATCTCACGAGCTCGAGCGGGAAGGGGCGCCGTCGCCCCGGACGCCGTACGGGAGGAAGGGACTCGCCCCCGTACGGGAAGGGGTGGGACTACGGGGCCGCGGGCGGCTGTGACCCGGGCCGGGCATCCGGTCCGGCGGTGTCGCCCGAGGGCCGCCGTGCCCGGTGGAAGGCGCCGAAGCGCGCGCCCGCGTCGCGTGCCGGGCGCCGCGTCGACGCCGTGTCGCCGGCCTGGGCGGACGCCGCCTGGCGCTGTTCGCGTTCGCGTTCCGCCTCGGCCATGGTGCGGCCGGGGGCGCGGACCGGCAGGCCGTTCGGCGTGGTGCCGTCGGGCTGCCGGTGCCGTCCAGGTTCGGGCAGCTCGGGCCGTGCGGTGGCCGGGGGCAGTTCGGGCCGTGCGGCCGCGTGCCCGGCGGCCGGGGACGGTGCCGCGGCCTCGGGACGGGCGGTGGTGTCGGGCAGCGGGGCCGGGGCGGGTGCGAGCGCGGCGGGGGCGGGGGCGGGCGTCGCCTCGGGCCGGGGGGTCGTCTCGTGCGGGACCAGGTCGCGCTGCTGGGCGAGCAGGTCCAGCGGCAGCAGGACGACGACGCCGGTGCCGCCGCGGGAGGAGGGCCGGTAGTTGACGCTGATGCCGTACTTCGCCGCGATCCGTCCCACCACGGCCAGGCCGAGCCGGGTGCCCTGAAGCGACGCGAGGTCGGTGACGCGGCCGGTCACGGCCTCCTCGGCGCGGCGCATCGCCGCGTCGGCCATCTTCAGGCCGCTGTCCTCGATGGTGACGACGATGCCGGCGCTGCGGTCCTCGACGTAGACGTGCACCTCGTCGATGGGCGGGGAGAAGTTCGCGGCGTTGTCCATCAGCTCGGCGAGCAGGTGCATCACGCCCTCGGCGGCGAAGCCGGAGACCGCGGCGCGGGTGGAGCAGTGCAGGCGGACCCGCTGGTAGGAGGCGATGCGGCCGGCGGCGCCGCGCAGGATGCTCTCCATCACGATCGGCTTGTTCCAGGCCCGGCTGGACCGGCCGCCCATGAGCAGCGCCAGCCGGTCGGTCATCAGGCCGAGCTGGGAGGTGCTGTGGTCCAGTTTCAGCAGGTCGCCGAAGACCTCCTCGCCGTGCCGTTCCTGCATCTCCCGCAGGTCGGCGAGCATCCGCACGGCCTTGGCCTGGACGCGGCTGAGCGCCTTGGCGGAGGCGGCCTGTGCCGCGGCGGCGCGCCGCTCGCTGTGGGCGAGTTCGCGGATGAACGATTCGGCCGGGGCGCGCAGCGCGGGCAGCCGGGGCAGGTCGGTCTCGGCGAGCACGGTGTCGGCGGACCGGCCGTCGCGCAGCCGGGCGACCGCGGCGGGCAGCGCCTCCTTCACGAAGTGCTCGTACTCGGCCGCCGCCTGCTCCACCTCGCTCCGCATCCTGCGGTATTCGCCGTCCAGGGCGGCCGCCCGGCGCACGTCCTCCTCGACGGTGGCGGCGAAGGTGTGCGTGAGCCGCCGCAGTTGCGGGTCGGACGGCGGCGGAACGCTGCCCAGCACGTCGGCCGCGCCCGTGCCCTCCCGCAGCCGCTGGGCCACGGCGGGCAGCGTCACGCCGGCCAGGTGGGACATCTCGGCCGACAGCCGGGCCGCTTCGGCCTTGAGGCGGCTGTTCTCCGACTCCCGCTCGGCGGCCGCGCCGCGGGCCCGGCGGACGAGCCGGTGGTCGACGAGGACGGTGACGGCCACGCACACCCAGCCGGCCGCCACCACGGCCAGGGCCCATGTGGTGGCGTCGGACGGCGCCAGGGCGAGCGCCGCGCCGCCGGCGGCGGCGCTCGCCACCAGTACGGCCGCCCGTGCGGTGAACGAGGTGCGCGGCACCTCCGCCGGCGGGTGCTGGCTGGGCGAAGCAGGCACTGGCATGGAGCGGTCCCTCGGTCGGTGAGAACAGGGGAATCAGGAGGCGGCGGCATGACGCAGCCGCGGGCCGGGAAGGAGGTCAGCCAACAGGAAGGCGATCTTCCGACCACGTACGACTCATGCTAATCACCCTGATGTGCGAGAAGGCCCCGCTTGTTGCACAGCCCGTCAGCAATACGAGTTCGTCGTGAACCCATCGCTCGCACGTCCCGCTGTGGTATCCGGGACGACGCCGGAGGAGTCCGGCCGGAGGGCGGAAATACACGCGGAACGCTTCCTGACACAGGGACACATCGCTTTCCCCGCCCGGGTCCACCGGCTCTCTCGCCCGCACACAGGGTCGAGTTTCGGACAACCATGCGTACGCCGGATCCATCGCGTACACGGGTCTTCGTGACGGCATGACCGCCGGAGTGCGGGAATTCCGCCGATCGTGAAGGTTCCGTGACGGCGGCCCGTGGGGAGCGGGAGAAAAGCCGAGCCGCACGCCGGGGGAATCGTCTCGCCGGGGCGGCGGAAACCGGGAGCGCGTCGCGCGGGTGCCCCGGGTCTGCGCGCATTCCTGGCCGGAGGGGTCTTCACGCGGCATGCTCCAGGACCGGGGATGCCGGGACGTCATGTCCGTGCGAATCGGGAGAGCCGGTGGCAGCGTGGCGCCCCCTCGTGAACAGGAACAGGGCCGCGACGGGATCCGGCCGGCCCGGCCCGCGCTCCCGCGTCCCGCCGGGCGGTCGCCGGCCGTCGAGCGGCTGTCCTCCCCTGCCCCCGCGGGCCTGCTCGCCCTCCGGCGTCTCGCCGGGAACGCCGCCTTGGGAGAGGCCGTCCAGCGGGAGCGCGCGAAGGACCGGTCGACGGAGCGGACGTCCGTCCGGCGGTCGGTGCGGGACGCGGCCCGCTCCTGCACTCCGGTTCCCGGAGAACCTCAGTTCCAGCAGCCGGTCTTCGCCCCGTCCGTCTCGGAGTCGACCGCGATGTGGAATCCGGAGCCCGAGTCGAACTCCGGCCCGGCGTCGTAGTCGTACTCGATCTTGAGTTGGCGGGCGGTCGTGAACCGCACGGTCAGCATCAGAGCATCGCCGTCCCCGCCCTTGGTGAAGCACAGTCCGGCCTCCGTGTCGGCGACGTCCGGGTCCATGGGGTCGGACCGCAGGTGCCAGCCGCCCGCCTCGGCGGTGGTGCGGTAGAAGTCGACGACCTCCTGCCGGGAGCCGGGGAAGGCGTAGGTGCGCTCGGCGTACAACCAGGCGTCACCGCTGTCGTCGAGGCATTCCGCGTCCACCGAGGCGAAGTCCTTCGGGACGGTCGCACCGGGAGGGACGGAGGTCAGTATGGGCTGCGCGCTCAGTTCCTTCACCCGCGCCTCGGTCCCCTCGCAGGTGTTGAACGGGGACAGAGAGGAGCAGCCGGTCAGGCCGACGGCCACGAGGGCGCCGGCCAGCAGCAGTGCGGTGGGCAGTGCGGTCGAACGGGCTGGGCGCATCGGCGAACGCAGCGGCAGCGGCATGAGGGTCTCCCGGAGGAACATGGGTGCGGGCTCGAAGGGTTGCTGCCGACAAGGCGCGTGCCTGCCGGCTGTCGTACCGGTCCTTGCGGGAATCGCGGCTGTGGTCTCCGTACTCATGGGCGCCACCGAGCCGCTTGGCGGCAGACGAGTCGGGCTGTACGCCGGGTTCTGTTCCGGCGGGTCCTCGCGGGCCCGCCGGCGACGGCCATCCATCTAGGGCCGGTGTTGCCACCGGCCTCGTGCGGTCTACCCGCGGACTCGGGCGGGCAGCCCTCGAACGTCCGCGCAGAGAAGCCTCCGAAGAGGCGTCTCCTCTTGACCTTGCTCCGGGTGGGGTTTACCTAGCCGCCTGAGTCACCTCAGGCGCTGGTGGTCTCTTACACCACCGTTTCACCCTTACCGAGGACCGAGGTCCCCGGCGGTCTGCTTTCTGTGGCACTGTCCCGCGGGTCACCCCGGGTGGCCGTTAGCCACCACCCTGCCCTGTGGAGCCCGGACGTTCCTCGGGAAGTCCCGTGAGGGACTCCACGCGGCCGCCCGCCCGGCTCGTCTGCCGTGCCGACCATGGTACCGGGCGCGGGCGGGGCCTCGGTGCGGCGGCCGCCGCCAGGACCGAGCCGGTGAGGATCAGGGCGAAGGCGGCCAGGACGGAAGCGGTCAGGGGCTCGTCCAGGAAGAGCGCGCCGGCGGCCACCGCGATCGCCGGGTTGACGTACGTGATCACCGACGCGCGCAGGGGGCCGGCCTCCTTGATCAGTTCCAGGAAGGCGACGAAGGCGATCGCCGTGCAGACGACGCCGAGAGCGGCCAGGGCGGCGATGCTCTCGGCCGAGGGCGGGGCCGCCGGGCGGGTCGCGACCGCCGCGGGGGCGTAGACCAGGGCGGCCAGGGCCAGGCAGGGCGTGATGAGGTGCAGTGTCGGGACGTCCTTGAGGTGGCGGTCGGCGATCAGGGGGGCCGTGGCGTAGCCGACCACCGTCACCAGGACCTCCGCCAGGGAGAGGGCGTCGCCGCCGGTCAGGTGGGGGACGGTGAGGACACCGACGCCGCCGAGACCGAGCGCCAGGCCCGTGATCCGGCGGACGCCCAGCGACTCCGCCGCGCCGGAGGAGCGGGCCAGCAGGACGCCGACGATCGGTACGCCCGCGATCAGCAGACCCGCCGTGGAGCTGGACAGATGGCGTTCGGCGTCGGTCAGGGTGTACCAGGGGCCGACGATCTCGATGACCGCGAACGCCAGCATCGGTTTCCAGTGCGCCCGCACGTTCCGGGCCAGACCCGGCCGGCGCAGGGCGAAGGGGAGCAGGAGGACGGCGCCGAGGGCGCAGCGCGTGAACACCACCGCCGACGGGGACACCTCGTCCACCGCCACCTTGATCATCAGATAGGGGATGCCCCAGACCACTCCCATCAGGGAGAACAGGGCCCAGCCGCGTGCAGTCATGCGGTGAGTGTCGGCCGGGTCAGCGGGCGCTGTCTTGAACGCTGTTGCGGTACGCCGCCGGGGTCACCCCGAGCACGCGGCGGAACCAGCGGGTCAGGTGGGCCTGGTCGGCGAAGCCGACGAGGCCGGCCACCTCGGCGGGACGCGATCCGGCGTCCAGGAGGGCGCGGGCCCGGGTCACCCGGTACTGGGCGAGCCAGGCGTACGGGGGCATCCCCGTCTCCGTACGGAAGGCGCGCAGGAGCTGGTAGCGGGAGAGGCCGAAGTCGGCGGCGAGGGCGGCGAGGGAGGGCGGGGCGAGGAGTTCGTCGGCGAGGCGGTCGCGGACGGCGAGGGCGACGGTGCCGGCGCCGGGGACCGCCGTGTCGTCCGCGCGGGCGGTGGAGTGGCGGCGGGCGAGGGCGGTGAGCAGCCAGGGGATGCGGGACTCCGCCTCCAGGGGGTCCGGGCGGGAGCTCACGTCGGTGTGGGCGCGGCGCAGGGCGGCGGCCAGTTCGGGGTCGTCGAGGACGGGCTCGCGGAAGTGCGGGAGGCCGCTGCCGCCGAGGGTGCCGTCGGTGAGGAGGGCGGGGGCGGCGTAGAGGGCGCGGTAGGAGTAGCCGTCGGGGGCGGCGGGGCCGCCGGTGTGCGTCTCGCCGGGTTCCAGGACGACGATCGAGCCCGGTCCGGACACGATGCGCCCGCCGCGGTAGGCGATGGTCTCCAGGCCGCCGACGGTGACGCCGACCGTGAACTCGTCGTGGGCGTGGGGGGCGTACTCGTGCCGGCTGAAGCGGGCGGTGAGCAGGTCGAGGGGAGGACCGCACCGCCCGAGCCGCGCCCTGGTCCAGCGGGCCTCTTCCCGTACGTCCGTCACCGCGCACCCCCGCTCACAGGGGATCAGAGGAAGTCGGCGGTGTCCAGGTCGAATCCGAAGGGGGCGGGGAGGGTGATCGGTTTGCCGAAGGGGCGGGTGCACCGCTCGCGGTACTCGTCCTTCTCCGGGTCGCTGAACAGCGTGATCGAGGAGGCTTCGCGGTCGACGAGGAGGTAGAGGGGGATGCCTCCGCGGGCGTAGCAGCGCGGCTTGGTCTCGCGGTCGATCTCGGGTCTGGCATCGGTCACCTCCACCACCATGGCGACGCCCGCACAGGGCATCCAGGGACCGGCTCCCCTGTAGAGCCGTAGGTCCCCGGGGGCGAGGGTGCCGTCCGGGATCACATGGTCCTGTGGGCGGGCGTGCGCGCTCTTCAGCTTCAGGCCCTTGTTCCCGGAGAAGGCCATGGCGGTGCGGGAGCCGGTGTGGATCCGGCTCGCGATCCGGCTGAGGCAGTGCTCGTGCGACCCGTCCGGCAGTGGCCTGAGGAGGAACTCTCCTTCGACGAGTTCTGCCCGGAAACCCTCCGGGATGTTCAGACCGGCGAACCAGTCCAGGAGGAGGTTCTCGGAGATCGGGTCGTATGTGATCACGCTGCTGTGCCTCGCTTTCGGTCGTCGGCCAGACTGGCGCAGGGAGGGCTCACTTCGGGGACGGACGGAAGTCGTTCACTCGACGGGGTTCGCTTGACCCTGCCGCAGCGTCAACGTCTCTACTGGGGCCATGAGGATCGGAGAACTCGCCGCGGCCGTCGGTGTCACCACGCGGGCCGTGCGGCACTACCACCAGTTGGGGCTGTTGCCGGAGCCGGAGCGGCTGGGCAACGGGTACCGGGACTACACCCTGCGGCACGCCGTCGTGCTGGCGCGGATCAGGCGGCTGAGCGAGCTGGGGCTGGGGCTCGCCGAGGTGCGGGACGTGCTCGCGGACGAGGCGGGGAAGGAGCTCGTCGAGGTGCTGACGGAGCTGGACGAGGACCTGGCGCGGCAGGAGGCCGCGATCCGGGAGCGGCGGGCGCGGCTGCGGACCCTGCTGGAGAGCGGAGGCGGGCCGAGCGCCGAGGGGCCGGTCTCGCCGGAGCTGGCCGCGCTGTTCCGGGAGACGGCCCATCTGTCCGACTCCCCCATGGCCGTCAAGGACCGCGAGATGCTCGCGCTCCTCGAGACCGCGGCGCCGCCGGAGGAGCGGGAGCGGCTGATGGGGCTGCTCGGCGGGGTGGTGAGCGCGCCGGGCGGGGCGGAGCGGGCACGTGCCCTGTACGGGATGCTCGACGCGCTCGCCGACGCCGAGCCGGACGATCCGCGGGTGGAGGAGGCGGCCCGGGCGCTCGCCGCGTCCGTGCCGGACGGGCTGGTCCCGGAGGGGACCGGCCTCGGTGAGGCCGACGGCTTCCTGCGGGCCCTCTACGCCGACTTCGCGCCGGCCCAGGCGGAGGTGTTCCGCCGCATGCTGCGGATCGTCACGGAGGGGCGGTCATGAAGGGTGTGCGGGTGGCGGGGGCGCTGGTCCGGCACGAGCTGCGGCTGATGATGAGCCTCTGGCTGTGGGTGGCCCGGCGCAGGCACGGGGTCGGCGGCGGGACGGCGTTCGGGTACGCGCGCGGGCAGGCGGCCATGACGTACGGGTTCGCGTTCGTGTGCGTGGTCGAGACGATGGCGATGTCCGTGCTGCTGGACGACTGGCCGGCGGTGCACGCGGTGGTGCTCTTCCTGGACGTGTACACCGTCGTCTTCGTCGTCGCGCTGCACGCCGCGTCCGTCGTACGGCCCCATGTGGTGGGTGACGGTGTGCTGCGGGTGCGCCGGGCCGTCCACGTCGACCTGCGGATACCCCTCGGGCGGATCGCCTCGGTCCGGCGTGAGCTGCGGATGACGCACGAGCCGGCGGAGGGGGAACTCGATCTCGCCGTCGGTGCGCAGACGACCGTCACGGTCGAGCTCGCCGAGCCGGTCACCCACGTCACCTTCTTCGGGCGTCCCCGTGAGATCCGTGTGGTCCGCTTCCACGCGGACGACTCCGACGGGCTCGTACACCTCGTCCGCGCGCTCGCCGCACCCGCTCCCCTCGGCTGACGGCGTCTCGCCGGACGGCTGCCGGAGGGACCCGGCACGTGGTGGGCGAGGGCAGGGAGCCGAACCGGACCCGGCCGGCACACGCCGTACGCTGACGTCGAGCTCGATCGAAGGAGTACGCGTGCTTGTCCTGCTGCCGCCGTCCGAGGGAAAGGCCGCTTCCGGCCGCGGCGCCCCGCTGAAGCCCGAGTCGCTGTCGCTGCCGGGGCTGGCCGCCGCGCGGGAGGCCGTCCTCGCCGAACTGGTGGACCTGTGCGCCGGCGACGAGGACAAGGCGCGCGAGGTGCTCGGGCTGAGCGAGGGGCTGCGGGGCGAGGTCGCGAAGAACACGGAGCTGCGGACCGCCGGGGCGCGGCCCGCCGGGGAGATCTACACCGGGGTGCTGTACGACGCCCTGGACCTGGCGTCCCTGGACGCGGCGGCGAAGCGGCGGGCGGCGGCGTCCCTGCTGGTGTTCTCCGGGCTGTGGGGCGCGGTGCGGGTCACCGACCGGATTCCCTCCTACCGGCTCTCGATGGGCGTGAAGCTGCCCGGCCTCGGCGCGCTGGGCGGGCACTGGCGTGCGCCGATGGCCGAGGTGCTGCCCGAGGCGGCCGGGAACGGGCTGGTGCTGGACCTGCGGTCGGCGGCGTACGCGGCGGCCTGGAGGCCGAAGGGCGAGGTGGCGGCGCGGACGGCGACCGTACGGGTGCTGCACGCGCCCACGCGGAAGGTGGTCAGCCACTTCAACAAGGCGACCAAGGGGCGGATCGTACGGAGCCTGCTGACCGCCGGGGCCGCGCCGGAGGACCCCGCCGGGCTGGTGGAGGCGCTGCGGGACCTCGGGTACGAGGTGGAGGCGACGGCGCCGGCCAGGGCGGGGGCGGCGTGGGCGCTGGACGTGCTGGTGGACGAGGTGCACTGACTCATCCATTGCATCATCTGCAATGAGCTTTGCGCGGTGCGCATCGGTGTGGGCAGGATGACGTCATGCGCTCTCCCCTGCCCTCCCCGGACTCCTCCTCCGTGCTGGACCTCGCCCCCGTCGTGCCCGTCGTCGTCGTCGAGGACGCCGCCGACGCCGTACCGCTGGCGCGGGCGCTGGTGGCCGGCGGGCTGCCCGCGATCGAGGTGACCCTGCGGACGCCCGCCGCGCTCGACGCGATCCGGGCGATCGCCGGCGAGGTGCCGGACGCCGTGGTCGGCGCCGGGACGGTGATCACGCCGGCGCAGGTGGACGAGGTGGTGGCGGCCGGGGCGCGGTTCCTGGTCAGCCCGGGGTGGACGGACGTACTCCTGGAGGCCATGCGGGCGTCCGGGGTGCCGTTCCTGCCGGGGGTGTCGACCGCCTCGGAGGTGGTGGCGCTCCTGGAGCGGGGGGTGCGGGAGATGAAGTTCTTCCCGGCGCGGGCGGCGGGCGGCACGGCGTACCTGAGGTCGCTCGCCGGTCCGCTGCCGCAGGCCCGCTTCTGCCCGACCGGGGGCATCGGCCCCGATTCCGCGCCGGACTACCTCGCGCTGCCCAACGTGGGGTGCGTGGGCGGGAGCTGGATGCTTCCGGCGGACGCGGTGGCCGCCCGGGACTGGGGGCGGGTCGAGGCGCTGGCGCGGGAGGCGGCGGGACTCAGCGCAGGTGCGAGGTGTCGTTGAACAGGCGGACGCTGGCGTTGCCGTCGGCGTAGTACGCCACGGCGGAGAGGGATGCCGCCGAGAGTTCCATGCGGAACAGGGACTCGGGCGGGGCGCCCAGGGCGAGGCGTATGAGGGTCTTGATCGGTGTCACGTGGGTGACGAGCAGGACCGTACGGCCACGGTACTCGGCGGTCAGCCGGTCGCGGGTGGCGGCGACCCGGGCGGCGGTGGCCGTGAAGCTCTCGCCGCCGCCGGTGGGTTCGGCGTCCGGGGAGGACAGCCAGGCGTTCAGGTCGTCGGGGTGGCGTTCGCGGACCTCGCCGAAGGTGAGGCCCTCCCACGCGCCGAAGTCCGTCTCGCGCAGCCCGTCCTCCACGGTCACGTCGAGCCCGAGCCGGGCGGCGACGATGCCGGCGGTCTCGCGCGTCCGGGCGAGGGGCGAGGCGACGACCGCCTGGACGGTGCCGCGCCGGGCGAGGAACTCGGCGGCCTTCTCGGCCTGTTCCCGGCCGACGGAGGAGAGGGAGGGGTCGCTGCCGCCACTGCCCGAGAAGCGCTTCTGCGGGGTCAGCGGGGTCTCACCGTGCCGCAGCAGCACGAAGGTGGCGGGCGCTCCCAGATCGGCGGGCGCCCAGCCGGCGGTGGGCGTGGCGACGGCCCGCGCGGCACGGAGATCGGCGTCGGCTTTGGCTTCGGCGCCGGCGGCCTCGGGTGCGGCGCCGGTTCCGGTCGCGCCTGAGGCGGCGCCGGCGGCCTCGGCGACGGTGGTGCCCTCGGGTGCGGCGCCGGTTCCGGCCGCCCGCGCGTCCGCGTCGGCACCGGTGGCCCCGGAAGCGCGCGCGCCCTCGGCCTCGGCCCCCGTCCCGGCCGCCCCGGAGGCGGGTGCGGCGCCGGTTCCGATCGCCCGCGCGGCCCGCGCCTCCGCGTCGGCTCTCACGCCGTCGGGCCCGGCAACGGTGGCCCCGACGGACGCGGCTTCGGGCCCGGCGGTTTCGCCGGGCGTGGGGGTCGCTTCCGCGGGCCGGGCGTCGGCGGCGGAACCCCCGGACGCCGATGCCAACGCCGCCCGGGCGCGGGCCGCACCCGCTGTGGCGTCGCCCGGTGGGCCCGACGGTTCAGGGCGGGGGAGGTCGAGGGCGGCGCGGGAGGCCGCCGCCGACCACGCCTCGCCCCGCTTGCCCGCGTCCATCGCCTCGTTGGCCAGGCGGTCGGCGTGCTTGTTCTGTGCGCGCGGGATCCACTCGTAGGTGACCCGCTCCGGCGGGAAGACCAGCGCCGCCTGAGCCGCGAGCGGCTTCATCGCCGGGTGCTTGATCTTCCAGCGGCCCGTCATCTGCTCGATGACGAGCTTGGAGTCCATCCGGACGTGGACCCGTGCCTGAGGGTCCAGTTCACGGGCGGCGCGCAGGCCGGCCAGCAGGCCCCGGTACTCGGCGACGTTGTTGGTGGCGACACCGAGGTACTCGGCCGCCTCCACCAGGGTCTCCCCCGTCGCCGCGTCGCTCACCACGGCCCCGTAGCCCGCGGGCCCCGGGTTGCCCCGCGACCCGCCGTCCGCCTCGACGATGAACTCCCGCACCCCCGGCAGCCCTTACAGCCCCGACTCGGACGTACGCACCAGGATGCGGCGGCAGTTCTCGCAGCGCACCACCGTGTCGGGCGCCGCGGAGCGGATCTCGTTCAGCTCGGTGATGGCGAGCTCCTGGCGGCAGCCCTGGCAGGTGCGGGCGTACAGCTTCGCCGCGCCGATGCCGCCCTGCTGCGCACGCAGCTTCTCGTACAGGCTCAGCAGCGGGGCGGGCACGGAACCCGCGACGACCTCGCGCTCCTTCGTCACCGAGGCCGCCTCGCCGTCGATCTCCTCGACGGCCGCGTCCCGGCGCGCGGTGGCGTCGTCGATCCTCCCCTGCACGGAGCCGACCCGCTCGGTCAGTTCGGCGACCCGCTCCTGCGCGGACTCGCGGCGCTCCATGACCTCCAGGACGACGTCCTCCAGGTCGCCCTGCCGCTTGGCGAGGGAGGTGATCTCGCGCTGGAGGTTCTCCAGGTCCTTGGGCGAGGAGACGGCACCGGAGTCGAGGCGCTTCTGGTCGCGGGCGGCCCGCTGGCGCACCTGGTCGACGTCCTGCTCGGCCTTGGTCTGCTCGCGGGCGCAGTCGCTCTCCTCGGTCTGCGCGGCGACGAGCAGGTCGCGGAGCTGGGTGAGGTCCCGGTTCAGCGACTCGATCTCGGCGTGCTCGGGCAGCGACCTCCGCTTGTGCGCGAGCTGCTGGAGGCGGACGTCGAGGTCCTGGACGTCGAGGAGTCGGATCTGGTCGGCGGGCGCGGCGTTCAGTTGGGGGCTCCAGATGTGTCGGTGGTGGCGGGAGACGCCGCGTGGGCGGTCCAGGGGTCGGTGACCGTCTTGGAGACGTGGACCCGCAGGTCCCATCCGTGGCGGTCGGAGATCTCGTCGAGCTGGGCTGCCGCCAGCTCGCACCAGGGCCACTCGGTGGCCCAGTGCGCCGCGTCGAGCAGCGCGAGAGGACTGTGGGCGCGGGCCTCGGAGGCCGGGTGGTGGCGCAGGTCCGCGGTGAGGAAGGCGTCCACGCCGGCGGCCCGGACGTGGTCGAAGAGGCTGTCGCCGGAGCCGCCGCTGACGGCGACCGTGCGCACGAGCGCGTCGGGGTCGCCGGCGACGCGGATGCCCTGCGCGGTGGCGGGGAGGCGTTCGGCGGCGCGGGCGGCGAGGTCGCGGACGGTCAGCGGGTGGTCGAGCTCGCAGACGCGGCCCAGGCCCCGGCGGCCGTCCGGGTCGGCCGGGTCCGGCACCAGGGGGCGTACGACCCTGAGGTCCAGCGCGCCGGCGAGGGCGTCCGAGACTCCCGGGTCGGCGGTGTCGGCGTTGGTGTGGGCGACGTGCAGCGCGATGTCGTTCTTGATGAGCGTGTGCACCACGCGGCCCTTGAAGGTGGAGGCCGCGACCGTGGTCGTACCGCGCAGGTAGAGCGGGTGGTGGGTGACCAGCAGGTCGGCGTCCAGCTTCACGGCCTCGTCGACGGTCTCCCGGACCGGGTCGACGGCGAACAGGACCCGCGTGACCTCCTGATCGGGGTCGCCCACGACGGTGCCGACCGCGTCCCAGGACTCGGCCCGCTCGGCGGGCCACAGGTTCTCCAGCGCGGCGATGACTTCTGACAGACGGGGCACGCTGCCAAGGCTACCTGGGCGGCCCTGTGCGCCCGAACCGGCGCCGCCCTCGCCGGCCGGCGCCACGACCCCTGGAGCACACGTCCGCCTCTCCCTCAGGCGAATCGTTCCTGGAGCACCCTTACGTGTGAAGTGCGGGCCCACCGGTCCGCCGTCCGTGCGTGCGCGACCTACTTTCGTCACCGGAGGTGACCGAACGATGACGGTCTGTGCCATCGAACCCGCGGCGGGACACGAGGAGGGAGCCGGACGGGCGGGCTGCGCCATCACCGCCGACGGTTCCTACGCCGCACGCCTCGCCCTCGCCGGCGACTCCTTCTTCCCGGAGCGCTGGACCCTGGACGGCCCCGAGCCCTACGCGGTGCCGCTGCCCGGCAACCAGCCCGAGGAACCCGGCACCGAGGTGCAGCCCCTGAGTGACGGGCGGGTCCTCATCCACCGGCTGGTGGGCGGACGGCACGCCTTCTCCCTGCTGTACCCGACCGGCCCCGGCACCGGTGAGCTGTTGCTGGGCACGGTCGAGTGCCCGGACGAGGGCACCCGGCTGCGGCTGCTGCCGCCCGCGCCGGACGGGGAGCGGGCGTACGCCCTCGCCGTGGGCCGGCGGTCGACGGTGGTGTGGCTGGTGGCGGGCGGCGCGTTCGGGCCCGAGCAGCTCGCGGAGGTTCCCGGGCGCTGCTCGGGCGGGGTGTGGCTGGACCGCGAGGGGCGGATGCTGGCGCTGGACCGGGAGAGCGGCGGGCGCACCAAGGCGGTCGTGGTGGACCTGGAGCGCGGCGGCGAGATGTCCCCGCTGCTGCAGATCGCCGACGGGAGCGACGACCGGGTGCTGCTGGCCGACCCGGACAGCGGGCTGCTGCTGATCCGCTCGGACGCGCCGTCACCCGGGCGGAGCCGGCTGGGCTGGGGGGTGCTGGGCAGCACGCTGCCGGTGCGCTTCCCGGAGTGCCTGCGGCTGGCGGACTGCGCGGTCACGCCGTTCGCGATCCAGCCGGGGCAGATGCTGACGCCGGAGGGCTGCGCGGTGGCGCTGCGCGTCGACGGCGCGTTCGGCAGCTGGGTCGGGGTGTGGCGGCCGGCGGAGCGGCAGGTGCACCATTTCCCGGCGCCGGCGGGGTGGCTGGCCGGCGCCGGGCTGTGGACCGCGGACGGGGTGCTGCGGCTGCCGTACGCCACCGGGGCGGTGCCGTGCGGTGTGGCCGGCCTGCGGGCTCCCGGACAGGAGCGGCGGCGGGCGGGCCTGGACGTCCGTCCACCGGTGGACCGCCCAAAGGCTCCGGGTTCCGGCGAGGGCCCGGCGCGTGCGGGGTTCGGGCCCGGAACGGTGACGGACGGCCGGGCGCCCTCCCCCGACGAGCCCACGCACGAGGACCTTCCATCCCAACTCCCCTACTGCTCCGGGGACATGATCGGCCACCTGCTCCCGCCCCACGTCGAGCCCCCGGCGCACCACGACCCCGGCGCCCCCTCCGCGCCCCGTCCGGTCCCCTTGCAACAGGCGCCTCTGGGACGGCTTGTAACGAAGTAGTGGCGGTCGGCGTGGCCGCCTGGATCCGGGTGGTGGTGTGCCGGTTACACTCGCCCGGCTGTAGGAAAGATCATGTTTACGGGGTGAGTTCCTTCCGATGAACGACGTCAGCACGAACGAGTCGCGGTCCACCGAGGACGGACAGGCCGCTGTCGGACACGGCAAGCACCGGGGTCCGGTCTCCACGCAGGACGCGGAAGCGTCCCCGCGCGGCCGGCACCGCAGGCCGGAACAGGTGAACGAGTACGCCGGATCGGCCGCCTGACCCCACGTCGGGCACCGATCCGCAACCGAGCCGGGCCCCGGCCGTCCTCGATGACGGCCGGGGCCCGGCTCAGTCGTGTCCGACCGTCGTGTCGGCGAGCACCGGCGCGTCGCCGCTCCCCCACTCTCGGCTTCGCTCGAGCGGGGGGACCCCCATGACGGCACCGACGACCACCCGTACCGCGCCGTCCCCGCGCCACATCCGGATCCGCAGCGTCTCGCCCGGGTACACGACCCCGGCGAACCGGGTGGCACAGGAGCGGACGCGGGTGACGTCGCCGTCGAGCAGGGTGTCGACGACCGCCTTGAGGGTCATGCCGTAGGTGCACAGGCCGTGCAGGACGGGCCGTTCGAACCCGGCGCGCGCGGCGAACTCCGGGTCGGCGTGCAGGGGGTTCCGGTCACCGGAGAGGCGGTAGAGCAGGGCCTGGTCCTCGCGGACGGCGCGTTCGAGGATCCGGTCCGGCTTCCCGGCGGGCGGCTCGTGCCGCATGGACGGGCCGCGGTCTCCGCCCCAGCCGCCTTCGCCGCGTACGTGGATCCGCGCCTCGTCCGTCCACAGCGGGCCGTCGGCATCGGCGGCCTCGGTGCGCATGACGAGGACGGCCGCCGTGTCCTTGTCGTGGACGGCGGTGATACGGGCGGTGGTGGTGGCGGTGCCCTCGGCCGGCAGGGGGCGGCGGTGCACGGTGAGCGACTGACCGGCGTGGAGGACGTGGGCGAGGTCCACGTCGATGCCGGGGAGGGAGAGCGCGCCGGTCACACCGGGCGGGCCGCCGCCCGCGACGGTGGCGAAGCTCGGCAGGACGTGCAGCCGGGATTCGAGGGTGTAGCGCAGTTCGTGGGGGTCGGTGGCGGGGCGGCCCGCACCGATGCCGAGGTGGTAGAGGAGGACGTCCTCGGGGGTCCAGGAGATGTCGGCGGTGCGGGGTGGGGCGGCCAGGGCCTTGGCTGCGTCGATGGGCACGGGGGCTCCTGTCGCGTCGTTCCCGGGGGTGGGGGCGGGTCGCTCCGCCGGCGCTTGTCGGTGACGTCGCGCCCACCTGTGCCGCCCCAGCGGTACAACTGCCCACGGTTGCGCAGGCTAGCGCTCCTCCTTCGTCCTCCTCGGCAGCCACAGCCACATCACCACCGCTCCCGCCACCAGCAGTGCCGTGCTGGTGCGGAAGGCCAGGGCGTAGCCCTCCGTCAGGGAGTGCGGCGTGCGGGCGGGGCCCGTGTGGGCCGCCGCGATCGTGGACATGATCGCGAGTCCCAGGGAGCCGCCCATCGTGCGGGAGGTGTTGACCAGCCCGGAGACCAGGCCGGCCTCCTCCGGCGCCGCGCCGGACGTGGCCAGCGAGGCCAGCGGGGTGGCGGCGATGCCCGCGCCCAGCATCATCAGGATGCCGGGGAACATGATCGCGGTGAGGTACGCCCCGTCGGCGGTCATCGTCGACTGCCAGCCGAAGCCGGTCGCCGCGATCAGCGTGCCGAGCACGGCCACGGTGCGCGGTCCCGCCGCGCGCATCAGCCGGGGCGCGAGCTTGGAGCCGATGACCACGGCGAGCGAGCTCGGCACCAGCGCCAGTCCGGCCTCCAGCGGGGTGTAGCCGAGCACGTTCTGCGCGTACAGGGTCATGAAGAACCACATGCAGAACATGGCGGAACCGCTGATGAGCATCGCCACGTTCGCCGACGCCACCGACCGCAGCCGCAGCAGTCCGAGCGGCATCAGCGGGGCCTTGGCCCGCGCCTCGGCGAGGAGGAACAGGGCGAGGAGGACGAGCCCCGCGCACAGCGGCACCAGCGTGGCCGCCGCCGTCCAGCCCTCGGACTCGGTCTGTGAGATGCCGTACGCGAGGGTGGCGAGGCCGGCCGTCACCAGCAGCGCGCCCGGCAGGTCGAGCCGCCGTCCGTCCCCGGCCCGGCTCTCCGTCAGCCACCGGGCGGCCCCGGCCAGCACGAGCGCTCCGACGGGTACGTTGATCAGCAGCACCCACCGCCACGACAGCGCCTCCACCAGCACCCCGCCGACGAATCCGCCGGCCGCGCCGCCGCCCGCCCCGACGGCCGTCCAGGTCGCTATGGCCCGGGCGCGGGCCGCGCCCTCCGGCACGGCCGAGGTGACGAGGGTGAGCGTGGAGGGTGCCAGGACGGCCGCCCCGAGTCCCTGCACGGCCCGCGCCAGCAGCAACTGCCAGCCGTCCTGGGCCAGCCCGCCGGCCAGCGAGGCCAGCGTGAACAGGCCGAGACCGACGAGGAACATCCGCTTGCGCCCGTAGAGGTCGCCGGCGCGTCCGCCGAGCAGCATGAATCCGGCGAAGGCGATGGCGTACGCGTTCACCACCCACTGCAGGCCCTGCTCGTCGAGTGCCAGCCCGCCGCGCATGGACGGCAGGGCGACGTTCACCACCGAGATGTCGAGGACGACGAGGAACTGCCCGGCACAGGCGAGCGCCACCACCAGCCACGCGGGCGGGGTGGCGCGGGCGGACCCGCGGGCGGTGTCGGTGGTTTCGAGCATGTGCGCCATGCTCTCAACCGGGCCCCGCCCCGGCATCGGCTTTTCGTACGACGTGTACTCGGCCTCCGGACCCGGTCTCCGGGCCCGGACGCGGACTCACCGCCCCCGGCCGGCCGGGGGCGGTCGGGATTCCCCGTCGGAGCGGGGGCCGGCGGTCACATGCGGGTGGCGCCGCTGGTGTTCCGGTGTTCGCGCTTGTTCTTACGAGGGATGAGCCCGGCCAGTCCCAGCAGGCCGAGCAGGCCCCACAGTCCGCCGTTGCCGCCGTCGTCGTCGTTGTTGTCGTCCTGCGCCTGTACGACCGTGGCGGTGGTCGGCTGGGCCGTCTGCTCGGTGGTCTGGCCGAACGCCGCGCCGACCGGGGCGATGGCGAGCAGGACGCCGATGACGACGGTGCCTACGAATTTGCGCATTGCTGTCTCCCTCATCTCAGTGGTCCCAGCAGTCGCTTTCGCACCGTCCGTAGTGCCCCTTTCTCCCCTCAAAAGACATGAATATGAGAAATGAAAGGAATTTTTTGATTTCCGCTTCAACTTCAACCGGGTGGATCGGCACCGGTCGACACCAAAGGAACGGTCAAGAATTCGTTAGTGGCTCGAAGCATCGGAATAGTTGCCTCGGTGTACGGGGTTCGGACTGCACGTACCCCGCACACGGCCGGCCCTGGAGGCACCTTTCCATGACGCAGACGACGACCGACCGCCCCTCCGGCAGAGCGGGGGCCGTGGTCCCGGTGCTCGCCTTCGCGGGCATCGTTGTCGCGGTGATGCAGACCCTGCTGGTCCCGGTCATCAAGGACCTGCCGCGACTGCTGGACACCAACCCCGCCGACGCGACCTGGGTACTGACCTCGACCCTGCTGTCCGGCGCCGTGGCCACCCCGATCATGGGCCGCCTCGGCGACCTCCACGGCAAGCGGCGGATGCTGGTCACCAGCCTCGCGGTGATGGTGGCCGGCGCGCTGGTCAGCGCGTTCACCAGTGACCTGCTCCTGATGATCGCCGGCCGTACGCTCCAGGGCGTCGCGATGGGCGCCATCCCGCTCGGCATCGGCCTGATGCGCGACACGCTGCCCCGCGAGCGCCTCGGCTCGGCGATGGCCCTGATGAGCTCCTCCATAGGCGTCGGCGGCGGTCTCGCGCTGCCCGCCGCCGCGCTGGTCGCCCAGCACTCCGACTGGCACGCCCTCTACTTCGGCGCCGCCGGCCTCGGCGTCCTCGCGATCGCGCTCACCCTGGCCGTCGTACCGGAGTCCCCGGTGCGCGCGAAGGGCACCTTCGACCTGCCGGGCGCGCTGGGCCTGTCCGCCGGGCTGGTGCTGTTCCTGCTCCCCGTCTCCAAGGGCGGCGACTGGGGCTGGACCTCCGGCACCACGCTGGGCCTGTTCGGCGCGGCGGCCGTGGTGCTCCTCCTCTGGGGCCTGATGGAGCTGCGCGTCCCCGCGCCCCTGGTGGACCTGCGCACCACCGCCCGCCGCGAGGTCCTGCTCACCAACCTCGCGTCGATCATGGTCGGCGTCTCCTTCTTCGTCGTCTCCCTGGTCCTGCCCCAGCTCCTCCAGCTCCCCGCCGGCCACGGGCTCGGCCAGTCGATGGTGGTCGCGGGCCTGTGCGTGGCCCCGCTGGGCCTGACGATGATGTTCACCGCCCCCGTCTACGCCCGTCTCTCCGCCCGGTACGGCCCGAAGACCACCCTCGTCCTCGGCCTGGTGATCATCGCGATCGGCTACGGCGGCGGCCTCGGCCTGATGGACGCCGCCTGGCAGACCGTCGTCACCTCGGTGGTCATCGGCGCGGGCATCGGTCTCGCCTACTCCTCCCTGCCCGCGCTGATCATCGGCGCGGTGCCGGCCTCGGAGACGGGCGCGGCGAACGGCCTCAACACCCTGATGCGGTCCATCGGCACGTCGGTGTCGAGCGCCGTCATCGGCATGGTGCTGGCCAACACGGCGGACACCGTGGGCGGGGTGGAGATCCCGACCCTCCACGGCTTCCGGATCTCCTTCCTGATCGCGACGGCGGCGGTGGCCGTGGGGCTGGTCCTGGCCCTGTTCCTGCCCGGCCGGCGCCCGTCGGAGCAGCGCTCGCGGCTCCGGGCGAGCAGCGAGGAGGACGCGAACCTGGAACGCGCGGAGGCGGCCCTGCGCGGCGGCTTGCGGGACCGGGCCCTGGACGCCGCCGGGCGCCCGTCGCCCGCGCCGAGGTCACGCTGACCGACCGCCACGGCCACCGGGCGGGCGCCGCCGTCTCCGCCGGTGACGGCCCGTACGCCCTGGCCGTCCCCGCGTAGGGCCCGTACGCCCTGGCCGCCCTGCGCGGAGCCCGTACGCCCGCCCCCTGTTACCCGCCGGTACCCCCTGTCGCACCACCCGCACAGGGGGTACGGCAGCATGGTGCCCGTGCACACACGTACCCCCTCGGGAGAGGCAAGCCCCATGTCGACGGCACCCGGGCCCGGGATCCTGGCCGCGTTCGAGGCGGCGAAGGGCTTCATGCCCGTGGACGAGGGCCTGGCCCTGTACGCGGCGGCGGCCGAGGCCGGCCGTCTGGGGCTGCCGCTCCTGGAGATCGGCACCTACTGCGGCCGTTCCACGATCCTGCTCGCCGACGCGGCCCGCGCGGCCGGTGTCACCGCGCTCACCGTGGACCACCACCGCGGCAGCGAGGAGCAGCAGCCCGGCTGGGAGTACCACGACCCGGAGACGGTCGACCCCGAGCTGGGCCTGATGGACACCCTCCCCGCCTTCCGGCGCACCCTGCACCGGGCGGGCCTGGAGGACCACGTGGTCGCCCTGGTCGGCCGCTCCCCGCGCATCGCCGCCCTGTGGACCTCCCCCCTCGCCCTCGTCTTCGTCGACGGCGGCCACACCGACGAGCACGCCACCGCCGACTACGAGGGCTGGGCCCCGCACGTGGCCGAGGGCGGCCTCCTCGTGATCCACGACGTCTTCCCCGACCCGGTGGACGAGTTCACCGGCCAGGCTCCCTACCGCGTCCACCTCCGGGCCCTCGCGTCCGGCGCGTTCACCGAGGTCTCGGCCACCGGTTCCCTGCGTGTGCTGCGCCGTACCGGCACGGGCATCTGACACCGCTAGGGTGACTGCGTGTCGTACACAGGTCCCGGTTTCGATCCGCCCCAGCCCCGACGGTCCCGGCGCGGGCCCCTGACCGTGGCACTCGCCGCGCTGGTGCCGGGCGCGCTGCTCGGGTGGGCGGTGTACGCCGCGGTGGGCGGGTCCGGGGACGACGAGGGGCCGGGGAGCACCGCCGCTTCCGCCTCTCCCTCCGCATCCGCTCCCGCCTCCCCCCGTACGTCGTCGCCGGCACCGTCCGCGCGTCCCGAGGACGAGAAGCCCGGCACCCCGGCTGCCGCGGACGGTCCCCTCGCGGGCAAGGTCGTCGTCATCGACCCCGGGCACAACCCGGAGAACTTCGAGCACACCGCCGAGATCAACCGTCAGGTGGACATCGGGACCCACCGCAAGGAGTGCGACACCACCGGCACGTCCACCAACGACGGTTACGCCGAGGCCGACTTCACCCTCGACGTCGCCCACCGGATGCGCGCGCTCCTGGAGAAGCAGGGCGCCACCGTGAAGCTGACCCAGGACGGGGACCGGCCGTTCGGCCCGTGCGTGGACGAGCGGGCCCGGATCGGCAACGAGGCGAAGGCCGACGCCGCCGTCTCGATCCACGCGGACGGCTCGGGCACCGGCAACCGCGGCTTCCATGTGATCCTGCCCGGCACCGTCGACGCCGGTGCCGCCGACACCCGTGCCATCGTCGGGCCGTCCGAGGACCTCGGTACGCGCATCGCGGGCCACTTCGTCCGCGTCACCGGCAGCGCGCCCTCCAACTACGTCGGCGGCGGTACCGGTCTCGTCACGCGTAAGGACTTGGGCGGTCTCAATCTGTCAACGGTTCCCAAGGTGTTCATCGAGTGCGGCAACATGCGCGATAGCAAGGACGCGGCACTGCTGACCAGCGGTGCCTGGCGGCAGAAAGCGGCGCAAGGGATTTCCGACGGAATCGTGAGTTTCCTGCGCGGGTAGGGATCAGCGCGCTGATCCGGGCGGACAGCCCGATCGCACGGACGGTAGTGTCGTCCGGACGATGAGGGGCCACCCCCGCGCTTCACACCGGGGCCTTCGGGCGACATGGTGACAGCGACGCCTCTTCCGACGACGAGACGACCTACGAAGGACCTGAAGTGAATATCCGCTCTCTCACTCGAGGCGACGGCGTGGTGATCGGAGCAGCGGTATTGCTGTTCATCGCGTCGTTTCTCGCCACGTTCGGCGGCGACGGCGACGACATCCCCAACGCCTGGGACAACCTCGGCCTGTTGATGAGCATGTACATCGCCGGTATCGCCGGCGCTGCCCTCATCGTCGTGGCCCGTGCGCTTCCCCAGCCGCCCAAGGTCGTCGGCCTCGACCTCGGTCAGCTCGGAGTGGCCCTGACGATTTTCGCCGCGTGGACGTCCTTCTGGTCGATCATCGACCCGCTGGGGGCGTTCGACGACCTCTTCTCCGGCCTCGGGGGCGATGAGCCCGAGACCGGCGCCGGTCTCATCCTCGGCCTGATCGCCGCGCTGCTGCTGGCCGCCGCCGCCGTCGCCACCCCCCTGGTGCCCGCCCTCAAGGGTGCCCTGCTCCCGGCCGCCCGTCCCGCAGCCCCGCAGCCGTACGGTGCCCAGCCGCCCGCCGGTTACGGCTACCCGGGTGCGCCGCAGGCCTCGTTCGGCGGTCAGCCGCAGCAGCCCTTCCCGGGCCAGCCCCAGCCGGGTCAGCCGCAGCCGGGTCAGCCCGCCGCGGCGCCCGCCGGTGACTTCTCGCCGTTCTGGTTCGCGGTGCCGGTGCCCCGTCCGCTGTTCCCGGAGGACGGCTCGCCCACGCCGATCGCCGAACTGGCCCCCGGTACCTGGTACCTGGCGGTCGAGCAGCGCGGTCCGGCCCTCGTCGCCCAGACCCAGGACGGCCGCCGCGGCGTCCTCCAGGACACCTCGGGCATCCAGCGAGGCTGACCGGATCCGGCCCTTCCCCATCACGGCCCCCCGCCCTTTGGGCGGGGGGCCGCTGTCGTACGGCGGGGGCCCGGCGTGTTCAGCCGACGCGGACGACGCCGTGTGCGCCGCGCTCCGCGTCGGTCATCACATGGGTGACGAACGGGTAGTCGCCCGCCTCCGGGAAGGACAGCTCGACGAACCCGCCCGACGCGGGGGCGAGATCGAGGACCTGCGCGCCGCCGCGTTCCGCGTTGCCCGGCCGCAGGTCGTACGCGCCCTCGCGGAACACCGTGTCGAACTGGCCGCCCACGACGTGGAAGGCACTGGGCACGTTCGGTCCCGCCGTCAGCACCCAGATCCGTACGCGCTCGCCGGTGCCCCGGACATCTCGCTGGGCGGCATGCGCGAACTGCTCGGCGGTGGCGAGGAAGCCGCGGGCGAGTCCACGGGCGGTGGCTGCGGCGGCACGTGCGGCTGCGGCGGACCGGACGACGTGGAGGTACCCGAACTCGACGTCCGGGACGTCCCGCACGCGCTGCGGCACGCCACGGTCTTCGGCGCGCTCGGTGCCGTACCGGCCGGGCGGGCCATGGTGCTCGTGGCACCGCACGACCCGCTGCCGCTGCTGCGGCAGATCGAGGACCGGCACCCCGGTGTCTTCGCGGTGGACTACCGGCAGCGCGGCCCGGAGGCGTGGCGCCTGCTGCTCACCCACCGCTGAACCCACGCCGAACTTCCTTGCCGGCCCCGGACGTTCCGGGTTTCATCCGCCCGTTCGGGGCCAGTCGGAAAGTATGTCCCCTCGATATCGCACTGGTTCCAACTCCGCAGGGACGGTCATCGCGGTGATCGCGGACATCATGGCCGTCATCCTCGGACTCTGGATTCTGATGTACCTGCTGGACGCCAACCGGGGCAACGACCTGGTGCGGTTCGTCCACGACGCGGCCAACTGGCTGGCCACCTGGTCCCGTGACCTCTTCACCTTCGACGAGGCCTGGGCCCGTGTGGTCGCCGGCTACGGACTCGCCGCCGTCGTCTACCTCTTCATCGGCCACGCCATCGCCGGCCGCCTCCGCCGCTACTGACCCGCCCCCGGCCCCGGACCTCACCGCCGACTGGTCACGTGACCCGGGGGTCTGGGGGCACCCCCAGTGAACACAGCACCTTCGACGAGGCGTGGGCCCGTGTGGTCGCCGGCTACGGACTCGCCGCCGTCGTCCACCTCTTCATCGGCCACGCCATCGCCGGCCGCCTCCGCCGCTACTGACCCGCCCCCGGCCCCGGACCTCACCGCCGACTGGTCACGTGACCCGGGGG
>NZ_JBIBZI010000001.1:544894-756280 GCF_043084105.1 Streptomyces sp. NPDC014676 | reverse complement strand
GAGGCGTGGGCCCGTGTGGTCGCCGGCTACGGACTCGCCGCCGTCGTCCACCTCTTCATCGGCCACGCCATCGCCGGCCGCCTCCGCCGCTACTGAGGCGGCCGGCTCAGGTGAGCGGACAGCAGTCCGGGTCCAGGCCCCTGGGCAGGTGGTCGCCGCCGAACACCGCGCAGGTGGCCTCGTGGCCGCCGAGGGCGGCGACCGCCAGCAGCAGTGAACCGGCGGTCCAGGTGGTCAGTTCGCGCGGCCAGATCGCGTCGTCGTCGAAGACGTAGCCCGTCCAGTACAGGCCGGTCTCCGGATCGCGCAGGTGCTGGATCGACTGGAGCACCTCCAGCGCACGGTCGGACTCGCCCATCGCCCAGAGGGCCAGGGCGAGTTCGGCCGACTCGCCGCCGGTCACCCACGGGTTGGGCACCACGCAGCGCACCCCGAGTCCGGGGACGACGAAACGCTCCCAGCCCTCCTCGATACGGGCCTTGGCCTCCGCGCCGGTGAGCGCGCCGCCGAGCACCGGGTAGTACCAGTCCATGGAGTAGCGGTCCTTGTCGAGGAACCGCTCCGGGTGGTGCCGGATCGCGTGCCGCAGCGCGCCCGCCGCCAACTCCCAGTCCGGCTGCGGCTCTTCGCGCTGCTCGGCGATGGCCAGCGCGCAGCGCAGCGCGTGGTGGACGGAGGAGGAGCCGGTGAGCAGCGCGTCCGCGGTGGGCGTGCCGTCGTCGTCGCGCCGCCAGCCGATCTGTCCGCCGGGCTGCTGCAGCCGCAGCACGAACTCCACGGCCGCGCACACCACGGGCCACATGCGGTCCAGGAACGTGTCGTCGCCGGTGGAGAGGTAGTGGTGCCACACCCCGACCGCGACGTAGGCGACGAAGTTGGTCTCCCGGCCCCGGTCGGTGACGTCGAGCGGGTCGCCGTCGGCGTAGGCCGCGTACCAGGAGCCGTCCGCCACCTGGTGCCGGGCCAGCCACAGATAGGCCCGTTCGGCGGCTTCGTGCTCGCCCGCCGTGTCCAGGGCCATCGCGGCCTCGACGTGGTCCCACGGGTCGAGGTGGTGCCCCCGGAACCAGGGGATCGCCCCGTCCTCCCGCTGCACCGCGAGGATGCCGGCGACGGTCTCGGCGGCCTGGCCGGCCGTGAGGACCCCGGGCAGGACCAGGTGTTCGGTCCGGGGGGTCGTCACGTGGCGTCCGCCTCGGCCCCGGCCGCGGCGCGCGGCAGGTGCGGCTTGGTCGCGTACGCCACGAAGCTCTTGCCGATCAGCGGGTTCAGCGCCTGCTCCGCGACCCGGGTGGCCAGCGGCTTCTTCATGATGTCCCAGACCAGCAGCTTGTGGTACGCCCGTACCGGCAGGGCCTTGTCGTTGTCCACGCCGAACGCGCACTTCAGCCACCAGTACGGCGAGTGCAGCGCGTGCGCGTGATGGGTGCCGTACGGGCGCAGGCCCGCCCCGCGGATCTTCGCGAGCAGTTCGTCCGCCTTGTAGATGCGGATGTGGCCGCCCTCGACCTCGTGGTAGGCGTCGGACAGCGTCCAGCACACCTTCTCCGGGCCGTAGCGCGGCACGGTGATGGCGATCCGGCCGCCGGGCCTGAGCACGCGCACCATCTCGGCGAGGACGCCCTTGTCGTCGGGGATGTGCTCCATCACCTCGGAGATGATGACGACGTCGAAGGACTCGTCGGGGAAGGGCAGGGCGAGGGCGTCGCCCTCCATGGCGGTGGCGGTGGCCCCGGCGGGTGCCTCCCCGGCCTCCTTCATCGCCGCGAACCACTTGGCGACCTCGCGGATCTCCTCGCCGTTCTGGTCCAGCGCCACGACCTGGGCGCCGCGCCGGTAGCACTCGAAGGCGTGCCGGCCGGCCCCGCATCCGAGGTCCAGGACGCGGTCGCCCGGGGCGAGCGGGAACCGGGAGAAGTCGACGGTCAGCACGTGGCCCTGCTTTCGCGGTCGGAGGTGTCGGCTGCGGGCACGGACACGGCGGCGGCCGTGTCCGCGGGGGTGTCGGGAGCGGCGTCCCCGGCGACCGGGGCGTCGGGGGCCGCGGGCTCGGGGCGGTCGACGGCCCCGGTCGCGGCACGGTCCGCGGTCCGGGCACCGGAGCGGTCGGCGGTCCGGGTACCGGGGCGGGCGGCGCCCGTGTCCCGGCCCGCACCCGCCATCGCCTCGCGGTAGCGGGCCACCGTGCCCTGGGCCGCACGCGCCCAGGTGAAGTGCCGCAACACCCGCTCCCGTCCGGCCGCCCCGAGCCGGGCGCGCAGTTCCGGGTCGCCGAGCAGCCGGGTCAGCGCGGCGGCCAGCGCCCCCGCGTCGCCGGGCGGTACGGCGAGACACGTCTCCCCGTCACGGCCGGCCACCTCGGGAATCGCCCCGCCGGTGGTGGCGACCAGCGGGGTGCCCGTGGCCATGGCCTCGGCGGCCGGCAGCGAGAACCCCTCGTACAGCGACGGCACGCACGCGACCTGCGCCGACCGCACCAGGTCGACGAGTTCGGCGTCCGAGATGCCCTTGACGAACTCGACGGCGCCTTCGAGGCCGTACCGCTCCATCGCCTGCGCGACGGGCCCCTCCACGGGCCGCTTGCCGACCACGACGAGGTGGGCGTCGGGCTGCTCGGCCCGCACCTTCGCCAGCGCCTCGACGAGGAAGACCAGCCCCTTCAGCGGCACGTCCGCGCTGGAGGTGGTCACGATCCGGCCCGGTACGACCGGCACCGACGGATCGGGCGCGAACAGGTCGGTGTCGGCGCCGATGTGGACGACGTGGACCCTGTCCCGCCGTACACCGAGATCGTCGACGATCTCCTGGCGGGAGCTTCCGGAGACGGTGAGCACGGACGGCAGGCGGCGCGCCACCCTCTTCTGCATGCGCGTGAAGGCGTACCAGCGGCGCACCGAGTAGCGCCGCTGCCAGTTCTCGGCGGCGTCCAGCTCGAGGCGCCGGTCGACGGTGATGGGGTGGTGGATGGTGGTCACCAGGGGGGCGCCGAGGTCGCCGAGCAGGCCGTAGCCGAGGGTCTGGTTGTCGTGGACGACGTCGAAGTCGCCGCGCCGGGCGCGCAGATGGCGGCGGGCGCGCAGGGAGAACGTCAGCGGCTCGGGGAAGCCGCCGGTCCACATCGTGCCGACCTCGAGCGCGTCGATCCAGTCCCGGTACTCGTCGCGCTTCGGGGTGCGGAAGGGGTCCGGCTGGCGGTAGAGGTCGAGGCTGGGCAGTTCGGTGAGGACGGGTCCGTCGCAGGCCTCGTCGTGGATCTCGTCGAGGACCGGGTACGGCTGGGCGCCGATGACCTCGACGCGGTGCCCGAGGCGGGCGAGTTCGCGGGAGAGGTGGCGTACGTAGACGCCCTGCCCGCCGCAGAACGGGTTCCCCTTGTAGGTGAGGAGTGCGATGCGGAGCGGTCGCAAGCCGTCGGATGCGGGCCCCCGCGAGGACCCGGCCTGACTGGCCTCAGCGGTCACTCTGGGCCCCCTTCTCCCTGCACTGTCCCGCGAGATTACGACGGGACGCTGATCTAGAACAAGTTTCAGAGTTGATCGTTCGGAGGATCTGAATCTACCGGCAGGTAGGGGCACCGGGAGCGGTGGATCAGGTGATTCACGCCACGACGGACGGCATGCCATGCTGTCTGATCATCCACCCTCACCGACTGTCACGGACGGGACCCATGCCTACGGAAGCCAACAGGGACAAGGCGGCCAGGGCAGCCACGGCGGACAAGGCGGGCAAGGCGGCGGCGACGGAAGCCGGCACCGCACGGCCCGCCCCGGCCTCACCGCTCACCGAGCGCCAGGAGGCGCGTCGGCGCCGCATCCTGCGGGCGTGCGCGCAACTGGCCGGCCGGGGCGGATTCGACGCGGTGCAGATGCGTGAGGTCGCGGAGTCCTCCCAGGTGGCGCTCGGGACGCTGTACCGCTACTTCCCGTCCAAGATCCACCTCCTGGTCGCCACCATGCAGGACCAGCTGGAGACCCTGCACGGCACGCTGCGGAAGAAGCCGCCGGCCGGCGAGACCCCGGCCGAGCGGGTCGCGGAGACCCTGATGCGGGCCTTCCGTGCGCTCCAGCGGGAGCCGCACCTGGCCGACGCGATGGTGCGCGCCCTGACGTTCGCGGACCGCAGTGTGAGTCCGGAGGTCGACCAGGTCTCCCGGCAGACCACGATGATCATCCTGGACGCCATGGAGCTCACCGATCCCACGCCCGAGCAGCTCTCGGCCGTCCGGGTCATCGAGCACACCTGGCACTCGGCCCTGATCACCTGGCTCTCGGGCCGCGCCTCCATCTCCCAGGTCAAGACAGACATAGAGACGGTGTGCCACCTGATGGACCTGACGGCCCCGGAGGCGGCGGACGCCCGCTGAGCCGTCGTGGCCACTCCCCTTCCCGCGGGGGTGCGGGTGCGGTGTGCGTCCCACGGTTGACGTGACCCCGCTCACCGAAGCCACCCCTGGCCCCTTCCCTACGGGCGGGTAGAGTGTCGGCGTCGTCATCACACCGTACGGGGGGAAGCCGGTGCAATTCCGGCGCTGACCCGCAACCGTAAGCCGCCCCGAGGCGGTGAGCCGGACTTCCCCGCACGGTTCATGACCGGCTCACGTGCCCGGCGGACCCGCCGGCGCACCGGCACCGTCGAGGTATACGGAGCCGAGCCGCCGGGGTGTCCCGCGCTGCCCGGCTCCCCGCAGGGAAGAAGGCACCCGCCGATCATGAATGTTCGCCGCAGCGCAGCGGTCCTGGCCGCCGTCGCCGTGATCGGCGCCGCCACCCCGGCCGCCGCCGACACCACCCCGTCTCCGTCCCAGGCGCTCCCCTCCGCCCTGTACGGCGACGGCGACCCGCAGTACGACGGCGTCTGGCGCCAGTCGCTCGCCCTGCTCGCCCAGCACACGGTGGGCGTCGAGCCGCCGAAGGCGGCCGTCGACTGGCTCACCGGCCAGCAGTGCGCCGACGGCTCCTTCGCCCCGTACCGCGCCGACACCGCCACGGCGTGCGACGCGAAGACGATGGTCGACACCAACCAGACCGCCGCCGCCGTCCAGGCCCTCGCCGCGCTCGGCGGCCACGACGACGTCACCGAGAAGGCCGTCGGCTGGCTGAAGTCCGTACAGAACAAGGACGGCGGCTGGGGCTACACGGCGGGCGGCGCCAGCGACACCAACTCCACCTCCGTCGTCGTCGGCGCGCTCGCGGCCGCCGGTGAGAAGCCGGCCGAGGTGAAGAAGGACGGCAAGTCCCCCTACGACGCCCTGCTGACGCTGGCGCTGCCCTGCGAGGGCGACGGCGCGGGTGCCTTCGCCTTCCAGCCGGACAAGAAGGGTGAGCTGGTCGCCAACGCGGACGCGACGGCGGCGGGGGTCATCGGCTCGCTCGGCGCGGGCCTGGCCGCCGGGCCCGGCAAGGGCGGTTCCGGGGAAGCGGCGTGCGAGAAGGCCGGCGACCCGGAGCAGGCCGCCGCCAACGGTGCCGCCTACCTCACCGACGCCCTCGCCGAGAACGGCCACCTCACCTCCGCCCTCGCCGGTGCCGAGGACCAGCCCGACTACGGCAACACCGCCGACGCCGTGGTCGCGCTCGCCGCGCAGGGTGCCGGCGAGCAGGCCGCGAAGTCCCTGACCTGGCTGGAGAAGAACGCCGCCGGCTGGGCGGCCCAGAGCGGCCCCGCCGCCTACGCCCAGCTCATCTTCGCCGCCCACGCGACCGGCGCCGACCCGCGCGACTTCGGCGGCACGGACCTGGTGAAGCGGCTGGGCGCGACGGGCCCGGCCGCCGAGAAGACCCTGAAGGCCAAGGCGGACGAGAAGAAGGAGAAGGAGGAGTCCGACTCCGGCCTCGGTGTCTGGTGGTTCGTCGGCGTCTGCCTGGTCGCCGGCATCGGCATCGGCTTCCTGATCAGCGGCCGCAGGAAGCGGCAGCCGTGATCCGCCGGGCCACCGTCCTGTTCCTGGCCGCGCTCCTGCCCCTGCTGGCGGGAGCGGGCCAGGCGGGGGCCGCCGGCTACCGCTACTGGTCGTTCTGGGAGCAGGACGGCACGGCATGGACGTACGCCACCCAGGGCCCGTCCCTCGCCCGTCCCTCCGACGGCGACGTCCACGGCTTCCGCTTCTCCGTCAGCGAGGACTCCGCCGACGCGACGAAGCCGCGCGGCACCGCCGGCTTCGACACCATCTGCGCGAAGACCCCGGCGGCCGACGGCAGGAAACGCGTGGCCCTGGTCATCGACTTCGGCACCCCCGCCGACGCCCCGTCCGGCGAGACCCCGCCGGCCGGCCGCACGGCCTGCGCCCAGGTCCCCGAGGACGCCACCACGGCCGAGGCCCTGGCCTCGGTGGCCGAACCCCTCCGCTACGACACCAACGCACTGCTGTGCGCGATAGCGGGCTACCCGGAGAAGGGCTGCGGAGAACAGGTCTCGGCGGAGAAGACCCCCGCTCCCGCCGAGGAGAAGCCCGAGCCGGACGACTCGGGCGGCCCGTCGATCGGCCTGATGGCCGGAATCGCCGTGGTGGCCCTCCTCGGAGCAGCGGCCATCTGGCAGGCCCGCCGCCGTGCGTCGTAACTGCGGGCAGTCGTACGCAGCTGCGGGCAGTCGTGCCGCTGGAGCGATGGGGGTCCCCCCGCTCGAGCGAAGCCGGGAGTGGGGGAGGGTGGGCGCAGCTGCACCCCGCAAGCGCGGGCAAGCAGAACCCACCCCCGCCCCCCACCAACACCGCCCCCGACTCCACCCCGGCGCCTGGTGGCTCTGGTCCCTCTCTCTCGGCACCGCCGCCACCCGTACCACCAACCCCCTCCTCCTCACCCTCCTCATCACCGTCTCCGCCTACGTCGTGGCGACCCGCCGCCCCCACACCCCCTGGTCCCGCTCCTACGGCGCCTTCCTCAAACTCGCCCTCGCCGTCGTCCTCATCCGCCTCGCCTTCGCCATGATCCTCGGCTCCCCCATCCCCGGCACCCACACACTCGTCCACCTCCCCGAAGTCCCCCTCCCCCACTGGGCCCAGGGCATCCGTCTCGGCGGCAAGGTCACCGCCGAAGCCCTCACCTTCGCCCTGTACGACGCCCTCCGCCTGGCCACCCTCCTCATCTGCGTGGGCGCCGCGAACGCCCTCGCCAACCCCTCCCGCCTCCTCAAGTCCCTCCCCGGCGCCCTGTACGAACTCGGCGTGGCCGTCGTCGTCGCCCTCACCTTCGCGCCCCACCTCATCGCCGACGTCCGGCGGCTGCGCGCCGCCCGCCGGCTGCGGGGCCGGCCCGACAACGGCATCCGCGGCCTGCTCCAGGTCGGACTACCGGTCCTGGAGGGCGCGTTGGAGCGTTCGGTCGCCCTCGCCGCCGCGATGGACGCCCGCGGATACGGCCGTACCGCCCGGGTACCTCCCGCCGTCCGCCGTACCACCGCCGCCCTCACCCTCGGCGGTCTGCTCGGCGTCTGCGCCGGAACGTACGGGCTGCTCACCGCCGAGGGCGGCACCTACGGCCTGCCCGTCCTCCTCGCCGGTGTCGCCGCCGCCCTCGCGGGCCTGTGGCTCGGCGGCCGGCGCACCCTGCGCACCCGCTACCGCCCGGACCCCTGGGGTACCAGGGCCTGGCTGGTCACGGCGTCCGGAGTCGCCGTAGCGGCCCTCCTGGCCCTCGCCGCCTCCCGCGACCCGGCGGCCCTGCACCCCGGCGTGGTCCCGCTCGTCGCGCCCACGCTGCCCCTGTGGCCGGCGGCGGCCGTCCTGATCGGCCTGCTCCCCGCCTTCATCACCCCCGCCCCCGAGGCGGCCACGGACACCCGCAAGGAGCCGACGACGTGATCCGCTTCGAGAACGTGTCGGTGACGTACGACGGAGCGGCCGAACCCGCCGTCCACGGCGTCGACTTCGAGGTCCCCGAGGGCGAACTGGTCCTCCTCGTCGGCCCGTCCGGCGCCGGCAAGTCGACGGTGCTTGGCGCGGTGAGCGGCCTGGTCCCGCACTTCACCGGCGGCACCCTGCACGGCAGGGTCACGGTCGCCGGCCGTGACACCCGTACCCACAAGCCGCGCGAACTCGCCGACGTCGTGGGGACGGTGGGCCAGGACCCGCTCTCCCACTTCGTGACGGACACGGTGGAGGACGAACTCGCCTACGGCATGGAGTCGCTGGGCCTCCCTCCGGCCGTGATGCGCCGCAGGGTGGAGGAGACCCTGGACCTCCTCGGTCTCGCCGGCCTCCGCGACCGCCCCATCGCCACCCTCTCCGGCGGCCAGCGGCAGCGCGTGGCGATCGGCTCGGTCCTCACCCCGCACCCCCGGGTCCTGGTCCTCGACGAGCCGACCTCCGCACTCGACCCGGCCGCGGCCGAGGAGGTCCTCGCGGTCCTCCAGCGCCTGGTCCACGACCTCGGCACCACCGTCCTCATGGCCGAGCACCGCCTGGAACGCGTCATCCAGTACGCCGACCAGGTGGCCCTGCTGCCGGGCCCCGGCGAGCGGCCGTGGCTCGGCACCCCGCCGGAGGTGATGGCGGTCTCCCCCGTCCACCCCCCGGTGGTCGGCCTGGGCCGCCTCGCCGGCTGGTCCCCCCTCCCCCTGACGGTCCGCGACGCCCGGCGCAGGGCGGGCCCGTTGCGCGACCGCCTCGCCGACAGGCGACCGCCCGCCCAGGAACCCGCGCCGAAGCCCACACCCGCCCCCAGGCGCCTGTTCCCGCGCAGGAAGCCCGGCACCCCGGGCCCCGCCCCCGTGGCCGAGGTCCGCTCCCTCGCGGTCCGCCGCGACCGTGTCCAGGCTCTGCGCGGGGTCGACCTGACCGTCGCCCCCGGCGAGACGATCGCCCTCATGGGCCGCAACGGCGCCGGGAAGTCGACGCTGCTCAGCGCGCTCGTGGGCCTGGTCGCCCCCTCCTCGGGCTCGGTCCGCACCGGCGACGCGGTCCCCCACCGCACCCGCCCCCGCGACCTGGTCCGCCGCGTCGCCCTGGTCCCGCAGGAACCCCGCGACCTCCTGTACGCCGACACGGTCGCGGCGGAGTGCGCGGCCGCCGACGAGGACGCGGGCGCCGAGCCGGGCACCTGCCGCGCCCTGCTGACCGAGCTGCTCCCCTCGGTGGCCGACGACACCCACCCCCGCGACCTGTCCGAGGGCCAGCGCCTGACCCTCGCCCTGGCGGTCGTCCTGACCGCGCGCCCGCCCCTGCTCCTCCTCGACGAGCCGACCCGCGGCCTGGACTACGCGGCGAAGGCCCGCCTGGTGACGATCCTGCGCGGACTGGCCGCCGAGGGTCACGCGATCGTCATGGCCACGCACGACGTGGAACTGGCGGCGGAACTCGCCCACCGGGTGGTCCTGCTCGCGGAGGGCGAGGTGATCGCGGACGGCCCGGCGGCGGAGGTGGTCGTGACGTCCCCGTCCTTCGCCCCGCAGGTGGCGAAGATCCTCGCCCCGCAGCACTGGCTCACGGTCTCCCAGGTCCGGGAGGCGCTGCGATGACCGCCGCCGGAAGCACGCCCACCCAGCGCCAGACCCGGGCCGTCCGCCTGGGCCCCCGCTCCTGGGCGGCCCTCGCCCTGGTGAGTGCGGTGGGCGTGGCGGGCGTCGGCTGGCCCTTCCTCGCCCCGCCCGACTCCTCCGTGAACGCCCACGCCCAGGACGCGCCGTGGCTCTTCGCGGGCCTCCTCGTCCTGCTGGTGGCGGTCGTGGCGGCGACGATCTCGGAATCGGGCCTGGGCCCGAAGTCGGTGGCGATGCTCGGCGTCCTCGCGGCGACGGGCGCGGCCCTGCGCCCCATCGGCGCGGGCACGGCCGGCCTGGAGCCCATGTTCTTCCTCATGGTCCTCAGCGGCCGGGTCCTCGGCCCCGGCTTCGGCTTCGTCCTCGGCTCGGTGACGATGTTCGCGTCCGCCCTGCTCACCGGCGGGGTCGGCCCCTGGCTGCCGTTCCAGATGCTGTCGATGGGCTGGTTCACGATGGGCGCGGCCCTGCTGCCGGGCGCCGACCGGCTGCGCGGGCGCGCGGAGCTCTGCCTGCTCGCGGTGTACGGCTTCCTGGCGGCCTTCGCCTACGGCACGGTGATGAACATGGCGGGCTGGCCCTTCATGTCCGCCCTGGCCTCGAACATCTCCTTCGACCCGGACGCGCCGCTCCCCGCCAACCTGGCCCGTTTCCTGGCGTACTGCCTGGCCACGTCCCTCGGCTGGGACCTGGGCAGGGCCCTGGTCACGGTCGCCCTGACCCTCACCCTCGGTACCCCGGTCCTGAAGGCCCTGCGCCGCGCCACCCGCCGTGCGGCCTTCGAGGCGCCGGTCACATTCGAGGAGACCCCTCGGTGAGCGGCCGCTCGCACCTGGTGAACAAGTGGGTGAAGGACCCCACATGACCCGGGTCACATACGAAGCAGGGCCGTAGCCGGGCTCCCCGCGAATGCCGCCGCGAACACCCCCGCCCCTCGTCCCTCACTGCGACCGCGCTTAGTAAAAGGGACCTTTGCGGACAATCCCGGGATTTGTTTCTGTGGAGCGGTCGCCAGGCGCCGACGTCCCCCACGGGTCGCGGCGCCGACACATGCCCCCGCCGCACGGCATCCGTACGGCACCGGGCGTACGGCGACCTCCCTGTTACCGACCGAAAGGCCGCCTGTGTCCGCCGCTTCCCTCCTCCGCACCGTCACCGCCCCGAAGAAGGCCCTCGCCGGCGCCGCCCTCGCGGCTGCCGCCTGCGGCACCCTGATCGCCGCCGCGCCCGCCCAGGCCGCGACGACGAGCGCCTCCTCGGCCCAGGCGACCGCGAAGAAGATGATCGGCGACTCGGCCGAGTTCCAGTGCTTCTCGAAGATCGTCCAGCACGAGAGCAGCTGGAACCCCACCGCCACCAACGCCTCCAGCGGCGCCTACGGCCTGGTCCAGGCCCTTCCCGCCTCCAAGATGGCCTCGGCCGGCTCCGACTGGAGGACCAACCCCGCCACCCAGATCAAGTGGGGCCTGGACTACATGAAGGACCGCTACGGCAGCGCCTGCGGCGCCTGGTCCTTCTGGCAGACCAACCACTGGTACTGACAGCACCGCACCCCCATACCGAAGGCGGCGGCCCCACGATCCCCGGGGCCGCCGCCTTCGTCCTCCCGTATCGGTCCTCAGTGCTCGCAGAGGGAGAATTCCCGTTCGTAGAGCTGCTCGTTGTGTTCGTCGACGAAGAACTTGCGTTCCCGCATGAGTTCTTCGCGGTACTCCCTGGCCTGTTCGAGCGTCATGGTCGAGGTGTCGGACCACGGTTGCTGCGGTGGCACATCGGAGGTCGAGACGATCTTTTCCGACGGGTCGACCAGGAAGAACGCGAGAAGCTTGCGATGTCCCGGGCGGGTGGGGTCAGCGAGGCGGAACGAGCCGACGCGGTGCTGCAGGATGTTCGGGAACGCCAGACAGCGGCCCGCCGGCGTCGACGCCGATCCCAGCACCTGGTTCAGCGCGTCCTCGTTCTCCAGGCCGTAGACCTCACGCAGGCCGTTGTCGTCGTTCTGTTCGTAGTCCGGGTCGTCGAGCGCCGCCCGGAAACTCAGCCGGCTCTCGGTGATGTTCTCGCTGTCCCAGTAGTAGATGCCGGTCGAGACGATCCGCTCGTTCAGCATCCCCTCGACATGCCAGGAACCGCCTTGGTACTCGGGCTTGTCCGGGGTGAGGTGAATGGTGGCGAGCTTGACGATGACCTGGAGACGGCGACCGCGCAGGTCGACCCGGTCGGAGTCGTCGGGCGGCTCGGGCGGGGTGAAGACCGGGGCGTCCGGGACGACCGGGCGGCGGTTCTCCCACCAGTTCTCATGGGCCTCCTCCCATGCTTCGAGGGCCTGTTCGTAGGCCTCGTCGTCGCTGAAGGAGGACTTGTCCGGGTACTCCGGCTCCGATTCGTACCAACCGTAAGGGTCGGCCTCGATCCGCAGGGGCCTCGGACGGCGCAGATCGGTGAGCACGTTCTCCCACAGCGGGCGGAAGCGCGCGAACACCTCCGGCAGGACGGAGGCCAGTTCGCGATGGTGCTCGGGGTGGACGTTGTTGACGTACGACCGGAAGGCGACATCGCCGTCCTCACTGACGTCGACGTCCGTGGGCAGCCACTGGAACCTCTCCGAGAACTCGTGCTTCGAGTAACTGTTCGTCGGGTTGAGCCAAGCCCGCTCGGGCGCCCCGCTCACCTCTCTCACCAGGCAGAACAGTGAGGGATGGACCAGATCGAGCACCTGGCCGTCGGATCCGGGATGCCAGTCCCGCTCCGCTTCGGGGACCTGCTCCAGCACCCGGACCGCCTCGCGCAACCGGGATCTGAGCTTGTCGTCGACCAGCGTGTCCGACTGCCACACCCCGTCGACGGCGGACACCTCGGCGCCGGTCCGTCCGTCCCGCAGCGCGGCGTAGTGCCGGAGTTCGTCGAGCACATAGCGAACCTGCGCCTCGGTGAGGCCCTGGTCGAGCGCTTCCTGCGTCCACCTGGCGACGATGCCGGCGTCGTTCATCTTGTCGAACCACTCCGGCTTCGCCCGAATGTGCGAGCTGCACTGCATCATCTCAAGTTCCCGCAGCGTTCGGGGGGTCGCGAACGCTATGGAACGGGAAGCGTGGAAGGGCAGCGGGAAAGCGGACAGGCCGGTCAATTCTCTTGATCCTCACAGTCGGTGCACGGTGGCGGGAAGGATACTTCAGCCGACTGACACCGCAGCCGTGGCCGTATGAGGCCCGGTTCGCGCTCAACCGAGGACGAACGGAATCCTCTCGGCGAGGCCGCCGCCCAGCGCGATCCTCTCCTCGGCGGTCGCCGTGCGACGTCCCGTACCGAGCAGGAGCACGTCCGTGTCGGGGAGTTCGCCGGGGAACGCGGTGCCGGCGATCTTCTCCAGGGCCGCGCGGGCCGCCGCGAGGGTTTCCGTGGGGGGCTGGGGGGCCGAGGGCAGGTGGGCGATCAGGTCCAGGTGGTGCAGGGTCCATTCCAGGACGTATGCGGAGAGGTAGTCGGTGACGGTCAGGACCTTGTCCTGAGTGCTGACGCGGGCTGCCGGGTCGGCCAGTTCGGCGGCGCGGGCGGCTGCGGAACCTACGTCGTCCAGGTGGAACTTCAGCAGGGCCGGGTCGCCGTACGCGGCTGCCAGACGCGGGATCAGCGCGTCCAGCGGGTCGTCGCCGGTCGGGGGGTCGACCAGGTTCCAGTAGGTGGTCGCGTCCGCCGTCGGTTCGGTGTCGGCGGGTGTGACCAGCGTGATCAGGACGTCCTGTGCGTCGATGACCAAGTGGCAGACCAGGTCGCGTACGAGCCAGCCCTTACAGCCGGACGGGCGCTCGAAGTCCTCGCCCGGGAGGTCGGCGACTGCGGTGAGCAGGGCGGTCCAGGAGCGCGAGAAGGGGGTCATCGCGGCCGATCGGTGGTCGTCCAGGTCAGGAAGGCGGTGAAGGTGGCGGGGCGGAGGGTGAGGATCGGGCCCGTCGGGTTCTTGGAGTCCCGGACGGCGACGGTGGAGCTGGGAACTTCGGCGATCTCAACGCAGTTGCCGCCCTGGTCACTGCTGTAGCTGGACTTACGCCAGTTGATCTCCATAGCGTTCCTCCATCACGTGCCGGATCAGCTCCGCCGAGTCTCTGAGCGAGAGTGCGGCGGCCTGCAGATGATCGTAACGGAGCGAGCAGTCATCCACGGTGTCCGGATTCGCGGTCGGGTGCGCGCTGCCGTAGCCCTCGGTATAGACGATGGCCGGATCGTGCGCGAACCGGTAGATGTCGAACGAGCCTGTCATCCCGGCGTGCGCCCCGGACTTGAACGGCAGCACCTGAATGTTGATCGAGGGGTGGTGCTCGAACGACAACAGGTGACCCAGTTGCTCGCGCATGGTCTCCGGACCGTCGATCTCCAGGTACAGGGCCGCCTCGAAGAGGATGACCCAGTAGAGCGGAGGCTTGTCCCTCTCGAGGATTCGTTGACGATCCAGCCGTACGGCAGTTCGGTCATCGAGATCGGTCGCGTCCAGCGCACCGAGCACGGCGCTCGCATACGCCCTGGTCTGGAGCAGACCTGGCACCATGCCCATCTCGAAGCAGTACATGCCGGTGGCCCTGGCTTGCAGCTCGGCGACCTGCTGGAACCAGGCCGGGAGTTGGCTTCTCATCACCAGGGTGACCAGTCGGGACAGCAACCCTCCCGTCCCCAGCGCCGCATCGATCCGCTCGCTGAACTCCTGTGTCGGCAGCTTCCGCGCTGTCTCGATCTGGCCGATCAGCGAGCCCGTGTAGTTGACGATGTCGCCGAGTTGCCGCTGCGTGAGACCGGCGGCCTCTCGGTGGCGGCGGAGTTCGAAGCCGTAGTAGTCCAGCGGTGACGCGCCCGGGTCGAGGACGTTGATGTGGGTCACGGAGAGCCCCTCTCGCGCAACTCGGTCCACGACGGGACCGGTTGTATTCGTTCCATAGCCGAGCGTAGTCATCCGAGGTCACCCTTGTGGCGTGAACCAATACATTCCCCCCGCTCTCCCCACCCTCCTCGCCCCGCGCAGCGACCGGTACGCGATGCGGCTCACCGTCGGTGAGCACTCGGCGGGGCACGTCCGGCGCATCGTGCGGTCGTTCCTGCGCGAGTGGGAGATGGCCGGACTGTCCGACGCCGTGGAACTCGGCGTGACCGAGCTGCTCGCCAACGTCGTACGCCACGTCCCCGGCCGGCGCTGCGCCCTGCTGTTGCTGCGGCAGCCGGGCGGGGTGCGGGTGGAAGTGGCCGACGGAAGTGACGAGCTCCCGCGTGTTCCGGTCGGGTTGACGCTGGACGCGGAGAACGGACGAGGGCTCGTGCTGCTGGCTGCGGTGACCGACAAGTGGGGCGTCGATCCCGGACCCTGCGGCGGGAAGACCGTGTGGTTCGAGTGTGTCGCAGTGGACGCCCGTGAGTGAGGTGGCCGTCGGGCCACTTGAAACCAACGATCACTGCAACCCCGTACGCCCGGCAGTGAACGCCCCCGAGCGGAACCACCCTCTCCGCCCCGGCACCGTCGTCCGGACCGCCGTCGCCGGCCTGGTACCCGATCAGCTCGGCGTACGGTCCTTCACCGACACCGACGGCTCCCTGCCGAGCTCGGCGGCGGCCACCGTCGTACGGGCGCGCGGGCCCTGGAGCAGGTACGTCAGTCCGAAGCCGGCGCCGACGACGAGCGCGCCGCCCACCGCGTCCAGGATCCAGTGGTTGCCGGTGGTGACGATCGCGGCGGCCGTGAACAGGGGGTGGAGGAGGCCGAGGGCCTTCATCCACGTCCTCGGCGCGATGACCGCGATCACCAGTCCGCACCACAGGGACCAGCCGAAGTGCAGCGACGGCATCGCCGCGTACTGGTTGGTGAGGTGGGTGAGGGTGCCGTAGTCGGGCCGGGTGAAGTCCTGGACGCCGTGGACCGTGTCGATGATGCCGAGGCCGGGCATCAGGCGGGGCGGGGCGAGCGGGTAGAGCCAGAAGCCGGCCAGGGCGAGGAGGGTGGTGAAGCCCAGGCTCGCGCGGGCCCAGCGGTAGTCGACGGGGCGGCGCCCGTACAGCAGGCCGAGGACGGCCAGCGGGACGACGAAGTGGAACGACGTGTAGTAGAAGTCGAAGGACTCCCGCAGCCAGCCGATCCTCACCACGGCGTGGTTGACGGCATGCTCGACGTCCATGTGGAGCAGGCGTTCGAGGCCGAGGATCTGCTGCCCGTGCGCCTCGGCGCGGGCGCGGCCGGCCGAGTTGCTGCCGCCGGTCGCGGCGAGGCGGACCTGGGCGTACGCGGCGTAGGTGACGCGGATCAGCAGGAGCTCGAGCAGGAGGTTCGGGCGGATGAGCACCCGGCGCAGGAACGGCAGCAGCGGGACGCACGCGAAGCGGGCCGGGACGGGCGGGGCGTACGGGGTGGGGACCGGGGTGCGGAAGTACGGCGAGCCGCGGGAGAGGAAGGGGGCCGCGGTGGCGGCGGTCAGGGCCGCCAGGAGGACGGTGTTGTCGCGCAGCGGGTGCAGGAGCGCCATGTTCGGCAGCATCGTTCTCGCCGGCAGCGTCATCACCAGGACGACGGCGACGGGCCACACCAGCCGGTCACGGGCGCGTACGCCGATCCGGCCGGCCACGGTGAGCAGCACCCAAAGGAGCTGGTGCTGCCATGCGGTGGGGGAGACGGTGATGGCGGCGCAGCCGGTGACGGCGACCGCGAGCAGGAGCTGGCCGTCGTGGGCGTAGCGCACCGCGCGGCGCAGGGCGAGGGTCACGACCGCGGCGCCGAGCAGCAGGAAGAGGCCGGTCTCCAGCGGGCCCCGGAGACCGAGGCGGAGCAGGGCGCCGTGCAGGGACTGGCTGGCGAGGTCGTCGGCGGGGCCGCCGAGGCCGGTGCCCGCCAGGTGGTGCACCCAGTAGGTGTGGGAGTCGTGCGGCAGCGCGGCCCAGGCGAGCGCGGTGGCCGCGGCGAAGGTGACGCCGGTGGCGGCGGCGGCCCGGCGGCGGCCGGTGAGCCACAGCAGCGGGGTGAAGAGGAGGAGGGCGGGCTGGAGGGCGGCGGCGACGCCGGTCAGTGCGCCGCTGACGCGTTGTCCCCGCGCGACGAAGCAGCCCAGCAGGACGAGCAGGACCGGGATGACGCTGGTCTGGCCGAGCCAGAGGGTGTTGCGCACCGGCAGGGACAGCATGAGCAGGCTGATGGCGACGGGCCCGGCGAGGATCGCGGTGCGGCGGCCGGCCGGCTGGGGCAGCGCGCGGGCGGTGATCAGTCCGAGGGCGACGACCGGGAGCAGGGTGCCGAAGGTCCAGCCCCAGCCGAGGGCCTGTTCGGCGGTGCGGGTGAGGGGTTTGAGGACGAGCCCGCCGAAGGGGGTGCCGGTGAACCGGGTGGAGTCGTAGAGGGAGCCGCTGACGTGCAGGACGCCCTCGGGGCCCACCCAGGTCTCCAGGGCGGTCAGCCGTTCCCCGCTCGGTGTGGTGAGGACGACGGCGACCTGGCGTGCGGCGAGGACGGCGGCCAGCAGCCACAGGGCCAGGCGCGCGGCGCGCAGCCGTGTCCGGGTGCTGTCGGCGGCTGTCGCCCCGAGAGCCTCCACCGGTCGCCCACCGCGCCCCGCGTTCGCCACGCCTCGTCGGCCTCCCGCCCCGTTTCGCTCCGCGCGTCCCGTGCGTAGGGATCCGCTCCGCGAACCCGGTGAGGCTCGCGCCACCCCTGGACGGGGGCGCGGAGAACCGCGGTCCCGCCTGACGGAATTGTCACTTTTGTCCGTATGACGATAGTCCGCGGGGGGCCGCTTTGCCTGGGATTGACGCGAGAAGGGTCACAGCGAGCCGCCGGGCGGCGCGCCTCCGCGCGGGGCTGCGCCCCTGCGCACACCCCATTTATGTGCAGTATGCAGCTATTCGCATACCCCCCGTAAAGGGGTCAAGTGCGCCTACCGTCGTTCCCTTCGGACCGCCCGACAGCGCCGCCGCGCGGACCCGCCCCTGTCCCCGTCGAAAGGTAGGCGAGCGACGTTTTGACGACTGCCACGGTCGCCACTCCCCCGTCCGCGCGGAAGGCCTCGCAGAAGGCCGGCGCCGCGCACACCTCCGCCCCCACCGTCACCGACCCCGCGCTCGTCCGGCGCGCCGTGAAGGCGGCGGCGCTCGGCAACGCGATGGAATGGTTCGACTTCGGTGTCTACAGCTACATCGCGGTCACGCTGGGCAAGGTCTTCTTCCCCTCGGGCAACCCCACCGCCCAGCTGCTGTCCACGTTCGGCGCCTTCGCCGCGGCCTTCCTGGTCCGCCCCCTCGGCGGCATGGTCTTCGGTCCGCTCGGCGACCGCGTGGGGCGGCAGAAGGTCCTCGCCCTCACCATGATCATGATGGCGGCGGGCACCTTCGCCATCGGCCTCATCCCGTCCTACGCCGCGATCGGCGTCGGCGCCCCCGTCCTGCTGCTGGCGGCCCGTCTGGTGCAGGGCTTCTCCACCGGCGGCGAGTACGCCGGCGCGTCCACCTTCATCGCCGAGTACGCCCCCGACAAGCGGCGCGGCTTCCTCGGCAGCTGGCTGGAGTTCGGCACCCTCGCCGGGTACATCGGCGGCGCGGGCCTGGTCACCCTGATGACGGCGCTGCTGTCGTCGGACGACCTGCTGTCCTGGGGCTGGCGGATCCCGTTCCTGATCGCGGGCCCGATGGGCATCGTCGGCCTGTACCTGCGGATGCGTCTGGAGGAGACCCCGGCGTTCGCGGCCGAGGTCGCCAAGGCCGAGAGCGAGCGCCCCAAGGTGCCGCTGCGCGAAATGGTGACCGGCCAGTGGCGCGCGCTGCTGCTGTGCGTGGGCCTGGTGCTGGTCTTCAACGTCACCGACTACATGCTGCTGTCGTACATGCCGAGCTATCTCACCAGTGAGCTGGGGTACGACGCCACGCACGGCCTGGTCGTCGTGCTCGGCGTGATGGTGTTGATGATGATCGTCCAGCCGTTCGCCGGCGCGCTGACCGACCGGGTCGGCCGCCGTCCGGTGATCGCGGCCGGCTGCGCCGGGTTCCTGGTGCTGTCCGTGCCGGCGCTGCTGCTGATCCGCGACGGCGGCCTGCTCGCGGTCGCCGCCGGCATGGGCGCGCTCGGCCTGCTGCTGGTGTGCTTCACCGCCGCCATGCCGTCCGCGCTGCCCGCGCTGTTCCCGACCCGGGTGCGCTACGGCTCGCTGTCGATCGGCTTCAACGTCTCGGTGTCCCTGTTCGGCGGCACCACCCCGCTGGTGGTCACGGCCCTGATCGGCGCGACCGGCGACATGATGATGCCCGCCTACTACATGATGGCGGCGGCCGTGATCGGCGGTTTCGCGGTGTGGCGCATGGCCGAGTCGGCGGGCCGCCCGCTGCCGGGGTCGGCGCCGTCACTGGAGGCCGGGGCGGCCGGAACACACCGGGAGAACGCCTGACGGGCGGCGAAGGCGCGGCGTATCTTCGTCAGCGGCACTAGTTAGACAGACTAACCAGCCGTACGGAAGGTACAGGTGCATGAGCGAGTCGCAGCTCTGGCAGAAGGTGGACGACTACTTCACCGACCGCCTCCTGCCCGACGCCCCCGGCGACGACGCCCTGGCGGCGGCCCTGCGCGACAGCGACGCCGCCGGGCTCCCGCCGATCGCCGTCTCGCCCCTGCAGGGCAAGCTCCTCCTGCTCCTCGCCCAGCTCCAGGGGGCCAGGAACATCCTGGAGATCGGCACGCTCGGCGGCTACAGCACCATCTGGCTGGGCCGCGCCCTCCCCGCCGACGGGCGGCTGATCTCCCTGGAGTACGACCCCGGCCACGCCGAGGTCGCCGTCCGCAACATCGCCCGCGCGGGACTCGACAAGCAGGTCGAGGTGCGGGTGGGCGCGGCGCTGGAGTCGCTGCCCCGGCTGGCCGACGAGAACCCGCCGCCGTTCGACGTGGTCTTCATCGACGCCGACAAGGTGAACAACCCGCACTACCTGGAGTGGGCGCTCAGGCTGACCAGCACGGGCAGCCTGATCGTCCTCGACAACGTGGTGCGCGGCGGCCGGGTGGCCGACCCGGACAACACCGACCCGGACGTGCTGGGCACCCGCGCCGCCCTCGACCTGATCGGCAGCCATCCCCGGCTGAGCGGTACGGCGGTCCAGACGGTCGGCGCCAAGGACTACGACGGCTTCGCGCTGGCCCGGGTGCTGGCCTGAGCCCGTACTCCCGGGCCGCGTGTCTCAGACCTCGTGGTAGAAGCCCACGTTGACGCTGCGCGGGGCGGTGCGGTCCTGGACGACGACCTCGCCGCTGCCGCCCCGGGGCAGCGCCACACTGCCGCCGTAGGCGACGGGGTGGGCGTACTCGCCGATGGTCAGCCGCACCTCGGAGGACGGCTCGGGCAGGGAGCCGCGCAGCCAGGTCAGCCGCCAGGTCCCGTCCGGCGCGCACTGGAACTCCAGGTGGACCCGCGAGACGAACAGCCAGTCGTCCGGCGTGGAGAGCCGGCACAGGGACTTGTCCCGGCCCACCCGCAGCACGGTGCCCGGCTCGCTGGGCGCGTCGGCCATGAGCATGCCGGCCGTGGCGCCCGCTTCCGCCGCGGACACCGCGGCCATGGTGAGTTCGAGCACGTGGGCTCCTCCTGAGACGTCCTGGCGGACCGGAGAGGCCCGGCCCCGCTGCCGCCGAATGATAAAACGCCCGGCTGCACGGCGTCCGGCACAATGGCCTCATGACCGAGCGAAAGCCACCCGGCGTCGACTTCGAGTCCTGGGTCGACAAGCAGATCCGTGATGCCGAGGCCCGCGGCGAGTTCGAACGGCTGGCGGGGGCGGGCAAGCCGCTCCCCCGCGAGGTCGAGACCACCTACGACGAACTGTGGTGGGTCAAGCGGAAGATGGCCCGCGAGGGCTTCTCGGTGCTGCCGCCGACGCTGGCCCTGCGCAAGGAGGCCGAGGACGCGCTGGAGGCGGCCCTCGCGGCGCCCTCGGAGCGGATCGTGCGGAAGATCCTCACGGAGATCAACGCGAAGATCAGCGACATGATGTTCAAGCCGCCGCCCGGCCCCCCGCTGGGCAAGAAGCCGTACGACGTCGAGGACGTCGTACGGCAGTGGCGGGAGCGCCGGGCGGCGGCGGGCGGGCCGGACGGCTCAGGCGTGTAGCAGCCGTTCCGCCAGCTCGCGGTAGTCCCGCAGGGCGAGCCGCAGTTGTTCGGTGTCGGTCGCGGCCGCGCTGCCGCTCGTCCCGTCGCCGTCGGTCTGCCAGGACCGCCGCAGGGTACGGCGCCGCTCGGTCACCGCGTCCGTGAAGCGCGCGGTGAGTTCCTCCAGCGCGCGATCGGCCTCCTGCACGGCGTCCCGCGGCGCGTCGACGAAGCCGGCCACGGCGTGCTGCAACCGCGCCGTGAGCTTGTCGGTGTCGTCCAGCCGGAGGAGACGGGTGACGGAGCCCCGGTCGGCGTCGTGGTGCGCACCGGTGCCGATGCCCGTGGGGGCCCGGTCGCCGTCGTGGTGCGTACCCGTACCGGCGCCCGTGGAGATCCGGTCGGTGTCATGGTGCGTACCCGTACCGGCGCCCGTGGAGATCCGGTCGCCGTCGTGGTGCGTACCGGTGTCAGCAGGGGTGGTGGGGTCGTGCTTCGGGTGTGCGGTGGGTGGCGGGTTCGCGCCGTCGGGGGCGGTGCGGCCGGCTTTCTCACCGGTGCCGAAGCCGGGGGCGCCCGGGTCCGGGGCGCCGCTCCGGACGTCGGGGGCTGAGGCGTCGCCCCGGACGCCGGGTGCGGTGCGGTGCCCCTCGACAGGCGGGGTGTCGCCGGGGCGGCGGGTCGCGTCGGTCATCGGTCAGCTCTCCTTCGCCTGGTGCCGGTGGAACAACGACGGTGTGCGGTGGCCGCGGCCGGCGGCCGGGGACGTGCGGTCGCCGTCCGCGCCGGCGCGCCGGTGTCCGGCCTCGTGCCGGGCCGGCCGCACCAGTTCCTCGAACAGCGCGCGGGCCTCGACGAGGGCCTCGCGCATCTCCTCGGTGCCCGCGCCGCCGTCGTGCGCGCGGGCCTGCGCCACCCGGTGCACGCGCCGGTAGCCCTCGACATGGTGGGCGTGGTGCACGGACAGCGCGGCGAGCTGTTCCTCGTAGTGCCCGTCGGCGGGGAAGCCGCGGGTGGCGGCGAGTTCGGCGATCAGCCGGTCCGCCTCGGTGACCGCGTCCCGCGGCGCGTCGACGAACCGCTCCTGGACGGCCGTCCAGCGCACCTCGTACCTCTCCCGCTCGGTGGGCTCCAACGGCCGTACGCGCAGGTCGCCGTGGCGCTCCACGCGCTCGGCGAGCTCCCGCTCGGCGGCCTTGGTGTCCCCGTCGTGCCGGGCGACGGCACGGTCGTACTCGGGGCCGAAGCGCCGCTTCAGGCCGGTGCCGTGCCGCGGGCCGCGGGCGCGCAGGGTCAGCACGGCCGCGACGGCGACTACGACCGCGACAATCACGATCAACGCAATGATCAGGCCAGTGGACATGAATGCCTTCCGGGTTCTCGGGCCCAACCGGCACTCCTGGCGAGCCGGTTCGCCTACCGGGTTGCCCGGAGGTTCGCGCACAAACAGTTCCCGGCCGTCACCGTCCGCGGCGGGATCATCCGCTTGCGTACCGGCCGGAGGGTTCCCCGAGAATGCGGGCATGGCCTGGACCGTCGCCCCTGAACCGTACGACTCCCCCGTCGCCGCCGCGCTGTGGCGGGCGTACTACACGGAGATCAGCGACCGCTGGTACCTGCTGCGCGAGGGGCGGCGCACCGATCCCGAGGAGCTGGAACGGGGGATCGCCGCCGTGTCGGGGGCCGACCTCGCGCCGCCGGGAGGCGGGCTGCTGGTGGCGCGCTACGCGGGTGAGCCGGCCGGCAACGCGGGCTTCCGGCTGCTGGGCGGCACGACCGCCGAGTTGACCCGGGTGTTCCTGTACGCGGGGATGCGGGGCAGGGGCGGGGCGGCGCTGCTGGTGCGGGCCGCCGAGGACGCGGCCCGTGCCTCGGGCGCCACCCGGATGGTCCTGGACACGCGCGGGGACCTCGTCGAGGCGCGGGCGCTGTACGCCCGGCTCGGGTACCCGGAGACCGAGCCGCACAACACCGACCCGTACGCCGAGCACTGGTTCGCCAAGGAGCTGGGCTGAGCGCGCGTCACCCGGTCCGGGTCACGGCGCGCTCGTCGTGCGGGCGTTCACCGCGCGAACCGCACAGCTCGTCGTTCAGTTCGTGCACCAGCCGCACCAGGTCGGTCGGGCGGTCCGGCCCCCACCAGTCGCCGAGCAGCTCGGCCAGCGACTCCTCGCGGGCCCGCGCCAGCCGCTCCGTCACCTCGCGCCCCTCGTCGGTGAGCACCATGTCGAGGCCCCGGCGCACGGCGAGGTGCCGTATCTCGGCCTGGCGGGCGGCCTCCAGGACGACGTTCAGCGGGACGGGGCTGCGTTCGGCGAGGCGGGCCGGTTCCACCGAGCCGTGCTTCCTGATGCGCAGGAGCATCCAGCTCGTCGCGGGCAGCAGGTCGTAGCCCGCGCGGTCGGTGATCTTCCGGTAGATCTCGCGGCGTCCCTCGCGGGTGCCGAGCACCGACAGCGCGCGGCACACCTCGTCGTACGAGGACCGCTCCACGGGGTTGCTGGCGAGCGTCTCGGTGACGTCGGGCGCGGTGACCGAGGCGCGCAGCCGGTCCTCCTTGAGGAGCCAGGCCAGCGCGAATCCGAGGAGGGCGATGGGCACGGCGTACAGGAAGACGTCGGTGATGGCGGTGGCGTACGCGTCGAGCGCCGGCGGGCGCAGGGCGGGCGGCAGGGCGGCGATGCCGCGCGGGTCGGCCTCCAGGGAGTCGGGGGAGACGCCGGGCGGGAGCCGCGCTCCCCGGAAGGCGTCGGTGAGCTCGCTGCCGAGGCGGCTCGCGAAGATCGTGCCGAAGATGGCGACGCCGAACGAGGCGCCGATGGAGCGGAAGAAGGTCGCGCCGGAGGTGGCGACGCCGAGGTCCTCGTAGGGGACGGCGTTCTGCACGATCAGCACCAGGACCTGCATCACCAGGCCGAGTCCGAGGCCGAAGACGAAGAAGTACGCGCTCATCTCGGCGGTGGAGCTGTCCGTGTCGAGCTGGTGGAGCAGCAGCAGTCCGAGGGTGGTGACGGCGGTGCCGGCGATCGGGAACACCTTCCAGCGGCCGGTGCGGCTGACGATCTGCCCGGAACCGGTGGAGGACAGCAGCATGCCGGCCACCATCGGCAGCATGTGCACGCCGGACATGGTCGGGGTGATGCCGTGGACCACCTGGAGGAAGGTCGGCAGGTAGGTCATCGCGCCGAACATGGCGAAGCCGATGATGAAGCTGATCACGGCGGAGAGCGTGAAGGTGCGCACCCGGAACAGTTTCAGCGGCAGCACCGGCTCGGCGGCCCGCCGCTCCACGGCCACGAAGGCCACGGCGAGCAGCGCGCCGAGCGTCGCGAGCCCGATGATCTGCGGCGAGGCCCACTCCCAGGTGGTGCCGCCGAGGGAGGCGACCAGCACCAGGCAGGTGGCGACGGAGGCGATGAGGAAGGTACCGAGGTAGTCGATGACGTGCTTGGTCCGCCGGCGCGGGATGTGCAGCACCGCCGCGATCACGGCGAGGGCGACGATCCCGACGGGCAGGTTGACGTAGAACACCCAGCGCCAGCTCAGGTGCTGGGTGAACAGTCCGCCGAGCAGGGGTCCGAGGACGCTCGTCGTGCCGAACACCGCCCCGAACAGACCCTGGTAGCGGCCGCGTTCGCGCGGTGGGACGAGGTCGCCGACGATCGCCATCGACAGCACGATCAGCCCGCCGCCGCCCAGGCCCTGGAGCGCGCGGAACGCGATCAGCTGGGGCATGTCCTGCGCCGCGCCGCACAGCGCGGAGCCCACCAGAAAGATCACGATGGCGGTCTGGAAGAGCTTCTTGCGCCCGTACTGGTCGCCGAGCTTGCCCCACAGCGGGGTCGCGGCGGTGGAGGCCAGCAGGTACGCGGTGACCACCCAGGACAGGTGCTCCAGGCCGCCCAGTTCGCTGACGATGGTGGGCAGCGCGGTGGCGACGATGGTCTGGTCGAGGGCGGCGAGCAGCAGGCCGAGCAGCAGGGCGCCGATCGAGACCACGACGTTCCCGGACACGTGCTCCCGGCCGCCGGTGCCACGACCGCCGGTGTCACGGCCCGGTGGTCCGGCGCCGGGTGCGGGTCCCGCGGTGCTCCCCTTCGGCGTCGTACGGCGCGCGTCCCCGGCCATGAAGACCTCCACAGAGAACTGGTTCCACCGTCCATCGTGATCGGTGTGTCTCGTTATGGCCTGTTGAGTCCTCCCGGAAGTCCGGATTCCGGGGGCGCGCGGACGGGGCTGTGAAGAAGATCTGCATAATCTCTGGAGTTCGCGAGGGGAGGGACGAACACGTGGAACAGCCGAACGGAAACCCGTGCCCGGAGTGCGGTGCGCCCAGGAACAGCGACAACACGCCGTCGTGCGCCTGCACCATCCGTGCGTCCGACGCCCTGCGCGACGCCCGTACGGCGGAGGCGGCCGCCGCGGAGGACTTCGATCCGCTGCGCATACGGCCGTACGTCGAGCTGGACGGCGGGGCCGGGCGGAGTACGCCGGACGGGCCGGCGGAGGCCGCCGGCGCGGCGGGGACGCCCGCTCCGTCCGCGGAGGGGCCCGGCGCACCGGGGGCGGCCGACGAGACCATGACCCTGCGCGCCGTCCCGCCGGAGGCGGCGCCCGGCGCGGCGGACTCGACGTCCGTCCTTCCGACGCCGCTGGCGCCCGGGACGGCCCGGCCGAACGCCACCGATCTGCATCTGTTCGACACCACGCGGCCCCTTACGGCCGTCCCCGCCGCGCCCGGCCCGACGCACGCCGACGGGGAACCGCCGCGCCGGCGCCGGCGCGGGACGCTGTTCGCGGTCGCCGGGGCCGTGGTCGCCGTGGTGGGGGCGGCGGGATGGGCGAGCGGAGTGTTCTCCTACGAGACGCCGTCCCGGGACGGCGCGGCGCCGGAGGAGGTCAGGGCGAGCATCCCGGACCCGTCGTCGTCCGCCTCGCCCTCCGCGGAGCCGTCGGCCGGTGCGTCCTCCGCCGCGCCGTCGTCGTCCGCCTCCCCGTCGGCCTCCCCCTCGGCGAGCGCGAGCACGTCGGCCTCGCCGTCGCCGTCGGCGCCCACCACGTCGGCGAGCCCGTCGAAGTCCGCCGAACCGTCCTCGACCCCGACGACCACGGCGCCGACCGACTCCGCCGAGGACACGGAGGAGGACGAGGGCGGTGACACCGGCCCGGTGCTGCGCCGCGGCGACCGCGGCCCGGAGGTCGCCGAACTCCAGCTCCGCCTGAGGGAGAAGTGGCTCTACAACGACGAGATCAACGGCCAGTTCAACCACCGTGTGGAGGAAGCCCTGCGCAACTACCAGTGGTCTCAGGGACTCCAGGCCGAACTGGGTGTGTACGGTCCGCAGACGCGGGCCCGCCTGGAGGCGGAAACCCAGGGACCGTAACGCCCCCGGGGCCGCGACCGGCCCGGCGCCGAGCGGGAGGACACCCGGCCCGCCGCTCCGCGAAGCCCCGGAAGCCGCCGCGGACAGGGCCCGCGCGGGGCCGCAACCGGACCGCACGGCATCCAAGGCAGCCGGGAGAGCATCCGGCCCGCCGCCCCACGAGGCCTCGAAAGCCACTCACGGATGCTGTGGGCGAATCCCGCCACCGAACACCGATGGGAGCGATTCTCCGGGCAACGCATCACATATGCGCCGTTTTGCCTGGAGAATCGCTCCCGTCATCGTCCGCGCGGCATGCACCGGCAGCCGCCGGGCGGGCCGGAAGCCCGAGCCGTAAGGGCGTGGCCCCCCGGGGGGGCTACTCCGTGATGTGCAACCGGATCGTGCCGTCGGCCGCCGCCTCCACCCGCACCTGGGTCAGGTCGCGTACGAGCGCGTCCGGGGCGTGCAGGCCGGCCCGGGGGCCGATGCCCACGACCCGCATCCCGGCCGCGCGGCCCGCGGCGATACCCGCGCCGGAGTCCTCGAAGACCACGCAGTCGGCCGGGTCGACGCCCAGTTCCGCCGCGCCCTTCAGGAAGCCCTCGGGGTCGGGCTTGCTCGCGCCGACGGACTCCGCCGTCACCCGTACGCCGGGCTGCTCAAGGCCGGCGGCGGCCATCCGCGCCGTCGACAGGGCGACGTCGGCGGAGGTCACGAGCGCGTGCGGCAGCCCCTTCAGGGAGGCGAGGAACGCGCGGGCGCCCGGTACCTCGACGACGCCCTCGGTGTCCGCCGTCTCCTCGGCGAGCATGCGGGCGTTGTCGGCGTGGTTCTGCTCCATCGGGCGGCCGGGCAGCAGCAGGGCCATCGAGGCGTACCCCTGGCGCCCGTGCACGACCTTCATGACCTCGTCGCCGTCGAGCCCGTTCCGGTCGGCCCAGCGCCGCCAGACGCGTTCGACGGAGGCGTCGGAGTTGACGAGGGTGCCGTCCATGTCCAGCAGGAGGGCGCGGGCGGTGAGTACGGCGGTGGCCGTCATCGGCAGCTCCAAGGCGCGGAGGAGAGGGCGTCGGGCGGGGTGGCCCGGAGGAGGGACAGAGTGACCCCGCCCGCCGGTCAGGGAAAACGGGCGGGAGCCACTTTGTTCATCCACGGTACAAAACAAACCCGGCATCCCGCCACCGCCTTCGCCGACCGTTCACCGACACTTCGGCCCGCCGTCACCGCGCAGGGCCCGCGCGGCGGGGCGTCAGGCGATCGCCTCCCACAGGCTCCACACGCCCAGACCCAGCATCAGCAGCGCCGCGATCTGCGTGATCAGCTTGAGCGGAACCCTCTTCATCAGCGCCTTCCCGCCGACGATGCCGAGCCCGGCCACCGACCACAGCGCGAGCACCGCGCCCAGGCCGACGGAGAGCGGGTCGTCGTAGCGGGCGGCGAGGTTGGCCGTCATGATCTGCGTCAGATCACCGAACTCGGCGACCAGGATCAGCATGAACCCGGCCCCGGAGACCTTCCAGAAGGACTGGTTCTCCGGCTTGCGGACCTCCTCCTCGTCCTCGTCCTTCTTCATCAGCAGCACCGCCGCGCCGCCCAGGAAGAGCACACCCGTGATCGCGTGCACGATCTGCTGCGGCAGCAGTGTGAGCACGCTGCCGGCCGCCACCGCGAGCGCGACGTGCAGCGCGAAGGCGGCGGCGACACCGGCGAAGACGTAGGAGGCGCGGTAGCGGGTGCCGAGGACGAGACCGGCGAGCGCGGTCTTGTCCGGCAGTTCGGCGAGGAAGACGACGCCGAAGACGACGGCCGTCACGGTCAGGCTGATCAACGGTTCCTCAATCGGTCGGGACTGCCCCGCCGAGAGTGCTGTGCGATTCCACGGGACACCTCGGCACGGCAGCACACGCGGCACCCGTGCCGTACGGCACGGGCGTGCACTGCTTGCCGAAGGTCTCGCTGGCCGGCCTCGCGTCACGAGGCCCGCCTCCGGGCGCCGGCTCAGGCGAGCTGAGCAGTGTGTCGACGGTCCGGCGAAGAGCTACTCCCCTTCTGCGCCGTCCATGGTACGCGAAGCCCGCGCCGGACCTCGTACGCGGAAATTTCACACCTGAACCATAGACGTGTCATGCACACGTCATTAGCTTCTTACCGGATCCACCCCTCCCGGCCATCCGGCGTCGCGAGCATTCCCCTGCCCGCACGTCAACGGCCCCACCCGACAAGGGAGTTCGCATGCCGAAGTTCTACGCGCGTCGACGGTCGCTCAGCATAGTCGCGGCGCTCACCGGACTCATAGCCTCCGTCGGCCTGTTCAACGGGCCGAACGCCTCCGCCGCCCTCCCCACCCCGGTCAGCGCCGCCACCGCCCGCGGCTACCTCGCCGCCCTCGACGTCCGCACCGAGAACCGCACCGGTTACGACCGCGACCTCTTCCCGCACTGGATCACCCAGTCCGGCGCCTGCAACACCCGCGAGACCGTCCTCAAGCGCGACGGCTCGGGCGTCGTCACCGACTCCTCCTGCGCCGCCACCAGCGGAAGCTGGTACTCCCCCTACGACGGCGCCACCTGGTCCGCCGCCTCCGACGTCGACATCGACCACCTCGTCCCGCTCGCCGAGGCCTGGGACTCCGGCGCGAGCGCCTGGACCACCTCCCGGCGCCAGTCCTTCGCCAACGACCTGACCCGCCCGCAGCTCCTCGCCGTCACGGACAACGTCAACCAGGCCAAGGGCGACCAGGACCCGGCCACCTGGATGCCGTCCCGCACCGCCTACCGCTGCACCTACGTCCGCGCCTGGGTCCAGGTGAAGTACTACTACGACCTGTCGGTCGACTCGGCCGAGAAGTCCGCCCTGACGAACCACCTCGCGAGCTGCTGAGACAACCTCACGAGCCGCTGGGACGAATTGCCGGGTGCGTAAATCTCCCCGGTGGCCTCCGTCGCTGCGTACCGTACGGGGCGACGGAGGAAGGGGTCACCATGGCCGGACTGCGGCTCGGACCACTGCTGAGGTACATCGACGGCTCGTCCGCCACCATCTGGGTCGAGACCGGCCGTCCGGGCACCGTCGAGGTGCGCTGCGCGGACGGGACCGGCGGGACGGCCGGCACCTTCCGGGTCGCCGGTCACCACTACGCGCTCGTCCACGTCACCGGTCTCACGCCGGGAACGGCCACCCCGTACGAGGTCTTCCTGGACGACGCCCGGGTGTGGCCGCCGGCCGAGGACCCCTTCCCGTCGCTCCCGCCGTCCGTCATCCCCACCCCGGGCCCGGACGACCGCGTGCGCATCGCGTTCGGCTCCTGCCGCTGGGCCTCCCCGCCCACCGGGGAGCCCGACCCGGTCGGGCCGGACGCCCTGGACGCCCTGGCGCACCGCATCGCCGCCGACCCGGACGGCGAACGCCCCGACGTCCTGCTGCTCCTCGGCGACCAGGTGTACGCCGACGAGACCTCCGACGCCACGCGCGCCTGGCTCGCCACCCGCCGCGACCTGGACGAGCCGCCGGGCGGCCAGGTGGCGGACTACGAGGAGTACACCCACCTCTACTACGAGTCCTGGCTCGACCCGCAGGTGCGCTGGCTGCTGTCCACCGTGCCCACCTGCATGATCTTCGACGACCACGACGTGATCGACGACTGGAACACCTCCGCCTCCTGGGTCGCCGACATGCGGGACACGTCGTGGTGGCGGGAGCGGATCCTCAGCGGCCTGATGTCGTACTGGGTCCACCAGCACCTGGGCAACCTCTCCCCCGCCGAGCTGGAGGCCGACCCGCTGTACGCGTCCGTCCGGGCGGCCGACGACGGCACCGACGCGCTGCGCGCCTTCGCCTCCCGGGCCGAGGCGGACGCGGCCGGCGTGCGCTGGAGCTACCGGCGCGACTTCGGCCGGGTGCGCCTGCTGATGGTCGACAGCCGTGCGGCCCGCGTCCTGGAGGAGGGCCGGCGCTCCATGCTCGACCGCACCGAGGCCGACTGGCTGCGCGAACAGGCCCTGGACGAGCGCGATTCCTACGACCATCTGCTCATCGGTACGTCCCTGCCCTGGCTGCTGCCCCACCTGGTGCACGACGTCGAGGCGTGGAGTTCCGTGCTGTGCCGGGGCGACAAGGGCGCCCGCTGGGCGCGGTTCGGGGAGAAGCTGCGGCGCGGGGCGGACCTGGAGCACTGGGCGGCCTTCCCCGAGTCGTTCGGCGAGCTGGCGGAGCTGATCGCCGAGGCCGGTACGGGGCCACAGGCGCCGGCGACGGTGTGCGTGCTCTCCGGGGACGTCCACCACGCCTATGTGGCCGAGCCGAGCTGGCCGGACGGCACCGGGCCGGACTCCCGGGTGGTGCAGCTGACCTGCTCGCCGGTCCACAACTCCATTCCGCTGTCGATGCGGCTCGGCTTCCGCGTGGGCTGGGGCGGGGCCGCCCGGCTCCTCGGCCGCCTGTTCGCGCGGCACGGCCGCCTCGCCCCGCCGCCGGTCGCCTGGCGCAAGACGGGCGGGCCCTGGTTCGGCAACCAGCTCATGACGCTGACGGCCGAGGGGCGTTCGGCGGTGCTGCGCCTCGAGCACGCGGAGCAGAAGGAGACCGGGGCGCGTCTCAGGAGTGTGACGGAGACCCGGCTGAGCCGGTGAGTTCCGGAACCTGTGGGTCGCCTGTGAACCGTGGTGCGGATCCGGTCACGCCGATGGTCATGACGGCGGGGCGGACGCCGTATTGACCGGCGGGAGCGGGTGCGTGAACAGCCGAATCAGGGCAAACTCAAGGGCTAAATGTTGAACTTGCAAGTATGAGTTAGGGACACCTAACGTGGGGAGCCGACTCGGTTCCGTCCCCCGGACCGGTCCCGCCCGGGGGCCGGCCTGACCGAAGGAGACCCCCCACATGACCGAACGCCTCAACAGCGCCCAGCCCTATGCCCTGGGCGCGTTCCGCATCGTCGTCGGGCTGCTCTTCGCCTGCCACGGCGCCAGGGACCTGCTCGGCCTGTTCGGCGGCGCGGACGGCAGCGGCGGCGCCGTCGAGACCGGCACCTGGCCCGGCTGGTACGCGGCCCTGATCGAACTCGTCGGCGGCACCCTGGTCCTGCTCGGCCTCGGCACCCGCGCCGCCGCGTTCATCTCGTCCGGCGCGATGGCCTACGCGTACTTCAAGGTCCACCAGCCCGAGGCCCTGTGGCCGATAGAGAACAGCGGCGAGGGCGCGGCCCTGTACTGCTGGGCCATGTTCCTGCTGGTGTTCACCGGCTCCGGAGCCCTCGGCCTGGACCGCCTGGTCACCAAGCGCTCGTCGGCGAACAGCGGACGGGAGGCGGAGCGGGCCCCGGTGGCGGCCTGACCGTCCTCCCCACGGGGCCGCCGGGCCCACGGGGCCGGCACGGGCCCACCGAGACCGGCACGGGCCCACGAGACCGGCACGGACTCACGAGGCCGCACGGACCCATGGGGCTGCACGGGTGCCCTCCCCCGGGCAAAGGGGGAGGGCACCCTTCCTCTTTACGCGGGGAAAGAGAGGGGGAACGCCAGGCACCGCGCACGCGAACCCCCCGTGACCTTTCCGTCACTCACCGGGCGTACGCTGTATGGCTGTCATCGGCCACTCCTGCCACTCCTGCCGCGCCCCGCGTCAGCGCGGCACGGCGCGGCCCTGCGGGGGAGCCACGGGGGAGTTCGGGTGGAGAGTCTGGGGTCGCTGGTCGGCAGCCCGTGGATCTATGCGGTGGTGGCCCTCTCGGTCCTGCTCGACGTGTTCCTCCCGGTCCTGCCGAGCGGAGTACTGGTGATCACCGCGGCCACGGCTGCGGCCGCGGGCACCGCGACCGACGTGCCCGACATCCTGGTGCTGACGCTGTGCGCCGCCACCGCCTCCGTCCTGGGCGACCTGGTGGCCTACCGCCTCGCCTGGCGCGGCGGCGCCCGGCTGGACAGGGCGATCGCCCGTTCGCGGCGGCTGAAGAGCGCGCAGGAACGTCTCGGCGCGGCGCTCGCCCGGGGCGGCGGCGCGCTGGTCGTCCTCGCCCGCTTCGCCCCGGCCGGACGCTCGGTGGTCTCCCTCGGCGCGGGCGCCGCACGCCACCGCGCCCGCGACTTCCTCCCCTGGTCCGCTCTGGCGGGGCTGTCCTGGGCCGCGTACAGCGTGGCCCTCGGCTACTTCGGCGCCCACTGGCTGGGCGCGACCTGGCTGGCCACGGCGGTATCGGTGGGTGCGCTCTTCGCGGCGGGCGCGGGCGCGGGCTACCTGATGCGCCGCCACCCACGTCCTTCGTGACCCACCCCGGCTGCGGGCAGTCGTGCCTCCCCCAGTGCCTTGAAGGCCTGGGAGGTACCCCCAGGGCGATGGGGGTCCCCCGCTCATGGGGGTTCCCCCCGCTCGAGCGAAGTCGAGAGTGGGGGAGGAACCGAGAGCGGGGGGAGGGTGGGCTGGGGGTACCCCCTCCGGGGGAGGCACCCCACAACGCCGGGCTGCGCGACACCCCCCAGCCACAGCACCGGCACCGGCACCGGCACCGGCACCGGCACCGGCACCAACGGCCCTACCCCGCCGCCCGCCGCGCAGCGCCCCCGCGCACCTCCAACCCGTCCAGCAACTCGGCCGTCGCCGACGCAACCGCCTCCACCGCCCGTTCGAACACCTCCCGATTGTGGGCGGCCGGTGCCCGGAACCCGGACACCTTCCTCACGTACTGCAGGGCGGCGGCCCGGATCTCTTCTTCCGTGGCCTCTTCGGGCTGCACGGGCGGACGCAGGGTCTTGATACTCCGGCACATGCCCTCAGTCTGACGCGCCCCTTCGGTGACTCGCCACCCAAAATCGAACAGGCGTATCATTGGATCGTGGCTGCGACCTACGATTTTCCGAGTGACCTCCTCGCCGGTCAGGAGGAACTGCGACAGGTCCGGGGCGAGTTGTCCGCCCTGCTGAAGCGGCTCCCCTGGTCGGTCGAGCCCCTCGACGGCTTCAGCGACGACCATGGCTGGCGCAGGATCGAGCGCCCCGCCTCACCCGGCTGGACCGCCGACGAACAGGCCGAGGTGGAGAAGCTCCGGCAGCGGGAGCACGAGCTCGCGGTGTTCGTCAGCACCCACCGCTACTGGACCGGACTCACCGGCGCCGACCGCGTGCACGCCCGCTCCCGGCTCAAGCACATCCGCGAGGAGACGGAGGAGTCCTCGTAGGACGGGCGGAAGGACCGGGGAGGCACAACGCCAAGGGCCCCCGGAGCAACTCCGGAGGCCCTGTGTCCCGGTGGGCGCGGACGGTTTCGAACCGCCGACATCCTGCTTGTAAGGCAGGCGCTCTACCCCTGAGCTACGCACCCGGGACCCGGGCCGTACGCCCAGGTCGAGTCGACAGCCTACATGCCCGGGGACACGGACCGGCACACCCCCACCGGCGGTCACCGGGGGATATCCCCACCCCGGATCCGCCAGCCGCCCGGATCCCCCCGCGGGTTCCCCGTCCGTACGGTCGAGGAGCGTCCGGACACCACCGGTGAGCGCCACCGTCCGTCCCAGGGGGAGACCGTCATGACCCGCACCACCACCCGTACCGCCCGGATAGCCGGCCCCGCCTCCGGCCGCCGTGCCGCGTGGACACGCGCCTTCGCCCTCGCCGGGTCCGCCATGGTGATCGTCGCGGGTGTGAGCGCCTGCGGGGCGTCGGCCGCCGACGACGACGATCCCGACCGCCGGTCCTTCGATCTGCCCGGCAGGACCCTCACCATCGACTCCGACGACTCCGCCCTGGAGATCGTCGCCTCGGACGAGAACCCGTCGGGCAAGGTCGGGGTCACCCGCTGGTTCCAGGGCACCGTCGCCATCGGCATGGACCCGGAGGTCACCTGGTCCATGGACGGCGACCGGCTGGTGCTGCGGGAGAAGTGCTCCGGGCTCGTCGCCGACTGCTCCGCCAAGCACCGCGTCGAGGTGCCCCGCGGCGTCTCCGTCAAGGTCGAGGAGAAGGACGGCAGCGTATGGGCGCGGGGCTTCCGCGACGCGCTGAGCATCCGCACGACGGACGGTTCGGTCCGTGTCACGGACTCCACCGGACCGCTGGAACTGCGCACCGGTGACGGGTCCGTGCGCGCGGAGGTCTCCTCCCGTACGGTGCGCACCCACAGCGGTGACGGCTCGGTCCACCTCGAACTGGCCGCCGTGCCCGACCTGGTGGACTCCCGCAGCGGCGACGGTTCCCTGACGATCGACCTGCCGCGGGCCTCCTACCGCGTGGACACCGGGACCGGTGACGGCGCCGAGGACGTGTCCGTGCCCCGCGACGACTCCAGCTCCCACGTGGTGACCGCGCGCACCGGCGACGGCGAACTCACCGTCCGCACGGCGAACTGACCGACCCGTGTCTTCGTCCTCTACCGGTGGGAGAATGACATCGGGCAGGGCGAACGACAGTACGGGAGAGGGATGTGACGGCGACACCAGCGCAGCCGTACTCGCCGTCGGAGCCGCGCGTGCCTCGCGTGCGTCGTGCCGTGCCTCCTCTTCCTCCGCTTCCTCCGCGGCCAGGTGCCCGCCGGGCCCGCGGCGCGCTGCGGGACGTGCTCGCCCTCGTGGGGATGCCGCTGGTCGCGGCGCTGGTGCTGCCCGCCGCGTTCGCCGGGGGCGGGACACGGCGCTGGTTCGGCGGGCGGGCCGAGAACCAGCGGGCCGAGGCACAGGCCGCCAAGGACGCGGCGGCCGCCGCCTTCTACGAACTCGACACCGCCCAGCGCGACCTGCGGATCTCCATCGAGACGATCACCGCGGTCGACGACTCCCCCGCCGCCCGCCGCGCCGTCGCCGACTTCGAGGCGCTGGGCCGGCGCATCGACGAGGCCAGTCACCGGTACATCAGCGCCGTCGATGCCCATGACCTGGACCGCGACGACCTGGAGGCCTCGGCCGCCTCCCAGGCCCGCGACCGGCTGACCGCCGCCAAGGACGAGCTCGGCCGGGTCAAGCAGGAGCTGGACCGGTTCACCGCCGGGCTCGACTCCCTCCTCGGCAAGGCCGAGACCCAGCTCGCCCGGCTCGCGCCCGCCGTCGAACGCGCCCGGCAGGCGCTGCTCGCCGCCTCGAACGCCCTCGACACCGCACGCGGATCGGGCCTGAGGGCCGACGATCTCGCCGCCCGGCTCGCCGCGCTCTCCCCGGAACTGACCAAGCTGAACCAGGGCGCGGGGCAGCACGGCGTGCCGGGAACCCTGGAGCGGGCCGAGCGGGTCACGCGCGAGGCCGAGGCGGTCCGCGCCGAGGCCGACCGGCTGCCGGAGCGGGCCGCCGAGATCGACCACCGGCTGGTCTCCCTGCGCACCCGCGCCCAGGCCCTCACCACCCGCTCCGGACAGGTCGAACCGGTCCTCAGCGAACTGCGCCGACGCTTCACCGCCGCCTGCTGGCAGGACCTGCAGCACGTCCCCGACGTCGCGTCGGAGAACGTGGGCCAGGCGGAAGCGAGACTCGCCGAGGCCCAAGCGGCCCGCCAGGAGCAGCGCTGGGCGGACGCGACCGCTCTGCTGTCGACCGCGCGGGCGCTGCTGAACGCGACCGACGAGGCGGTGTCGGCCGCCGGCGACCGGCTGCGGCGGCTGAACGCGGTGCAGAAGGACCCCGGGCAGGAGATCGAACGCACCCGGTTCGCCATCCGGGACGCCCAGCGTCTGGCCATGGCCGGCCGCAACACTCCCGACCCTCGCCACGCCCGCCCCCTGGACGACTCCGTGGCCCGCCTGGAGCGGGCCGTCGCCGGACTGGGGGGCCGCCATCCCGACTACTGGCACTTCCTGACGGAGACGGAGGAGGTACGGGCGACGGTGAGCCGTGTGGTGGCCCGGATCCGGGAGGAACGCGGCGGCGCCGCCCACTGACCGTCACCAGGCCGGCCGAGCCGGTTAACCTGTGCCCATGCCTCGCTACGAGTACCGCTGCCGGACCTGCGGCGACACCTTCGAACTGAGCCGCCCCATGGCGGAGTCCTCCGCGCCCGCGGCCTGCCCCGCGGGTCACGACGACACGGTCAAGCTCCTCTCCACGGTCGCGGTGGCCGGTACCGCCGCGGCCCCGGCTCCCCGCGCGGGCGGTGGTGGCGGTGGCGGCGGCTGCTGCGGTGGCGGCTGCTGCGGCTGACCCCCGCCGGGGCCCCGGCCGCCGGCCGCACGTCAGCCGCCGAGGTAGCGCAACACCGCGAGCACCCTGCGCGAATATCCCTCACCTCCTGTCAGTCCGAGCTTGTCGAAGATCGCGTTGGTGTGTTTCTCCACCGCGCTCTGCGAGATGTGCAGCCGCCGCGCGATGGCGGCGTTGGTGTGTCCCTGCGCCATCTCGGCCAGCACCGCCCGCTCCCGTGCGGTGAGGCGGGCGAGCGGGTCGGTGTGGGTCGTACGGCCGAGCAGTTGCCGTACGACCTCCGGGTCGAAGGCGGCGCGTCCCTGCGCCACCCGCTCCAGGGCGTCCAGGAACTCGTCGACCTGGACGACACGGTCCTTGAGCAGATAGCCGACTCCTTCCGACTCGCCGGTCAGCAGCTCGGTCGCATACCGCTTCTCCACGTACTGCGAGAGCACCAGCACTCCCACGGACGGCCAGCGCCGGCGGATCTCCAGGGCCGCGCGCAGCCCTTCGTCGGTGTGCGTGGGCGGCATCCGCACATCGGCGACCACCACGTCCGGCGGGTCCTCGGCGACCGCCCGCAACAGCAGTTCCGCGTTGCCGACCGCGGCCAGCACCTGATGCCCCTCCTCCGCCAGCAGCCGCACCAGGCCCTCTCTGAGCAGGGTGGAGTCCTCGGCCAGGATCAGGCGCACGGCAGCTCCGCGGTCACCAGGGTCGGTCCGCCCGGCGGACTGCGCACCTCCAGGCGGCCGTCGAGTGCGGCGACCCGCCGGGCGAGGCCGAACAGTCCGCTGCCCATCGCGTTCGCGCCGCCCTTGCCGTCGTCCTCGACACTCACGTACAACGCTCCTTCCTTCGATCCGACCTCGACCACTATCCGGGTCGGTGTCGCGTGCTTCACCGCGTTGGTGACGGCCTCGCAGACGACGAAGTAGACGACCGTCCCCACCGCCCGCTCGGGCTCCCGGTTGAGCCTGTACTCCACCCGTACCGGGACGGAGGCCCGCTCGGCGACCGTCTCCAGCGCCGCCCGCAGCCCTGCCCCGTCCAGTGTGGTGGGGTAGATCCGCCATGCCACCTCGCGCAGGTCGTCCAGGGCGTTCCGGCTCTCCCCGTGGGCCTGGCGCAGCAGCCGGTCCGTGCGGGCCGGGTCCTCGCTGCGCAAGGCGCGGCCGAGCAGCATGCCGAGCGCGACCAGACGCTGCTGCACTCCGTCGTGCAGGTCCCGCTCGATGCGCCGCCGCTCGTCGTTCACCGCGTCGACCACGGCCGCGCGGCTCGCGGACAGTTCGGCGATGCGCCGCTCCAGCGCGTCCTGGTGGCGGGGGCCCAGCAGGCGGCGGGCCAGCTTCCCCTCCAGTTCGGCCACGCCGACTATCCCCTGGACGGCGAGGAAGAGCAGGAAGAGCCCTCCGAGGGAGGTGAGGGTGACCGCTCCGGGGGTGCGTATCTCGTCGACCAGCAGCCAGAGGTACAGCCACGACGTGCCGTACCCGAGGCCGATCGCCACCGAGAGCATCACCACCGCGCCCAGGACACCCAGGGTCCAGCGGCAGGCCAGGTATGCCAGGGCCTGAGTGTCCTCGTACGCGGGTGAGGTGTGTGCTCCCAACCAGGTCCGCAGTCGGGTGCGGTTCAGTTCCGTCAGTCCTCGCGCACCCGCGAGGACCAGGCGGAGCACGGCGCGACGGCCGCGCGGCCAGGCCACGACGAGCAGGAGGGGCAGGCCGGCCAGGACGGTGTAGAGCAGCTCGACGACGGCCGCGGCGGCGCCCCAGATCAGCCCCACCGCGCACCGCGTCACGCGTCGCGCCATGTCTCGCATGATCGCGAGGCTAGTCGGACGCGGCACGGGGACACACTGCGGAAAACCGCAATCGCTGCTGCGGAGTACCGCAGGGCATCGTGCGGTTTTCCTCAGCGTTCCTTCAGCTCCGGTTCTTTAGCGTGGCAGGCATGACAGCCATCGCAGCGCACACGATCACAGCGGCCGCGGACGGGAGCGCCGGACCACAGTGGGTCAACGACCTCATGGACGCCATGGGCGCCCCCGGGGCCGGCCTCGCCATCGCGCTGGAGAACCTCTTCCCTCCCATCCCCAGCGAGGTGATCCTGCCGCTGGCGGGCTTCGCCGCGAGCAGTGGGCGGATGGGTCTGCTCGCCGTGCTGCTGTGGACGACCGCCGGCTCGGTGATCGGCGCGCTCGCGCTGTACGGGGTGGGCGCGCTGCTCGGCCGGGACCGGACGGTGGCGATAGCGGAGCGGCTGCCGTTGGTGAAGGTCGCGGACATCGAGAGGACGGAGGCCTGGTTCCTGCGGCACGGGCCGAAGGCGGTGTTCCTCGGCCGGATGATTCCGCTCTTCCGCAGTTTCATATCGGTGCCGGCCGGCGTGGAGCGCATGCGGCTGCCGCTGTTCCTCGGTCTGACCACGCTGGGCAGCGCGATCTGGAACACCGCGTTCGTGCTCGCGGGGTACGCGCTGGGGGACAACTGGGAGCAGGTGTCGACCATCGTGTCGGCGTACTCGAAGGTGGTCCTCGGCGTGGCCGCGCTGGCCCTGGTGGCGTTCGTGGTCCTGCGGCTGCTGCGCTCGGGCGACGGCCGCCGCCGGCGGGACGGGCGAGCGGGCACGGATCACATACGCCCGTCGCACCCGGCCGCCGGTGCCGAGCACGCCGACGGGGGCGCACCCGCCCACGGGTCCGGCTCCGCCGACACGATGAGTCTGCGACGCCACCGCTGACGCCCCGGCCGCACGGACGTACGGCCTCTCGGCCGGTACGGCCTCACCTGGGTGAGCGCACCGTCTGCAGGAACTCGCGCAGGATGCGCTCGCCGGCCAGGACGCCCCGCTCGGGGAGGGCCCTGAGCGCGGGGGCGGTCCAGTCGGCGTCGGCGAGTTCGCCGTGGCCGGGGCGCCAGCCCTGGTCGGCGGCGAGCAGCAGGTCGGCGTCGAGGAGGGAGTCGCCGGCGGCGAGGGTGAGGTCGGCTCCGGTACGGCGGGCGACCTCGTGCATGGCCGCGCTCTTGGTGAGGGGCTTGGGCACAGCGTAGATCTTGCGCCCCTGGAGGGACACCGTCCAGCCGCGGTTCTCCGCCCACTCCCCGAGTTCCTTCACCCACTCCTCGCGCAGCAGCTCCCGCTCGACGACGAGGTAGGCGAAGAGGTCCTCGGCAACCCGGTGCTTGCGCACCCAGACCGGGTCGGCGGTCCGCAGCAGGTGTTCCTGGACCTCGGACAGCGGGGCGCACTCGTCGGCCAGCCGGGCGAGCACCCGGGCGTGCCAGTCCTGGTCGGACACGCCGTCGACGAGGAGGTGTCCGCCGTTGGCGCAGATCGCGTAGGTCGGCGGCGGGCCGGGGAGGTTGATGCGCTGGTACTGCTTGCGGGTGCGGGTCGTCGTGGGGACGAACACGGCCTCGTCGCCGAGGTCGGTGAGGAGCCGGGCCGCCGTCTCCGTCATGTAGGACAGGGGCTTGCTCTCGTGGACCTCCACGCACAGCAGCCGGGGTGCCCGTGCGTCCGGCATGGTCAGGGCGAGGGCGGCGGCGGAGTAGATGAGCGTGCGGTCGAGGTCGCTGGCGACGATGACGGGCATCAGCGGGTCACCGCCTTGCCGTCGGCGCCGGTGGCGCCACGGGTGTAGCGGGGGTGGATCAGTCCGACGCAGGTGTAGGGGAGTCCGTCGACCTCTTCGACGGGGACGCCCCGCTGCTGAGCGAGGAGGCGTACGTGGTCGAGGTCGCTGCCGGCTCCGGCCCGGGCGAGCACCTTCCAGGGCACCCGGCGCAACAGCACCCGGGTGGTCTCGCCGACTCCGGGCTTGACGAGGTTCACGTCGTGGATGCCGTACTCCTCGCTGATGCGTTCGACCGCCGCCCAGCCCTCCCAGGTGGGGGTGCGGTCGGTGGAGAGCAGTTCCTTGGCCTGGGCGCGGGCGGCGTCGGTGACCTCCGGGAAGCGGGCGGCCACGGCGTCCAGGAAGGCCACCGAGAGGTCCGCGCCGGCGAGTTCGCGGTAGAACTTGGCGCCGTGGAAGTCGTGCGGGCCGACCAGGTCGGCGCGGAGCACGGTGCGTGAGATCAGGCCGGACACCGTGGAGTTGAGGCAGGCGGAGGGGATCAGATAGTCCTCGCGGGTGCCGTAGGTGCGGACGCAGGAGCCGGGGTCGGCCAGGACCGCGATCTCCGGGTCGAAGCCGGTGACACCCTCGGCCTTCTCGAACTCCTCGATCGCCTGGGCGAGTTCGCGGGTGATGGCGCCCTTGCCGGTCCAGCCGTCGACGAAGACCACGTCCCGGGGGTCGTGGTGGGCGGCCAGCCAGCGCAGCGCGTTGGCGTCGATGCCCCGGCCGCGGACGATCGAGACAGCGTAGTGAGGGAGGTCGAGTCGGTGGTGGTACTGCGCCCAGCGGCGCATCAGGATGCCCACGGGGGTGCCCGCGCGGGCCAGGGAGACGAGCACCGGGCGGGGGGACCGTTCGGCGAGCACGGTCTCGGTGACCACGCCCACCGCGTGGGCCAGGCGGGCCGCCGACTCGTTCAGGGCCGCGTGGAACAGTTCCTGATACTGCTCGCTCGGCTGGTACTCCACGGGCAGCGACTCCGCGTAGTGGGCGCCGCCGCTCTGGATGGCCTCCTCGCGCTCCTCGGTCGGCGCCTCCAGCGTCACGTCCGAGAGGTCCTGGAGCAGCCAGCCGACCTCCTCGGACGCGTACGAGGAGAAGGCGGGGCCTCTGAGGGGCTCGGGCAGCATGGTGGCGGGCCTTTCGGGGGCGTCCGGTCGGGCGTCCTTGGGGGCGTCCTGAGGTGCGGGTACGTAGGACGGTACGACCGCGAGGAGGACCTGCGGGGTGTGCGCGGCGAGCCGGGCGAGCAGGCCGTCGGGCGCGTGCAGTGCGGGGGTGTCGGCGGCCGAGTCGACGACGGCGACGACGGCGTCGAAGCCGCCGCCGGCGACGTTGTAGGCATAGCGCTCGCCGGGGCCGTCGGCGGGATCGTCGTGGGCGGGGAAGACCAGGCGGGTGCGTATCGCGTAGCCGGGGTCGTCGACGGCGAGGACGGGCGAGCGGGTGGTGGTGGAGAAGCGTACGTCGGCGCCGGTGGTCCGCTCCAGCTCGCCTGCCAGGCGCAGCGGGGTGTACATCAGTTCCTCGAAGCCGAGGACGAGGACGCGGCGCGTGTCGTCGGGGAGTGCCTCCGCGAGGCGGGCGCCCATGCCGGGGAGTGCGTGTTCGAGGCGGGCCCGGTGTGCGGGGGTGAAGCCGTGGCGACCGCCGTCGGGGAGACCGTCCGGCCAGCGCAGGTCCACTCGCGTGGTGCGGCCGGGCCCGTCGGCCGGGTGCGGGCCGGAGGTGGCCGGTCGCGCCCCCGCGGCGGTGGCCGCGGATTCGACCGCGTCCCGCGCCCCCGGGGGGTTTGTCCGAGCGTCGGCTTCGAAGCTCGCGGGACCATCAGCACCCTCAAGGGGCGCGGGGAACCGCGCGACCGGCCCCGACGGGCCCGCAGACGCCCGATCGCCCCCCGCGGCACTCTCGTACCGCGCCACCAGGGACTGGCCCCTCTCCAGGACGCCGTCAGGCAACCGCACCGTGCCCGACGCGGTCGTCACCAGGTCGATGCGTGCCCCGATCTCGCGGGCGAACTCGTCCAGGCGGCCGGTGTCGGCGGGCGACCGCATGTCGACGAGGGCGACCACGACATACCGTCCCCGCGGATACCGCGCATGAAGATCCCGGACGGTGTTCAGCACCGTGTTCCCCGTGGAGAACTCGTCGTCGACCAGGACCAGCGGGCCGTCCCCGGCCAGCAAGGACGGGTCCTCCGGGAGCAGCAGGTGGGACGTGGCGTGGGAGTGGGATTCCTCGAAGCCGCCGGCCGTGGCGGTCCCCGTGACCGGGCGGCGGGTGGAGTGCAGGTAGGGGGCGACGCCCAGGCCGTCGGCGACGGAGTGGCCGAGGCCGGTCGCGGTCTCCGCGTATCCCAGGACGACCGCGTCCTCCGCCGAGTCGCCCAGCAGCTCCCGCACCCGGCGGCCGAGCGCGACGCCGTGGCCGTACACGACGGACGGGGACTGGGGGACGTGCTTGCCGAGGACGTTGGAGACCAGCAGGTGGGCCCGCTTGGGGTTGCGGCGCAGTGCCAGCCCCAGCAGGCCGGGCAGGCTCTCGTCCCCGGCCAGTTCGACGCCGAGCCGTTCCGTGACCCAGCTGCCGGACCATATGTCCTCGCCGGCCCGGGTTCCGTGACGCACCGGTCGGCGCATCCCCTCGTTCACGGTCTTCTCCGTCCCGTTCACTCGGCCAGGCCCGCCGCGAGCAGTTCCACGAAACCGATGTCCTCGTTGGTGACGCCGAAGACCTCGGCGCGCAGCAGGGTCCGCTCGGCCCAGGCGCGGTGGGGTTTCACCTCGTTCATCTTGTTGGTGTAGGCCGACCTGAGTACACCCCCGCCGCCGCGTTCCGGCCGGAGGATGTCCTGGGCGTCGCTGAACTCCTCGTGACTGACGACGGACAGCGCGTGCACGGGGAGGACGTGGGAGGGGTGGATGCAGGTCTTGCCCAGCAGGCCGTTGGCCCGGTCGAGGGAGATCTCGCGCAGCAGGCCGTCCATGGCGTGTTCGATCAGCTTCTCGCGCAGTGCCACGGCCTGCACCTCGTGGAAGGGGCTCTGCCGCAGGAGTGGCTTGAACATGCGTTCCTGGACCCGGAAGTACTCCCAGACAGGTCCGGTCACGGTGAATCCGGTGCCGTCGGCCCGGGCCAGCATGTTCACCACGTCGGAGATCACGGAGGCGACGACCTGGATGTCGTACGCCGTCATGTCGGGGCCTCTGCGCAGCCCGTAGGAGGAGCAGAAGTCGGTCACGCCGAGGCGCAGTGCGAGGACGCGGTCGCGGTACTTGTCGACGGCGCGGAAGATGCCTTCGAGGGTCTCGACGCGGGATTCGCGGTAGAGCAGCTCGGGCGACTCCAGCACGGGCATGGCGAAGAGCCGGTGGCCGCTTTCGGCCTCGGCGGTGGCCAGCGCCTCCAGGAACGGCAGGCCGCGTTCCGCGGTGAACTTCGGCAGGACGAATCCGGACAGCAGCGCGACGGCGGGGCCGAGGCGGTGGACGAGGTCGGGAATCTGCTGGGGGGTGCGGACCCGGATGAACAGCAACGGCAGGTCCGCCCCGGGCCGCCCGGCCAGGTCGGCGAACTGCCGTACGAGGTTCTCCTCACCGGCCGGCACGTCGGCGTCGCTGATGGAGTCCTCCAGGCACAGCACCATGGAGACCACACCGTTTCCGCCCTGCTTGACGATGTCGTCGGCGAGCCGGGGCCGGACCGCGGGGCTGTAGAGCGTGGCGCCGAGGGCCGCGGAGAGCAGCCGGGCCGGGGAATCCGGCGTGAACTCGCCGGGCTCCCGGTAGAAGAGACGTTTCCGCACCGCAGGGGCAAGATGCCCGAAATGACGCATTGAACTCCCCCGTGGCCTCTCTGGAATCTATGGAATCTATGGAATGTCGGAAGGTGGCCGGTAATAGTACGTAGGGATCCATGTCGGCGGTTCCCCCGGGGCATGAACTTCAGGTATCCCCGCCATGTCGGCCCCAACCCCCGCGTTGTCGTGACCAGGACGGAGAAGGCAGGATGACCGCATGACGCACGCGATGCTCAAGGGGTCGAACGTCCCTCTCGAGGCCACCACAGTACGTGCCGTGCTGCGCTGGTCGCCCGGACAGGGGGTGCCGGACATCGACGCCTCCGCGCTGCTCCTCGGCCCCGACGGTCGTGTGCGCTCCGACGAGGACTTCGTCTTCTACAACCAGCCACGGCACCCTGCCGGGCAGGTGTGGCGGCTCGGCAAGAAGCGCGTCGCCGAGGGCCTGACCGACACGATCCAGACGGATCTCGCCGGTGTCGAGTCCGGTGTCGGCCGGATTCTGCTCGTCGCGTCGGCGGACGGCGTCGCCTTCGACCGCGTACGGGACCTGCGCATCCTGCTGTACGACGCGCAGGCCGCCGACGGGGACGCGCTGGCGTATTTCGACGTCAAGCCGGAGACCGGCGAGGAGACCGCGCTGATCTGCGGTGAGCTGTACCGGCGCGGTGAGGGCTGGAAGTTCCGGGCGCTCGGCGAGGGCTATTCGAACGGCCTGAAGGGGCTGGCGACCGACTTCGGCATCTCGGTCGACGAGTCGGAGGCCGCGCAGGAGCCCGATTCCTCCGACGTCACCCAGCTTCCGCCCCCGACGGCGCACGTACCGGCCTCCGACCGGACCTCCTCCGAGGCGCTGACGCAGCCCCAGGCCCCGCTCGTCCCGCCGGCGCCCGAGGTGTCCCGGCCGCTGCCGCCCGAGCAGCCGGCGGGGGTGCCCGCGCAGCCCGCGTACGGCTATCCGCCGCAGCAGCCCGCGGCCACGCAGCCGGCCTACGGATATCCCCAGCCGACCAGCCAGCCCGCCTACGGATATCCGCCGGCGCCCGCCACGGCCGCCGCGGGGGCGCCGGGCGGGTACGGTTTCCCGCCGCCGGCCGCCGCCTCCCCCGACCCGGACTTCCGGCTTCCGCCGCAGGGGCCGCAGTTCATCGGGCGCTGACGGGCCGGTACCCGCGCGATCAGGGGCTCCTCAGTGACCGGTCTTCGTCTTGAAGCCCCTCCCCCACTGGAGCCCCCACCCGTACAGCCGGTCCAGCTCCGCCTGGAATCCGTACACGAACTTCACCTCGCGGCGGACCAGGATCTCGTCCTTGACGTTCTCGATCATCACCACCGCGCAGGAGCGGGCCTGGGGGTGGCGTTCGTCGAGGCCGATCTCGATCCGCGGGCCGCTGCTGGGGTAGAGCGTGACCATGGCGTGCGTGCGGTCGAACGCGGGCGTCTGGTCGTAGATGTAGGCGAAGACCAGCAGGCGCTTGATGTTCTCGCGATGGTCGAGGTTGACGTACATGGTCTCGCCCGAGCCGGACCCGAACCGGTCGTCGCCGCTGAGCTTGACGTACGGCGCGGCGTTGACGTCGCCGAGGAGGCCGCCGAGGGGCTGGACCACGCCCTTGGTGCCGTCCTGGAGCTCGTACAGACACCCCAGGTCGAGGTCGACGTTGACCATGGACTGGCTGTGGCCGACGACCTCCGGCGGTTTGAGCGCCTTGAGGGGGTGGCGCAGCAGGCTCTCCCGCTGGGAGCCGCCGAAGTCGGAGGTCCGCATCCGCCAGCTCAGGTTGATCCGCAGATGGCCGGTGGCCGCGCCCTGTTTGGTCAGGGACACCTGACCGTGCCGTTTGGTCAGCTCGATGGCGTTGCTGGCCGCGCTGCCCGAGTCGAAGGCGCTCTCACGTCCGCGCCACAGTCCGTCCAGGAAACCCATTCCCGCCCCAAGTCCAGTCGCCGAGCCCCGCTCGGGCCGCCGGAACTCCCGGACGGCCGACGGGGCGGCTCCGAGGAGTGGTCCTCGGTGGCCGCCCCGTCGAGAGCGTTCCTCACCCGAAGGGCTGTCACACCCCGGAGGTGACCTCAGTCTTGTCGCCGGCGTTTCCCTCGGCTTCCGCGAGCCGCTTGTTGCGGCGTACGGAGGACCAGAAGGAGGCGCCGATCAGGATGACGCCGATGGAGCCGGTGATGAGCTCGGGGATCTCGTACTGGATGGTGACGAGCAGGATCAGCGCCAGGGCGCCGATGGCGTAGTGCGCGCCGTGCTCCAGGTAGACGTACTCGTCCAGGGTGCCCTGGCGGACCAGGTAGACGGTCAGGGACCGCACGTACATGGCGCCGATGCCCAGGCCGAGGGCCATCAGGACGATGTCGTTGGTGATGGCGAACGCGCCGATGACGCCGTCGAAGGAGAAGGAGGCGTCCAGGACCTCCAGGTAGAGGAACATGAAGAACGCGGCCTTGCCTGCCATGGCCACCACCGTGCGGGGCTTGCCCTCCCGCGCGGCCTTCTCCTCCTCCTCGTGCTCGTGCTCCTCCTCCTCTTCGAGCTTGTCCTCGAAGTAGCCGGAGAGACCGCCCACGATCATGTAGGTGATCAGGCCCGCGATACCGGCGAGCAGGACCGTCTCCGCCTTGTCCACGTGCGCGCCGCCGTGCTGGTGGGCGTGGGTGGCGAAGGTGACCGCGGAGATCAGCAGGATGACCAGGGCGATGCAGACCGACAGCATGTCGATCTTGCCGAGCTTGGCCAGCGGGCGCTCCAGCCAGCCCAGCCACTTGATGTCCCGGTCCTCGAAGATGAAGTCCAGGAAGATCATCAGCAGGAACATGCCACCGAACGCGGCGATCGCCGGGTGGGCGTCGGTGACGAGTTCCTGGTAACGGTCCTTGTCGCTGAGCGCGAGATCGACCGCCTCGATCGGGCCGAGCTGGGCGCTGACGGCGACGATCACGACGGGGAAGACCAGCCGCATGCCGAAGACGGCGATCAGAATGCCGACGGTGAGGAAGATCTTCTGCCAGAAGGCATTCATCTTCTTCAGGATGCCGGCGTTGACCACCGCGTTGTCGAAGGACAGCGAGATCTCGAGGATCGAGAGGATCGCCACGATTCCGAAGGCGGTCCACCCCCCGAAGAGGATCGCTGCGACCAGGCCGAGCGCGGTGACCGCGAACGACCAGCCGAAGGTTTTCAGAACCACTGGCTACCCCAGGTGTGTTAACGGGTCTCCCCCGCTGCCGTGATCGGCTTTACGAAACGTTGACTCCGAAGTCTAGAGCGATGCCCCGCAACCCCGACGCGTACCCCTGTCCCACCGCACGGAACTTCCACTCGCCCTGATAGCGGTAGAGCTCACCGAAGATCATCGCGGTTTCGGTGGACGCGTCCTCGCTCAGGTCGTAACGGGCGAGTTCCTGGCCGTCCGCCTGGTTCACCACGCGGATGAAGGCATTGCTGACCTGGCCGAAGGTCTGGCCGCGCTCGTCGGCCAGGTGGATGGAGACCGGAAAGACGATCTTGTCGCACTGAGCCGGCACCTTGGGGAGGTCGACCAGCAGGGACTCGTCGTCCCCGTCGCCCTCACCGGTGAGGTTGTCACCGGTGTGCTCCACCGAGCCGTCCGGGCTCTTGAGCTGGTTGTAGAAGACGAACCACTCGTCCCCCATGACCCGGCCGCCGCTGCACATCAGCGCGCTGGCGTCGAGGTCGAAGTCGGCTCCGGTGGTGGAGCGCGCGTCCCAGCCGAGTCCGATCATGACCTGTGTGAGGTTGGGTGCGGCCTTGGACAGGGAGACGTTGCCCCCTTTGGCAAGCGTGACGCCCATGATGCTGGTCCCTCCCCGGGTGGTGATGTTTCTCAGGTGGTCCTGCGCGTCCGGCGCCGCACGTAAACCGTGCGGCGCCGGGCGGTGCGGCCGCGGAAGGCGGCCGGGCTCGGGCGTGGCCGCCCCGCGGTGCCTCTCAGACGTTCACGCCGAAGTCCTGCGCGATGCCGCGCAGGCCCGAGGCGTAGCCCTGGCCGATGGCGCGGAACTTCCACTCCGCGCCGTGCCGGTACAGCTCACCGAAGACCATGGCGGTCTCGGTGGAGGCGTCCTCGCTCAGGTCGTAGCGGGCGATCTCGGCCTCGCCGGCCTGGTTGACGACGCGGATGAACGCGTTGCGCACCTGGCCGAAGGACTGCTGGCGGTTCTCGGCGTCGTAGATGGAGACCGGGAAGACGATCTTCTCGATGTCGGCGGGGACCCCGGCGAGGTTGATCTTGATCTGCTCGTCGTCGCCCTCGCCCTCACCGGTCAGGTTGTCACCGGTGTGCTCCACCGAGCCGTCCGGGCTCTTGAGGTTGTTGAAGAAGATGAAGTGCGCGTCACTGGCGACCTTGCCGCTGCTGTTCAGCAGCAGGGCGCTGGCGTCGAGGTCGAAGTCGGTACCGGTCGTGGTGCGGATGTCCCACCCCAGACCGACGATGACCGCGGTCAGGCCCGGCGCCTCCTTGGTCAGCGATACGTTGCCGCCCTTGCTGAGGCTGACTCCCACGAGTCCTCCATTGGTGTCCTGGGGCGGGGTGCCCCGTAGTGCGTCGGATGTCGGATCAACGAGTCGATCCTAGTGACGGGTTCCCGGCCGCCGCAGGCCCGGCGGACGAAGAATCACAGGGTGTCGGCCCGGATCCGCGGGTGTCGAGCGCCTTGACGTGACTACAGGGCGTCGAGCGCCTTGACGTACTCGTTCAGGTCACGGGCGTCCGGCAGGGCGTTGACGACGGTCCAGCGCACGACGCCCTCCTTGTCGATGATGAACGTCCCGCGCACCGCGCACCCCTTGTCCTCGTCGAGGACGCCGTACGCGCGCGAGACGTCGCCGTGCGGCCAGAAGTCGCTGAGCAGGGGGTACTCCAGGCCCTCCTGCTCGGCGAAGACGCGCAGGGTGTGGATGGAGTCGTTGGAGACGGCGAGCACCTGGGTGTCGCGGTCGGAGAACTGCGGCAACCGGTCGCGGACCTCGCGCAGCTCGCCGGCGCACACGCTGGTGAAGGCGAACGGATAGAAGAGCACGACTACGTTCTTCCGGCCGCGGAAGTCGGACAGCCTCACGGTCGCCCCGTGGTTGTCCCTGAGTTCGAAGTCGGGGGCCTTGTCGCCGGCCTGGATCGCCATCGTCGTGTCCGTCCCTCTGGGGTGGTTCGCTCCGACCACCCTACGCAGGGAGCACGACAGGCCGACGGACGGGCCGACGCGTGACGCGACCGGCCCGTCCGGGGTGGTTCACCGCTTGGACTTGGCCGCCTTCGGCGTCGCCAGCCGGCTGCCGCTCCAGTCCTTGCCCACACTGACGCTCTTGGCCGCCGTCAGGCCCGCCGTGGTGGCGGCCTCCGAGATGTCGCTCGGCTCCACATAGCCCGAACGGCCCGTCTTCGGCGTGAGGAGCAGAATCGCGCCGCCCTCTTCGATGTACGTGGTGGCATCCACCAGCGCATCCGTCAGGTCGCCGTCGTCGTCGCGGAACCACAGCACAACGGCGTCAGCCACGTCGTCGTAGTCCTCATCGACAAGGTCGCTCTCGATGACGCCCTCGATGGCCTCGCGGAGCTCCTGGTCGACGTCGTCGTCGTAGCCGATCTCCTGGACCACCTGCCCGGGCTGGAACCCCAGCCTGGCGGCAGGGTTCGTCCGCTCCTCCGCGTGGTCCGCGGTCGCGCTCACGGGTTGCCTCCTGATCATGTCTTGGAAATAACTCAGCCACGCGCGTGCGCGAAGCATTGGCCGTAGTCCACACGGGCGGGACGGATCGCGCAAGTACCCGGCCGTGCAGACCGCCGAAACGGTGACGATCCTGGCCGGGTCACCGCAACTCCAGGCACACCATCATGGCCTGAAGTGACGCACACCACACCTTTGTGCCCCGTTTGGCCCTTTGGGAACCGTCTACGTGTACGAAGACTCGAATGGACGAGCCCCATGGACACCGTACTGGTACCGACCCCGGATTACCTCCCGGTAGAGATGACGCCGACGGCCCCGAGGTGGACCATGGGGAGCGGCGCAATCCGGGCCGTACCGGCGAAAAACAGCGGCCCGTCTCCCGGCCCTCTGACAGGTAAGGAACAGCGTGGCTTCCGCATCCGATCGCAACCCGATCATCATTGGCGGCCTTCCGAGTCAGGTTCCTGACTTCGATCCCGAGGAAACCCAGGAGTGGCTCGACTCCCTCGACGCCGCGGTCGACGAGCGCGGCCGGGAGCGGGCCCGCTACCTGATGCTGCGGCTCATCGAACGTGCCCGCGCCAAGCGCGTGGCCGTGCCCGAGATGCGCAGCACGGACTACGTCAACACGATCCCGACCCGGGCCGAGCCGTTCTTCCCGGGCAACGAGGAGATCGAGCGCAAGATCCTCAACGCCACCCGCTGGAACGCCGCGGTGATGGTCTCCCGCGCGCAGCGGCCGGGCATCGGGGTCGGCGGCCACATCGCCACCTTCGCCTCCTCCGCGTCGCTGTACGACGTGGGCTTCAACCACTTCTTCCGCGGCAAGGACGAGGGCGACGGCGGCGACCAGGTCTTCTTCCAGGGGCACGCCTCCCCCGGCATCTATGCCCGCGCGTACCTGCTGGACCGGCTGAGCGAGCGGCACCTGGACGGCTTCCGCCAGGAGAAGTCGAAGGCCCCGTACACCCTGTCGTCGTATCCGCACCCGCGGCTGATGCCGGACTTCTGGGAGTTCCCGACCGTGTCGATGGGGCTCGGCCCGATCGGCGCGATCTACCAGGCGCGGATGAACCGCTACATGCACGCGCGCGGCATCGCGGACACCTCGCGCTCGCGCGTGTGGGCGTTCCTCGGCGACGGCGAGATGGACGAGCCGGAGTCGCTGGGCCAGCTCACCCTCGCCGCGCGGGAGGGCCTGGACAACCTGACCTTCGTCGTCAACTGCAACCTGCAGCGGCTCGACGGACCGGTGCGCGGCAACGGGAAGATCATCCAGGAGCTGGAGTCGGTCTTCCGGGGCGCCGGCTGGAACGTGATCAAGCTGATCTGGGACCGCACCTGGGACCCGCTGCTCGCGCAGGACCGCGACGGCGTGCTGGTCAACAAGATGAACACCACGCCGGACGGCCAGTTCCAGACGTACGCCACCGAGTCGGGCGCGTACATCCGCGACCACTTCTTCGGCGACGACCACCGGCTGCGCGCGATGGTCGAGGGCATGACCGACGACCAGATCCTGCACCTGGGGCGCGGCGGTCACGACCACCGCAAGATCTACGCGGCGTACAAGGCGGCGGCCGAGCACAAGGGCCAGCCGACGGTGATCCTCGCGAAGACGGTCAAGGGCTGGACGCTGGGCCCGAACTTCGAGGGCCGCAACGCCACGCACCAGATGAAGAAGCTGACGGTCGACGACCTCAAGCACTTCCGGGACCGGCTGCACCTGCCGATCTCCGACAAGGACCTCGAGTCCGGTCCGCCGCCCTACTACCACCCGGGGCCGGACACGGAGGAGATGCAGTACATGCACGACCGCCGCAAGTCGCTCGGCGGGTACGTGCCGACGCGGGTGGTGCGGTCGAAGCCACTGCGGCTGCCCGAGGAGAAGACGTACGCGACCGTGAAGAAGGGCTCGGGCCAGCAGTCCATCGCGACGACCATGGCCTTCGTCCGTCTCCTCAAGGACCTCATGCGGGACAAGGAGATCGGCAAGCGGTTCGTGCTGATCGCGCCGGACGAGTACCGCACGTTCGGCATGGACTCGTTCTTCCCGAGCGCGAAGATCTACAACCCGCTCGGCCAGCAGTACGAGTCGGTGGACCGGGAGCTGCTGCTCGCCTACAAGGAGGCGCCGAACGGGCAGATGCTGCACGACGGCATCTCCGAGGCCGGCTGCACGGCCTCGCTGATCGCGGCGGGATCGGCGTACGCCACGCACGGCGAGCCGCTCATCCCGGTGTACGTCTTCTACTCGATGTTCGGTTTCCAGCGCACCGGTGACCAGTTCTGGCAGATGGCCGACCAGATGGCGCGCGGTTTCGTCCTGGGCGCGACCGCGGGGCGTACGACGCTGACCGGTGAGGGTCTCCAGCACGCGGACGGCCACTCGCAGCTGCTGGCCTCCACGAACCCGGCGTGCGTCGCGTACGACCCGGCGTTCGGGTTCGAGATCGCGCACATCGTGCGGGACGGGCTGCGCCGGATGTACGGCTCCGACGAGGAGCACCCGCACGGCGAGGACGTCTTCTACTACCTGACGGTGTACAACGAGCCGATCCAGCACCCCGCCGAGCCCGAGAACGTCGACGCGGAGGGCATCGTCAAGGGCCTCTACCGCTTCAGCGAGGGCACGGCGGGCTCGCTCCCGGCGCAGATCCTGGCGTCCGGGGTCGCGCTGCCGTGGGCGATCGAGGCGCAGAGGATCCTCGCCGAGGAGTGGAACGTCAAGGCGGACGTCTGGTCGGCGACCTCCTGGAACGAGCTGCGGCGCGAGGCGGTGGACTGCGAGCGGCACAACCTGCTGCACCCGGAGGAGGAGCAGCGCACCCCGTACGTGACGCGGAAGCTCGCGGCGGCGCGGGGGCCGGTGGTGGCGGTGTCCGACTGGATGCGGTCGGTGCCGGACCAGATCGCGCGGTGGGTGCCGGGGACGTACCAGTCGCTGGGCGCGGACGGGTTCGGGTTCGCGGACACGCGGGGGGCGGCGCGGCGGTTCTTCCACATCGACGCGCAGTCGATCGTGGTGGCGGTGCTGACGGAACTGGCCCGCGAGGGCCACGTCGACCGGTCGGTGCTGAAGCAGGCCATCGACCGGTACCAGTTGCTGGACGTCGCCGCGGCCGACCCGGGCGTGGCGGGCGGCGACGCGTGACGCCCGTGGCGTGACGACGGGGTGGTGGACCCGAGGGTCCACCACCCCGTCCCGTTTCCTTACGATACGGGCCATGAAGCAGCAGTCGGCCCAGGTCCGCTGGGAACACCGCACCCAGCGGCCGCTCCTCGGCCTGGCCGTGGCCTTCGCCGTCGCCTATGCCGTGCCGATCGTCCGGCCCGGCGCGAGCCGGGACGTGGTCGCCCTGTGCACGGCCGTGGAGTGGGCGGTGTGGGGGGCGTTCGCGGTCGACTACGCCGTCCGGCTGGCGCTCGCCGAACAGCGCCTGGTGTTCCTGCGGACGCACTGGCTGGACCTGTGCGCCGTACTGCTTCCCCTGCTCCAGCCGCTGCGGCTGCTGCGGCTGGTGTCGACGCTGCTGCTGGTCGGGCAGCGCGCCCGGCTGGCCTCGCAGATCAGGCTGACGACGTATGTCGCCGGGGCGGTGGTCGGGCTGCTGATGTTCGGCTCGCTCGCGGTGCTCTCGGTGGAACGGGACTCGCCGGACGGCAACATCCGGACGCTGGGCGACGCGGTGTGGTGGTCCTTCACGACGATGACGACCGTGGGGTACGGGGACCACGCGCCGACCACCGGACTGGGACGCGTGCTGGCCGTGGGCCTGATGCTGTCCGGGATCGCGCTGCTCGGTGTGGTGACCGCGAACATCGCCGCGTGGTTCATCGCCCGCTTCGAGAAGGACGACGTGGAGGAGCGGCGGCAGACGGAGGCCATCGAGACGCTCATCCGGGAGGTGCAGGCGCTGCGTGCCGAGGTGGCGGCCCTGAGGGCGGCGCCGGCCGGGGAGCGACGGTGACACGGGTGGGCCCCCGGCTCCGCGCCGGGGGCCCGTCCCTCGTGCTCCGGGTCAGAACAGGCCGTAACCCGAAGTGGTCGCTCCGGCCAGCCAGATGACGGCCAGGAGCGTGTCGATGGCGCCCAGGATCAGGGCGATCAGGGCCGGCACCGAGCGGGAACCCGCCCAGCTGCGGCCCATCGCGAGCCAGCCGCAGACGACCGCCACCGGACCGAGGATGATCCCCAGCACGAAGAACCCGGCGACCGCGCAGATGGCTCCGATGATCCCGAGGGTCGCGCGATCCGGCCCGGTCCGTGACCACGTCCGGCCACGTGAGCGGGGGTGCCTGCGCGTTCCGTGTCCGAAGCTCGCCATCGTCAACTCCCTGTAAGGGTTGGTTGACATGGCGGGTACCCCCGCTTCGGCGGCGAATTCACGCGGGCCGGCGCCGGAAGGCCCGCTGCGGCGCGCCGCCTTCTCCAGCGGCGCGCCGCAGCGGGCGCCTTCCGGACCGGTTCGCCCCGAGGGGCGAACCCTGCCGTACGGTCCGTCAGATGTGGCCGACGCCCGCGCCCGCCTCCGCGTTCTCACCGCGCTTGGTGAGGAAGGCGACCAGCACCGCCGCGGCGGCGACTCCGGCGGCGACCAGGGACGCCAGGCTCATACCGGAGATGAAGGTGTCGTGGGCGACGTCGGTGATCTTCGCGGCGATCTGTGCCGGGGTGCCCTCGGCCACCGGAGCCGCGCCGACCTGGACGGCCTGGGAAGCCTGATCGGCCTGTTCGGGGGTGAGCGGCGGGAGTCCCGCCTCCGCCCAGTTGCCCTCGAGGTCGCTGTCCACCTTGGAGGCCATCACGGCGCCGAGCACGGCCGTACCGAGGCTGCCGCCGATCTGCATGGCGGCCTGCTGGAGGCCACCGGCGACACCGGACAGTTCGAGCGGCGCGTTGCCGACGATGACCTCGGTGGCGCCGACCATGACCGGCGCGAGGCCGAGGCCCAGCAGGGCGAACCAGAGCGACATCACGGCGCTGCCGGTGTCCGTCTCCAGCGTGGACATGCCGTACATGGCGAGCGCGGTGAACGCCATGCCGCCGGCGAGCGGGATGCGCGGGCCGACCTTGGTGATCATCACTCCGGCCAGCGGCGATCCGACGATCATCATGCCGGTGAGCGGCAGCAGGTGCAGACCGGCGTCGATCGGGCTCATGCCGTGCACGTTCTGCAGGTAGAAGGTGACGAAGAACAGGCCGCCCATGAAGGCGATGGCCATCAGGACCATCAGCACGACACCCGCGGACAGCGGGACGGAGCGGAACAGCGCCAGCGGGATCAGCGGCTCCCTCACCTTCGTCTCCCAGAAGGCGAAGGCCCCGAAGCCGGCGAACGAGCCGATGATGAACGACCAGGTCTGGACGTCGCCCCAGCCCCACTCGGGCGCCTTGATCAGGGCCCACACGAGGCAGAACATCGCACCGGACAGCAGGGCTATGCCGAGCAGGTCGAAGGAGCGCGGGGCGTTCTCCGCGCGGTGGTCGAGCAGGATCCACACGCCGAGCGCGAGGGCGAGGACGCCGACCGGCACGTTGATGAAGAACACCGACTGCCAGTTGACGTGCTCGACGAGGACACCGCCGAGGATCGGGCCGCCCGCGGTGGAGGCGCCGATGACCATGCCCCAGATGCCGATCGCCATGTTGAGCTTCTCGGCCGGGAAGGTGGCCCGCAGCAGGCCGAGCGCGGCCGGCATCAGCAGGGCGCCGAACAGGCCCTGGAGGGCACGGAAGGTGACGACCATCGCGATGCTGTCGGACAGACCGATGGCCCCCGACGCGGCGGCGAAGCCGACGACACCGATGAGGAAGGTCTGGCGGTGGCCGAAGCGGTCACCGAGCTTGCCCGCGGTGATCAGGCAGACCGCGAGGGCGAGGAAGTAGGCGTTGGTGATCCACTGGAGCTCCGACAGCGAGGCGCCCAGGTCGTCACCGATGGCCGGGTTCGCGATCGCCACGATGGTGCCGTCGAGGGCCACCATCATGACGCCCACGGCGACGGTGATGAGGGTGAACCAGGGGTGCCCGCGCAACCCCTTGCCCGGGGTCCCGTCCGACGGGGCGGCCGGCGTACCGTCCCCCGGCCCCGCCTTGTCGATGGTGGTCTGACTAGTCATACGTTCGACACTAATGTCAGCCGCTGACAGTTGACAAACCAATTCACCAGTCGGTCACTGACAGGACATCCGTGTATAGCCTGAACTGGGGAAACAGTTCGAGGAGGAGTCATGGGGACGGTCGGGACCGCCGTGGACGCGCTACCGCGGCCGGGTCTGAGGGAGCGCAAGAAGCGGCGCACCCGGGACGCGCTGGTCCGGGCCGCGCTGGAGCTGATCGCCACGCGCGGGTACGAGGGGACGACCGTCGACGACATCGCCGCGGCCGTCGACGTCTCGCAGCGCACCTTCTTCCGCTACTTCGCGAGCAAGGAGGAGGTGGCGTTCTTCGTCCCCCGGCTCGCGGAGTCGCACGTCATCGGGGCCGTACGCGAACGCCCGCCGGGCGAGGCGCCGCTGGAGGTGCTGCGCCGGGCCGTGCTGGACAGCTGGGACGGCATCAACGAGGCCGTCGAACAGCTCGTCCCCCTGGAACTGCACATGCGCGTCTACCGGGTGATCGAGTCGACGCCCGCCCTGCTCGCCGCCCATCTGCGGCGCGCCGAGGAGCTGGAGGAGGAGCTGGCACGCATCATCGCCGAGCGCGAGGGACTCGACGTGGACGCCGATCCCCGGCCGCGGATCCTGGTGGCCGCGTTCGGCGGGGTGATCCGCGTGGCGGAGCGGCGCTGGTCCGTCGGGGACGACTTCAGCGCGGCGGCCATGCGGGACCTGATGACGACCTGCCTGGACCACGTGGGGCCGGCCCTCGTGGGGAACTGGCGTACGGAGGGGGCCCCGAATCGGCACACCGAAACGTGATCCCGGTCACTTGGTTCACGCGAGACCCTCCCGTTCTCCTAGTGTGTCCTTTCAGTGACTTCCTTCGACACCTCCCCGCAACTGAACGTCTGGCGCATGCTGCTCGCGCTCGCCGTCGTTTTCGTGATGCTGGCGACCACGGGCTGGACGGCGCTGCGCCATCAGCGCCACCCCGCTCCGCTCCAGGCATCGCTCGACGCGTGGGAGCACGGCCGGATAGCGGGCCACCGGCTGCCGGACCCGGATGCGGAGCCCGCGCGGCTGACCCGGTTCTTCGCCTCCCTCACCGTGGGGCAGCGCGCGAGTCTCGCCCGCCGCTATCCGCTCGCGGTCGGCAACATGAACGGCGCACCGGTCCACCTGCGCTACCAGGCCAACCGCATCGCGCTTGAGCAGGCCCGCGAACTCGAACTCGAACGCGTGCACGACAGTCGCCTCACCGACTCGGGTCAGCGGCAGGCGGCACGCCGGATGAACCGCTTCGAGGCGCTGGCGCGTCCCGGCCGGCACATCCTCGCCTTCGACCCCTCGGGCTCCGGCCGGATCGCCGAGGTCTTCGGCGACCTGCGCAGGGCCGAGCGGGTCTCGGTCGTCGTCCCCGGTGTCGACACCGACCTGCTCACCTTCCAGCGCACGAACCGCGCGCACGCGGCCCCCGTCGGCATGGCGAAGTCCCTGTACGCGGCGGAGCGCGCCGCCGATCCCACGACCCGTACGGCCGTGATCGCCTGGGCCGACTACACGGCTCCCCGCGGGCTCGGCATGGACGCGGCCACGGCGATGCGCGCCGAGGACGGCGCGGTGCGGCTGGACGCGCTGGTGCGCGGACTGCCCGGGATCGGCCCGGTCTCGCTGTTCTGCCACAGCTACGGCTCCGTGGTGTGCGGGATCGCCGCGCACACCCTGCCGGAGCGGGTGTCCGACATCGCGGTGGCCGGCAGCCCCGGCATGCGGGTCGAGAACACCGCCCAACTGCACACCACCGCCCGGGTGTGGGCGATGCGGGACGCCGACGACTGGATCCAGGACGTGCCGTACCTGGAGCTCGGCGGTCTGGGCCACGGGGCCGACCCGGTGACGGCGGAATTCGGCGCGCGCGTGCTGTCGGCACGGGAGGCCGAGGGCCACGCCGGGTACTTCGCGCCGGGCACGGACAGTCTGCGGAACTTCGCCGAGATCGGTGTTGGCGCATACCGCGCGGTGTCCTGCGCGGGCGGGGACGACCTCTGCCGGACGGGTTCGTCCGGTACGACCACTACCGGACGCGCGTAGAGGCGGAGATACTGCGGTATGCGTGGGGAAGGGACGGAGAAGCTCGTGCCGCATACGATGAGCCGCATGGGTGACGTACTGGCCGGTTTTCATGCCGCCTGGGAGTTCGAGTCCGACTCCGTACTCATCCGTTACGAACGGGGGATTCGAACGCCCAAGCTGTTCCAGGCGCTTGGGGAGCGGCGTGTTCCGCTGGAGGCGATCGAGGGGGTGACCCTCGCGCCCGGCAAGCGCGGGACGGTGGTCCTGCGGATCGAGCTCCGGCCCGGTGCCGATCCGCTGATGGAGGCCGCCTCCGGGCAGTTGAAGGAGAGCAGCGACCCCTACCGGCTGGTGCTGCCCGCCGAACGCGAGACGCTCGCCGAGTACTACGCCGACGAACTGCGCGCGCAGCTCACCGAGTCCGGGCCCGCCGAACGTCATCTGGTGGCCGCTCCCGAGGTGCCGCTGCAGTTCAAGGCGTACGACGGGAAGGCGTCCTTCGACGGTACGGCGGTGGCGTTCCGGTGGTTCTGGACGGGGGCGTCGTCGGCGAAGTGGAAGGCCGGGGACCAGCGGTTCCCGGTGGGTGAGCTGAGCGGGGTGGAGTGGCGGTCGCCGGAGGTGTTCGAGGGGCATCTGCGGTTGCTGCGGCGGGACGCGGGGGCTCCGCCGGCGCAGGCCGATCAGGATCCGGCCGCCGTGGTGTTCGGGCTGGGGTACGGGCCCGTGCACGAGTCGTTGCCGTTCGCGGCGGCCGTGCTGGCGGCGGTGCGCAACTGTGCGCCGGTGCCGGCGGTGTCCACGGCGCGGGCGCGCCGTGACCCCGCGGACATCGCCGAGCGGATCCGGCACTTGGGGGAACTTCACCAGGCCGGCCTGGTGACCGATGAGGAGTTCTCCTCCAAGAAGGCGGAGTTGCTCGCGGAGTTGTGAGGCTCCTGGGGTGCGGGTTCGCGGGGGTGGGTCGCGCGTCCCGGCGCTTTCGCGGTGCCTCCCCCAGAGGGGGACCCCCAGCCCGCCCTCCCCCCTCTCGACTCCGCTCGAACGGGGGGACCCCATCGCCCTGGGGGTGCCTCCCAGGCCTTTGAGGCACTGGAAGGCACGACTGCCCGCGGCAGCGGGCCTGCGGTTACTCCCTGCCTGCGGAGGTGAACGTCATGTCCGCGTAGCGGGTGCCGGACACCTCGGACGCGATGGGCTCCAGGAGGGCCAGTTCCTCCACCGTCAGTTCGATGCGGGTCGCCGCCGTGTTCTCCTCCACCCGGGCGGGCTTGCGGGTGCCCGGGATGGGGACGACCGGGAGGCGGTGGACCTCCGACTGCTGGTGGACCCAGGCCAGGGCGATCTGGCCCGGGGTGGCGTCGTGGGCCTCGGCGACAGTGCGAACCGGTTCCAGCAGCGCCGCGTTGGCCGCCGCGTTGGCGCCCGTGAAGCGGGGCTGTTGGCGGCGGAAGTCGTCGGCCGTGAGGTCCTGGTCGGCGTTGACGAAGGAACCCGTGAGGAAGCCCCGCCCCAGCGGGGAGTACGGGACCAGGGTCACGCCCAGTTCACGCGCGGCGGGGACGACCTTCGCCTCGATGTCCCGGCTGAACAGCGACCACTCCGACTGCACGGCGGCGATCGGGTGCACCCCGTGCGCGGCGCGCAGTTCGCCGGCCGTGACCTCGCTCAGGCCGAGCTGCTTGACCTTGCCCTCGCGCACCAGCTCGGCCATGACGCCGACGGTCTCCTCGATCGGCACGTTCACATCGCGCCGGTGCATGTAGTAGAGGTCGATCACGTCGACGCCCAGGCGCCTCAGGCTCGCCTCGACGGCTTCGCGGATGTACGGCGCGTCGTTGCGGATGATCCGCCGGGTCGGGTCCTCCGGCGGGATCGACAGGGCGAACTTGGTGGCGATGACCACCTCGTCCCGGTGCGCCTTGAGGAAGGGGGCGAGGAACCGCTCGTTGTCGCCCGCGCCGTACGCGTCCGCCGTGTCGTAGAGCGTGACGCCGAGTTCCAGGGCCCGCTCCAGGGTCGCCCGGGAGGCGTCCGCGTCCGTGGGCCCGTACGCGAAGCTCATGCCCATGCAGCCGAGGCCCTGCACGCCCACCTCGGGGCCGCCCTCGCCCAGTGCCGCCGTGCCGATCCTGCCGTTGGTCATCGTGCCCTCTCCGACGCCAGGGCCCGCCCGGCGTCCGCATAGAAATCGATCTTCCGGTCGAGCACGGCGAGCGTGCCCTGGAGTTCGGCGATCCGGGACAGTACGTCCTCGCGGGTCTGCTTCAGCAGTTCGAAACGCTCGGTGTACGTGTGATCGCCCGCGCGGACCAGTTCCGCGTAGCGCACCATGTCCGCGACCGGCATCCCGGTCAGGCGGAGCTTGCCGACGAGGGCGAGCCAGTCGAGGTCGCGGTTGCTGTAGCGGCGCTGGCCGGTGTGGGACCGGTCGATGTGCGGCATCAGCCCGATGCGCTCGTACCAGCGCAGGGTGTGCGCCGTCAGCCCGGTGAGGGCGACGACCTCGCTGATCGTGTACCTGTCCGCGCCGTCCGGCCGCCGATCCCCCTGCGGCGGCCCGGCGCAGGTGTCCGCACCGGGCCCCGTGGTGGTCTCCGTCTCCGTCACCGTCATGGTCCCCACGCTAGAACGCTGGAGTGCACTCCAAGCAAGCGACGAAGGTGAGAAATGGGCAGGACGGGGAGGCCCGCGGCTGATTAGCGTACGGCCATGACCTCTGTACGCCGTGCGACGCCGGGGGACGCGGAGGAAGTACTGCGTCTGCGCCAGGTGATGATCGACTCGATGCCCCTGTCCGACCCGTCCACGGCCTGGCACGCCGAGTCGCTGCCCGTGCTGCGCGGCCGGCTGTCCGAGCCGGACGGCACCTTCGTGGCGTTCGTCGTGGACCACCCGGAGCGGCCGGGCGCACTGGCGGCGCTGGTGGCCGGCTCGCTGGAGTACCGCATCGGCGGCGCACGCGATCCGCACGGCACCGACGGCTACGTCTTCAGTGTCGCCACCGACCCGGACGCGCGCCGCCGCGGCTACGCGCGCGCCTGCATGGAGGCGCTGCTGGAGTGGTTCCGTGAGCACGGCGCCCGCCGGGTCCGCCTCACCGCGTCCGCGCAGGCGGAGCCGCTGTACGTCGCGCTGGGCTTCAGGCCCAGGCCGGACCCCTTGCTGGAGCTGACCCTGTGAGCGCTTAGGCTCGACGGCATGTCGCTGAAGAGCCTCGCGTTGATCGAGAACTGGCCGGTTCCCACCGCCGCGGCGGGTGTCGTACGGGCGGACGGCACCGTCCTCGGCACCCACGGCCCCGCCGGGCACCGCTTCCCGCTGGCCTCGGTCACCAAGCCGCTCGCGGCGTACGCGGTGCTCGTGGCGTACGAGGAGGGCGCGATCGAGCTGGACGAACCGGCGGGTCCGGAGGGCTCGACGGTCCGGCACCTGCTCGCGCACACCTCGGGGCTGGCCTTCGACGAGCACAAGGTGACCTCGGCCCCGGGTGAGCGGCGCCTGTACTCGAACGCCGGGTTCGAGCAGCTCGGCGACCATGTCGCGAAGGCGACGGAGATCCCGTTCGCGGAGTACCTGCGGCAGGCGGTGCTGGAGCCGCTCGGCATGACGTCGACCTCGTTGGCGGGCTCCCCGGCGAAGGACGCCGTCTCCACGGTGGACGACCTGCTGCGGTTCGCGGCCGAGGTGCAGGCCCCGCGCCTGCTGGACCCCCGCACGGTCGCCGCGGCGATGACGGTCCAGTACCCCGGCACCAAGGGCGTCCTGCCGGGCTACGGCCACCAGAACCCCAACGACTGGGGCCTCGGCTTCGAGATCCGGAATTCCAAGTCCCCGCACTGGACGGGCGCCTCGTCCTCATCGCGCACCTTCGGCCACTTCGGCCAGTCGGGCACGTTCCTGTGGACCGACCCGGACGCGGGCGTGGCGTGTGTGGCCCTGACGGACCGTGCCTTCGGTCCCTGGGCGATCGAGGCGTGGCCGCCGTTCACCGACGCGGTGCTGGCGGAGCTGCGCGGCTGAGCCCCGCGCGCCGGCCGGCGGCCCCCACGACCACCGGCCGGCCCCGGCTTCCCGTGCCGGTCAGCCGCCTGTCGGCGGCTGGTCCTACGCGGGAAGGGCCCACAGGACCCAGTACGGGTCGTCCCAGTCGCAGTAGAAGTTCACCCATCCCTGGGCGAGGAGCTCCTGCCCGGCCTCCACGCACTCGAGCTTGTCTCTCGTCCCGCCGACCTCCCGGTAGCCCCAGGGGTTGGTGGCAGCGGTCGCCGAGCCCGCGGTCAGCGGAATGACGATCATCGCGGTGCCGACCGCGACGGCGGCGATACGGGAACGCCACGACTTCATACATCTCTCCTTACGGACGGAGCCGAACCCTGCGACGCAGGACATCGGCACTCTGCGCGGCTGAACAGGAGATACAACGGCGGAGCCACGGCGGTGGTTCAAGGCGCGCAGGAATTCGGTGAACAAGGACGGTCCGGCACCTGCCCGCGCACACCCCAGGGTCCGGCCTCGGTTTCCACGGGCACCGTCCGACGTCGGCCCAGGCACTCGAACCACACCGTCTTGCCCCGCCCGTCAGGGCGGACGGTGACACCCCACCGGTCGGTGACCGCGTCCACGATCACCAGCCCGCGCCCACTTTCACCGAGCCCGCCGCCGACGGCCGGCGCGGGCAACTTTGGACAGTCGTCCGCGACTTCCACCCGCGCTCCGCCGGGCCGGAGCAGGAAGCAGATGCGGCAGCGGCGGCCGGGGACGTGCCGTACGACGTTGGCGACCAGTTCGGTGAGTGCCAGCTCGGCGGCGTCCGTCGCCTCGGCCAGCCCCGCACCGACGAGGTACAGCCGCAGGATGCGCCGCAGATGCCGGGCCGAGTGCTCCCCCATGGCGAACTCGGCGTGGTACTCGCTGCGGATGTCCGTCACCTGCGGACCAGTTACGTGATTCACGCCACAATAGTGCAACGCTGCGCTTACGCTCGACTACGGAACGAAATGAACGCCGTGAGGCGTTGAAGTGAGGTGCCGCCGTGGTCAACATCCAGTCGCTCGACCCCACCGCTTCCCCGCTCGACTACTACGGCTGGGAGTTGCGCCGCCAGCGCGAGGCGCACGGCCTCAAACAGGGCCAGCTCGGCGAGATCATCTTCTGCACGGGTTCGCTGATCGGCCAGATCGAGACCACGAAGAAGGTCCCGACCCGCGACTTCTCCGAACGCGTCGACGCGGCCCTCGGCACGGACGGCGTCTTCTCCCGTCTGATCGGCCTGGCCCTGCGCAGCCAACTGCCCAACTGGTTGTGGAGGACTCGGCGCACTGATCGCGCGAGTGATGGAGGAGCGCTATGGAGACCGGTCCCAGTCCGAGGAACCCGCAGTGGCGTAAGTCCAGTTACAGCGGAAGCACAGGCGGCGAATGCGTCGAGTGCACCGTCGCTGGCGGCGCCGCCTGGCGCACGTCCTCGTACAGCGGCAACACCGGCGGCGAATGCGTCGAGGTCGCCCCCGCCTGCCCCACCGGTGCCGTCCCCGTGCGCGACAGCAAGAATCCCTCCGGACCGGTCGTCACCGTCGGCGCCGGGGCCTGGCAGGCGTTCGTCGACGGTCTGCGCTAGGGCCGGTGACACTCGTCCTCTGAAAAAGCGTGAGCACTCAGCGGACACATGTAACTCGCGCGCTCAAATGAGCGGCACGTGAACACAGAGGGTCGAGTTGTTCACGCTTTTCGAGAAGACACCGTGAGAGGGGCGCGTCGGCGGAGCACTCCGAACGGAGCCGGACTCACACGGCGCGCATCTCCCACAGCAGGAGTTCCGTCGGTGCGTTCCCGGCGACCGCCTCGACGTCCTTGGCGTCCGTGAGGCGGGCCGCGTCGCCCGGGGTCAGGATTTCGCCGCCGTCCAGCGTCACCTCACCGCGCACCACGTGGACGTACACGTACGCGGCGTCCGGCACCGCCGTCCGCTCCCCCGCCCTCAGCCGGCGTACGTGGAGCATCGCGCCCGCCTCCGGGAGGGCGTACGGGGTGGAGTCCGCTATGCCCCGGACGACCTCGTAGGAGGGGTCGCCGCCCGGTTCCAGGGGCGCCAGCCACATCTGGAGGAAGGTGAGGGGGCGGTCGCCCGCGTTGCGTTCCACGTGGCGGACGCCCGACGCGGCGCTCAGGCGCTGGACGTCGCCGGGACGGATCACCGTCTCCTCGCCCGTGGAGTCGCGGTGGGTCAGCTCGCCCTCCACCACCCACGTCACGATCTCGGTGTGGCTGTGCGGATGCTCGTCGAAGCCGGCGCCGGGGGCGAGGCGCTCCTCGTTGCAGGCGATCACCGCGCCGAAGCGCAGGTTGTCCGGGTCGTAGTGGGGGCCGAAGGAGAAGGCGTGCCACGTCTCGATCCCGGCCGCCGGATCGCCGCCCTGGTAGCGCTCACGCGCACGCCGTACGTCCATCACAGGGTCCACCGTAGACCCGGCGACACGCGCGGCCGTACCGATAAGGCAGTCTTGTCCCCGTGCCCGAACCCGAAACCAGCACCAACAAAGCCGCCGCACGCCCCGCCCATCCGCATGCCGCGACGCTGAAGCGGCTGGAGAGGTCGTCCGGCAGTCTCGCCGCGCAGGCGATCGCGCGGATGGACGAGACGCTGTCCTGGTACCGGGCCATGCCCCCGGAGAACCGTTCCTGGATCGGCCTGGTCGCGCAGGCGGGCATCGCCGCGTTCACCGAGTGGTTCCGGCGCCCGGACGCCCCGCAGGCCATCTCCACCGATGTGTTCGGCACCGCGCCGCGCGAGCTGACCCGGGCGATCACACTGCGGCAGACCGTGGAGATGGTGCGCACCACCATCGAGGTCATGGAGTCCGCCATCGACGAGGTGGCGGCGCCCGGCGACGAGAGCGTGCTGCGTGAGGCGCTGCTCGTGTACGCCCGTGAGATCGCCTTCGCCACCGCCCAGGTGTACGCGCAGGCCGCCGAGGCACGGGGTGCCTGGGACGCGCGGCTGGAGTCGCTGGTGGTGAACGCGGTACTCAGCGGTGAGGCGGACGAGGGGGCCGTGTCGCGGGCCGCCGCCCTGGGATGGAACTCGCCCGAGCATGTGTGCGTGGTGCTGGGCACCGCGCCCGACGGGGACTCCGAGCTGACCGTGGAGGCCATCCGGCGGGCCGCCCGGCACGCCAAGCTCCAGGTGCTGACCGGGGTGCTCGGCAACCGGCTGGTCGTGATCGCGGGCGGCAGCGACAATCCGCTGGCCGTCGCGAAGTCGCTGATCGGGCCGTATGCGGCGGGGCCGGTCGTCGCCGGTCCGGTGGTTCCCGACCTGCTGGCCGCGACCCGGTCCGCGCAGGCCGCCGCGGCGGGACTCAAGGCGTGTTCCGCCTGGCAGGACGCCCCGCGCCCGGTACTGGCGGACGATCTGCTGCCGGAGCGGGCGATCGCCTCGGACCCCTCCGCGCGCGAGCAGTTGGTGGAGGAGATCTACAGACCGCTGGAGCAGGCCGGAGCCGCGCTGCTGGAGACGCTCAGTGTCTATCTGGAGCAGGCGAGCAGTCTCGAAGGCGCGGCGCGAATGCTGTTCGTTCACCCCAACACCGTCCGCTACCGGCTTCGACGTGTGACTGACGTCACCGGATGGTCACCCTCCGATGTACGCTCTGCGTTCACGCTGCGGATCGCGCTGATCCTGGGGCGTCTGGCCGACGGCGATCCTCATCCCTAGCCTTTTGTCGGGGCCCCACAAAACCGCCTCCTGTTCTTCGTCCTTGTCCCCACGGGCGGCCGTGACCGTCCCCAAGAGAGAGTGTGAGAGTGCTCGTACTCGTCGCTCCCGGCCAGGGTGCCCAGACTCCCGGCTTTCTGACTGAATGGCTCGACCTCCCCGGTGCCGGGGAGCGCGTCGCCGCGTGGTCCGACGCCATCGGACTCGACCTCGTCCACTACGGCACGAAGGCCGACGCGGACGCGATCCGTGACACGGCCGTCGCCCAGCCGCTGCTGGTCGCGGCCGGGCTGCTGTCCGCCTCCGCGCTCGGAGACGTGGCACCCGGTGCCGTCGCCGGTCACAGCGTCGGGGAGATCACCGCCGCCGCCTTCGCGGGCGTCCTCGACGACACCGCCGCGCTCTCCCTGGTCCGCAAGCGGGGTCTGGCCATGGCCGACGCCGCCGCGATCACCGAGACCGGCATGGCGGCGCTGCTCGGCGGCGACCCCGGCACGACCGTGGCGCACCTGGAGAAACTGGGCCTGACCCCGGCGAACATCAACGGCGCGGGCCAGATCGTCGCGGCCGGCACCAAGGAGCAGCTCGCCGCGCTGGAGGCGGACAAGCCCGAGGGTGTGCGCAAGGTCGTCGCGCTCAAGGTGGCCGGCGCCTTCCACACCCACCACATGGGCCCCGCGGTCGACACGCTGGCGAAGGCCGCCGAGGCCCTGACGCCGGGCGACCCGAAGGTCACCTACGTGTCGAACAAGGACGGCGAGGCGGTCGCGACCGGCACCGAGGTGCTCGAGCGCCTGGTCGGCCAGGTCGCCAACCCGGTCCGCTGGGACCTGTGCATGGAGACCTTCAAGGAGCTCGGCGTCACCGCCCTCCTGGAGGTCTGCCCCGGCGGCACGCTGACCGGCCTCGCCAAGCGCGCCCTGCCCGGTGTGAAGACGCTGGCCCTGAAGACCCCCGCCGACCTCGACGCGGCCCGCGAGCTCGTCGCCGAGCACGCCTGACGCCCTTTAAGGAGCCGACCCGCATGGCGAAGATCAAGCCCAGCAAGGGCGCCCCGTACGCGCGCATCCTCGGCGTGGGCGGCTACCGGCCCACCCGGGTCGTGCCGAACGAGGTGATCCTGGAGACGATCGACTCGTCCGACGAGTGGATCCGCTCCCGCTCCGGGATCGAGACCCGGCACTGGGCGTCCGACGAGGAGACCGTCGCCGCGATGTCCATCGAGGCGTCCGGCAAGGCCATCGCGGACGCCGGGATCGACGCCTCGCGGATCGGCGCCGTCGTCGTCTCGACCGTCTCGCACTTCAGCCAGACCCCGGCCGTCGCGACCGAGATCGCCCACAAGCTGGGCACGGACAAGGCCGCCGCCTTCGACATCTCGGCCGGCTGCGCGGGCTTCGGCTACGGGCTGACCCTGGCCAAGGGCATGGTCGTCGAGGGATCCGCCGAGTACGTGCTCGTCATCGGCGTGGAGCGGCTGAGCGACCTGACCGACCTGGAGGACCGGGCCACGGCCTTCCTGTTCGGTGACGGCGCGGGCGCGGTGATCGTCGGCCCCTCCCAGGAGCCCGCGATCGGCCCGACCGTGTGGGGCTCGGAGGGCGACAAGTCCGAGACCATCAAGCAGACCGTGCCGTGGACGGACTACCGCGACGGGACCGTCGCGAAGTTCCCCGCGATCACGCAGGAAGGCCAGGCGGTGTTCCGCTGGGCCGTGTTCGAGATGGCGAAGGTCGCCCAGCAGGCGCTGGACGCGGCCGGGATCACCGCGGACGAACTGGACGTCTTCATCCCGCACCAGGCCAATGTGCGGATCATCGACTCGATGGTGAAGACCCTGAAACTGCCGGAACACGTCACGGTCGCCCGTGACATCCGCACCACCGGCAACACCTCGGCCGCCTCGATCCCGCTCGCGATGGAGCGGCTCCTGGCGACCGGCGAGGCGAAGAGCGGCGACACCGCGCTCGTCATCGGCTTCGGGGCGGGTCTCGTCTACGCCGCTACGGTCGTTACTCTCCCCTAGGCACTGCGTGCCGGGCCATGCGTCCGGTACGTGAAGAAGCACCGCCACATCCTCTGGAACCACAACGAAGGAGCGCCACCATGGCCGCCACTCAGGAAGAGATCCTCGCCGGTCTCGCGGAGATCGTGAACGAGATCGCCGGCATCCCGGTCGAGGACGTCCAGCTGGACAAGTCCTTCACCGACGACCTGGACGTCGACTCGCTGTCCATGGTCGAGGTCGTCGTCGCCGCCGAAGAGCGCTTCGACGTCAAGATCCCGGACGACGACGTCAAGAACCTCAAGACGGTCGGCGACGCGGTCAAGTACATCCTCGAGCACCAGGCCTGAGCCCTGCCGGGCCTTCCGTCCGTCTTCCGTCGGTACGGGAGGCCCGGGGGCCGGGAACCCCGGCCCCGCCACCCGGCGGTGGCGCCGCACGAATCCTCGTAGATCCGTTGGAGAGAGAATTCCGATGAGCCCGACCAATCGCACCGTGGTCGTCACCGGTATCGGCGCAACCACACCGCTGGGTGGCGACGCGGCATCGACCTGGGAGGGACTGGTCGCCGGACGTTCCGGCGTCAGGGCCCTCACGGAGGAGTGGGCCGCCGAGCAGGCGGTCCGTATCGCGGCCCGGGTGGCCGTGGAGCCCACCGAGATCATCCCCAGGCCGCAGGCCCGCCGTCTGGACCGCTCGGCGCAGTTCGCGCTGATCGCGGCCAAGGAGGCGTGGGCCGACGCCGGTTTCGTGGCCAAGGCCGGTGAGGACCCGAGCATCGACCCGGACCGGCTGGGCGCGGTCATCGCCTCCGGCATCGGCGGTGTGACGACCCTGCTGGACCAGCACGACGTGCTGAAGGAGAAGGGCGTACGCCGTGTCTCCCCGCACACCGTCCCCATGCTGATGCCGAACGGCCCGGCCGCGAACGTGGGTCTCGCGGTGGGCGCCCGCGCCGGTGTGCACACCCCGGTCTCCGCGTGCGCGTCGGGTGCGGAGGCCATCGGCTACGGCATCGAGATGATCCGCACCGGCCGTGCCGACGTCGTCGTCGCGGGCGGCACGGAGGCGGCGATCCACCCGCTGCCGATCGCCGCGTTCGGCAACATGATGGCGATGTCCAAGAACAACGACGACCCCGAGGGCGCGTCGCGTCCCTACGACGTCGCCCGGGACGGGTTCGTCATGGGTGAGGGCGCGGGCGTGATCGTCCTGGAGTCCGCCGAGCACGCGGCCGCGCGCGGTGCGCGGGTCTACGCCGAGGCGGTCGGGCAGGGGATCTCGGCCGACGCGCACGACATCGTGCAGCCGGAGCCGGAGGGGCGGGGCATCTCGCACGCCCTGCAGAACCTGCTGGAGCGGACGGATCTGGATCCGGCGGAGATCGTGCACGTCAACGCGCACGCGACGTCCACGCCGGCCGGTGACGTCGCGGAGCTGAAGGCGCTGCGGAAGGTGTTCGGGGACGACGCGGACCACTTCGCGGTCTCCGCGACGAAGTCGATGACGGGGCATCTGCTGGGCGGGGCGGGTGGGGTGGAGTCCGTGGCCACCGTGCTCGCGCTGTACCACCGGGTGGCTCCGCCGACGATCAACGTCGAGAACCTCGATCCCGAGGCCGAGGCGGCTGCGGATGTCGTCCGTGGTGAGGCGCGGAAGCTGCCCGTGGACGGGCGGATCGCCGCGTTGAACGACTCGTTCGGGTTCGGTGGGCACAACGTGGTGCTGGCGTTCCGGTCCGTGTGACCGGCGTCTGCCTGAAGGGCCTTCACCCCTGTCGGGGTGGGGGCCCTTTGCCGTGCGGCGCTGTGGGGGGTGTACCGGGAGTTTTTCGCCCCCGCCGCCCCTACCCGTCCCGTCCTCAAAGGGCTTCGCCCCTTTGACCCCAGGGGGGCGCGGTCGGGTGCGGGTCCGTCGGGGCTTGTCGCGCAGTTCCTCGCGCCCCTTTCGGGGCGTTCAGCTTCTGGGAGCTTGTCAGACCACCTGGTGGAGCCAGCGGACCGGGGCGCCTTCGCCTGCGTAGCGGAAGGGTTCCAGTTCGTCGTCCCAGGGTTTGCCCAGGAGTTTGGCGATTTCCGATTCCAGGTCGGTCTGTTCGGTCCGGGAGCGGGTCAGGGCGGCCCGGAGGCGGTCCTCGGGGATGAGGATGTCGCCGTGGATGCCGGTGACGGCGTGGAAGATGCCCAGGTCGGGGGTGCAGCTGTAGCGCTCGCCCTCGGCGGTGGGGCAGGGTTCCGAGGTGACCTCGAAGCGCAGCATCTGCCAGCCGCGCAGCGCGGAGGCGAGTTTGGAGGCGGTGCCGGCCTGGCCCTGCCAGGAGAACTCCGAGCGCCAGGTGCCGGGGGCGGCGGGCTGGCGGATCCAGTCCAGGCTGACGCGCGTGCCGAGCACCCCGGCGATGGCCCACTCGACGTGCGGGCACAACGCGCGCGGCGCGGAGTGCACGTACAGAACTCCACGAGTCGTCACCGGAACCTCCGGACGGAACAGGCGCGATCCGGGTGGACCGCGTTGATGGCGAGGCTACCGTGCGACGGCGCAAGGAGTGTGACGTACCGTCGGTCCCGGTGCCGGGAAACCTCCAGCATTCACCCGGCAGGACGCCTGTACGGGTGTGCAATGAACACACCACGACACACGGGGAGGCGACGAATGGAGCAGGCGGTGCGGAGGCCGGCCCGTCGTTCACGGGCGGCCGTGCTCGCCGTGGTGGCGGCCGTCGCGCTGGGCGCGGCCGGCTGTGATGCCGTGGGCGGCGGCTCCCCCGCCCCGTCGGGCACGGCGGCGGAGAAGGAGCGGCCGTCCCCGAAGCCCACGCCCGTGTGGGACACCAGCCCTGAGTCGGTCGCCGCAGTGGGGGACTCGATCACACGCGGCTTCGACGCGTGCGCGGTGCTGACGGACTGCCCCGACGTGTCGTGGGCGACGGGCGGCAGCGAGGAGGTCGACAGTCTCGCCGTACGGCTGCTGGGGCGGGCGGGGGCGGCCGAGCGGAGCTGGAACTACTCGGTGACCGGGGCCCGGATGGCGGATCTGCCGGGGCAGATGGCGCGGGCGGTGGGGCGGGGGCCGGAGCTGGTGGCGGTGATGGCCGGGGCGAACGACGCCTGCCGGGAGACGACGTCGGCGATGACGCCGGTGGACGACTTCCGGGCCGACTTCCAGGAGGCCATGCGCACGCTGCGCGAGGCGCTGCCCAAGGCGCAGGTGTACGTGGCGAGCGTGCCGAACCTGAAGCGGCTCTGGTCGCAGGGGCGGACCAATCCGCTGGGCAAGCAGGTGTGGAAACTGGGCATCTGCCCGTCGATGCTGGGCGACGCGGACGCGATGGACGCGGCGGCGACGCTGCGGCGCGAGACGGTGCAGGACCGGGTGGAGGACTACAACGAGGTGCTGGAGGAGGTCTGCGCGAAGGACCGCCGCTGCCGCTTCGACGGCGGCGCGGTGTACGAGTACCGTTTCGGCACCGACGAGCTGAGCCGCTGGGACTGGTTCCATCCCAGCATCGAGGGGCAGGCCGAGCTGGCCGGGATCGCGTACCGGACGGTCACGGCGAAGCGGCCGTGACTTATTGTTTCGCACATGAACGAACTCTTCGGCACACTTTCCGACGGCACGCCGGTGCACCGCTGGACCCTGGAGCGGGCGGGCGTACGGGTACGGGTCCTGTCCTACGGCGGGATCGTGCAGGACGTCGAGGTGCCGGACCGGGACGGGCGGACCGGGAACGTGGTGCTGGGGTTCTCCGACCTGGACGGCTACCTCCGGCACCCGGAACCCTTCCTGGGCGCTCTGATCGGCCGGTACGCCAACCGGATCGCGGGCGCCCGCTTCTCCCTGGCGGGGCGCGACCACACGCTCGCCGCGAACAACGGGCCGAACTCGCTGCACGGCGGTGAGCGGGGCTTCGACAAGCGGGTGTGGGACGTGAGCCCGGTCGAGCACGGCCTGCGGCTGTCCCTGGTCAGCGAGGACGGCGAGGAGGGCTTCCCGGGCCGTCTGGAGGTCTCCGTGACGTACACGCTGGACGAGCGGGGCGCGCTGGGGATCGCGTACGAGGCGGTGACGGACGCGCCGACGCACGTGAACCTGACGAACCACTCGTACTGGAACCTGGCCGGCGCCGGCTCCGGCAGCACGGCCGGGCACGAGCTGCGGCTGGCGGCCTCCCGCTACACCCCGTCCGACGCGGACCTGATCCCGAGCGGTGAGCTCGCCGACGTCTCCGGGACCCGTTTCGACTTCCGCGAGGCGCGGAAGGCGGGCACCGGGTACGACGACAACTTCGTGCTCGACAAGGGGGTGACGGCGGCCGCCGAGGAGGTCGCCGAGCTGTACGACCCGGCGTCGGGCCGGGTGCTGACGGTGGCGACCACCGAGCCCGGCATGCAGCTCTACACCTCGGACCACATCGGGGAGCCCTTCACCCCCGGTGACGGCATCGCGCTGGAGACCCAGCACTTCCCGGACTCCCCGAACCGTCCGGAGTTCCCGAGCACGGTCCTGAAGCCGGGTGAGGTGTTCCGGTCGGAGACCGTGTACGGGTTCGGGGTGCGGTAGGGCCTGTCCGGCCTCCGTTCGCACACAAGCCCCGGTCCGGGGTCAGGGTCCCGGACCGGGGCTGCTCATGTGGGTGCTTCCCGGATCAGACGTTAATCGCTGTGGTGGGATCGCGGTCCCCGATCAGCATGCCCGCTTGAATCTCGTACGAAGCCTTCACATACGACCGCGATGCGGTGGGCCGGGGGGGGTGGGTCTGCGCAGCCCGGCGCTTGCGGGGTGCCCCGCGCTGGTACGGGCCGGGGATGGGTCTACGCAGCCCGGCGCCGTACGGGGCGCCTCCCCCAGAGGGGGGACCCCCAGCCCACCCGTGCCGCCCTGGGGATACCTCCCAGGCCCTTGAGGCACTGGGGGAGGCACGACTGCCCGCGGGAACGGCGGCACGACTGCCCTCGGGCCGTGGCGTGGGGTGTGGCGGGCGCGCGATACTGCGGGCTCGGCATGCCGTACCCCACGACGACGGAAGGCCCAATTCCCTTGAGATCCGTACGTGTTCGCATCGGTGTTCTCGGTCTGGCCCTGTTGACCGGCTTCGCCGCCCCTACGACCGCGACCGCCGCCGAGACGGCCCCCTCCCCCACCGTCGAGGAACGCCGCCTGGACGGGGCCGCCCCGCAGGAGATACTCCGCCGTTCCGGATTCGACGACGTGGCGCCGGAGTTGGCCCGTGCGCTCGACCGCGCGCACTCCTACGCCCAGGCCCGCCGTGCCGTCGTGCGCGAGGGGACCCGGTTGTGGCGCAGGGCCGTCGACCGGGCGCAGGGGCGCGGTCCGGCGGGCGGTGACCTCAGCCGGGACGACGACCGGCCCCTGTACTGGGCGCGGCTCGGGATGACCCGCGAACTGCGCACCTGGGAGCCGGGGTTCCGGCTGGGCGAGGAGCAACGGGCACGGCTGCTCGACGAGCTGGAGCGGACCTCGCGCGGGCAGACCGCGCTCCACTACCCGCGGCACGGCAAAGGGATGAAGCGGGTCCTGCTGACCGGTTTCGACCCGTTCACCCTGGACCGGGACATCCGTATCTCCAATCCGTCCGGCGCGGTCGCGCTCGCCCTCGACGGCACGGTGATCGAGACCGCGGACGGTCCCGCGCGCATCGAGACGGCCGTGTTCCCGGTGCGCTGGCGGGACTTCACGGAGGGGACGGTGGAGCGGGCGCTGCGGCCGCGTCTGCCGGGGGTCGACCTGTTCACCACCGTGAGCCAGGGCCGGGTGGGCCGCTTCGACGTCGAGCGGACCAACGGGGCCTGGCGGGGCGGTTTCGGGGACAACGAGAACATCGGCCGCACGGAGACGATCCCGGTCACCGACCCGGCCTCACAGCCCCAGTGGACGTCCACGACCCTGCCGTACGCGGAGATCGTCGCCGCGGACACCGGGCGGTTCCCGGTGTACGACAACACCGGCGTCACCGAGATCCCGGCGGGAGGCACCGAGCCCGTCGTACGGCCTCAGGGGCCGACACCCGGGTCGACCGCGCGGGCCGGGGGCGGCGGGGACTACCTGTCCAACGAGATCGCCTACCGGGCGACGCTGCTGCGGGACCGGCTCGGGCTGCACGACAGGCTGCCGGGCGGGCATGTGCACACGCCCGTGCTGCAGTTCGGCGCCGGGAACACCACCGAGGTCACCGACCCCGAGTTCGTGCGGAACCGGCTGGACATCATCGACCAGGTGCGGTCGATCGTGACCGTGGCGGTCAGTGCGACGGAGCGAACGCGAGGCTGACGCCGAGACCGGCCAGGACGGACCCGATCACCTTGTTGAGGACCTTCTGGCCGCGCAGCATCAGAGTGCGCATCCGGTCGTGGGAGAAGAACACGGCGACGACGCCGAACCACAGCAGGTGGGCCAGCGACATGAACAGGCCGTAGCCCACCTGCTGGAGGACCGGGGTGCCGGGGCTGACGACCTGCGCGAACGTCGAGACGACGAACAGGGTCGTCTTCGGGTTGAGGACGTTGGTCAGGAAACCGGTGCGCAGCGCGGCGAACGGGGTCAGCCCCGTCCTGTTCTCCAGGTCGACGGTGACCTCGCCGCGGGTGCGGAAGGTGCGGACGCCGATGTACACGAGGTAGGCCGCGCCGACCAGCTTGATCACCGTGAAGAGGAAGGTGGAGGAGGCGATCAGCAGGCCGACGCCGAGCATCGTGTAGGTGACGTGGACCAGGACACCGGCGGCGACGCCGAGGGCGCCGAGCAGGCCGGTGCGGCGGCCGTAGAGGTAGCTGTTGCGGACCACCATGGCGAAGTCGGCGCCCGGCGCGATCACGGCCAGGACGGTGATGACGGCGACGGCGAGCACCTCGGTCATGACCGGGCGCCCTCCTCCTCGGACTCCTCGGAGCCGTCCCCGGCCGTCTCCTCACCGAGCAGGTCGCGTGCCATGAGGGTGGCGCCGGCGACCGCGCCGGGCATCAGGAACACGGCGACGAACGGGACCAGGAAGGCCACCGCCAGGGGGGTGCCGAAGCCCCACACCAGGGTCTTGCGCCCCCGCAGCAGCCCGAGCCGCTCGCGCACTTCGACCCCGCGCCGCTGGAGCGCGACGGCGGTGAGCTCCTCGGTGAGGAAGAAGCCGGTGACGAAGAACCCGATCACCGGGACGACGGTCTGCCCCACCACCGGGATGAACCCGAGCGCGAACAGCAGCACGCCCCACACCAGGGCCCGTACGACGATACGGAGGCTGTCGCGGGCCGAGATCCACAGCTCCCGCCACAGCGGCAGCCCCGACTCGGGCGCGGTGCCGTCGGGCGAGACGTCCCGGTCGACCTTCTCGGAGAGGTTCTCGTAGAACGGCTGCCCGATGAGCAGGGTCACCGCGGTGAAGGTGAGCACGGACAGCAGCAGGCCGAGCGCGAACAGCACGGCGGTGAGGAAGCCGCGGAACAGTCCGGCCCAGGGGCTGGACCAGTCGTCGGCGAACGGCGTCGCCCACGTGACGAAGTCCTCGCCCCACAGCGCCAGCGCCACCAGCGCCGCCGCGTACAGCACGAGGGTGATCAGCCCCGGCAGCAGCCCGAACCCGAACTGCTTGCCGTGCCGGGCCACCCACCGCTGGCCCTTCAGGAGATACCGGAAACCCGCCCCAAGATCGCGCATGGGGGAGACCCTATCGGGGCGCCGTCCGCCCGGCACGGGCAAGGGCCGCACCCCACGTCCAAGGGTGCGGCCCCCGTCGTACGCAACGACCGCCGGCGGCGCGGCGTCACGGCCGGGTCAGAGCTTGACGATCATCTTTCCGGTGTTGTCGCCGCGCAGGACGCCGAGGAACGCCTCCAGGTTGTTCTCGATGCCCTCGACGACCGTCTCGCGGTACTTCAGCTCGCCCGAGCGGACCCAGGGGCCGACCTCCTGGACGAACCGCGGCTGGAGGTCGTAGTGGTCGCCGACGAGGAAGCCCTCGATGCGGCCGCGGGTCTGGATCAGCCGGGCGAGGTTGCGCGGGCCGGGGGCGGGCTCGGTGTTGTTGTAGACCGAGATCATGCCGCAGACGGCGATACGGCCGTCCCGGTTGAGGGATCCGATGGCGGCCTCCAGGTGGTCGCCGCCGACGTTGTCGAAGTAGACGTCGACGCCGTCCGGGGCGGCGGCGCGGAGCTGCTCGCTCACGGGGGCGGTCTTGTAGTTGAAGGCGGCGTCGAAGCCGTACTCGTCGAGGAGCAGCTTGACCTTCTCGTCGGAGCCGGCCGAGCCGATCACCCGCGAGGCGCCCTTGAGCCTGGCGAGCTGCCCGACCTGGCTGCCGACGGCGCCCGCCGCGCCGGACACGAAGACGGAGTCGCCCTCCTTGAAGGAGGCGGTGCGCAGCAGGCCGGCGTAGGCGGTGAGGCCGGTCATGCCCAGCACGCCCAGGTACGCCGAGAGGGGCGCCGCCTCCGGGTCCACCTTGACGGCGTTCCTCGCGTCCACGACGGCGTACTCGCGCCAGCCGAAGAAGTGCAGGACGTGGTCGCCGGCCGCGATCCCGTCGGCGTTCGAGGCGACGACCTCGCCGACGGCGCCGCCCTGCATGACCTTGCCCAGTTCGAAGGGGGCGACGTAGGACTTCGCGGCACTCATCCGGCCGCGCATGTACGGGTCGACGGAGAGGTACGTGTTCCGTACCAGCACCTGTCCCCCGGCCGGGGCGGGGACCTCCGTCTCGACGAGGGCGAAGTCCTCGGGCTTCGGCCAGCCGACGGGGCGGCTGAGCAGATGCCACTCGCGGCCGGTGGTGGGGAGTGCGGGAGCGGTCATGGCCTGGCACCTTTCCTCGAATAGTTCATTACCTGAAACAACCATGCGACTGAATATTTCAGGATGTCAAGCAACCGGGTACCCTGGTGTGCATGGCCACACCCGATGCCACCCCGCACCGTCCCGACGCCCTCACCCTGGAGGTCGTCGAGCTCATCGGCTCGGTGGTGGCCCGCTACCACGAGGAGTACGAGGAAGCCGCCGCCGGTCATGCCCTCACGGGTGCCCAGGCGAAGCTGTTGAGTCTGCTGTCCCTGGAGCCGCTGCCGATGCGGAAGCTGGCGCAGCGGCTGAAGTGCGAGCCGTCGAACGTCACGGGGATCGTGGACCGGCTGGAGGCGCGGGGTCTGGCGGAGCGCCGGCCCGACCCGGCGGACCGGCGGGTGAAGCTGGCGGCGGCGACGGCGGAGGGGCGGCGGGTGGCCCGGAGTCTGCGGGAGTCCCTGCGGTTCGCGCGTGAGCCGTTGGCGGGGCTTTCGGAGGCGGAGCGGGTGGCTCTGCGGGATGCGTTGCGGCGGATGCTGGGGTAGTCGGCCGCGCCGGTTTTTTGGGGCCCGAGGTTGGCGTGGGCGGGGGTCTCGCGCGGCCCGGTGCTTTGCGGGTGCCCCGGCATTGGCGTGGGCGGGGGTCTCGCGCGGCCCGGTGCTTTGCGGGTGCCCTGCGTTGGTGTGGGCCGGGGGTGGGTTGCGCTGCCCGGCGCTCGCGGGGTGCCTCCCCCACTCTCGACTTCGCTCGAGCGGGAGGTACCCCCACCGCCCACCCGTGCCGCCCTGGGGGTACCTCCCAGGCCCTCAAGGCACTGGGGGAGGCACGACTGCCCGCGGAAGCGGCGGGAGGCGGGGGCTGAGCGCGGGAGTGTCGGGGCGGGGGTCGGGTCAGGTGCACCACCACAGGAAACGGTCGCACGTCTCCGTGGGTTCGGGTTCCGGGTCGGGTTTCTTCGTGGTCGGGGCCGGGGCCGGGGTTTCCGGGTCCTGTGAGGGCTCCGGCGACGGGGGGGCCGCCGGGTCGGTCGTGGGCGGGGCCGCGGGCGCGGACGAGGGGTCCTGCTCGGCATCGTCCTCAGCCCCCTCGGACTCCTCGCCCGTCGGGGAGCCGGAAGCCGACGGTGAGTCGGAGGGCTTCGCGCTGGGCGACTTCCCGGGTGCCGCCGTGTCCGTGCCGCCGTCGCCCGCCGGCTCCGCCGACTCCGTCGGCTCCATCTCCGTCGCGCCGCCGTCCGCGGACTCCTCCCCGGCGGCCGCCGGCCTCGGGTCCGAGCCGGATGCGTCCAGGCCGAGTTCCGCGAGGCTCAGTCCGCCCGCCGCGAGGACGAAACCGGCCGCGATCAGCAGGGTGCGGTTGCGTCGGCGGCGGTGCGCCGCGGCCTTGCGGTCCCGGCGGCTCTCGCCCGCCGCGGAGGACTCGTCCGGGTCGGTGGCGGGGTCCGGGCCCGGCTCCCGGCCCCGGCGCCGGTCCGCACGGCGCCCGCGCGGCTCGTCGTCCCGTGCCTCGTCGTCCCACGGCCCGTCGTCGTACTCGCCGGGGTCTTCCCCGACGTGCGGGGTCCCGGTGGCTCCCTCGGCCCCGTATGTCTCACCCCCGTAACCCGAAGACCCGGCAGGCTCCTGCCGCTGCTGGGCGTGGAGCGTCTCGGCGGGTGTGCCGCAGCCGGGGCAGGCGAGAGCGCCGTTGAGGTGCCGTCGGCACGGGTGGCAAAAGTCCATGACGCGGGAAGGTTAGGTTCCGTTCCGGTCCGCTTCATAGAGCTTGCTGTGAAGGTTTGGTGCGGACCATTGCTCAATGGTTTCGAAACTGCCGAAACCGTTATGCGCGCGACCCATTGACACCCCCGCCACCCCGTCCTTACTGTCACGCCAGCATTTCGAACGTGTGCCGAAATATCGAACGCGTCGAACTGCGGACACCGATGACAAGGTCCACCACCACAGCGAGGGGCTAACTGCCGTGCGCATCACCGGAATCAGCACACACGTGGTCGGGACGCCGTGGCGCAACCTGACGTACGTCCAGGTGCACACCGACGAGGGCATCACCGGAGTCGGCGAGACCCGGATGCTGGGCCACACCGACGCCCTCCTGGGTTACCTGAAGGAAGCCGAGGTCAACCACATTCTCGGCTCCGACCCGTTCGCTGTCGAGGACCTGGTCCGCCGGATGAAGTACGGCGACTACGGCCGCGCCGGCGAGATCGTGATGTCCGGTATCGCCGTCGTCGAGATGGCCTGCTGGGACATCAAGGGCAAGGCCCTCGGCGTGCCCGTCTGGCAGCTCCTGGGCGGCAAGGTCACCGACAAGGTCAAGGCGTACGCCAACGGCTGGTACACCACCGAGCGCACCCCCGAGGCGTACCACAAGGCCGCGCGGGGCGTCATGGAGCGCGGGTACCGGGCGCTGAAGATCGACCCGTTCGGCACCGGGCACTTCGAACTCGACCACCAGCAGACGCTGTACGCGGTCTCGCTGATCGAGGCGGTCCGGGACGCCATCGGTCCGGACGCCGAGCTGATGCTGGAGATGCACGGCCGCTTCTCCCCCGCCACCGCCGTGCGCCTCGCGCACGAGCTCGCGCCGTTCAAGCCGGCCTGGCTGGAGGAGCCGGTGCCGCCGGAGAACCTCAAGGCGCTGGAGAAGGTGGCCGCGAAGGTCGACATGCCCCTCGCCACCGGTGAGCGCATCCACGACCGGATCGAGTTCCGCGAGCTGTTCGAGAGCCAGGCCGTGGACATCCTGCAGCCGGACGTCGGCCACATCGGCGGCATCTGGGAGACCCGCAAGCTCGCCGCGACCGCCGAGACCCACTACATGCTGGTCGCCCCGCACAACGTCGGCGGCCCCGTGCTGACCGCCGCGTCCCTCCAGGTCGGCTTCACCTCGCCGAACTTCAAGATCCTGGAGCACTTCAACGACTTCGCGGACGCGGACATCAAGAAGGTCGTCAAGGGCGCGCCCCGGGTGAACCCGGAGGACGGCTGCTTCCACCTCTCCGACGCCCCCGGCCTCGGCGTGGAGCTGGACGTCGACGCGGCGGCCGAGTTCCCGCAGCAGCAGGCCCGGTTCGACCTGTGGGCCGAGGGCTGGGAGCAGCGCAAGCCCAAGGGCACCAAGTGAGCGCCGGCCGCCCGGGAGGGGCGCGATGAGCACCCAGGTCGTCATCGAGGGACCCGGCGAGCACCGTCTGGTCCCGCACGAGCCGCGCGAGCCCGGGGCCGGCGAGGCCCTGGTCCGGGTGCACGCCTCCGGCATCTGCGGCAGTGACCGCGAGGTGTACCAGGGCAACCGGCCCGAGGGGTACGTGCGGTACCCGCTCACCCCGGGCCACGAGTGGTCCGGGACGGTGGAGCGGGTGGGCGCGGGGGTGCCTCAGGCGCTGGCCGGCCGCAAGGTGGTCGGCGAGGGCTTCCGCAACTGCCAGGTCTGCGACCGCTGTCACGCCGGTGAGACGACGCTGTGCTCGGCGGGCTACGAGGAGACCGGATTCACCCAGCCGGGCGCCATGGCCGCCACGCTGACCCTCCCGGCCCGGCTGCTGCACGTCCTGCCCGACGACGCCGACCTGAGCGCCGCCGCGCTCCTGGAGCCGGCCGCCTGTATCGCCGCCGCCGCGCTGAAGGCGAACGCCGTGCCCGGCGAGCGGGTCGCGGTGGTCGGCACCGGCACGCTGGGGATGTTCGCCGTGCAGTTCCTGCGGGCCGGCTCCCCCGCCGAGCTGCTGGTGGTGGGCACCCGGGACGACCGCGAGGCGCTGTCCCGGCGGTACGGGGCCACCGGCTTCCGCACCAAGGACCAGGCTCTCCCGGACGACTTCGACGTGGTGATCGAGACCGCCGGGTCCGCGGACGCGGCCCGTACGGCGGCCTCGCTGCTGCGGCGCGGCGGACGGCTGGTCCTCACCGGCATCCCGGCGCCGGGCGCCGACGGGCTCGACCCCACGGACCTGGTCGTACGGCAGCTGGAGGTGCACACCGTCTTCGGTGCTCCGCCGGACGCCTGGGCGCACACCGTGCGGATGTTCGCCGCCGGGCTGCTCGATCCGCTGCCGCTGGTGAGCCATGAGCTGCCGCTCGCCGAGTTCCCGGAGGCCATCGAGCTGGTGGGGTCCGGCGACCCGAAGGTGGGCAAGGTGCTGTTGCGTCCCTAGTCCGTACGCCGGTACGAGGGCGACCCGACGGTCCCCGTACCGGCGTACGCCCGGCCCCGCGCCGAACCCGCCCGACTCGTACCCCGAGCCGCGAACCTCGTCCGACATACCGAACCAAAGGACACCCTGTGACCGACGCTTCCGCCACGGCTCCCCGCAGGCCCGGTGAGCAGACCCTCACCGCGCTCGGCTTGAGCGCACCCGCCCTCGACCCCGTCGACGCCTCGCCGCACACCTTCCCCGGCGGGGGCCGCTGGCGCACCGAGGTCCCCTCGTGCGAGGGGCCCGAGGCGCTGGCCGTGGTCCTGAAGGAGGCCTCGCGCCTCGATGTGCCGATCCACCGGATCAGCCAGGGCAGTGGCGTCTGGATGCTGACCGACGCCGAGATCACCGAGATGGTCGAGGCCACCGCGGAGCGCGACATCGAGCTCTGCCTGTTCACCGGCCCGCGCGGCACCTGGGACATCGGCGGCTCCACCCGTACCGACTCGGGCGGCGCCGGACTGCGCGCCCGGGGCCACGACGCGGTGGCCGGCTGTGTCGAGGACGCCGTGCGCGCCACGGAGCTGGGCGTCACGTGCCTGCTCGTCGCCGACGAGGGCGTGCTGTGGACGCTGCACCGGGCGCGGGCGGCCGGGCTGCTGCCCGCCGACACCACGCTGAAGCTGTCGGCGCTCGTCGGGCCGGTCAATCCGGCCTCGTTCGCGGTCTACGAGCGGCTCGGTGCCGACTCGATCAACGTCCCCAGCGATCTGACGCTCGATCATCTCACCGAGATACGGCGGGTTTCGGCCACGCCGATGGACATGTACATCGAGGCCCCCGACGACCTCGGCGGCTATGTGCGGATGTACGAGGTCGCCGAACTCATCCGGCGCGGCGCCCCGCTGTACCTGAAGTTCGGCCTGTCCAAGGCGCCCGGTATCTACCCGTACGGGCACCATCTGCGGGAGCTGACCCTGGCGACCGCGAAGGAGCGGGTGCGGCGCGGCCGGCTGGCCCTGGACCTGCTGGCCCGCCATGGCGCGGACGGCGACATGGCGCCGCTCGGGTCCCGGCTTCCGGGCGATCTGATCCGGTTCGACATCTCGTCATAACGTTCCGGAAACTCGACTTCACAGAAGTAGACACAGACGCGCACAATCGCACACACCCCTTTCTCGGTCTCCTGGTTCCACCCCGGCAAGCGCCCGCTCGTCCGGACCGACCCCGCACCCACATCAAGGATGATGATCATGCGTAACCGCAGAGCCGCACTCGCCGCCGTCGCCTCGGCCGCCACCCTCGCCCTCACCCTGTCCGCCTGCGGCCAGAGCGGCGAGGGCGGCAGCGAGGAGGACAAGGGCGGCTCCGAGGGGGCCACCGTCGGCATCGCGATGCCGACCAAGTCCTCCGAGCGCTGGATCGCCGACGGCGACAACGTCGTCAAGAACCTGGAGGCCAAGGGCTTCAAGACCAAGCTGGTCTTCGGCGAGGACGAGCCCGACCAGCAGGTCTCGCAGATCGAGAACATGATCACGCAGGGCGTGGACGCGCTGATCGTGGCGGCCATCGACAACAAGTCGCTGAACAACGTCCTCCAGCAGGCCGCCGACGCGGACATCCCGGTGATCTCCTACGACCGGCTCATCCTCGGCACCGAGAACGTCGACTACTACGCCTCCTTCGACAACGAGAAGGTCGGCGAGCTCCAGGGCACCTACATCGTCGAGAAGCTCGGCCTGAAGGACGGCGGCGAGAAGGGCCCCTTCAACCTCGAGCTGTTCGCCGGCTCCAACGACGACAACAACACGCGCTACTTCTTCCAGGGCGCGATGAACGTCCTGCAGCCGTACATCGACAAGAAGCAGCTCGTCGTCAAGTCCGGCCAGACGGAGCTGACCCAGGTCACCACGCTCCGCTGGGACGGCGCCACCGCCCAGCGCCGCATGGACGACATCCTCACCAAGTCGTACAAGAGCGGCAAGGTCAACGCCGTGCTCTCCCCGTACGACGGCATCTCCATCGGCATCCTCTCGGCGCTGAAGTCCGACGGCTACGGCTCCAAGGACAAGCCGCTGCCGGTCGTCACCGGCCAGGACGCCGAGGTCGCCTCGGTGAAGTCGATCATCGCCGGCGATCAGTCGATGACCGTCTACAAGGACACCCGCGAGCTCGCCAAGGTGGCCACCAACATGGTCGACGCGCTGCTCAACGACAAGAAGCCCGAGACCAACGACACCAAGACGTACGACAACGGCGCGAAGGTCGTGCCGGCGTACCTGCTGGAGCCGGTCGCCGTCGACAAGGCCAACTACCAGAAGACGGTCGTCGACTCCGGTTACATCAAGGAAAGCGACCTCAAGTAACCGCCGTCCCCCACTGATTGGAAGGCACGACCATGGCGGGACCCGTCCTGGAAATGCGCTCGATCGTCAAGACCTTTCCCGGCGTCAAGGCGCTGTCGGACGTCAGCCTGACCGTCCGGCAGGGCGAGGTCCACGCCATCTGCGGCGAGAACGGCGCCGGGAAGTCCACCCTGATGAAGGTGCTCTCCGGCGTCCATCCGCACGGCAGCTACGAGGGCGAGATCCTCTTCGAGGGAGAGCCCTGCCGGTTCAAGGACATCCGGGCGAGCGAACAGCACGGCATCGTGATCATCCACCAGGAGCTGGCGCTGGTGCCGTTCCTGTCCATCGCGGAGAACATCTTCCTCGGCAACGAGCACGCCACCCGCGGGCTGATCAACTGGAACGAGACCCTGCGGCACGCCACCGAGCTGCTGCGCCGGGTCGGTCTCACCGACCACCCGGAGACCCGCGTCGCCGACATCGGCGTGGGCAAGCAGCAGCTCGTGGAGATCGCCAAGGCCCTCTCCAAGAAGGTGAAGCTGCTCATCCTCGACGAGCCGACCGCGGCCCTGAACGACGAGGACAGCGGCAAACTCCTCGATCTCATCCTGGAGTTGAAGAAGCAGGGCATCACCTCGATCATCATCTCCCACAAACTGAACGAGATCCGCAAGGTCGCCGACTCGGTGACGATCATCCGGGACGGCCAGTCGATCGAGACGCTCGACGTGAAGGCCCCCGAGACCACCGAGGACCGGATCATCAGCGGCATGGTCGGCCGCGACCTCGACCACCGCTTCCCCGAACGCACCCCGCACCAGCCGGAGGAAGGCGCGGCCCCCGCGCTGGAGATCCGCAACTGGACCGTGCACCACCCGATCGACCAGCAGCGCAAGGTCGTCGACGACGTGTCGATCAGCGTCCGGCGCGGTGAGATCGTCGGCATCGCGGGCCTGATGGGCGCCGGCCGCACCGAGCTGGCGATGAGCGTCTTCGGCCGGACCTACGGGCGTCACGCGGGCGGCACCGTCCTGAAGGACGGGCGGGAGATCCGTACGAGGACCGTCCCCGAGGCGGTCGGCCACGGCATCGCGTACGTCACCGAGGACCGCAAGCACTACGGCCTGAACCTCATCGACACCATCAACCGCAACATCTCGCTCAGCGCCCTGGAGAAGGTCGCCAGGCGCGGTGTGGTGGACGAGCACGAGGAGCGGCAGGTCGCCGAGGGCTTCCGCACGTCCATGAACATCAAGGCCCCGACGGTGTTCGAGCCGGTGGGCAAGCTGTCCGGCGGCAACCAGCAGAAGGTCGTCCTCAGCAAGTGGATCTTCGCCGGCCCGGACGTGCTGATCCTCGACGAGCCGACGCGCGGCATCGACGTCGGCGCCAAGTACGAGATCTACACGGTCATCGACAAACTGGCCGCCGAGGGCAAGGCGGTCGTCTTCATCTCCTCCGAGCTGCCGGAACTGCTCGGTATGTGCGACCGCATCTACACCATGGCCGCCGGGCGGCTCACGGGTGAGTTCTCGCGGGCCGAGGCCTCGCAGGAATCGCTGATGCGCCAGATGACGAAGGACAAAGAGGTAACCCGATGAGCACGGATGTGACCGCCAAGAGCCCGGCCCCGGCACCGCCGGGCGGCACCGGATCGGCCGCGGGCCAAGGCCTGCTCCACCTGGTGCTGGACGGCCTGCGCCGCAACATGCGCCAGTACGGCATGCTGCTCGCCCTCGGCCTGATCGTGGCGCTGTTCGCCGTGTGGACCGACGGTGACCTGCTGCTGCCGCGCAACGTCTCCAACCTGGTCCTGCAGAACAGCTACATCCTGATCCTCGCGATCGGCATGATGCTGGTGATCATCGCGGGCCACATCGACCTGTCGGTCGGTTCGCTCACGGCGTTCGTGGGCGCGTTCGCGGCCGTGCTGACGGTGCAGCACGACCTCTCCTGGCCGGTCGCCGTGGTGCTGTGCCTGCTGGCCGGCGCCGTCGCGGGCGCGGCACAGGGCTTCTTCATCGCCTATCTCGGCATACCGTCGTTCATCGTCACCCTCGCCGGCATGCTGGTCTTCCGCGGGGTGACGGAGATCCTCCTGGAGGGCCAGACCCTCGGCCCGTTCCCGGGCGGTCTGCAGAAGATGGGCAACGGCTTCCTCCCCGAGGTCGGCCCGGAGACCAACTACCACAACATCACCCTGCTGCTGGGCTTCGCGATGGTCGCCTTCGTGGTCCTCCAGGAGCTCCGCGACCGCAAGCGCCAGCAGGAGTTCGCGCTGGACGTGGTGCCGTTCAACCTCTTCCTGCTGAAGCTCGTCGCCATCGCCGCCGCGCTCCTCACGGTCACCCTGCTCCTCGCCAGCTACAAGGGCGCCCCGATCATCCTGCTGATCCTGGGCGCGCTGGTGGTCGGCTACGGCTACCTCATGCGCAACGCGGTCTTCGGCCGGCACATCTACGCGATCGGCGGCAACCTGCCGGCGGCGAAGCTGTCCGGCGTGAAGGACAAGAAGGTCACCTTCCTGGTCTTCCTGAACATGGGCGTGCTCGCGGCCCTGGCGGGTCTGGCGATCGCCGCCCGTCTGAACGCGGCCTCTCCGAAGGCGGGCCTGAACTACGAACTCGAGGCGATCGCCTCGGCGTTCATCGGTGGCGCGTCCATGAGCGGCGGTGTCGGCACCGTGCTCGGCGCGATCATCGGCGGTCTCGTCCTCGGCGTGCTGAACAACGGCATGAACCTCCTCAGCGTCGGCACCGACTGGCAGCAGGTCATCAAGGGTCTCGCCCTGCTGGCCGCGGTCGGCTTCGACGTGTGGAACAAGCGCAAGTCCGGTTCGTAAGTCAGCTCGGGCCCCGCCGGACGGCGGGGCCCCTTCCTTCTCGGGAGCCGCACGGATGGAACTGAACAGACGCACGGTCATCGCAGGAGCCGCGGCGGCCGGGGTCGCCGCCACCACCGCGTTCGGCGGCACGGCACACGCCGCGCCGGGCAGGGGGAAGCCGGTGAAGTCGCTCTTCGGCAGGCTCGCGGACGGCACCAAGGTCCACCTCTGGTCGCTGGAGAACGGCGGCACCCGGATGAAGGTCCTCTCCTACGGCGGCATCGTCCAGTCCCTGGAGATCCCCGACCGCCGCGGCCGGTACGCCAACGTCTCCCTCGGCTTCGACACCCTCGAGGAGTACGTCGCCTCCAGCCCGTACTTCGGCGCGCTGATCGGCCGCTACGGCAACCGCGTCGGCCAGGGCCGCTTCACCCTCGACGGCACCGCGTACCAGCTCTCCGTCAACGACGGCGAGAACAGCCTGCACGGTGGCGCCCAGGGCTTCGACAAGCGGGTCTGGGACGTCGAGCCGTTCACCCGGGGCTCCGACGTCGGCCTGTACCTGTACTACACGAGCGTCGACGGCGAGATGGGCTACCCGGGCACGCTGCGCACGAAGGTCACGTACACCCTCACCCGGGACGGCGACTGGCGCGTCGACTACGAGGCCACCACCGACAAGGCCACCGTCGTCAACCTCACCAGCCACGTCTACTGGAACCTCGCCGGCGAGGGCAGCGGCTCCGTCCACGACCACGAGCTGTCCATCGCCGCCTCCCGCTACACACCGGTCGACTCGGGGCTGATCCCCACGGGCGAACTGGCGCGGGTCGCGGCCACCCCCTTCGACTTCCGCCGGGCCAAGCCGGTCGGCCGGGACATCCGCACCGCACACCAGCAGGTGCTCTACGGGCAGGGCTTCGACCACAACTGGGTGCTCGACAAGGGCATCACCCGCCGCCCCGAGCAGGCCGCCGTCCTCCGCGACCCGTCCTCCGGCCGCACACTGAGGATCGCGACGAACGAGCCGGGCCTGCAGTTCTACTCCGGCAACTTCCTCGACGGCACCCTCGTCGGCACCGGCGGCCGGGTCTACCGGCAGGGCGACGGGCTGTGCCTGGAGACCCAGCACTTCCCGGACTCGCCGAACCAGCCGTCGTTCCCGTCGACCGTGCTGCGGCCCGGACAGACGTACCGGACGACGACGGTCCACTCGTTCGGGGCGTGAGCCCCGGCGGACCGCCACCGTCACATTTTCCTCACACGAGCTGAACGGCGGCGCGTCCCGCTCCGTACTCCTGGGTGGCCCGTGCTCCCCCGCGCGGGCCACCCAGGCATGACGGGCCCGTCCCTCCCCAACGGGCCCGCCGTACACGGAGGTTCCCTTGGCCGACAGCGTCACCTCGTTGTTCCGCAGCACTGCGGCACACAGCCCGTCGATGGCGGCGCTGACACGGGAGAGCGACGGGGCCGGCCCGGTGGACTTCTGCATCCCCTGCAACCCGTACTTCCCCACCCCCGCCATGTTCGAGGACATGGCGGCCCGGCTGCGCGACATCATCACGTACTATCCGAGCAGCGCCGACACCATCACGGCCGAACTGTGCGGCCTGCTCCGACTGCCGCCGCAGTGCGTGGCGATGGGCAACGGATCGACCGAACTGATCACCTGGATCGACCACCTCCTGGTCCGTGAGTCCCTCGCCGTCCCCGTCCCCACCTTCGGCCGCTGGACCGACCAGCCCATGGAGACCGGCAAACGGGTCGACATGTTCCCGCTCCAGGAGGCCGGCGGCTTCGCCCTCGACCTCGCGCAGTACGCCGAGTTCATACGGGCCAGGGGCACCCGGGTGGCGGTGATCTGCAACCCCAACAACCCCGACGGCGGCTTCCTGCACAAGCACGCGGTCGTGCAGTTCATGGACGCCATGGCCGACCTGGACCTGGTGGTGATCGACGAGTCGTTCCTGGAGTTCGCCGACGCGGAGAACGAACCGAGCGTGGTGCAGGAGGCGATGCTGCGCCCCAACGTCATCGTGCTGCGCAGCCTCGGCAAGAACTTCGGCCTGCACGGCATCCGCTTCGGCTACCTGGTCGCCAACCCGGCGCTCGCGGGGCGGGTGCGGTCCATGCTCCCCAAGTGGAACCTCAACTCCTTCGCCGAGCACGTGGTGTTCATGCTGAAGGAGCACGGCGCCGAGTACGCCCAGAGCCTGCACCAGGTCCGCCGCGACCGGATGGACATGTCCGGCCAGCTCTCCTCGCTGCCCGGACTGACGGTCTACCCCTCCCAGGGCAACTTCCTCTTCGTGCGCCTGCCCGTGGGCGCCGAAGGCACCGTGGTCCGGGACCGGATGCTCACCGAGCACCGGATCCTGGTCCGCGAGTGCGGCAACAAGATCGGCTCGTCCAGCCGCTTCCTGCGTCTCGTGGTACGCCCCCAGGTGGACGTGCGCCGCCTGGTGACCGGCCTGGAACAGGTGCTCTACGGGACGTCCAGGAGGGGAGCCGCCGCGCCCGAGCAGGCCACCGGGACCGGCTACAGCTCGGGCACGGCGGCCGTGGACCGGCTGGTGAGCCGGACCAACGGGGCCGGCCTGCGGGGGCTCGCCGCTCAGACCGCCGGTGCCGGCGTTCCGGGGCTCGCCGCCGCTCCGTCCGCCGGCACCGGCATGCCGCTCCCCGCCGCCGTGTCCGCCCCCGCGGCGGACGCGGGCGGCGGGATGCCGGTGCCGGCCGCGGCCTCGGTGGTGACGGGGGTACCGGGAATGCCTCAGCCGGTCCCGCAGCAGGTCCCCGCGCCGGTCCCGCAGCCCGTGCCGCAGCAGGTCCCGCAGCCCGTGCCGCAGCAGGTCCCGCAGCCGGTCCCGCAGCCCGTGCCGATGCCGGCGCCCGCCCAGCCGCTCGCGCCCGTGGCACAGGCGCCGATGCCCGCCGCGGCGTTCCCGGCGGCGGCTCAGGTGCCGCCGCCGATGCCGCCGCCCGCCGGTCCCACCCCGCCCGGCGTCCCCGCCCGCGGTGGCCTGACGGCCGCCCAGGTCAGGGGCACCGACGGCCTCTCCATGGCCCCGGCGACGGGCTGGCAGGGGCCGCAGAGCTGGCCGGACCCGGCGGGAATGGACCAGGTGGGCTGAGCCCGGCGGACCGGGCGGGCTCACGCGGAGGACGTGGCCGGGGCGGTCGGGCAGGGCGAGGGGACCGGGGAGGCGCTGGGGTCGGGGGACGGGGTCGCGGGCTCGGGGACGCAGTCGTCCGGGGCGGTGGGCGAGGGGCTCGGTCCGGTCGGGTCCGGCGAGGGTGACGGGGTCCCGGTGGGGGACTCGCCGGGCGGCTGCGAGGGGTCCGGGCCCGTCGGAGACGCCGTCGGGGAGGAGGGCTCCGGAGACGGGGAGGCCGACGGACGCGGGGTGGACGACGGTGAGGGCGCGGAGGGGGACGGCCCGGGGCTGCCCGGCGTACTCGGGTCCGGTCCGATGACGATGCCGCCGCCCCCGTTCCCGTCCCCCTTGCCGCCGCTCCCGCCGTCGACGGGTCCGGTCGCCGGGGTCTTGCCGCCCGCGCCGGGGCTCCTCGGGATGACGCCCTCGCCGTCGGGGACGGTGTGCACCCCCCGGCCGTAGAACTCCAGCCAGTACCTGACCAGCCTCAGGTAGGAGAACGAGTGGTTGTAGCTGAGGATCGCCCGGTCCAGGTCCGCCGCCCGGCCCAGATCCCGGTCGCCGGCGCACAGGTAGTGGCCGGCCGCCAGGGCCGCGTCGAAGACGTTGTCCGGGTCGGCGCGGCCGTCACCGTTGCCGTCCGCGCCCCAGCGGGCCCAGGTGGACGGCAGGAACTGCATCGGCCCCACCGCGCGGTCGTAGACCGTGTCACCGTCGTAGGCGCCCCCGTCCGTGTCCCGGATCAGGGCGAAACCCCGGCCGTCGAGCGGCGGTCCGGTGATGCGGCCCAGCGTCGTGCCGTTCCGGTCGACCGCGCCGCCGCGCGCCTGGCCGGACTCGACCCTGCCGATCGCCGCGAGCAGTTCCCAGGGCAGCCGGCAGCCGGGGTCCGTGACGCGCACGGAGGCCTCGGCGGCACGGTAGGCGCGCAGCACGGTGGCCGGGATGCCCGACTGGGAACGGAGGTCCCGCACCAGCGCCGGGGGCACCGACGCGGCCCGAGCCGCCTCCGCGGTGTCCAGGGGCGGGAGTTCGGTGTGGTACGAGCCGTCGTCCGGGGAGGCGGGTGCGGTGTACGGGTCGTCCGCCGCCGGTACGAACACGTCGTCGGCGGACGGGTCGGCGTGGCCGTCCCCGGTGAGGCCGGGCGCCTGGGAGGCGGTGAGGGCCGCCATGGCGGCCACGGCGACGGCGGTCGCCCGCAGGCCTCTGCGGGTCCGGCCGGCAAAGGGGCGTCGGGCGCGGCGTACGGGCATGGCTGTCGCTCCTGTCGGATCCGTCGGAGTGGGGGCGGTCCTTTGGGCCTCAGCGGCCGAAGGTGTCGATGCCGGCGACGAGCCAGCGTCCGTCGCGGCGCACGACGTCGACGGCGAGCATGGCCCCGGCGTACACGCCCTCGTCCTGCTCGCCCTTGGCCTTCTTCGTGCTTCCGGCGGTGCTGACGCTGCTCTGGTCGGCGTAGACGAGGACCCGTGCGCGGTCGCCGTCGATCCGTTCGACCGCGCTGTCGGTGACCGTCGTGGTGATCACCGCCTTCTGGGCGTCGGCCCGCTCGCGGACGTCGGCGAGCAGGGCGGCGTGCTGGTCGACGGCCTTGCCGGTGAGGAGGCCGTCCGCGGCCTTCTCGAGGGCACCGGGGTCGGTGTGGTCGTAGGAGAAGAGCGCGTCGACGGCCTTGGCGGTCTGTCCCTTGATCTCGCCGGTACGGGCCAGGTCGGTCAGGGCGGTGTTGTGCCGTGCGGGGTCGTCCCGGAGCGCTTCGGCCTCCGCGTGCGCCCAGCCGGCGAAGCCGCCGAGGAGCACGGTCAGTACGCAGAGCGCCACGAGGCCCACCGGTCGGCGCGGCCGGGCCCGGGTGGCCTTCTCGTCGTCGGCCGCGGCCGGTTCTCCGGTCCGCGCCGAGGACGGGGACGAGGACGAGGCGCCGGAGGGGGTCCGGACCGCTGTGCCGCGCGTACGGGTCCGGCTTCCCGTGCTCTCCGAGGTCCCGGCGGAGGCGGCGGGGCGGGTCTCGCGGGCCTGGCGGCGGCGCTGGCGGTTGATGTGGTGGCGGGTCGTCGACATGGTGCGGTGTCCTCCTCGGTGCGGCCGGCTGTCGCGGTACGGGACCGGGTCAGCCGGCCGATGTGCCGCCCACGGGTGCCTGGCCCAGGGCGCTCAGCTTCCACCGGCCGTCGGTCCGGGTGAGTTCGCCGAGCATGCGGCTGTCCTTGTCGGTCTTCGCGCCGTCGGACGCCTTGACGGTGACGCGCAGGGCGATCAGCACCCGGGCGCGGCCGGCCCGGTCGTCGAGTTCGGTGACGGCGCCCGACAGCACCCGGGCCGTGGTGACCGTTTTCGCCGCCTTCACCTGTTCGGCGAACTCAGCGCGTCCGGAGGTCAGTTGTTCACGCAGTTCACCGGTGGTCGACGACTCCCAGAGGTCGAGACCCCGGTTCACGTCGCGGTGGTCGAGCGTGTTGAGGTTCTGCACGGCCTGCTCCCCGGCGGCGAGCGCCTCGTCCCGTTGCCCGGCGTAGGCGGCCCGGTCGTCGTGGGCCGCGCGGTACCAGTCCTGACCGGCCCACGCGGCGAAGCCGCCCGCGACGAGGGTGAGGGCGAGGAGCAGGGCCGGCAGCGGCCGGGAGCGGGTGCCGGTGAGGGCGCGGACCGCGCGTTTCATGGGGTGCTCCAGTCTCCCGCGCACGTTCAGCGGGCCTTGATGTCGACGATCCGCCACCGGTCATCCTCGAGCCGTGCGGTGACGGTGAGCTGGGCCGCCGCGGTGGTGACCTCGGCCTTGTCGCCGCCCTTGTGGGAGGTCTGGTCGAGGAAGACCAGCAGGCGGGCCTCGTCGCCGTCGAGTTCGGCCACCCCGGTGCGGACGGCGCGGGTGCTCAGGGTGACGCGCTGTTCGGTGAGGTCGTCGCGGACCCGCGCGAAGAGGGTCGCGTACTGGCGGGCGGCGCGGCCGTCGAGGGCGGTGCGCGCGGAGCGTTCGGCGGCCGCGGTGCCGTCCGGTGTGTAGGAGAAGATCCGGGCGAGGGCGTTGCCGACGTCGCCGGCGACGCGGGTGGTGGCCCCGGTGTCGGTGAGCGCGTGGTTCCGGGCGGACGCGGCCGACCTCAACTGGTGGGCACCGTAGAGGAAGCCACAGCCACCGAGGACGAGCACCACGACGGCTGCGACGAGGACGGCCCGCCGCAGCCGCCCGCCCGGCGGGCGGCGGGCGCGGGCACCGTCCGGCACGTCCGCGGCGGATCCGGGCCCCTGCCCTCCCACCTTCCCGACGGGCGTGTCCGCAGCCCCGCCCGCCTTCCCGACGGGCGTGTCCGCATCCCCGCGCTCCCTCTCGCCGGCCCCGGGCGCGGAGTCCGTCTCCGCGCCGGGCTCCGGCGTACCGCCCCTGCGCAGCAGTCGCGTCAGCGTCATCGGTCGCCGTCCTCCTTCTCGCCCTCGACCGGTACGGCGCTCAGTGCCCTCACCTTCCACTCCCCCTCGCCCGTGCGGGCCAGGACCGCCTCCAGGCGCTTGCGGTCGGTGGCCGGCCGCTTCGTTCCGGCGGGCGTGACCTCGACGCGGACGGTGGCGATGAGCTTGGCCGTGCCGGACCGCGTGTCGAGCGCGGTGACGGCGGCCTCGGTGACCGTGCCGCGCGCCGAGGCGCCCGCCTCGGCACCGGTGCGGCCCAACTCCTCGCGCAGCGGCCCGGTGGAGGCGGCGCGCCAGGCCCGGATGCCCCGCTCCGCCCGCTGCCGGGTGGAGGCGTCGAGCGTGGTGAGCGTCGCGATGCCCGCCCGTCCGTCGGCGAGCGCCTCGTCCCGCTCCCTGCCGTACGCGAGCGAGTCGTCGGTGCGGGCCTGCGCGTACGTCCACGCGCCGGTACCGCAGAAGCCGAGGGCCAGCACGAGCCCCGCTCCGGTGAGGATCCGGGCCCCCCTCATCGCGCACCGCCGGTGTGGAGGAGGCCGGACAGGTCGTCCGGTGCCTCGCCGCTCCGTCCGGGCAGGGCGAGGGCGCCGGGGAGTACCGGGGAGGCGTCGTTCCCGGCGGGTGTCCCGCCGCTGCCCGAGGGCAGGGAGCCGGGTCTGGCCGGTTCGGGCACCGCGCCGCCCTTCGGGGCGTTCGCCGAACCGCGTACGTTCGATCCGCCGGCGGCCGGGGCGGTGCAGGCCGCGCCGGTGTTGAGGGCGGGCGCGGTGCCGAGGTCGAGGCCGTTGCGGTAGCGCGTGGCGCCGTATCCGTCGGTGCAGGGCAGGGGGGTGAAGAAGGTGACGGCCATGCCGAGGTTCAGCTTCCCTCCGTCGACGGCGGTGGCGCCGGCGGCGACGGCCGCCGGGTACTGCACGAGGAGTTCCTCGATGCCGCGCTGCCGGGTGACGGCGACCTCGGAGGTGGTGAGGAGGTTGGCGAGGACGACGCCGAGGCTGGGGTCGAGGTCCCGCAGCAGGCCGCTGACCTGGGTGGCCGCCTCGGGGGTGACCGCGAGGAGGCGGCGCAGGTCGGCGTCGGAGTCCTTGAGGGCACGGGCCAGTTCCTCCGCCCCGCCGGCGAAGTCGCGGATGGCCTTCGCCTCCTGGGCCTGGGTGCGCAGGACGGTCTCGCCGTCGGTGATGAGCAGGGTGGTGGACGGCAGGGCGCGGTCGGCTGCCTCGATGAAGTCGCCGCCGCTGTCGAGCAGCGCCTGGAGGTCGTCGCCGTGCCCTTCGAAGGCCTTGCCGAACTCGTCGACGACCGTGCGCAGGTCTTCCAGCGGGACGGACCTCACGAGGTCGTCGACGCTGGTGAGGACGTCGGTGACGGGTGCGGGCACCCGGGTGTCGGCCTGTTCGATGCGGGTGCCGTCGGTGAGGTAGGGGGAGCCGTCGCTCTCGGGCCGCAGGTCGATGTACTGCTCGCCCACGGCGGAGAGTCCGGCGACCACGGCCTTGGTGTCGGCGGGGATGCGGGGGGCGGACTTCTTGATGCGGAGTTCGGCGACGACCCCCTCGTCGGTGAGGCCGATCGGGCCGACGCGGCCCACCGAGACGCCCCGGTAGGTGACGTCGGAGTGGGTGAACAGGCCGCCCGTGTGCGGGAGTCGCACGTCCACCGTGTAGTAGTCGGCGACGCCCACGTACCGGCCGAGGTCGGCGTAGCGGATGCCGAGGAACGAGAGGGCGAGGACGGCGACGATGAGGAAGGCGAGGTTCTTCAGCCGTACGGCGAGGGTGATCACCTGCTCTCACCCCCGGACCCGGACACGGAGGGCAGCGGCAGCGGTGAGGAGGAGTCCCCCGACGGGGAGCGCGCCCCGGACGGCGATGCGGACGGCGACGCGGACGACGGCCCGACTCCCGGTGCTCCGTCGTCGTCCCCGGCGGACCGCTCCTTCCCGGCCGCGCCCGGCCCGCCGTCCGCCGCGGCGGACGGCGAAGGCGTGCCCCCGGTCACCAGCGGCGGAATCACCTGGGTCCCGGGCACGGCGGCCATGGTCAGGTACGCGTTGAGGTAGTCGCCCTTCACCCCGCGCAGCACCTCGTCGGTGAACGGGTACGTCACCAGCACCTGGAGCGAGTCGGGCAGGTCCGTGCCCGCGTCGGCGAGCGCCTTCAGCGTCGGCGCGAGGGCCTTGAGGTCGGCGATCATGTCGTCCTTGCTCGCGTTGACGGTGGAGACGGCCACGCCGGAGAGGGTGTCGAGGGAGCGCAGCATGGTCAGCAGTGAGCCGCGCTGCTTCTCGAGCGTCTTCAGTCCGGGCGAGAGGCCGGTGAGGACGGTGCCGACGTCGTCCTTGCGGGTGGCGAGGGTCGAGGAGAGCCGGTTGACGGCGTCGAGGGCGTCGGTGATGTCTCCCCGGTGGTCGTCGAGGTCGCCCACCAGGGTGTCGACCCGTTTCAGCATGGAGCGGACCTCGGGTTCGCGGCCGCCGAGGGCCGCGTTGAGCTCCTGGGTGATGGTCTTGAGCTGGTTGACGCCGCCACCGTTGAGGAGCAGGGACAGCGCGCCGAACACCTCCTCGACCTCGGTGTTGCGGCTGGTGCGGGCCAGCGGGATGACGTTCCCGTCCGTCAGCCGGCCGGCTCCGGTCTCCTTGGCGGGTGCGACGAGCTGGATGTACTTCTCGCCCAGCAGGCTGGACTGTTCGAGCCGTGCGGTGGCGTCGGCGGGCAGCCGCACATCGCCGTTGATCTCCATGGTGACGCGGGCCGACCAGTCGTCGCGGCCGAGTTCGATGTCGGTGATCCGGCCGACGGCGACGTCGTCGACCTTCACCGCGGCGTGCGGGACCAGGCTGAGCACGTCGTGGAGTTCCGCGGTGACGGTGTAGGGGTGGTCGCCGAGGTCGGCGCCGCCGGGCAGCGGCAGGTCCCCGATGCCGTCGAAGCGCGGTGGTTCGACGGCGACCGCGCCGAGGGCGAGGGCGAAGCCGAGGCCGAGGGCGATCAGTCCGCCCGCGGTGAGGCCCGCGGCCCGGCCCGCGGTGAGCATGCCGCGCTTCATCGGCCGTCACCCTTCTGCCCGTCCCCCTTCCGCCCGTCGGCCGCACCGGCCACGGGCAGCGGCAGCAGCGGGCCGCCGATGCTGATCTCGTTGAGGTTGGCGCGGCCGTCGAGGGTGCGGGTGTCGGGGTTGTAGGCGCCCACGACGTTGCCGGCGGCCAGCGGCGCCACGTCCAGCGCCTCGGCCAGCGAGGCCCGTTGCTCGACCAGGGTCTGTGTGAGGGGGACGAGGCGGTCGACGTTCTTCTTCAGCTCGCCCCGGTTGTCCTCGATGAAGGTCTTGACCTGGCCGAGGGCCTTGCCGAGTTCCTCCAGCGCGCCGGTGAGGTCGTCCTTGTTGTCGGCGAAGAAGCCGACGACCTCGTCCAGGCGTTCCTGCGCGGTGCGCACGTCGGTGTCCTTGTTCTTCAGCATGGTGGTGAAGGTCTGGAGGCTGCTGAGCGTCTTGAACAGGTCGCCGCTGCTGCCGTCGAGGGTCCTGGCCGCCTTGCCGAACTCCTCGACGCCCTCGCCGATGGCCTCGCCGTTGCCGTCGAGGTTGGCGGCGCCGGTCCGCAGCAGTTCGGACAGGGCGCCGTCGGCGTTGGCGCCGTCCGGGCCGAGGGCCTCGCCGAGTTCGGTGATCGACTCGTAGATCTGGTCGATCTCGACGGGGAGGCGGTTGCGCGAGACGGGCAGTACGGCGCCGTCGGCGAGGGTGGGGCCCGTGCTGTGGGCGGGGGTGAGCTGCACATACCGGTCGGCGACGACGCTCGGCGCGACGACGACGGCCCGCGCGCCCTCGGGGACCTTGATCCCCTCGTCCAGGTGGAGGTCGACGCGGACCGTGGTGCCCTCGGGCCGCACCGACTCCACCTCGCCGACCCGTACGCCGAGGACGCGCAGGTCGGACCCGGCGTAGACGCCGGTGGCGCGGTCGAAGTAGGCGGTGATGCGGGTGCCGTCGGATGCGAGGGCCCGGACGGTGGCCACGCCGCCGGCGGCGAGTACCAGGAAGGCGAGCACGCCGGTGAGGATCTTTCCGCGTCGGTTCATCACTCACCGTTCCCCTGGGCCGCCGCCGGCTGTTTCGGCGGCAGGCATCCGGTCTCGGGCTGGGAGGTCTCGGGCAGGTAGTCGCGGGGCACGACACCGCACAGGTAGCTGTCGAACCAGCGGCCGTTGCCGAGGGTGTTGCCGACCAGGCGGTAGTACGGGCCGACCAGCGCGAGGGTCTTGCCGAGCTGGGTGTTGTTCTCCTCCAGGACGGTGGTGACGCGGCCGAGGGCTTTGAGGGTGGGGCCGAGCTGCTTCTCGTTGTCCTCGACGAGGCCGCCGAGTTCGGTGCCGAGGTCCTTGCTGCCCTTGAGCAGGGCGCTGATGGCGGCGCGGCGGTCGCGGAGTTCGCCGAGCAGGGAGCCGCCGTCCTCGATGAGGGTCTCGAAGCTGGACTTCCTGTTCTCCAGCGTCTTGGTGAACTTGGCGCTTCCCTTGAGGAGTTCGGAGAGTTCCGCGTCGCGCTCGGAGACGGACCGCGACAGGTCGGACAGGCCGGTGGCGGCCTTGCGCACGTGGGGCGGGGAGTCCTCGAAGGTGTCGGAGAGGGTCTCGAAGCTCTCCGCGAGGCGCCGGGTGTCGATGTCGTCGACGGTGCCGCTGAGGTCCTGGAACGCCTGGGTCACGTCGTAGGGGGAGGTGGTGCGGGTCAGCGGGATGCGGCTGCCGGGGGCCTGCCGGCCGGAGCCGAGCGGGTCGAGCGCCAGGTACTTGTCGCCGAGGACGGTCTTGATGGCGATGGCGGCGGTCGTGCGGTCGCCGATCCAGGCGTCCTCGACCTCGAAGGTGACCTTCACCTTGGCCCCGTCGAGCGCGACGCCGGTGACCCGGCCGGCCTTGACGCCCGCGATGCGCACCTCGTCGCCCTCGTCCAGGCCCGCGGCCTCGGAGAAGTCGGCGCTGTAGGTGGTGCCGCCGCCGAACGGAAGCCGGTCGACGTGGTAGGCGAGGAGGGCGATCAGGGTGAGGACGAGCAGCCCTACGACGCCGACGGCGACGGGATCGCGCTCTTTCACGGGCTTGATGTGCGGGCGTCTCATCCGCGGCACCTCGATTCGGTGATCGCGATGCCGGTCGGCGGTTCGGAGCCGTCGGAGGTGGTCACTCCGCTCACGCGTGCCTCGCAGAGGTAGAGGTTGAACCACGATCCGTAGGAGGACAGACGGGCCAGGGCGGTCATCTTGGCGGGGGTCTTCTCGAGGAAGTCCTCGATCTGCGGGGTGTGTTCGCCGAGGTTCGTCGAGAGCCGGCCCAGTTCGCGGATGTCCTGCTTGAGGGGCTCCCGTCCGTCCTCGAAGAGGTCGGCGGTGACGGTGGTCAGGTCGCCCATGGCCGCGACGGCCCTGCCGAGGGGTTCACGGTCCTCGTCGAAGCCGGTGACGAGTTCCTGGAGGGTGACGACGAGGTCGTCGAAGTCGTCCTCGCGGTCGTTGAGGGTGTCCAGGACGGTGGTGAGGTTCCCGACGACCTGGCCGATCACCTCGTCCTTGGCGGCGACGGTCGTACTGAGCGAGCCGATGTGACGGATCAGGCTGTCGACGGTGGCGCCCTCGCCCTGGAGCACCTGCACGATCGATCCGGCGAGTTCGTTGACGTCCTTCGGGGAGAGCCCTTCGAACAGCGGTTTGAAGCCGTTGAAGAGCAGGGTCAGGTCGAGGGCGGGCGTGGTGCGCTCCAGCGGGACGGTGCCGCCCTCCTCCAGGGTGCCGGTGAGGTCGCCGCTGCCGCGGCCGAGGGAGACGTAGCGCTGGCCGACCATGTCGAGGTACTTCACGGCGGCGGTGGTCGACCGGGGCAGCCTGCGGTCCTCGCGGACGGTGAAGGTGACCTGCGCGGTGCGCCGTTCCACCACGCGTATGTCGGTGACCTCGCCGACCTCCACCCCGGAGATCCGTACGCTGTCGCCGTCGACGAGTCCGGTGACGTCGGTGAACAGGGCCTTGTAGGTGGTGGTGCCGGAGCCGACGCCGGTGTCGGCGACGCCGATGCCGAGCACGGTCGTGGCGAGGGCGGTGACCACCACGAAGGCGAGGGACTTGAGCAGCGGCCCGGTCAGCGGGCGGCGCCGGGTGTGCGCGTCGTCGGCGGTGGTCATCCGAGGGTCACCTCCGTACCGCGGTAGACGGGGCCGACGAGCAGGCTGCTCCAGTCGGGCAGGTCGCCGGGGCTCTCGCCGGCGGCGGGGGCGAGGAGTTCGTTGACGAGGTCGTTCTCCGCCGGGGAGTTGGCGGGTCCGAGGTCCTGCTCGGCCGCGGGGGTGGCGGTCCGCGCGGTGGGCCGGGGCAGCGAGCCGAGGTAGGGCACGGAGGGGCAGCGGGGGCCGCCGCCGGAGTCGTAGACCGGGGTGTCGCGGCCGGGGCGGTAGGCGCCGCGGGAGGCGACGGTGGTGACGTCGACGTGGATGCCGGGCCGGTCGGTGCCCCTGCCGAGCGCCTTGTCCATGGCGGGGACGAACTCGGCGAGGGTGCGCAGGGTGCAGGGGAAGGCCGAGGAGTACTCGGCGAGCAGTTCCAGGGTGGGCCGGCCCGTGGCACCGAGCCGGATGATGTTGTCCTTGTTCTCGCGCAGGAAGGCCGTCACATCCTCGGCCGTCCGGGTGGTGGCGCCGAGGGTGGCGGCGAGTTCGGCCTCCTGCTCGGCGAGGGTGCCGCTGGTGGTGGTGAAGTCGGTGAGCGCCGTGATGATGTCGGGCGCGGCGTCCGCGTAGACATGGCTGACCTTCACGAGTTCCCTGAGGTCGCGGTTGAGGGCGGGCAGGTGGGGGTTGAACTCCTCCAGGTGCTCGTCCAGCAGGCTCAGCGTGTCGCCGAGCCGGTCCCCGCGGCCCTCCAGGGCCTGTGAGACGGCGGACAGGGTGGCGGAGAGCTTCTGCGGCTGGACGGCGGTGAGCATCGGCAGGACGTCGTCGAGCACCTGCTGGAGCTCGATGGCGTTCTCGGAGCGGTCCTGGGGGACGACGGCTCCGGCGGCCAGGGGCCGGGCCGAGGGGTTCTCGGGCGGTACGAGGGCCACGAACCGTTCGCCGAACAGGGTGGTCGGCAGCATCTGCGCGCGGACGTCGGACGGTACGTCGTCCAGCGCGCCGGGCTTCATGGCGAGGGTGAGCCGGGCCCCGTCGCCGGTGGCGTCGATGGCGCGGACCTCGCCGACGACGACGCCGCGCAGTTTCACCTCGGCGCCCGGGTGCATCTGGTTGCCGGCGCTGCCGGTCTCGACGACCACCGGGTCGGAGTCGGTGAACCTCTTGTCGTAGACGGCGACGGCCAGCCAGATCAGCAGGGCGGGCACCAGCACGAACACCACCCCGGCCAGCCGGTGGCGCAGCGTCTCTCCTCGTGGGCTGCTCATCTCACCCCGCCACCTTCACGGTCGTGGTCGCACCCCACAGGGCGAGCGACAGGAAGAAGTCGGTGACGCTGATCAGCACGATGGCGTTGCGCACGGACCGGCCGACGGCGACGCCGACGCCGGCGGGGCCGCCCGAGGCGCGGAAGCCGTGGTAGCAGTGGGCGAGGATCACCATCACGCTGAAGATCAGCACCTTCAGTACGGAGAGCAGCACGTCCGTCGGGGAGAGGAAGAGGTTGAAGTAGTGGTCGTACGTGCCCCGGGACTGCCCGTTGAACAGGACGGTCACATAGCGGGAGGCGACGTAGGAGGAGAGCAGCCCGATCGCGTAGAGCGGGACGATGGCGACGACCCCGGCGATGATGCGGGTGGTGACCAGGTAGGGCATGGAGCGGATGCCCATGCCCTCCAGGGCGTCGACCTCCTCGTTGATGCGCATGGCGCCTAGCTGGGCGGTGAAGCCGGCGCCGACGGTCGCGGAGAGGGCGAGTCCGGCGACGAGGGGGGCGATCTCGCGGGTGTTGAAGTAGGCGGAGACGAATCCGGTGAACGCGGCCGTGCCGATCTGGTCGAGGGCCGCGTAGCCCTGGAGTCCGACGACGGTCCCGGTGAAGAGCGTCATCGCGATCATCACGCCGATGGTGCCGCCGATGATCCCGAGGCCGCCGGAGCCGAAGGCCACCTCGGCGAGGAGGCGTTGCACCTCCTTGAGGTAGCGGCGCAGGGTCCGCGGGATCCACAGCAGGGCCCGGACGTAGAAGAGCAGTTGGTCGCCGGAGCGGTCGAGCCATACGAGCGGGGAGGCCATCGGTCCTCAGCCTCCCTTCGGCGGGACGATCCGGAGGTAGACGGCCGTCATCACCATGTTGACGAAGAAGAGCAGCAGGAACGTGATGACGACGGACTGGTTGACGGCGTCGCCGACGCCCTTGGGGCCGCCGCGCGGGTTGAGGCCCCGGTAGGCGGCGACGATGCCGGCGATGAACCCGAAGACCAGCGCCTTGAGTTCGCTGATGTACAGGTCGGGGAGCTGGGCGAGGGCGGAGAAGCTGGAGAGGTAGGCGCCGGGGGTGCCGCCCTGCATGACGACGTTGAAGAAGTAGCCGCCGAGGATGCCGACGACGGAGACCAGGCCGTTGAGCAGGACGGCGACGCCCATGGCGGCCAGGACCCGGGGCACGACCAGGCGCTGCACCGGGGACACGCCCATGACCTCCATCGCGTCGAGTTCCTCGCGGATCTTGCGGGAGCCGAGGTCGGCGCAGATGGCCGAGCCGCCGGCGCCGGCGATCAGCAGGGCAACGATGAGCGGGCTGGCCTGCTGGACGACGGCGAGGACGCTGGCGCCCCCGGTGAACGACTGGGCGCCCAACTGCTCGGTCAGGGAGCCGACCTGGAGGGCGATGACGGCGCCGAAGGGGATCGAGACGAGGGCGGCGGGCAGGATGGTCACGCTCGCGACGAACCAGAACTGCTCCACGAACTCGCGGAACTGGAAGGGCCTTCGGAAGACGGCCCGGCCGACTTCGGCGGCGAGCGCGAAGAGCCGGCCGGTCTGCCGCAGCGCGCCGGTGATCACGTGCCGCTCCCGGCGGTGGGCATCGGCAGGGTGGCCGCCCCGGCGTTCCTCGCGTAGGTGTCCCGGATCGCGGACCGCGCGGCGGGCGGCAGCGTATCGATCATGCCCATGACACGGTTACGTCGTCGGTCGACGGCCCGGCGCGGCGGGAGCCCGGGCGACGGCTCCAGTTGCGGGACGATCACCCGGGGCGCGGCGGAGGAGGCGGCACCCGCCTCGGCGGCGAGGGTGGCCGCGTCCTTCTCCTCGGACATCCCGATGGGGCCCTCGCGCCGGCCGCCGAGGAACTGGGCCACGACCGGCTCGTCGCTGGTGAGCAGCACCTCGCGCGGGCCGAAGGTGACGAGTTCACGCCGGAAGAGCATCCCCATGTTGTCGGGCACGGTGGCGGCGATGTCGAGGTTGTGGGTGACGATCAGCATCGTCGCGTCGATCTGCGCGTTCAGGTCGATCAGCAGCTGGGAGAGGTAGGCGGTGCGGACCGGGTCGAGTCCGGAGTCCGGTTCGTCGCACAGGATGATCTGCGGGTCGAGGACGAGCGCGCGGGCCAGGCCGGCCCGCTTGCGCATGCCTCCGCTGATCTCTCCCGGAAGCTTGCCCTCCGCGCCCAGCAGCCCGACGACCTCGATCCGCTCCATGACGATGCGGCGGATCTCGGACTCCTTCTTGCGGGTGTGCTCGCGCAGCGGGAAGGCGATGTTGTCGAAAAGGGACATGGACCCGAAGAGGGCTCCGTCCTGGAACATGAGACCGAACAATTTACGGGTCTCGTAGATATCTTTTTCGGGACTGTTCACCATGTCCACACCGTCGATGAGCACACGGCCCTTCTCGGGTTTGAGCAGCCCTATGAGCGACTTCAGGAAAACGGTCTTCCCGGTGCCGGACGGGCCCAGCATCACGCTCACCTCTCCGGCAGGAAGGGTGAGTGTCACGTCCCGCCAGATGCTCTGCTCACCGAAGGACTTGGTCAGGCCCTCGACCACTACTTCGATTCCCATATCACCTCCAGCGGACGTGGGTCGGATGCGCGCTGCGGGCGCACGTTAAGTCGGCGCGGAGCGCACTGACAACGGGTGCGGCACCGGTTTCCCGTCGCCCTCGCGGACTTTGTCACCGCGCAGACAACACGCCGAACCCGTACTTGTCTCCGGGGAGACAGGCAGGGCCTCGCGGCTCCGGGGGGTGTGGATCCGCGAGACCCTGCCGACGGACGTCCGGCCCCGGTGGAAGGGCGCGGCCGGAAAGCATCCGTCATGGTTCCGGCCGACGGGGGCCACCGACCTGGAACCGAGCACCACACCGGCACGTTACGGTCGAGTAACCTCAGCGGGCAATACCGGATTCCGAGTTTTCCAGGAGATCCTGTTCAGCCATCCGGAACCTGTCAGGGAGCAGACAAAATACGGTCGTGAGTTTGTCACCGGGTGAGTATTCCGGCCCGACGCCGGGCGACGACCGGGGAGCTTCCCCGCCCTCGGACGGAAACCTCCACATTGACATCCGGTGACTAAGTCGGCTCGCGATCCACTCACTCCAGGAACAGATGGTTGCCCTTTTAAAAGAATCATGAACGGTGGCATTGTTCGGCTAAGTTTCCCGCAAGTAACGTCATGGCCCGCGGACAGGGAACACCGAGCCGCGGGCCGCACGGCCGCCCCTCGTTCCCTTCGGCCACGGCCCATCTCTGCCGGTCGATCCACAAGGAGACTCCCCGAGCCATGAAGAAAACCCTCAGAAGGACCGCTGTCGTGGCGGGTGCGGCCACGGCCGCCTTCGGCCTCACCCTCTCCCCCGCCTCGGCGGTGCCGTCCACGACGTGGACCGTCACCCCCGCGGGCAGCTACACGGCCACGAACGCCGGCAACATCGTGCTGACCGCCACCATCCCGATGACGTGCACGACCTCGGGCGCCTCGGGCAGCATGGCGAGCAACACCGGCAACCCGGCCCAGGTCGCCGCCATCAACGCCATCAACTTCGGCACCGCCTCCACGCCGTGCACCAGTGTTCTGGGCAATGTCAGCACCGTGGCGGTCACCCCCTGGTCCGTCGTCGCGCAGGACTACACCGCCTCGACCGGCGTCACCAAGGGCTACGTCGGCAACGTCACGGCCAACGTGACCGCCGGCGTCTGCAAGTTCACGGTGACGGGCAAGGTCTCGGCCACCTACACCAACTCCACCGGCGTCCTGGCCGTCAACAGCGTCGCCGGCGAACTGACCGTCACCAACCCGGTCAACTGCGGCACGATCATCACGACCGCCACCAAGCCCCTCTTCAAGGGCAACTACTCCATCAAGGCGTCGAACGGCGCCATCCCGGCGATCGTCGGCACCAACCCGTAAGGCGCCACCCGCCCGCGGACGCCCGGCCGGCACACCCGGCCGGGCGTTCGCGGGCCGCCCGCGCCGGACCCCGCCCGGTGCCGGCCGCCGGTCCCCGATCCCGAACGCACTCGAGCGGAGCAGCATTGAGAGGCAACCGTACCGCCGCATCGCGACCGTCCCGTGCCCGCGCCAGGAGCACGGCGATCGCCGCGTTCGTCGTGCTGGCCGCCATGGTCCCGGCCGCGGCCTCCGCCGCGGGCCCCCAGGAGATCGACGCCGAGTTGCCCTACGTCTGCGACCTCCCCTCGGGAGAGCGGGCGGCGACGGTGCGGATCTCGGCGGAGTTCCCGGACCGGGCGGAGCCGGGTGAGCCGATCTCGCCCACCGGTGTCACCACCACCGTGGAACTCCCGGCCGAGGCGGTCACGGACCTCGTCGCGCTCAAGGCGACCACCGTACGGGCCGCCACCCGGCTCACCGTCGGCGTCACCCAGGAGGAGGCCACGGCCGAGGCCGTCTGGCGCGGCACCGCGCAGCCGGTCGACCTTCCCGCATCCGGACCGCTGACGCTGACCGCGACGGGGAACGTCCCGTCGGTGACCGGGCGGGGCGACGGCGATCTGAGGTTCTCCGCCGGGAACCTCGCCGTCGACCTGGCGCTCGGCACGGCTGACGGGACCGCCGCCGATCCCGGGGCGCTGACCGTCGCGTGCTCCCCCGCCGGGAACACGCCCGAGGACGGGCTGCTGGCCACCGTGCCGGTCGGGAGGGACGCGGCGGAGCCGAGCGGCTCGCCGTCCGCGCCCGACGCCTCCTCCGGGACACCGGAACCGTCCTCCGGAACACCGCGGGACCGGCAGGGGGACCGGGCGCCGGAGGTGGCGGAGAACCCGGCCGGCTCCGCGGCGGGCCGCGAGGCGCCGCCCTGCGCCTACACCGAGGAGAACCCGTTCGAGCCCCTGTCGATGAACGCGTACATCACCGGCTACAGCAACGTGAGGAAACAGAAGGGCGCTTCGCTCCTGCCGGTGTCCTGCGTGCTGCTCGAGACGAAGGAGATGCTCGCCGAACCGGACGAGAACGGCAATTTCATCGTGACGATCAAGGCCGAGGGCGAGCTGCACCACGAGGGGCGCATGAGGACGCCCCCCTTCCGGGCCACCTTCCTCACCTTCGGATTCGTTCCGACGACGGCCACCATGGTGCTGGAACAGACCGGTCCGATGACCATCCGCTTCGACACCGTCTACATAGGGACGGACATCGAGGCGGAGACCTTCATCCGGGTCCCGCTGAAGCTCCGGATACTCGATCTCGAGGTCAACGGCACCGCCTTGGACGTCGGGGCCGGCTGCCGGACGGAGAAGCCGCTCCGCTCCGCCGAACCGGACCCCGCGAACCACCCCGGCGACCACTTGCTCCTGTACGGGAAGGGCGAGCAGAAGTACGCCGAGGACGCCACCGGCTACATGCTCCTCTCGGGCGGCCCGCTGACCGGCGAGGCGACCATCCCCGCCTTCACCGGCTGCGGCAGCAGCGGCGAGAACCTCGACCGCCTCCTCACCGCCTCCGTCTCCGGTCCCGGCAACCACATCAAGCAGATACAGGGACAGACGTGCACGCCGAGCGCTCCGGTGTTCGGAGACGAGAACGCCGCCGCCCAGTGCACCCGCGACCTGCAGCCCTACGTGATCCCCGTCCCCGAGCGCTGAGCCGCACTTCCTCCACCTCCACGAAAGGCATCGCCATGCCCACGCTCTCCACCCGCACCAGAGTCGCCACCGTCTCCGCCCTGACCGCGCTCGGCGCCCTCGCCTCCCTCGGCACCGCGACCGCCGCCGACCCCGCGCTGAACGGCGAGTGGGCCCCCTTCACCCGCTGTCCCGTGGACGCCCCGGCGATGCTGGCCGCCGACGGCCTCGCACAGACACCGCAGTGCGTGGTCTCCACCTCCGCCGGCGGTTCCATCAAGCTGGGCAAGACCACCGTGGTCACGGGGAAGACCAACCTCCAGATCGGCGTCGTCCAGAACGCGGACGGCACCAGCCGCGTCGTCGCCCCGCCCTCCGGCGCGCTCGTCGCCGACCCCGCCACCGTGCCCGGCGGCCTGCTCGGCCTGATGTGCCCGAGCGACATCCCGGTGATCACGGGCATCTGCGAGTCGCTCGAGAACTCCGCCCTCAACAAGATCACCGCCACCATGGAGTCCGTCGGCGCCCCCTACGCCTTCGACCAGACCGCGGGCGTCCTCACGGACATGCCCATCGTCGCCCTGCCGGTCCGCATCCACCTGGAGAACCCGCTCCTGGGCGGCAAGTGCTACATCGGAACGGCCTCCAATCCCATCCTCCTGCGCCCGGAGAACCGCAACTACCCGGACTTCGGGATGAGTTTCTTCCAGGGTGACGGCACCCTCGACGAGGCCGGCGAGATGAGCCGGATCAACCTCACCGGCGCCACCCAGAACGACAGCACCTTCGCGGTTCCCGGCGCCACCGGTTGCGGCCTGAACATCGGCCTGATCAACGCCGCGGTCAACGCGAAGACCGGGCTGCCCTCCGCCTCCGGGAACAACAGCCTGACCCTCAGCGACACCCGGACCCACCTCACCGGCCTCAACGCGCCCGGCACCGCCGCCCCCGAGGCCGGCAAGGTGCTCGCGGAGAACTGGCACTCCGCCGTCAGGTAACGGCCACGCGGCAGCGGTTCCCGGCCGTTACGGCGGCCGGCCCGTGCGGCGGTGAAGCAATTCTGCTCAAACCGTGTACACAGAAAGGAAGTTGATTTAGCTTCAGCTTTTCAGACCGGATGACCTGGTGGACCGGTCCGGGCGCCGTCCGCCGCCCGCCCGGACGACGCCCGCCCGGTCACCCCGCCGGACACGTCACAGAGCAAGGGGTGGCTCATGCCCTCGATCACACGGTCCCCGGAGGCCGGTGAACCGCTCGAGCCCTTACCCAGGAAGTTCGCCGCCTTCATACGACCGGAACTGCCGGGGCTGCTGAACGAGATACGCAGCGAGGTCACCCGCGCCTACCCGGTGTACGGCCGACTGCTCAACGGCCCGGACGGGGACGCGATCCGCCAGGGCGTGGAACAGGCCCTGGTCGCCTTCGTGGACCGGGTGGCCGATCCCGGCAGGAGCTCGGAACTGCGGGACGAACTACTGCGCAGGTTCGGCCGGGTGGAGGCCTACGAGGGCCGCGACCTGGAGACCCTGCAGGGCGCCTACCGGCTCGGCGCCCGCATCGCACTGCGCCGGGCCAAGTCGGTGGGGAGGCAGTACAACCTCTCCCCCGCCCTCATCCTGGCCTTCGCGGACGCCCTCTTCGCGTACGTCGAGGAACTGGAGGCGGTCACCCGCGAGGGGTATGCGGAGGTGCGGGAGCGGGCCGCGTCCGAAGTCTTCGCGGCACGAAGACAGTTACTGCACCTGATCCTGGCCTCGTCGCCGCTGCCCCAGACGACCGTCTCCGGACTGTGCGAGGCCGCCGCCTGGGAACTCCCCCGTACGTGCACCCTCGTCACCCTCCGCCCCCCGGTGCCGGGCCACATCCAGGCGGCTCTCGACGGCGACGTCCTCGCCGACCTCGACATCCCGCAGCCGCACCTGCTCGTCCCCGGGGACCTCACCCCGCAACGCCTCGCGATGCTCGGCACGGCCCTGTCCGGCACCCGTGCCGCGGCGGGCCTCACCGTACCGCTCGCACAGGCCGCCGACTCCTTCCGCTGGGCACGTCGCGTGCTCCAGTTCGTCGACGAGGGTGTGGTGCCCGACGCCCCGCTGGTCCGCTGCGAGGACCACCTGATCACACTGTGGCTGCTGTCCGACCCCGCCCTCGTCGACCACCTCGCGGCCCGTGAACTGGCTCCGCTCAGCGGGCTGCCCCCGAGCCGGCGCGATCGGCTCGTCGAGACGCTCCGGGTCCACGTCTCCACCCGGGCACCCGCCGAGCAGGTCGGCGAGATGCTGGGCGTCCACGCCCAGACCGTCCGCTACCGCCTGCGGAACCTGGACACCCACCTGGGCGACCGGCTCGCCGACCCCGACCACCGCTTCGCCATCGAGGTGGCACTCCGCTCGCTCCACCTGCGGGGCCACGACAGCGCGGAGTGACCCCCGAGGCAGTGACCACGAGGCCGGCGTGAGACCCCGTACGGGCCTCACGCCGACCGCATGCCGGCCTCATACGGGCCTTACGCCGGGTTCAGCCGCCACTGCTGACAGCCGTTGTCCAGCCAGGTCCACTGCCGTACGTCGGCGCCGTCCGCGGTGGAGCAGTCGGCGACGTCGGCGACCTTGCCGGTGGCCTGGTTGACGATACGGACGTGACCGCCGTCCGTCGCCACGAACCGGAACCGCTGGCAGGTGTTGTCCAGCCAGGTCCACTGCCGCAGGTCGGCGCCGTCGGCGGAGGAGCAGTTCTCGGTGTCGAGCACCTTGCCACTGGCGACGTTCACCAGCCGGTGGGTGTCGTCGCCGAGGTCCTCCAGGCGCCACCGCTGGTTGGCGCCGCCGTTGCAGGCGTACTGCTGCACATGGGCGCCGTCGGCGGACGAACTCCCCGCCAGATCCAGACACTTGCCGCTGTTGCGGTTGGTGATGGTGTAGGTGGTGGAGACGGTCGACGGCTCGCCGGAGGGCCCGGCGAGGCCCGCCCCGAGCCGCACGGGGGTACCGAAGTCCGGCGACCCGTCCGAGTTCCAGGTGAACTTCTGTGCCCGTGCCGTACGCCCGTTGTCGCACCCCTCGGACGCGGAGTCGTTGGCGTGGTAGACGATCCAGCTCTCCGTGCCGTCCGGCGAGGTGAAGAAGCCGTTGTGGCCGGGACCGTAGACGCCGTTGCCGTCACTGCGCTGGAAGACGGGCGTGGACTTCTTGGTCCAGGAGGAGGCGGAGGCCGGGTCGGAGCCGGTGAGGGTGAGCTGCCCGAGCTTGTAGTCGGGGGTCCAGCAGCCGCTCGCGGAGTAGACGAGGAAGGTGCGGCCGCCCCGCTGGAGGATCTCCGGGCCCTCGTTGACGGTGCCGCCCTGCCGTTCCCAGTCGTACGTGGGCGTGGAGACGGTCGAGAAGGACGAACTCACCGTGTACGGGTTCGACATGCGCGCGGCGACGATGTTCTGCGTGCCGTTGTGCGTGCTGCCGAAGAGATACAGCTGCCCGTTGACGGTGGCGACGGTGGGGTCCAGCATCCAGCCGGAGTTCAGCTGTCCCTTGTAGCTGTACGGCCCCATGGGGTCGGACCCGGCGCTCTCCAGGACGTGGCTGCGCTGGGTGGGGTTGTAGTCGGTGATGTTCTGCCCGGCGACGTAGTACAGGTACCAGCGGCCGTTGAGGTAGTGCAGTTCCGGCGCCCAGATGTTGCAGCACCGGGAGGCCGCGTCGCCCTGCCACACCTGCACGCTGGGGGCGGTGGCGAGGCCGCCGAGGGTGGGTGACTTGCGGAGGGTGATGACGTCGGTCCAGGACGTGCTGATCAGGTAGTAGTTCCCGTCGTGGCGGACGATCCAGGGGTCGGCGCCCTTCTGTGCCTTGACGGGGTTGGCGAAGGAGGCCGCCTGCGCGGACGACTGCCCGAGCGAGAGGGCGAGCAGCAGCGCGGCCAGCAGGGTCAGTAGGCGACGGGCCATCCGCTGCTCCAGTTCAGGAGGTTGATGCCGAGCTTGGGGGTGCCGTTGTCGTTGCCGTCGTAGTAGTGGTAGACGATCAGGTCCCCGTCGACGTCGTTCATGATCGACTGGCCGCCGGGGCCGATGACGCTGCCGTGCGACTCGAGTACGGGCGTGCCGCCGTTGTCCATCATCGAGACGCCGTTCCTGTCGCGGTACGGCCCGGTGACGCTGGTGGCGCGGCCGACCTTGACCTTGTAGGTGGAGCTGGTGCCGGCGCAGCAGGTGTCGTACGAGGCGAAGAGGTAGTAGTAGCCGTTCCGCTTGACGATGAACGGCGCCTCGACGGCCTTCGTCCCGGAGGGGCGGGAGGCGAGCGAGTAGCGGGTGGTGTGGGAGGAGAGCTGCTTCCCGGTGGAGGGGTCGATCCGGATCATCTTGATCCCGGTCCACCAACTGCCGAAGGACAGCCACCACTTGCCGTCGTCGTCGACGAAGAGGTTGGGGTCGATGGCGTTGTAGTCGCTGGAGGAGTTCGAGGTGTGGACGGTGCCGTAGTCGGTCCAGCTGCCCGGCTGTCCGGTGGTCGAGCCGGCCAGTCCGATGGCGGAGGTGTTCGAGCCGAACTTCGAGACGGAGTAGTACATCAGGTACTTGCCGCCGTGGTACGAGATGTCCGGCGCCCAGGCCTCCGGTACGGAGGAGTAGTTCCGCCACCAGCCCGGCCGGGACGAGAACGCGTCGGCTCCGGCCGAGAAGGCGGTGCGGTCGGTGGAGGTCTTGTTGCTGATGCCTCCGCCGGTGGCGTAGAGGAGGTACTGCCCGGAGGAGGTCCGGATCATCGACGGGTCGTGCGTGACGACGGACCCGGTGACGCGGCCGGGGTCGGGGTACGCCGATGCGGTGGTCGGCATCAGCGCCAGGAGGGCGGCGGTGGGGAGCGCGAGGAGCACGGTGCGTTTGCGGAGGGTGCGGCTCATACGGGGTTCTCCTTGCGGTGGGGGTGAGAGGGCCGTTCGGGATTCCGAACGGCGATCGCAAGTTCGAACGGACCGTAGAATCGAACCACTTCCGCGTCAATGACCCGCGCGGCACCGACATCCGGCGGCCGGGAAATCGCCCCCCTCGCCCACCCCTTTCGCCCCTCCTTGTCTCAGTGGTCGTTCTCCAGGTGCAGCCTGAGCAGGTCGACGCCGTAGTCGCCCCCGTTGGGGGTGCGGACGATCGTGTGGATGTGCCGCTGCGTGGGCGTCCCGCCCATGCCGCCGGGGCCGCCCCCGCCGTTCCCGTCGTCCCCGTCCTGGGACTCGTCGCCGTACGCCAGCGGGGACTGGGCGTCGTACTCGATGAGCACGACGGGGCTGTGCACGCGGTAGTAGAACGCGGAGGAGTCCTCGCTGTCCCCCATCCACAGGAACCAGGTGTCGTCGAGGTGTTCCTCCACCTCCTTCATCTTCACCTCGGCGTGTCCCTCGTCCATGTAGCCGACGTACACGCCGACGAGGTCGAGCAGCTTCCGCCGCTGGGCGGCGGTGAATCCGGAGGCGACCAGCCCTTCGTACGCCAGTTCCAGGTTGTCCTGACCCGCTCCCGCCTTCATGTCCATGCCGCCCTTCTCCTGGCCGGAGACGGCCTTCTTCCGCTGGGCGGTGGTCAGCGACCGCAGCAGCGCCAGGCCTGCCGTGGTCTCCTTCTCGAAGGTGGTGATCTTCTCGCCCTGGTAGGTGGCCGAGGTCGGCTCCGAACCCATGAAGGTCGGGGTCATCACCACCTGGTCGCCGAGCACGAAGTAGTTGATGGCCAGGTGATGGCCCTCGTACTGGAAGCCCCACGGCTTCGTGGTCGAAGGGGTGCCCATGAACGTGAAGTAGTAGTGCCCCTCGGTCAGCGTCTCCTTGCCGCCGCCGCTGTAGTCGCCCAGGAAGGCGTTGAGCTTCATGATGTCGCGCGACTGGGTGAGGCCGCCGGCGGACAGTGCCGCGCCGAGCAGCGCGTAGCCGAGGTCGCGCCGCTTGCTCGTCAGGTCGCCCATCCGCACGCCTTCGCGCTCGTAGCCGTCGACGTTGCTCCAGGCGAGCCATTCGTCGTCGTCGACGTCGAACACGGCGGACCGCCGCTCCTTGGCCGACAGGCCGTCGAGGAACGCCTGCGCCGCCTTCACCACCGCGTCGGTGGAGACGCCGGTGGAGTGGATCGCGTACAGGTCCTCGACGACCTCGCCGTCCGTGGTGACGCCCACGAAGTCGTCGTACTTCACCTCGGTCGCGCCGGGGCCCATACCGCCGGGACCGCCGCCGGGCATGCCGCTGGGGGCACCGCTCGGTGCGGCCGAGGCGGAACCGGCCGTACCGGACGAACCCGAGGAACAGCCGGTCATGGTCGCCACGGCGGCGGCCCCGCCGAGCAGCAGCGACCTGTTCATGAACCAGCGGCGGGTGCGCTCGGCCCGGGGGGGTGCGTGCTCTGTGTCCGTGCATGGGCGTGAGCGTGCCGCACGAACCCGGGAGCGAGCTGAGACGTCGCTGTCAGCGGGCCCTGGGCACCGGTCGGACGTCCCGGCGGTCACTCCCCGCCGGACAGGAGGCGGACGCGCTTGCGGTAGGACAGGACCGCCCCGACGGCGAAGACGGCGGGGAGGCCCACGCCCAGGACGACGAGGGGGGACAGGACCGTCTCCAGCGGCCCGGGGACGTCCGCGAACAGCGGGACGAACATCAGCACCATCAGCGGGACGAACGACAGCATCGCCCACGCGAAACCGGACATCAGCGCCAGCCTGCGCGCCTCGCCGCGTTCGATGCGGCGGGCGACGTCGGGCGACCGCGTCCAGTCCTCACCGCGCAGTTCCTCCCACGCGGCGCGCAGCACGCCGACCTCGCGCTCCAGGTCCACGGTCGCGTCGTCCAGGTACATCAGCGGCACCCGTCTGCCGTCGGCCCGGTAGGCGTACGAGACGAAGTCGGTCCGCGCCGGGCCCTGCTGGGCGCCCGCACCGGGGTTGACCTCGACCCGGATGTCCTGGATCTCCCCCCAGGCCAGTCGCCGCGTGCCCACGAAGCCCCTGACCCGGATGCCCTTGAGGTCCGCGGTGGTGGAGGCGCGGAGGGAAGCGGTGACGAGCCAGGCGAAGAGCGCGAAGAGGGGAAGGGCGATCGACCACTTCACCGGGGCGGAGAGGTCCTCCGCGGTCCGGAGGGGAAGCATGCCGAGCACGCTCGTCACCCCCACGGCGGCCACGACGCCGGTGGCCCGTCCCCGGCTGATCCGGTACTCACGCGGCAATGACCGAGCACTCATCCCATCCACCCCCGGCTCCTGCGGCGCAGACCGCCGCGCACACACGTGCGAAGAAAGTGTGGAGCTTCAACTCGCGCCACAGCAAGGGTTGTTGAGTCATGCAGTCGAAGCGGGCGGGCCCGCGCGTCCGCGCCGGCCCGCCCGCGCACCGGCGGCCGGTCAGCCCTGCGGGCACTCCTTCCACGCGAGGTGGTACACGGTGCTGATGTCCCCGTCCGTGGAGTCCATGGTCATGAAGCTGACCTCGTCGGAGGACGAGCTGCCCGCGCTCACCCGCAGCTCCGTGTTGATGTTGAAGTTGCGCTGGACCCCGCAGGGCGCGTAGACCAGCTGGGCCCAGTCGGTCTCGTCCGTGGCCTGCCAGTTGTCGTCGTAGGGGCCCGCGAAGGGGTGGCTGCGGTACTCCGTGTTCGGGGAGCCCTGGAAGTAGTACGACGCCCGCTGCGTCCCCCTCGCGCCGGGCTGGAGCGAGGCGAAGCCCCGGTAGTCGGCGCTGGCGATGGCGTAGGTGAAGCCCTGGGGGACGTGCACCAGCAGGCTGAGCTGGCAGTTCTTGCGGAAGGCCGTGGGGTCGGAGTCCCCGCCGGCCTGGGCGAGGTAGTCGCTGTACGTCACGGTGAAGGCGGTGTTGTCCGCGGAGACGGCGACCGCGGCGGTGCCCTGGGGGCAGCCGGAACCGTTCACTGTGGCGACCTTGATGACGATCTTGTCCGGCGGCGGGTCCTCGAAACCGGTCGGCGGGTCGTGCGCGGGTAACGCGGCGGCGAGGAGCGCGGCCGCCGCCGCACCGAGAAGCATTCCACCTGCCATGGTTCTCCATCCTTCGGTGGGGGGTGATTGAAGCGTCATGTACATGCCAATAAGGCGCGCACATGTGCTCCCGGTCTCGTGAAGGAGGCATGAAGGTGCGGTGAAGGCCGGGAGCGCTCGCATCGTACGAAGCCCCGCGACCGGCGGACAGGGCGAACTCCGGCCATTCACTTCCGTCACACGAAAACGGGAGGAAACAGGCGTACCGGAACCCTCACGTGAACGTGGAGGCGCCGGTTCATGGACAATGGCCCACCGGCACCCCGTGTGGCAGTACAAGCAGGAGGCGCTCCCTTGGAGCTCAGCAGGCGTACCTTCACCGCCCTGGCCGGTACGGCGGCGCTCGGTCTCGCGCTGGCCGGCAGCGGCGGGGCGGCGACCGGCGCGCACGGACCGCGCGGCGTGCCGACGGGTCCGCCGCCCCCTCCCCCGAGCGCGGACGGCAGGCGGCACCGGATCGGCCACGACCGGTACTCGCTGCTGGTCGACGGCCGGCGCCTGGTGCTGTGGTCCGGCGAGCTGCACCCCTTCCGGCTGCCCAGCCCGTCCCTGTGGCGGGACGTGCTGCAGAAGCTGCGCGCGGCCGGGTGCAACGCGGTCGGCGTCCCCGTGCCGTGGAACTACCACTCCCCCGCGCCCGGGACGTACGACTTCACCGGCGTGCGGGACCTGGACCTCTTCCTGACCATGGCCGCCGAGGAGCGGCTGTACGTCATCCTGCGTCCCGGCCCGTACCTCGGCTCCGCCGATCTCGACGCCGGCGGCCTCCCCGGGTGGCTGACGGCCACCGGGGGCCGCTCCCGCATCGCCGACCCGGAGTACCTGCGCCACGTCGACGAGTGGCTGAGCGCCGTCGACCGCATCGCCGTCCGGCATCTGTTCACCGCGGGCGGCGGCACCGTGCTGCTGTACCGGTTCGAGGACGGGTTCGAGGTCTTCGCCGACGAGCCGGCCGGACGGGCCTACCTGACCCGCCTGTACGACAGGGCGCGCGCCGACCGCATCGACGTACCGCTCTTCCACGCGGACGGGCGCCTCGGCCGGCAGGCACCCGGAATGCTCGCCGGGGCGGCCGGCGGGGCGGCCGATCCGTGGGGCGGGGCCACCTCCGGCGGCAAGGGGTACGCGCAGGTGCGGCGGACGCACGACGCGGCCCGCGAGCGGCGCGAGCGCCTCGCGAGCCTCGCCGACGGCGTCACGGTGCACAACGTCCGCGTGGCGTTCGGCGGGACCTCGTGGGGCTGGCTGCCCGCGCCGGGCGTCTACACCTCGTACGACCACGGGGCGGCGATCGACGAGGGCCGCCGGCCGACGCCGAAGCTGGCCGCGCTCCAGCAGCTCGGCCATCTGCTGCGGACCGTGCCGGACCTCGCCCGGCTGGACCCGGCGAAGGAGGTACGGGCCGAGGACGACCGGCTGAAGGTGCGCCACCTGGCCAACCCCGACACCGGCGCCCAGGTGTACGTCCTGCACAACGACTCCGCGGAGCCGGTCGGCTCGATGCTGCCGGGCACCGGCATCGACGTGCCGGTCACCGTCGGCGCCCACGACGCCAAGCTGCTCACCACAGGCCTGGAACTGGGCCGGCGGAAACTGGCGTACACCACCGCGCAGCCCATGCTGAACATGACCGTCGGGCGGCAGGACATCGCCCTGTTCACGGGCCGCGCCGGTGAGACGGCGCAGGTCGCGCTGGACTGCGACACCGAGCCGGTCACCAGCCGGCTGGACGACGAGCCCGGATGGTCCTACGACCGGGGCAGGCTGAACATCGTGGTGCCGCTCGGAGTGGGCGGGCTGAGCAGGGTGCTGATCGAGGGCGGGGACTCCGAGACGCCCCTGATGCTGCTGTTCGCCGACGACGCGACGGCGCTGCACCTGTGGCCGTACGAGACCCCGTCCGGCCCGCTGCTGGCCTACGGCCCGGCGCTGCTCCGCTCGGTCACCCTGCGCGGCTCCACCGCCCACCTCGTCGGCGACCACGTCGGCGGGATGGGCCTGGAGGTGTGGGCACCGCGCGGGATCACCGCCGTGACCTGGAACGGGCGGCCGGTGCGCACCCGTGTCAGCCGGGCCGGGAGCCTGGTGATGGAGGAGCTGATGCCGGACGTGCCCGAGGTGCGGCTGCCCGCGCTGAGGGGCTGGCGGAGGCAGGTGGAGAACCCGGAGGCCGAGGCCGGTTTCGACGACTCGGCGTGGCCGGTCGCCGGCCTCACGTCGTCGCACAGCAGCACGCCCGTGCCCGGGGGCGGTCCCGTCCTCTTCGCGGACGACTACGGATTCCACCACGGCGACGTCTGGTACCGGGGCCGGTTCGAGGACACGCGCGGTGTCGCGTCCGTGTCGCTGTCCTACAGCACCGGTACGCAGGGACTGCTGATGGCCTGGCTGGACGGCCGCCCCCTGGGCACGCACCGCATGCCGGTGCCGGACGCGGACACGGCCCGGCGGGGCACGTGGACGGCGACGGCCTCCTTCGACGTGCCCGAGAAGCGGCGCGAGCGGGGCCCGCACGTGCTGTCGGTGCTCGTACGGCCGATGCAGCACGACGGGGACGAGCGGGCGCAGGGCACGCACAAGGCCGCGCGCGGGCTGGTGGCCGTCGGCTTCGGGGGCCGCTCCCGGGACGTGGAGTGGCGGATCCAGGGCGCCGCGGCACCGGACCGGGTGCGCGGGCCGCTGAACAACGGCGGACTGTACGGGGAGCGGGAGGGCTGGCACCTGCCCGGGTTCGACGACCGGGAGTGGCGGACCGCGGATTTCCCGCGGGAGGTGCGGCGGCAGGGGGTGACCTGGTGCCGGACGGGCTTCCGGCTGAACGTGCCCGCCGACGTGGACGCCTCGGTCGGGCTCACGATCGACGACGACCCGGAGCGCGCCTACCGGGTCCAGATCTTCCTCAACGGCTGGAACATGGGCCAGTACATCAACGATGTGGGCCCCCAGCACACCTTCGTCCTGCCGAACGGGATCCTGCGCACACGGGGGACCAACACACTGGCCCTGGCGGTGCTGTCCGACGGGACCACCCCCTCGGGCCCGCGTGATGTGCGGCTGACGCTGCTGGGCGCGGTGCGGGGCGGGGTGCCGGTGGAGGCGGTGGACTCACCCGGGAGACGGCCCGGCGGGTGAGCCCACCGCCGGGCGGCTCACGCCAGCCGGATCACGTTCCAGGACAGCGGCTCCAGTACGGCGGAGAGCCGGCCGCCGTCCAGGGCCGTGCCGTCGACCGGGTGCGGGACGACCCGCTCGGGCTCGGCGAGGGTGTTGCGGGCGTCGGGGTCGGCGTCCGCGAGGGCGCTGTGCTCGACGACCGAGGTGAGGCCGAGGCCGCTCAGGGCGACGTCCAGCGGCAGCGGCTCGGTGCGGCTGCGGTTGACGGCGAACACGGTGACCGTGCCGTCCCCGGCGCGCACGGCGGTGGCGTGCAGCAGGTCGGCCTCGCCGTACCTCTTCGTCTCGTACGTCGGTGAGTCCACGCGGACGTCGAGCACCTCGCCGCGGCCGTACTTCGAGGCCTGGGCGAACGGGAAGAACGTCGTCTGCCGCCAGGCCGGGCCGCCGGGCTCGGTCATGATCGGGGCGATCACGTTGACGAGCTGGGCGAGGCAGGCGACGGTGACGCGGTCGGCGTGCCGGAGCAGGGCGATCAGGAGCGAGCCGAAGACGACCGCGTCCATGACGCTGTAGTTGTCCTCCAGGAGGCGGGGCGCCTCGGGCCAGTCCAGGGCGCTCACCTCGGCCTGGGTCCTGGTCATGTACCAGACGTTCCACTCGTCGAAGGAGAGGTTGATCCTCTTCTTGGACTTCAGGCGGGCGCCGACGTGGTCGCAGGTGGCGACCACGTTCTCGATGAAGGACTCCATGTCGACGGCGGAGGCGAGGAAGGAGTCGACGTCGCCGTCGAGCGGCTCGTAGTAGGCGTGCAGGGAGATGTGGTCGACCAGGTCGTACGTCTCCTTGAGGACCGTCGCCTCCCACTCGGCGAAGGTCTCCATGGACTGGCCGGAGGAGCCGCAGGCGACGAGCTCGACACCGGGGTCGATCTGGCGCATGGCGCGGGCGGTCTCGGCGGCGATCCGGCCGTACTCCTCGGCGGTCTTGTGGCCGGTCTGCCAGGGGCCGTCCATCTCGTTGCCCAGGCACCACAGGCGGATGCCGAACGGGTCCTTGTCGCCGTGTTCGACGCGCAGGTCCGACAGGGCGGTGCCGGAGGGGTGGTTGGCGTACTCCTGGAGCTCCAGGGCCTCGGCGACGCCCCGGGTGCCGAGGTTGACGGCCATCATGGGCTCGGCCCGGGGGCCGATCTTCCTCAGGAACGCGATGTACTCGGAGAGGCCGAAGCGGTTGGTCTCGGTGGAGCGCCAGGCAAGGTCGAGGCGGCGGGGGCGGTCCTCGACGGGGCCCACCGAGTCCTCCCACTTGTAGCCGGAGACGAAGTTGCCGCCGGGGTAGCGGACTGCGGTGACGCCGAGTTCCCTGACGAGGTCCAGGACGTCCGTGCGGAGGCCCTCCGCGTCCGCGGTGGGGTGGTCCGGTTCGAAGATGCCGGTGTACACGCAGCGGCCCAGGTGTTCTACGAACGATCCGAAGAGACGGGGGTTCACCTCACCTACGGTGAAGGCGGGATCCAGGGTGAAACGGGCGGTGCGCATGGGTTCCTTTCGCTGCGTTCTCGGGTGCGGGTGCGTGGTGGCCGGCTTCGTCACTGGCCGGCCAGGCCGGTGTGGGCGACGCCCGCCACGATCTGGCGCTGGAAGAAGACGAAGACGACGATCAGGGGCAGGCCCGCCATGAGGCCGCCGGCCATGAGCTGGGCCCACTGGATGCCGTAGGAGTTCATGACGGTCGCGATGCCGTTCGGCATGGTCATCAGGTCGGGGTTGTTGGTGACCATGTAGGGCCACAGGAAGTTGTTCCAGGAGCTGATGAAGGTGAAGATGCCGACGGCCGCGAGGGAGGGGCGGGAGAGCGGCACGATGATGGTGAGGAAGACGCGCCAGCGGCCGGCGCCGTCGATGAAGGCGGCCTCCTCCAGTTCGCGCGGGACGCCCTGGAAGAACTTGTAGAGGATGTAGACCATCGCGGCGGGCGCGCACTGCGGCAGGATCATGCCCCAGTAGGTGTCGACCATGCCCATCTGCTGGACGGTGGTGAACAGGGGGACGCCGAGCACGGCCGGGGAGACCATGAGGCCGGCCATCACCACACCCAGCAGGACGTGCTTGCCGCGGAACTCGGTGCGGGCGAAGCCGTATCCGGCGAGGGCGCTGGTCACCAGCACGATCGCCGTCACGCACACGGACACCACCAGCGAGTTCACGAACCAGTTGGTGATGTTGCCGGTCTCGAAGATCGCCGTCCACGCCTGGCCGGTCCACTCCTCGGGCAGCCAGTGCGTCGGTACCTCGACGGCCTCGGTCTCCGACTTGAGGGAGGTGAACAGGGCCCAGGCGAGCGGGGCGAGGAAGACGGCGGAGACGGCGGTGCCGAGGAGGGTGAGGACGATCTGACCGGGTGTCCAGGTGCTGCGGGGCTTGACCCGTGTCCGCTGTGCGGCGGTGGTCATCGGCCGCCCTCCTCACGGTTGCGCAGCAGCCACATCCGGGCGAGGGCGACGGCCGCGATGATCACGAAGAAGATGATGGAGATGGCGGAGGCGTAGCCCACGCGGTAGCTGGTGAAGCCCTCTTCGAGGGTGTACTGCACGAAGGTGCGGGTCGAGCCCTCCGGGCCGGGCAGGAAGTCCATCATCACCACGGCCTGGTCGAAGACCTGGAGCGAGGCGAGGATCTGCAGGGCGACGACCAGGCCGGTGATGTTGCGCAGCATCGGCAGGGTGATGCGGACCATGCGGTGCCAGGCGTTCGCGCCGTCGAGTTCGGCGGCCTCGTAGAGGTGGGCGGGGATGCCCTGGAGGGCGGCGAGGTAGAGCAGGAAGCTGAAGCCGACGGTCCACCACAGGGTGGTGATGACGATGGCGAGCATGGCGTACGACTTGTCGGTCAGCCAGGGTGTCTCGATGCCGAAGACATGGTTGATCATGCCGGTGCCGGGGTTGAACAGCCACTGCCAGAGGTTGGCGGCGACGGTGGACGGCAGCAGGAACGGCAGGAAGAAGCAGAGCCGCCACAGCCACTTCCCGCGCTCGATGTGGTGGGCGAGCATGGCGAGGAGGAAGGCGAGGACGGTGATGCAGGGGACGACCAGGAGCGTGAAGTAGGCGCTGTGGCCGAGTGATTCCCACACCAGGGGGTCGTCGAGGGCCTCGCGGTAGTTGTCGAGGCCGACGAAGCTCGCGCCGTCGCCGGAGATGTTGGCGTCGGTGAAACTGAGGTAGAGGCCGCGCAGCAGCGGCCAGATCACGAAGAGCGCGAACAGCGCGAGGAACGGGGCGATGAACCAGCCGCCGTGCTGGAAGCCCTGCTTGCGGCGGACGGTGGCGCTGTCGGCGGCGGTCGTGGCGCGTGCCGGGCGGATGACGGTCCCGGCGCTGGTCGTCGTCATGCGACGGCACCTCCCTGTGCGGCGGTGCGGCCGTCCATGGGGTTCTTCGAGGCGAGGAGCGTGGTGAGTTCGCTCTTCATCCGGCGGGCGACGGTGTCGGGCTCGGCGGAGCCCATCGTGGAGGAGACGACGAGGGGGCCGACGCGCTGGGCGAGGATGCCGGTGGAGCCGGCGAACCACACCTTGGGCTCGGTGGCCTGGTGGTCCATCGCGGAGACGTACTCGCTCTGCGGCTGGAGCCTGCGGTAGGCGTCCGTGGTGAGGGTGGGTGTGTAGGCGGGGATGTGTCCGCCGGCGGCCCACTGCCGGGCGTGCCGGACGATGTAGGCGGCGAGCCGGTGGGCGGCCTCATCGGTGGCGCCGCCGCGGCCGGACTGGTGCGGGAGCACGAAGGCGTGCGACTCGGCGTGGGTGGCCTGCTTGCCGAAGACGGGCGGCAGGGGCGTCGCCCCGTACTCGACCTTCGCGGCGTCGAAGACCGGCACCGACCAGTTGCCCTCCCAGGCGAAGGGGGCGCCGTTGACGAACTGTTCGGCGCCCGCGCCGCCGCCGAAGTTCGGGTCGGCGTACCCGTCGGTGATGTGGCGGCGGAGGAACTCCAGGACCTGGGTGGCCTTGCCGGTGTCGAAGGTGACCCCGGTGTTGGTGTCGTCGAACCAGGTGCCGCCGAGCTGGGTGTAGAAGGCGACGAAGAACCACCACTGGAAGTTCTGGTCGTTGAGCCACAGGCCGATGGTCTGCAGGCCCTTCCTGGTGGCCTTCCTGGCCTCCTTCAGGACGTCGAACCACTGGTCGGCCGACGTCACCCGGACCATTCTGCCGTCGGCGTCGAGCAGGCCGGCCTTCCTCAGCACGTCCTTGCGGTAGAAGCAGAGCTGGACGTGGATGTCGAGGGGGAGGGCGTAGAGCCTGCCGTCGACGACGGCGCGTTTCCACAGCTCGGGGTTGAAGTCGGCTTCCTTGACGCCGTACTTGGCGAGCAGCTCCACGTCCCAGGGGTCGAGGAGGCGGCCGGGTGAGAAGCCGGTGACGCGGCCCAGGTGCATGACGCCGAGATCGGGTGCGCGGTTGCCCGCCGCGGCCATGGCGAGCTTGGTGTAGAAGGGGCTGCCCCACTGGAGGGTGGAGTCCTTCACCTCGATGCCAGGGTTGTCCTCGCGGAAGGAGTCCAGCATCGCGATCATGTTGTATCCGTCGCCGCCGCTGAAGAGGTTCCAGTAGCGCACGCGGGTGTCCGCGCCGGAGGCGAGCGCGTCGGCCCCGGTCCCGAGCGCCGCGAAGCCGAAGCTTCCGGCGACGGTCAGCCCGCCCAGTCCGGTGAGGAGTTGCCTGCGATTCAGGCCAGGTCGTCCCATGCCCTGCCCCATCTGCTCACGGAGTGTTCGATATATCGGATGACGCCCGTAACTTCGAACGGACCGTAGAGGTGATGAACCGACGCGTCAATGGTTCGGGCAAGAACTCACAGCGGGACTTCCCGCGCCCCTACCCTGGCCGTGGCACCCGGGGACACCACGGCGGTCACCGAGTGACCGCGTCACACACGGAACTGGCCGGGACGGCACCCGACTTGGCATATTGCACAGGTGACCGGGCAACACCCAGGGGAACAGGGAGACAGCGGTGCGTACCAGGAAGGAGATGCGTCGTCTCGCTGACGCCCTCATCGGCCCCATCCGGGTGCCGGTCCCGGCGGACCCCGAGGTCCTGTTCGAGGCACTGGTCGCCTCCGTCAGCGCCTGGCGGGGACGTGACGTGGTCGTCCACCGGGCGGCCTTCCCCCCGCACACGGCGAGCGGGCTGTGGCTGGAGCGCGAGGGCCACGACGACGTGGTGGTCGACGAACGGGCCGCCGTCTGGCACCAGATCGTGATCCTCTGCCACGAGGTGTGGCACATGAACCGCCGCCGGGAGGAGGCCGGTGAGCGGCCCGGACCCGTCGCCGCGCGCACCGACTTCAGCCTGGCCGAGGAGCAGGAGGCCGACCGCTTCGGCATGCTGATGGGCCGCCGGCTGCGCACCTGGCTGGAGGCGTCCACCGACTCGGTGTACGCCGCGGAGGGCGGCGACCCCGGGAACCCGCGGGACCTCGCCGGCCGCATCGGGGCCGCGCTCAACTACCGCGGGACCAGGAGATGAGCGGCCTGATCAACTACGTGAGCTGCGGGGCGCTGTGGCTCGGCCTGCTGGTGCGGGCCCCCGACCTGCTGCGGCACCGGCACGACCCGTACCTGCGGGCGATCTGCGCGGTGCTGGGCCTGGCGGGGCTGTGCTTCTTCCTGGGGGCACCGCCGACGGTCGGCGCCGTCAACCGCGTCGGCGACGTGCCGAACCTCGCGGCGCCGGTCACCTATGTGGCGATCACCGGGTACTGCGCCGCGTCCCAGCTCCTCGTCGTGCACTGGCGCGGCGGACCCCGGGTGCGCCGCACCGCCCGCCGCTGGCTGCTCGCCTACGCCGTCGTCGTCCTCGGCATCACGGTGACGTTCGCCCTCGGCGAGGCGCCCGTGGAACGCCGTACCGACCTGGACACCTACTACGCGACGACACCGTTCATCGCCCAGATGATCGTGCTCTACCTGGTCGCGCACCTCACCGCGGTGACCGTCACCACCGTGTCGGCGCTGCGCTGGGCGCGCCGGGTACGGGGCGGACTGCGGGCGGGGCTGACGCTGCTCGGCACCGGTTCGCTGTGCGGGGCCGGGTACAGCGTGGCCAAGCTGGTCGCGGTGGGCGCCCGCTGGTCCGGGCGGGACTGGTCGGGGCTCGGCACCACCGTCTCCCCGGCCGCCGCCGGGCTCGGCGCCCTGCTGACGGTCGTCGGGGTGCTGGTGCCCCTGGCGGCGCCCCGGCTCACCGAGTGGCGGCGGGCACGGCGGACGTACGTCCGGCTGGAACCGCTGGAGCGGACGCTGGACGGCCTCCTCACCCGCCGGACGCTGCGGCTGCCCCGGCCCCGGCTCGCCTCCCCCGCCACCCGGCTGATGTGGCGGCAGACCAGCGTCCACAACGCGCTGAGCCACCTGGACCCCTACTTCGACCGGGAGCTGTACGACCGGACCCGCGCCGGTGTGCTGGCGGCGACGGGGGAGGCGGAGCGCGCGGAGGCCGCCGCGTGGGCGGCGGTGATCACCGCGGCGGTGCGCGACGAGGCGGACCCGGCGCACCGGGTCCCGCCGTACGACGGCAGCCGGTTCCTGGACCGGGTGCCGGACCCGGCCGCCCTGGTCCGGATCGCCGACGCGCTGGCCGGTGCGGCCCCGGCGCCGGCGGCCGGCGCGGTGCCGAGCGGTGCGACCACGGCGGGGACCCCGTGAACCGGGCCCCGGACGCAAGGAGCCGGACGGTATGAGTCTCGTCGTCTACCTGGCGGCCCTCGTGTTCGGGATGACGTCCGTGCTGCTGTTCCGCCGCCCCCGCACGGCGGCCCCGCGCAACCCGCTGACGCTGTCCACCTGCGCGGCGATCGTCCTGGGCGCCCTGGTCTTCGTGTGCGCCGCCCCGCCCACCCTGGCCTGCGTCAACTCCCTGACCGGTATCCCCAACTTCGGGGCCCCGCTGACCTACGGCATGCTCTCCGCGTACAGCTGCGCGGTGCTGGTGCTGCTGATCAACTGGCGGGGCGGGTCGCGGGAACGGGTGCGGCGCATGGTGCTGCGCAGCGTGGCCGCCTACGGGCTGCTGATCGCCGCCATCGTCGTCCTGTTCGCGCTCGCCGAGGCGGACACCGAACGGCTGACCGACCTCGACACGTACTACGCGAACACCCCGTTCATGCGGGAGATGATCCTGCTCTACCTGGTCGGGCACAGCGCGGCGATGCTGGTGATGTGCGCCGTCTGCGTCAAGTGGGGGCGCGAGGTCGGCGGGCTGCTGCGGACCGGGCTACGGCTGATCCTCGTGGGGACGCTGCTGGACGTGGTGGGCTTCCAGCTCACCAAGTACACGGCGCTGGTGGCCCGTTGGACGGGCCATGAGCTGGACTTCCTGTCCACCACGGTCGCCCCGCCGATGGCCTCGCTGGCCGCGCTGCTGTGCTCGGCCGGGTTCGTGCTGCCGAGACTGCTGCCGTCCGTCCTCGCGCAGTGGCGGGGGCTCGGCGACTACCGGCGGCTGGGCCCGCTGTGGTCGCTGGTGGGGCCGGTGCCGACCGCGCCCAAACCGCGGGCCGCCTGGTGGCAGTTGCCGCGGGCGCGGCTGCAGTGGCGTGAGGTGTCGATCCACGACGCGCTGCTCGCGCTGGCGCCGTACTTCGACCACCGGGTCCGCGAGCGGGTCCGGGACACCGCCCTGCGCGCGGGCCGCTCCCCCCACGAGGCCCGGCTGGCGGCGGAGGCGGCCATGCTCGCCGACGCGGCACGCCGGGCCGCCGCCCGCGAGGAACCCCACGAGACCGCCGGAACGTACCGGCTGCACGCCACCGAGGTCTCCGGCACCGGCGGGCTGGTGGAACTGGCTCAGGCGCTGCACCGCCCACCCGCCGCGCACGCGGCGCCGTCCTCCCCGACCGGAACCGTGACCGAACCCGAGGAGCCCCATGTCGCGTAGAGCTGTCGTCATCGGTGCCGGCCTGGCCGGCATGCTGGCCGCGGCGGTGCTGTCCCGCGCGGGAGCGGACGAGGTGATCGTCCTGGACCGCGACGCGCTGCCGGACGGCCCGGAGCACCGCAAGGGGCTGCCGCAGGGCCGGCACGCGCATCTGCTGATGGCGGGCGGCATGGCCGCCATGGAGGAGCTGCTGCCGGGCGCGGGGCTGCGCGGGCGGCTGCTCGCCGCCGGGGCGCACGAGATCCCGCTCAGCTCGGGCATGCTGGCGCTCACCCCCGAGGGCTGGCTGCGACGGTGGCGGCGCGAGGGCCCGGCGATGGTGACGTGCAGCCGGGCGCTGGTGGACTGGGTGGTGCGGGCGACGGTACGGGAACAGGTGCCGGTGGAGGTCCGCAGGGCGGCGGTGGTGGGCCTCACGGGCTCCGCGGGGCGGGTGCGCGGGGTGCGGATCGCGGCGCCCGGCGGGGACACGGACCTGGAGGCGGACCTGGTCGTCGACGCGAGCGGCCGCGGGACGCGGATCACCGGCTGGCTGGACGGGCTCGGGCTGACCGGCGTGGAGGAACGGGCGGTGGACTCCGGGCTGGTCAACGCGTCCCGCGTGTACCGGGTGCCGGACGGGGCGGAACGGTTCCCGCTGACGGTCGTACAGGCCAACCCGTACGTGTCCCGGCCGGCCCGGAGCGCGATGGTGATGCCCATCGAGGGGGGCCGCTGGCTGGTGAGCTGCGGCGGCTCGCGCGGCGGTGAACCCCCGGCGGACCCGGCGGGGTTCCTGCGGTACACCCTCGACCTGCCCGACCCCATCGTGGGCCGCCTGATCTCCGGCGCGGAGCCGCTCTCCGACGTGCACCTGAGCCGGTCGACCAGCAATGTACGGCGGTACCTGGAGCGGATGCCCCGGTGGCCGGAGGGTCTCGCGGTCCTCGGAGACGCGCTGGCCACGTTCAACCCGGCGTACGGACACGGGATGTCGGTGGCGGCGTTCGGGGCGCGGGTCCTCGGGCGGGAGCTGGGGCGGGGCGGGGGGATCGGCGCGCCCGGACTGGGGCGGCGGGTGGTGCGGGGGGCCGCGCGGGCGGCGGATCCGGCGTGGGCGATGGCGGTGGGGCAGGACGTGCTGTACCCGGACGTACGGGGCGGGACGCCGCCGGGTGTCGGCGAGCGGGTGATGACGGCGTACACGCGGCGGCTGACGAAGGCGGCGACGGGCTCCTACGCGGCGGCCTCGGTGATGTGGGACGTCAGCAGCCTGCGTACGCCGCCGGGCCGCATGTTCCACCCCTCGGCGATGCTGGCGGCCCTGGCCGGATCCCCGCTGCCCCCGTCGGTGGAGCCTCCGCTGACCGCGGGCGAACGCGAGGTCCTGCGCGGGCTGGACCGCACGGGGGCGTGAACCGAGGGGGTGATCCGAAGTCAGCCCGCGAACGGCGGCTGGGGTACCCCCTTGCCCGCCCCCGGCACCACCAGCAGGGAGCCCGCCAGGGGGTGCGGGGCCGTCAGGCCCACGCGGGCCGTGGTGATGTAGAGGTCCGTCAGGTCGGGGCCGCCGAAGGCGCAGGCCGTGACGAGGGGGACGGGGAGCGGGATCACCCGGTCCAGATCGCCGGAGGGGGTGTAGCGGCGTACCGCGCCACCGCCCCACAGGGCCACCCACACACAGCCGTCGGCGTCCACGCACAGACCGTCGGGGAAGCCGGCGCCGTCCTCGATCGCGGCGAACGAACGGCGGTTCGTGATCCTGCCGTCCGCCTCGCCGACGTCGAAGACGTCGATGCGGCGGGTCGGCGAGTCGATGTAGTACATCAGCCGGCCGTCGGGGCTCCAGCCGGTGCCGTTGCTCACCGCCACGTCGTCGAGGAGGACCTTGACCGTGCCGTCGCCGGTGACGCGGGAGAGCGTGCCGCCGCAGGGCGCCTCGTCGTAGCGCATGGTGCCCGCCCACAGGCTGCCGTCGGGGGCGACGGCGGCGTCGTTGGCGCGGCGGCCGGGAACGACCTCGCGGTGCAGCCAGCGGAAGGTGCCGTCGGGGTCGAGCAGGCCGATGCCGTCCCGCAGGTTGAGGACGAGGCCGCCGCCCGCGCGGGGCTTGACGGCGCCCACGTGCTGGTCGGTGCGGCGCACGGTGCGCCGGCCGGTGGCGGGGTCGTAGGTGTGGACGCGGGAGCCGAGGATGTCGATCCACAGCAGGCGGCCGGTCGCCGGGTCCCAGGTGGGCCCCTCCCCCAGGGCCGCCTCCGCGCGGACGGCGACGTCGTAGGTGTGTGTCATGCCACGCTCCTGTAGCCCAGCCGCTCGGACAGTTCGGCGGCACCCTTCACGGCGAGCTGCTCCAGCTCGCCGAGCCGCTCGTCGCTCCAGCGGATCATCGGTACGGAGATGGACAGCGCGGCGACCACCTGCCCCGTCCGGTCGCGCACCGGGGCGGCGACGCAGGAGACGTCCGGGTTGGACTCGCGGCTCTCCACGGCGACGCCCCGGGCACGGATCTCCGCAAGGGTCTCGCGCAGGGCGGCCACGTCGGTGATGCTGTTGGGGGTCATCGCGGGCAGCTCGGCGTCGTCGGGGACGCGCGCGGTGAGTTCGTGCTCGGGAAGGGAGGCCAGCAGCATCTTGCCGACGGAGGTGCAGTGGGCGGGCAGCCGGCGGCCGGCCGCCGACACCATCCGCACCGCGTGGGTGGAGTCCACCTTGGCGATGTAGATGACGTCGGTGTCCTCCAGGATCGCCACGTGCACCGTCTCGTCACAGGTCTCGGCGACCGAGCGGGCGACCTGCTGGCCCTCGGCGGCGAGGTCGAGGTGCTCGGCGTAGCGGGCGCCGAGCTGGTACGGGCGTACGCCGAGCCGGTAACGGCCGGGCTGGCCCGCCACCGGGACGATGTACTTCCGGGCGGCGAGCGTGGTCACCAGCTCATGGACGGTGGTGCGCGGCAGTTGCAGCCTGCGCACGATGTCGGGGGCGGAGAGCGTGCCGTCCCCGTCGAGGAAGAGCTCGAGAATGTCGAGAGCCCGGGTCACGGCTGGTACGAGGCGTCCCACGACCGGCCCCCTCCCTAATGTGTCTCAGGCGCCTGCGGTCGTTCGAGATTTCAACAGGCGATCGGAATGGCGAACACACAGGCTAGCGATACCGGGCGACCCCGGGCAATGGGACGGCCGTTTCCACCGCCGTACGAAGATGGGCCCGTGCCCACCGGAGAGCAGTCCCCCTTCACCGCGCTCGACTTCCAGCTCGTGCTGCTGCGCCGCATGGCCGACCACAACCCCGGCCCGGTGGAGGACGCCCGGCACCGGCTGGGCGTCTCCCTCGCGGACATGCGGGAGGCCAACAAGCGCTGGCAGGCCATGGTCCGCTCGCCGCGCTCCCGCCCGGCCCTCTCCCGCTACCGTTCCGTCCTCGGCGAGCCGGAGTCCCGCACCCCGCGCCGGATCGGCGACCTGGACTGCGAGGCGTGGCGGTGGCCGGTCCCGCTCTGGCCCGGCCTGCGCTTCGAGGTGCTGACGGCGGCGGCCGGCGGGGCGGTGTGGAACGAGTGGCTGGTCCGCGCACCGGGCGCCGAACCGCCCGCCCTGCGCACGGTGGAGGACCTCACCCCCTGGTCCTGCACGGTCGACGAGGCCGCCCGCGCCTTCGCCCCCGCCCGCCCCCTGGAGGGCTCGGCCCCCACCCGCTGGGGGCTCGCCTTCACGGCCCCGGACGCGAGCGGCGTACGGCGCGAGGTGGTCGCGGAGTTCACGTGGGGGCTGTTGCAGCGTACGGAGGTCAGCGGACCGCGGCCTTGAGGATCTCCTCCACGACGCGCGGCACCGACTCCGGGTGCAGCCACAGGAACAGGTTCGGCTCGACCAGCTCCAGCTCCATCACGCGGGGCCGGCCGTCGTCCCCGTCCACGAGGTCGACGCGCGCGTACAGCAGCTCGGGCCGGCCCGGTACGGAGGCCATCGCCTTTCTGGCGACGGCCGCTTCCTCCAGGGCCGGGGTCCAGTCGGTCAGCCCGGGGTGGGCCACCTTGCGCTGGTCGTAGGGGGTGCCGGGGGCGAGGACGGGCCCCTTGCGGCTTGCGTGCAGCAGGTTGCCCCCGACGTACTGCAGCGCCCGCTCACCGGACGTCTCGATGCCCCGCAGGTACGGCTGCACCATCGCGGTGAACCCCTCGGCGTGCATGCGCCGCAGGTGCCGTACGGCCGTGTCGTGCTCGTCGGGGGTGTAGCGGGCGGCGAACCGGGCGCCGGCGCCGGAGGTGGGCTTGACGACGTACTCGTGGTCGTCGGGGAGGTCGAGCGGGTCGCCCGCCGCGATGTACCGGGTGTCCACCACCGGCACCCCGGCGGCGGCGAGCTCCCCCAGGTACCGCTTGTCGCTGTTCCAGCGCACCACGTCCGCCGGATTGGCCAGCCGGGTGAGCGTGCCGCACCGCTCGGCCCACGCGGTGAACTCCGCCGACCGCCAGCTGTAGTCCCAGGTGGAGCGGATCACGACGAGGTCGAAGCCGGCCCAGTCGACGGCGTCGTCGTCCCACACCTCGGCGGACGCCTCGGCCCCGGCCTCCTCCAACGCCCGCACCAGCCCCGGCAGATCCTGGTCCTCGGCCACCTCGGGGCCGGGCCGGCAGGTCACGAGCGCGATACGGGGCACGACGACTCACTCCTCACACGGCATACGAACAGCTGATCGACGGGCAGGCTAGCAACCGCACCGGGAACCGCGACAGACCGCTCGACGGTCAGGAGCCGGTCAGCGGTCCTCCTCCGGCTCCCAGTCCAGGAGGCGGACCTTGGCGACCGTGCGGACGTGGCGGCGCATGGCGGTGGCCGCCTGCCGGGGCTGCCCGGCGGCGATGGCGTCGAGGATCGCCTGATGTTGGGCCAGGGACCGGTTGGGTCGCCCCGGCTGGCGCAGCGACTCCGTGCGGCTCTCGGCGATCTGCTCGGCGATGGAGCGCATGAACTCCGCGAGCAGACCGCTGTGGGCGGCCGCCGTCACCGCCGCGTGGAAGAGGCGGTCGCCCTCCACTCCCCCGCCGCCCGCCTCGATCTCCTCGGCCATGTGGGCGAGCGCCGACCGCATCGCGGCGAGGTCGTCGTCCGTGCGGCGTTCGGCGGCCAGTTCGGCGAGCTTCGTCTCCAGCGCCTCCCGGGCCTCCAGCACGTCGGGCAGGCGCCGGCGGCGTTCCACCATCCGCTCGACCGGCTCGACGTCGAGGCTGTCCCGTACGAGATAGGTGCCGCCGCCGTGGCGGGCCTCCACCAGGCCCTGGACCTCCAGCACCACGATCGCCTGCTTCACCGAGGCACGGCTGACACCGAGCCGCTGGGCCAGGTCCCGTTCGGGCGGGAGGCGGTCGCCGGCCCGCAGGCCGCCCTCCGTGACGTACTGGCGCAACCGGTCCAGCACCTGCTCGTACAGGCGCTGTCTCGTCATGGGGCGCAGGGCGTCGGTCACGAAAGTCCCCCTCTCGTCGGGAGACTAGCACCGGGGCCCGCACGGTGGTCGAGTGGCTGAGCCAATTCCTGCGCGACCCCTTGACGGCTCCCGCACCGGGGCCCACGCTGTCCGACCAAACGGACCACGCCACTCCAGCGGTCAAGTGGTTCAGCCACTCAGCCAGTCGGGAGCCCCGCATGTCCCCCGAACTCGTCTCGATCCTCGTCCTGGCGGTGGTGTTCGTCATCGCCACCACCCGCTCCGTCAACATGGGCGCGCTGGCCTTCGCCGCCGCCTTCGGGGTGGGCACGCTCGTCGCCGACCTCGACGCGGACGGCGTCTTCGCCGGTTTCCCCGGCGATCTGTTCGTCGTCCTGGTCGGCGTCACGTACCTGTTCGCCATCGCCCGCGCCAACGGCACCACCGACTGGCTGGTGCACGCGGCCGTCCGGCTGGTGCGGGGACGGGTCGCGCTGATCCCCTGGGTGATGTTCGCCCTCACCGGCGCGCTCACCGCGATCGGCGCGGTCAGCCCGGCCGCCGTCGCGATCGTCGCGCCGATCGCGCTGAGCTTCGCCGCCCGGTACCGGATCAGCCCGCTGCTGATGGGCGCGATGGTGGTGCACGGCGCCCAGGCCGGCGGCTTCTCCCCGATCAGCATCTACGGCTCCATCGTCAACGGCATCGTCGAGCGGGAGAAGCTGCCCGGCAGCGAGATCACCCTGTTCCTCGCCTCGCTGCTGGTGAACCTCGCCATCGCGGCGGTCGTGTTCGTCGTCTGCGGCGGGCCGAGGCTGTGGCGGCAGGGGGCCGTGACCGAGGGCGGGGACAGCGGGAGCACGGACGCATCCGGCATCACGGGCGGCTCGCGCAAGGGCAGCGGCGGCGGCACCCGTACCGCCCCCGCCCCCACCGCCGTGGCCACCCGCCCCGACGCCCCCGCCGCCGTAGCACTCACCGCTCCCGTCCTCGCCACCCTCGTCTCCCTGGCCGCCCTCGTCGTCGCCGTCCTCGGCTTCGACCTGGACGCCGGTCTCACCGCGATCACCCTCGCCGTCGTCCTGAGCACCGCCTGGCCGGACGACAGCCGCAGGGCGGTCTCCGAGATCGCCTGGCCCACGGTGCTGCTGATCTGCGGTGTGCTCACCTACGTCGGGGTGCTGGACGAGATGGGCACCATCACCTGGGCCGGTGAGGGCGTCGGCGGCATCGGCGTCCCGCTGCTCGCCGCGGTGCTGCTCTGCTACATCGGCGCGATCGTGTCGGCGTTCGCCTCCTCCGTCGGCATCATGGGCGCGCTGATCCCGCTGGCCGTACCGTTCCTGGCGCAGGGCGAGATCGGGGCCGTCGGCATGGTGGCCGCCCTCGCGGTGTCCGCGACGGTCGTCGACGTCAGCCCGTTCTCCACGAACGGCGCGTTGGTGCTGGCCGCCGCGCCGGACGTCGACCGTGAGCGGTTCTTCCGGCAGTTGATGGCGTACGGCGGGATCGTGGTCGCGGCGGTCCCGGCGGTGGTGTGGCTGGTGATGGTCGTGCCCGGGTGGGGGTAGGTCCCGGGTGGGACGGGCACCTGGCAGCCTTCGCAACGACAGCCGGTCAAGCACGACAGCTAGTTAAGGAGTACGACGCGTGTCCTCTCTCTTCCCGGCCCTGACCGACGGCCCGGCCGCCGACCGGCCCGCCCTGCGCTTCGGCGAGCGCTCACTGACGTACGGGGAACTCGCCTCGGCGGCCGGCGCGGTGGCCGGGGAGCTGACGGGGGCGCGCCGGGTCGCCGTCTGGGCCACGCCGGCACTGGAGACGGCGGTCGCGGTCACCGCGGCGCTGGCCGCCGGGGTGACCGTCGTCCCGCTCAACCCGAAGTCGGGCGGGAAGGAACTCGGCCACATCCTGACCGACAGCGCCCCGGACCTGGTGCTCACCGCGCCCGGCGAGGAACTGCCCGCCCCGCTGGGCGACCTGCCCCGCGTCGATGTGGACCCGGCGGCGCGCGGCGCGCTCCCCGCCGACCGCGAGCGGGACCCGGAGGACCCCGCCCTGATCGTCTACACCTCCGGCACCACCGGACCGCCCAAGGGCGCCGTCATCCCCCGCCGTGCGATCGCCGCCACCCTGGACGCCCTCGCCGACGCCTGGCGGTGGACCGGCGAGGACGTGCTGGTGCACGGGCTGCCGCTGTTCCATGTGCACGGCCTCGTCCTCGGCACCCTCGGCCCGCTGCGCCGCGGCGGCTCCGTGCGCCATCTGGGCAGGTTCACCCCCGAGGGCGTGGCGCGTGAGCTGAACGGCGGCGCGACCATGCTGTTCGGGGTGCCGACGATGTACCACCGCCTCGCGGAGGCGCTGCCCGACGGGCCGGAACTGGTGAAGGCGCTGGCCGGGGCGCGGCTGCTGGTGTCGGGGTCGGCCGCGCTGCCCGTGCACGACCACGAGCGGATCGCGGCGGCGACCGGGCGCCGGGTCATCGAGCGGTACGGCATGACGGAGACGCTCATGAACACCGCCGTACGGGCGGACGGCGAGGCCCGCCCCGGCACGGTGGGCGTGCCGCTGCCGGGCGTGGAGCTGCGGCTGGTGGAGGAGGACGGGTCGCCGATCACGTCGTACGACGGTGAGACGGTCGGCGAGATCCAGGTGCGCGGGCCGAACCTGTTCACGGAGTACCTGAACCGGCCGGACGCGACGGCCGCCGCGTTCACGGCCGACGGCTGGTTCCGCACCGGCGACATGGCGGTGCGCGACGCCGACGGGTACGTCCGGATCGTCGGCCGCAAGGCCACCGACCTGATCAAGAGCGGGGGGTACAAGATCGGCGCGGGTGAGATCGAGAACGCGCTGCTGGAGCATCCGGGGGTGCGGGAGGCCGCGGTCACCGGGGAGCCGGACGCCGATCTGGGCGAGCGGATCGTGGCGTGGGTGGTGCCGGCCGATCCGCAGTCCCCGCCCGGCCTGGAGGAGCTGGCCGGCCATGTCGCCGGGCGCCTCGCCCCGCACAAGCGGCCGCGCGTGGTCCACCACCTCGACGCCCTCCCCCGCAACGACATGGGGAAGATCATGAAGCGGGCGCTGTCCCGTGGCTGACCGGCTGTCCGCGCGGGAGGCCGTCGCCCTCCTCGCGGACGACTTCACCGAACTCGGCCACCCCACGAGGAAGCCGTCCCCCGACGGCCCGCTCGGCTGGCCCGGTTACGGCGCCGCCCGCGACCGTGCCGCCGAACGCACCGGCGAGCGGGAGTCCGTGATCTGCGGCACCGCGAGCGTCGGGGGCACCCGGGCGGTCGTCGTCGCCTTCGAGTTCGGCTTCCTCGGCGGCTCGCTAGGCGAGCGCACCGGCGACCGGCTGGTGGCGGCGTACGCCCATGCCCGCGCCCACCGGCTGCCGGTGGTGCCGCTGGTCGCCACCGGGGGGAGCAGGATGCAGGAGGGCATGCTCGCGCTCACCCAGCTCCAGCGGGTGGCGCGGGAGTCGGCGCTCACACGGGAGGCCGGGCTGCCGCAGATCGCGGTGGTGCGGGACCCGACGACCGGCGGCGGCTGGGCCACCCTGGGCGCGGGCGCCGACGTGGTCCTCGCCCTGCCCGGCGCGCAGGTCGGCTTCGCCGGCTCACGGGTGCGGCCGGCGGACGCGGACCCGGCGGCGTACACGGCCGAGGCGCAGGTGGCGGCGGGCGCGGCGGACGCCCTGGTCCGGCCGGAGGAGCTGCGCGGGACGCTGGGCCACTGGCTGCGGCTGCTGACCCGGCCCTCCGCCGCGCCGGTCCCGCCGCCGCCCGCGCTGGGCAGGGCGGACCTCCCGGCCACCGGCTGGGACGCCGTCCGCCGCGCCCGCTCACCCGAACGCCCGCGCGCCACCGCCTACCTGGACGCCTTCCTCACCTCCCGCGTCACCATCAGCGGCGACCGCTGCGGCGGCACGGACCCGGACGGCATGCTGTGCGGCTTCGGCGAGCACCAGGGCCGTACGGTCGCCTACGCGGCGCAGACCGGGGCGGCGACCCGGCCCGCCGGGTACCGCACCGCCGCCCGGCTGGTCCGGCTCGCGGACCGGCTCGGCATCCCGGTGCTGACGCTGGTGGACACGCCGGGCGCGGCGAACGACGCGGAGGCGGAGCGGCAGGGCGCGGGGGCCGCCATCGCCGACCTGTTCGGCGCCGTGGCCGCCGCCCGTACGCCGGTCACCACGCTGGTCGTCGGCGAGGGCGGCTCCGGCGGCGCGCTGGCGCTCGCGGCCCCCGGCAACACCTGGGCCACCCCCGACAGCTACTTCTCGGTGATCGCCCCGGAACTCGCGGCGGCCATCCTCAAACGGCCCCCGGAGGAGGTGGAGAGCACAGCGGACCGGCTCCGCGTCCGCCCGCAGGACCTGGTGGAGCTGGGGGTGGTCCGGGGGGTCGTGGGACCGGTGGCCTGACCGGCCGTCGGACCGGCCGTCGGACCGGCCGTCGGACCGGCGGCCCGCACCCCTCGCGGCTGAGAGGCCCCGTTCGGCGGCCCCCCGCCCGGCCCCCCAGGAAAGGCGCCCGCCCCGTCCGCCGCGCACGATGCCTGAGAGGTCCGCCGTCCGGCGGGCCGCTGGGTGCGCACTCGGGAGGATCCGCCGTGACCGCCAGTCTGGAGCAGCTGCGCCGCTGCCACATCGCCGTCGACCTGGGGGCGGCCCGCACCCGGGTGTATGTCAAGGGCGCCGGACTCGTCGTCGACCAGCCGTCCACCGCCGCCGTGAACACCCGTACCGGAGCGCTGATGGCGGTCGGTGAGTTCGCGGAGAAGATGACGGGCCGTACGCCGGACTACATCCGCGTCGTACGCCCCGTCTCCGGCGGCACGGTCGTCGACATCGAGATGGCGCAGCGCATGCTGCGGCAGCTCATCGGGGACAGGATGCGCCGCACGCTGCGCCGCAGGCCCCGGCTGCGGGCCGCGGCCTGCGTCCCGCACGACGCCGATCCGCTCGCCCAGCGCGCCACGATCGAGACGCTGGTCGGTCTCGGCGCCCGCCGGGTGGAGCTGGTCGACACGCTCATCGCCGCCGCCGTCGGCTGCGGCCTGCCGGTGGAGCGGCCCGAGGCCACCATGATCATGGTGTGCGGGGCGGCGGCCACACAGGTGGCCGTGCTCTCCCTCGGGGCGATCGTGACGGCGGAGCGCGTCCCCGTCGGCGGGGAGGCCGTGGACAACGCGATCGTGCAGCACCTGCGCCACCAGCACGAGCTGATGCTGCCGAGCCAGTCCGTACGGCCCCTGCAGCTCGCCCTGCACGGCAACGGGCTCACCCCGCAGGGCCCGGAGTCGACGGAGATCCACGGGCGGGACGTGGCCACCGGTCTGGCCCGTTCCGTGCGGGTCGACACGGCCGCCGTGCGGCGGGCCATCCAGACACCGCTCACCGCCGTCCTCGACGGCATCGGCAAGGTGCTGCGGGAGTGCCCGCCGGATCTGGTCGCCGACCTGGTCGACCGGGGGATCATGATGGTCGGCGGGAGCGCCCTGCTGCCGGGCTTCGACCAGATGCTGCGTCAGTCGACGGGCATGCCGGTGCACATCGCCGAACGGCCGGAGCTCTGCGCCGTACAGGGGCTGGGCGAGATGCTGGAGGGCAGGATCGCCCCGATCGTGCTGGACCCGCTGCGCGCCTGAACCGGGCGGGCACCGGCGGGGGCGCGGACGGCCGGGCGGGCCGTCAGCGGGGGAACCAGCATCTGATCGTGGTGCCCTCGTCCCCGGTGTGCACGCGCACCAGGTCGGCGATCAGGTTGACCATCAGCAGGCCGCGTCCGCCGCGCTGGTCGCGGGAGGCGGGGTGACGCCCGGCGAGGGGGTCGGTCATCCGGCCTCCGTCGCGCACCTCGCACAGGACGTGGCCGTCCTCGGCCCAGACCCGCAGCACTCCCGAACCGCCGCCGTGCAGCACGCTGTTCGTGGTCAGCTCGGCCGTGGCGAGGGCCAGGTCGTTCAGGGTGACGCCGGTGAGGCCGAGCCGCCGTCCCTCGTCGGACGCGGCGTGCCGGGCCGAGGGCAGCGAATCGGCGACGAACGGGAAGGTCATCGCGTCCGCCACGAGCGGCAGTGGCTCGTTGTAGCGGGCGACGACCGCGTCGGGATCGTACGCCTCGCTGTCCCGCGCCGGGCGGGCGCCGGCGGGGACGACGGTGGGGTGGGTGGCGTGGGCGTCGGCGAGGACGTGCGCGGGCAGGCGTACGGCGTCGTAGGGGCACAGGATCGTCGCCGTACGGCCCCGGAAGGCGGCGTTGATCAGCGCCTCGTGCTGGACGCAGGCGGGGTACTCGGCCGCGGAGCGGCCGGCCCAGACGGGCTCGCCGATGATCCGCACCCGCTTCCCGGCCGGCTGGGCGTCGGCGAAGGCGCGCAGCACGCCGGGGATGATCCGGCCGGGGTTGCGTCCGGCCTCGCGCATGTCGAGGAGGCGGACGGTGTCCGCGTCGTCCCCGAGCGCGTCCCGGATCAGGCGCAGCCGGTCACCGGGGACGGCGACCGCCACGGGCTCGCCGGCCGCGAGCCCCTCGCGCACGAAGGGGACGGTGCCCTCCAGGTACTCCCGGTCGTCCCGGTAGAAGAGGGCGGGGTGGACGAAGGAACCGGTGGGGGCTTCCAGGGGTCCGGCCGCGGCGCTCATGACATCGACACCTCGATCGTCGGCAGGTCGGGCCAGAACAGGTCCAGCACCCGGCTCAGCGCGGGCGGCGGGCGCCGCACCACGAACCTGCGGCCGTCCCCGAGGCGCCCGGCGGCCGCCGCGAGCGCTCCGGCACCCGCGACGTCGACGAACGTCACCTCGGACAGTTCCAGGTAGTACACGGCCTCACCTTCGCGCACCGCCTGCTCCAGCACGCGCTCCCAGATCGTATGCGTGGCCAGGCCGATCTCCCCGGCCGCGCGGACACCGCGGCCGCCCGCCAGCGGGCGCACCGTCAGACAGGGCGCCGGGATCCCGGGCCCGTACGACGTCCGGTGGTCATCACCCAACACCCGTCTCCCCACGCTCCCGGCCTGTACGTACCCCGCCGGTTCCCGGCCATTCCCCCCGGCACGGTGTGTAGCACGCCGCGGGCGGGGCAGGCGCACCCGCAGCGCAGCCGGGACCGTGCGCAGCCTACCGCTCCGGTGCCGGCGGCGGCCGGACTCACCCGAAACGCCCCGACCACCCACGAGCACCGACAAGGCGGTGACATGTCCTCCGCGGCATCACTCCCTCCCCCGGGAAGGCTGAACACCTTGGTCATCGGCGGTCACGTGGACGCGGACCGGGCGCTGCTCACCCCGCGCGGCGAGCTGGTCCGCGGATGCGCCCAGGCCCTGGCCGAGAAGCTGGCCGGGCTGCCCGCCGGCACGGTCCGGGTCGACGTGGACATGAGCGGCGTGTACTTCATGGACACGGCGGGGCTGGATTTCCTGGAGGTGCTGCGCGACCACGGCCGGCGATGGTCGGTGCCGGTCACGGCCACCCGCTGGAACGGTCAGCCGCGTCGCATCCTGGAACTCGCCGGCTTCGACACCGCGGATCCGCTGCGCTCCCCGGCACCGGAGGGCACGCCGTCGCGGACCGTCTCGGCGGTGGCGCTGGAGCGGGAGGAGCGGCTGCACCTGCTCCGGGAGGAGGTCGAGCAGCTGCGGCAGGCGATCGCCTCCCGCCCGGTGATCGACCAGGCCCGCGGCATCCTGATGGCGACGTACGGCTGCACCTCGGACGAGGCGTGGCACCTTCTGCGGGAGGTGTCCCAGCTCTCCAACACCAAGCTCCGCGCGGTCGCGGAGGCGCTCACCGCCGGTGCGGGGGCGGAGGGCGCCACACCGCCCGAGGAGGTCCGCGCCGCCCTGTCCAGGGCCCTGGCCCGCCGCTCGGCACGGTGACACCGGCCCCGCGCGGGGTACCCGGCGACGGACCGACCACCGGCCCCGCGAGCGGGAGGCAGCACCATGAGCGAGCTGAGCGAGCACACTCCGTCCCAGGCCGAGGGCGACCGGGACGACGACGAGTGGACCACCCCCGAGATCCCGCACTCCACCCCGTCCCAGGCGGAGGGCGAACGCGACCCGTCGGACGCGCCGGCCTCGTCCGACGGCGCCGCCGAGGGCGGGTGAGCCCGGGGCCCCGCCGCCTCAGGCCCTCGCGTCCCGCTGCTCCACGTCCTCCAGGACGGCCGCGGCAGTGCCGAAGCCGTTGTCCGCAGGGAGCACGGTAGGGCCGTGGTGGACCGCGGTGGCGTACACCAGGAGACCGATGGCCCCTGCGGAGCGGTGCCGCCCACGCCGGGTGGGCTTGTACGGGGCGGTGTCCACCCGGCGCCACGCGTTCTTCGGCACCGGCAAAGGGGCCGGGGTGGATCGCCGGCGGATGCCGGAGCCGCCCGCCGCGCTCCCCCTTGCCCCGAAACCGGCGGTCAGGGCCCGGCTTCCCCCGGCCGGAAGGGACCGAGCCGGGCGAGGGGGACCGATTCGGCGTGGTGCGGCGGGGTGCCGTGACCTCTCGCGACGCGACAACCACCGGCAGGGAACCGGCACTTCACGGAAGTCTTCTCGCAGGGGCGGCCCGAAACGGAGTTCGGGGCCGTACGGGTCACGGTCCGCGGGGCGACCGCGGGCACTCCGTGGAGAGAAGCCGATCGTCACCACTCCGGGCAGGGGCTCGTTCACGGCCGACGGGGAGCGGCCGGACACCTCTTCGCGGCGGGAGGCGGAGGTGGGGGTGGATCCGGAGAACCCCGAGGGGCTGCCACTCGCCCCTCGATGACGGAGCGTCCGTTTCCCGTGGTGCGGTGAGTGGGGCGGGTGGGACTCGAACCCACGGCCGACGGATTATGAGTCCGCTGCTCTAACCGGCTGAGCTACCGCCCCATAACGGCGTGTCGCGTACATGTGTGCGCGCCGTCTGCCGCAGCATAGCCGCTCATACGATCTCCTGCTCCGGATGGTCGGCCGCGTGCGGTCTTCGTGACCATGGAGACTTCGCCGAGCCCCGCACGGTTCCCCCGGACATGAAAAAGGACCCCTACGGGGCCCTCGTTCACCATGCTCCCCCGACTGGACTCGAACCAGTAACCTGCCGGTTAACAGCCGGCTGCTCTGCCAATTGAGCTACGGAGGACCGAGCTCCCCCGACTGGACTCGAACCAGTAACCTGCCGGTTAACAGCCGGCTGCTCTGCCAATTGAGCTACGGAGGAATGTCTCGTTGCATCGAACGTACCCGCCTGGGTATCCGCCAGGGGGCACTCGCTCGCTGCGACACATACATTAGCGCAAGCAGGGGGGTGCTCCGCCAATCGGTACTCCCCGGCGCCGTCGCCGGAACAACGGGAAGGGTGGCCGCCATGCGTTACCGGCTCACGTTCGTCGCCGGAGTCGTCCTGGGTTACGTGCTGGGCACGAAAGCCGGACGCGAGCGCTACGAGCAGATCAAGAAGTCCGCGCAGCAGTTCACACAGAACCCCGCCGTGCGCAACACCGCGGAGAGCGCGGCGCAGCAGGGCCGCGAGTTCGCGGACAAGGCGTACCACGTGGTCAGCGACAAGGTCGGCGACCGCATGCCCGACTCGGTCGCCCAGCGGGTGCGCACCCTGCGCGAACGCACGGCCCACGGCCCGGCGGAGGACGACTGGGGCACGAGCAACACGTGAGAGCCACCCGGTGGGCGCCGGGCGACCCCTCCCGCCCGAGGGGCGTGGGGCCGTATTCGACATGCGGCTCCGCCGCGTGGGCGCGCGCGACCGCACACGGCCCGCGCCCGCGATAAAAAACCCCGACGGCGCCCACCGCCCACGCAAGCGCGGCGGTACGGCAAAATCGCCGTATGGGGATAGTCGCCGGACTGGACAGCGCGCCAGACTTCACTCGCATCGTCGTCTGTGACACGGACACCGGATCCGTACTCAAGCAGGGATACGCCCCTCATCCGGTACAGGGCACCGACGGCGGCGGCCGTCCCTCCGACGTCGACCCGCAGGCCTGGCTGCTGTCCCTCGGCGAGGCCGCGGGCGGCGGCCTGCTGGAGGGCGTGCAGGCCATCGGCGTCTCCGCACAGGCGAACGCGCTGGTGCCGCTGGACGCGCAGGGCAACACCGTGCGGCCGGCGATGACCGGCGGCGACAAGCGGGCGCAGGTCGCGGCGGCCGATCTGATCGACGCGTTCGGCGGGCGTGAGGCGTGGGCGCGGGCCGTGGGCTGTGTGCCGGGGGCCGCGCAGCCGGTGACCAAGCTGCGCTGGATGGCCCGCAGCGAACCGGAGAACGCGGCGCGCACCGCCGTACTGCTGCAGGCGCACGACTGGCTGGTGTGGCAGCTTCTCGGCCGGCCGGTGCGGCGCACCACCGACCGGGGCGGGGCGTCCGGCACCGGGTACTGGGCGGCGGCCACCGGCGGCTACCGGCCCGATCTGGTGGAGCTGGCGCTCGGGCACCAGGCGATGCTGCCCGAGGTGATCGGCCCGGCGGAGGCGGCCGGTACGACCCCGGAAGGGCTGCTGATCTCCGCCGGCACGGGCGAGACGATGGCGGCGGCGTTCGGGCTGGGGATCGGGCTGGGCGACGCGGTGGTGTCGCTGGGCGCGTCCGGGTCCGTGATGGCCGTGCACCCGGAGGCGCTCGTCGACCAGCACGGAATGATCACCTCGCTGGCGGACGCGACCGGCATGCACCTGCCCGTGGTCACCACCCTGAACGCCGTGCGCGCCCTGCGCGGGACCGCCGAACTGCTCGGCCTGCCCGACCTGGAGAGCCTGTCCGACCTGGCGATGAAGTCGACGCCGGGGTCGCACGGGCTGGTGCTGCTGCCGTACCTGGAGGGTGAGCGCACCCCGAACCTGCCGCACACCGCCGGGACGCTGTCCGGGCTGCGGCGCGAGTCGATGAAGCCGGAGCATCTGGCGCGGGCCGCGTTCGAGGGCATGCTGTGCGGGCTCGCGGACGCGCTGGACGTGCTGCGCGGCCGGGGCGTGGAGGTGCGGCGGGTCTTCCTGCTGGGTCCGGCCGCGGAGCTGCCGGCCGTGCAGTCGGCGGCGCCCGCGCTGTTCGGGGCGCAGGTGGTGGTGCCGCAGCCCGCGGACTACGCGGCGATCGGCGCGGCCCGGCAGGCGGCCTGGGCGCTGGGTGCGTCGCAGGGCACCCTCGATCCGCGTACGCCGCCGGTCTGGCAGGGCCCGGTGGCGCAGGTGCTGGATCCCGGGGAGGACCTGGCGGTGGGGCAGGCGGTGCGCCAGCAGTACGTGGCGGTGCGGGAGCAGACCCATCCGGGGGCGTTCCGCGCATAGCACGGGCCGGGGGATTAATTCGGTTGAGGTAACGCGGGTGGAGTGTTCGACGATGGGGGCCACGGGCAACCAACGCCCCCGCCGACCACTCCGAGAGATTCAGCGTGCTCATACGACTCCTGCGGACCCATCTGAGGCCCTACAAGAGACCCATCACCCTGCTGGTGCTGCTGCAGTTCCTGCAGACCTGCGCCTCGCTCTACCTGCCCACGCTCAACGCGGACATCATCGACCAGGGCGTCGTCGAGGGCGACAGCGGTTACATCCTGGGCTACGGCGCCCTGATGATCGGCATCTCGCTGGTCCAGGTCGTGTGCAACATCGGTGCCGTGTACTACGGCGCCCGGACCGCGTCGGCCCTGGGACGGGACGTACGCGCCGCCGTGTTCGACCGGGTGCAGTCGTTCTCCGCGCGTGAGGTGGGTCACTTCGGCGCGCCCTCGCTGATCACCCGTACGACGAACGACGTCCAGCAGGTGCAGATGCTGGTCCTGATGACGTTCACCCTGATGGTGTCGGCGCCCATCATGTGTGTGGGCGGCATCGTGATGGCGCTCGGCCTGGACGTCCCGCTGTCCGGGGTGCTGGTCGCGGTGGTGCCGGTGCTGGGCGTCTGCGTGACGCTGATCGTACGGAAGCTGCGTCCGCTGTTCCGGACCATGCAGGAGCGGCTCGACACGGTGAACCGGGTGCTGCGCGAGCAGATCACCGGCAACCGGGTGATCCGCGCCTTCGTGCGGGACACGTACGAGCAGGGGCGGTTCCGGAAGTCCAACACCGAGCTGACCGACATGTCGCTGCGCACGGGCAATCTGCTGGCGCTGATGTTCCCGGTGGTCATGACGGTGGTGAACCTGTCGTCGATCGCGGTGGTGTGGTTCGGCGCGCACCGCATCGACAGCGGCGGGATGCAGATCGGTGACCTGACCGCGTTCCTCGCCTATCTGATGCAGATCGTCATGTCCGTGATGATGGCCACCTTCATGTTCATGATGGTGCCGCGCGCCGAGGTCTGCGCCGAGCGCATCCACGAGGTGCTGGACACGTCGTCGAGCGTGGTGCCGCCCGTCGCGCCCGTCACCGAGCTGCGCCGGCACGGACACCTGGAGATCCGGGGCGCGGGCTTCCGCTACCCGGGTGCCGAGGAGCCGGTGCTGAAGGCCGTCGATCTGGTGGCGCGGCCCGGTGAGGTCACGGCCGTGATCGGTTCCACCGGCAGCGGCAAGTCCACCCTCCTCGGTCTTGTCCCCCGGCTGTTCGACGCGACCGACGGGGAGGTGCTGGTGGACGGCGTGCCCGTGGCGGACGTCGAGCCGGCGCTGCTCGCGAAGACCGTCGGCCTCGTACCGCAGAAGCCGTACCTCTTCGCGGGCACGGTGGCGACGAACCTGCGCTACGGCAATCCGGACGCCACGGACGAGGAGCTGTGGCACGCGCTGGAGGTGGCGCAGGGCAAGGACTTCGTGGAGCGCCTGGAGGGCGGACTCGACGCGCCGATCGCGCAGGGCGGGACGAACGTCTCCGGCGGTCAGCGCCAGCGCCTCGCGATCGCCCGGACGCTGGTGCAGCGCCCGGAGATCTACCTCTTCGACGACTCCTTCTCCGCGCTCGACTACGCCACCGACGCGGCCCTGCGGGCGGCCCTCGGACGGGAGACGGCCGAGGCGACCGTGGTGATCGTCGCCCAGCGGGTGGCGACCATCCGGGACGCCGACCGGATCGTGGTCCTGGACGAGGGCCGGGTCGTCGGCACCGGCCGGCACCACGAACTGATGGCGGACAACGAGACCTACCGGGAGATCGTGCTCTCCCAGCTCACGGAAGCGGAGGCTGCCTGATGGCGGGGCCCGGGGGACGGATGATGGCCGGGGGCGGCCCCGACCAGCGGACGATCGACTTCAAGGGGTCGAGCAAACGGCTGCTCGCGCGGTTCCGGCCGGAACGTGTGACGATCTACGGGCTGCTGGCCTGCGTCGTCCTGAGCGTCGGACTCAGCGTGATCGGGCCGAAGATCCTCGGCAGGGCGACCGACCTGGTCTTCGCGGGCATCGTCGGCCGCGACATGCCGGAGGGCGCCACCAAGGAGCAGGTGCTCGACTCGATGCGGGAGCGGGGCGAGGGCGACGTCGCCGACATGCTCCGCGGCACCGACTTCACGCCCGGCGAGGGCATCGACTTCACGGCGGTGGGCAACGTCCTGCTGTTCGCGCTGGCGGTGTTCGGCGTCGCCGGACTGCTGATGGCGGTGGCGACCCGGTTGGTGAACCGGGCGGTCAACCGCACCATGTTCCGGATGCGCGAGGACGTGCAGACGAAGCTGTCGCGGCTGCCGCTGTCGTACTTCGACAAGCGGCAGCGCGGTGAGGTGCTCAGCCGCGCCACCAACGACATCGACAACATCGGGCAGACGCTCCAGCAGTCGATGGGCCAGCTGATCAACTCGCTGCTCACCATCATCGGCGTGCTCGCGATGATGTTCTACGTCTCGTGGATCCTGGCGCTGGTCGCGCTGGTGACGGTGCCGCTGTCGTTCGTCGTCGCCACCCGCGTCGGCAAGCGGTCGCAGCCGCACTTCGTGCAGCAGTGGAAGTCGACCGGCACCCTCAACGCGCACATCGAGGAGATGTACACCGGGCACACCCTGGTGAAGGTGTTCGGGCGTCAGGAGGAGTCGGCGAGGAAGTTCGCCGAGGAGAACGACGCGCTGTACGAGGCCGGGTTCAAGGCGCAGTTCAACAGCGGCGTCATGCAGCCGCTGATGTTCTTCGTCTCGAACATCAACTACGTGCTGGTGGCGGTCGTCGGCGGGCTGCGGGTCGCGTCGGGCACGCTGTCCATCGGTGACGTGCAGGCGTTCATCCAGTACTCGCGGCAGTTCTCGATGCCGCTGACGCAGGTCGCCTCGATGGCGAACCTGGTGCAGTCGGGTGTCGCCTCGGCGGAGCGGGTCTTCGAACTGCTGGACGCCGAGGAGCAGGAGGCCGACCCCTCGCCGGCCGAGAAGCCGGCCGAGCTGCGCGGGCGGGTGGCGCTGGAGCACGTGTCGTTCCGGTACGACCCGGAGAGGCCGCTGATCGAGGATCTGTCGCTGACGGTCGAGCCGGGCCACACGGTGGCCATCGTCGGCCCGACGGGCGCCGGCAAGACGACCCTGGTGAACCTGCTGATGCGGTTCTACGAGGTCTCCGGCGGGCGGATCACCCTCGACGGGGTGGACATCGCGAGGATGTCCCGGGACGAACTGCGCGCCGGGATCGGCATGGTGCTCCAGGACACCTGGCTGTTCGGCGGCACCATCGCGGAGAACATCGCCTACGGTTCCGCGCGCGAGGTCACCCGGGAGGAGATCGAGGAGGCGGCGCGGGCCGCGCACGCGGACCGGTTCGTCCGGACGCTGCCCGACGGGTACGACACGGTGATCGACGACGAGGGCAGCGGGGTGAGCGCGGGTGAGAAGCAGCTCATCACGATCGCCCGGGCGTTCCTGTCGGACCCGGTGATCCTCGTCCTGGACGAGGCGACGAGTTCCGTGGACACCCGCACGGAGGTGCTGATCCAGAAGGCAATGGCGCGACTGGCGCACGGGCGTACGTCGTTCGTGATCGCGCACCGGCTGTCCACGATCCGGGACGCGGACACGATCCTGGTGATGGAGAACGGCTCGATCGTCGAACAGGGCGCGCACGAGAAGCTGCTGGCGGCGGACGGGGCGTACGCCCGCCTGTACAAGGCGCAGTTCGCCCAGGCGGTGGCGGAGGTCGACTGACGCGCGCGTCCCGGGCCGGTCCGGGGACGCGCGCGTCCCCGGATCAGTCCGTGCCCGCCGTCTCCGTCAGCTTCTTCAGCTGGGCGGTGATCACCTCGTCCGGAGCCTCGCCCGCGTTCTTGTGCGCGACCAGGCTCTTCCAGCCGAAGACGGCGACGTGGGGGCCGCTGCGCACCACCCGGTACCAGTGCGCCGTGCCGGACAACTCCCGCTTGTAGGCGAGTGCCTCGTCGCCCGGGCCGGGGTCGGGGTCGGCGAGGGCGGTGACGGTCGGGTTCAGGCCGGTGTCGTCCTCGTAGCCGGCGGGGCAGTTCTTCGCCGCCTCGCGGACACGGGTGAGGAGTTCCTCGGCGTCGGCCGCCTTGTCGTAGGCGTACAGCGTGATCTCGGTGGCCTGGATGTCCGTCTTCGGGTGGACGGAGCGGGCCGCCGCCGCGGCCGGCGCCGGTTCGGGGGAGCGCAGGCGGATGTCCTCGATGGGCTGGCAGGCCGCCGGGTCGGCCGGTTTCCCCTTGCTGCCGAGGACGGTGCCCTGCTTGAAGACGGTGAAGGTGTAGTCGGGCAGGTCCGCCTCGGCGACCGCCGCGCTCTCCAGACCGGCCGCGTCCAGCGGGCCGCCGCCCGCCTTCCCCGCCGCGGTCCCCTTCCCGGAGTCCTCGGCCGCGGCACCGCTCCCGCCGTCCCGGGACCCCTCGTCGCCGCCCCCGCAACCGGCCAGCAGGGCCACCGCCGCCAGCATCACCACGGCCGCCGGAACCCGCCGCAGTCCGTCCGCTCTCGTGCTCACTCCTCAGACACCTGCGCCCCGGTACGTCGGTACCGAGGTCGCATCTGGGAAGACGGTGACAGAACACAGCGGATGCGGCGTCAGTAAAAATACGTAGAACCCCTGCGCACACGGTGCGTCGCAGGGCCGAGCCGTTCCGTCGCGGCAGCCGCGCGGCGCGGGGTGCCGTCAGTCCAGGTAGCCGCGCAGCTGGTCGGCGAAGGCGTGGTCGCGGAGCTTGTTCAGCGTCTTGGACTCGATCTGACGTATGCGCTCGCGCGTCACGCCGAAGATACGGCCGATCTCCTCCAGCGTGCGGGGCCGCCCGTCGACCAGGCCGTACCGGAGCTGCACGACCTTCCGCTCCCGCTCCCCCAACGTCGACAGCACCGCCTCCAGATGCTCCCGCAACAGCAGGAACGCCGCCGACTCCACCGGGCTCGCCGCATCGCCGTCCTCGATGAGGTCACCGAGCGCCACGTCCTCCTCCTCGCCCACCGGCGCGTGCAGGGAGACCGGCTCCTGCGCGAGCCGCAACACCTCCCCCACCCGCTCGGCCGGCAGGTCCAGGTGCGCGGCGACCTCGCCCGGCGTCGGCTCGTACCCGCGCTCCTGCAGCATCCGCCGCTGCACCCGCACCACCCGGTTGATGAGCTCCACCACGTGCACGGGGACGCGAATGGTCCGGGCCTGGTCGGCCAGCGCACGTGACATGGCCTGGCGGATCCACCACGTGGCGTACGTGGAGAACTTGTACCCCCGCGCGTAGTCGAACTTCTCCACCGCCCGGATCAGCCCGAGGTTCCCCTCCTGGACCAGGTCGAGCATGGTCAGCCCCCGGCCCACGTACCGCTTGGCGACGGACACGACGAGCCGCAGGTTCGCCTCGATCAGCCGCCGCTTGGCCATCCGGCCCATGACGACGAGCCGGTCCAGGTCGACGGCGAGCCGGCTGTCCAGATCGGGGGCCAGCCGCAGTTTCTCCTCGGCGAACAGCCCCGCCTCGACACGGCGGGCGAGTTCGACCTCCTCGGCGGCGGTCAGCAACGGGATGCGGCCGATCTCGCGCAGATACTGGCGGAACAGGTCCGAGGAGGGGCTGCCGGTCTCGGCACGGACGGGCGCGACCGGCTCCTCGAAGGACGGGGCCGGCTCCTCGACGGACGGGGCCGGCTCGGGCGGGGTCTCGGGGTGGTGCGCGGCGCGGCTCTGCGCGGGCATGGCGGCGAGAACGCCGGCGCCGGGCTGGGTGAGGGTCTGGGTCTGCACGGGGGCGACCTCCAGGATGATCGCTGCCGGGGGTGGGGCAGCGGTACTTCGGGGACGGAGTCGGCGGCCTCGCCGCTGTCCGTCCCGTACGCGATGAGCGGACCCGCGGATGTCCGGGACCCGTCGGTGACGGATCGGCCGCGCTCCGAGGACTCAGGCACCGGGACCAGTGTGGGGTACGACACATCGTCCCCACGAGGGGCGTGCGGTGACTTTTTGCGTCCGGCCGGTGACCGGCCGCTTATCCGGCCCGGCCCCCGGCCGTCCTCACAGCGCGGCCGCGCCGTGCTCCCGCAGGGCCTGGTCGTACTGCTGGAGGACCCACAACTCGTTCTGCACGGCGGCCAGTTCACCCGGGTCGCCGTGGTTGCTGAGGCGGGTGAGGCGACTGGTGATGTCGCGGATGCGGCGCTCGACCGCGCGGCGGCGGACGGTGACGAGCTGGGCGCCCGCGTAGGTCTCGTCGACCCCCTTGACGCCCCGGTGCAGCATGATCGCCTCGACGGCGAGTTCGGTGACCATGGCGCGGACGGTGTCGTCGGGGGCGGCCTCGCGGACCCGGATCAGGTACTCCTGCGGGTCCTGGACGCCGTGCTCCGCGCCGCCCGCCTCCATGATCGCCTGGCGTACGGCCGCGTAGGGCGGGGCGGTGAACTCGTCGACGCCGTACGCGTCGAAGGCCGGGGAGACCAGCTCCGGGCGCTGGAGGGCGAGCTTGAGCAGTTCGCGTTCGGTGGCGAAGACCGGGTTGCGGAGGTTGAGGGCGGGGCCGCGCGGGGCGGCCTGGGCGGGGGCGTACTGCTGGGAGCCGGCGCCGCCCCCGCGCTGCTGCCGGTCGGGGGCGGGGCCCTTGCCGCCGCGGTCGCGGGCCCAGCGGGCGAGCTGGGCGACCCGCTTGACGACGAACTGGGTGTCGAGGATGCCGAGCATCCCGGCGAGCTGGACGGCGACCTCGTGCTGGGCGCCGCTGTTCTTGATCCGGGCGACGATCGGCGCGGCCTCGTCGAGGGCGGCGGCGCGGCCGGCCGGGGTGTCCAGGTCGTAGCGGACCACGATCTGGCGGAGGGCGAACTCGAAGAGCGGGGTGCGGGGTTCGGCCAGGTCGGCGACGGCCTCGTCGCCCTTGGCGAGGCGCAGGTCGCAGGGGTCCATGCCGTCGGGGGCGATGGCGATGTAGGTCTCGGCGGCGAACTTCTGGTCGTCCTCGAAGGCGCGCAGGGCCGCCTTCTGGCCGGCCGCGTCACCGTCGAAGGTGAAGATCACGCGTGCGCTGCCGTTGTCCATGAGGAGGCGGCGCAGGATCTTGATGTGGTCGCCGCCGAAGGCGGTGCCGCAGGTGGCGATGGCGGTCGTCACCCCGGCGAGGTGGCAGGCCATGACGTCGGTGTAGCCCTCGACGACGACCGCGCGGGAGGACTTCGCGATGTCCTTCTTCGCCAGGTCGATGCCGTAGAGGACCTGGGACTTCTTGTAGATCGCCGTGTCGGGCGTGTTGAGGTACTTCGGGCCGGTGTCCGCCTCGTAGAGCTTGCGGGCGCCGAAGCCGACGACCTCCCCGCCGATGTCGCGGATGGGCCACATCAGCCGGCCGCGGAAGCGGTCGATGGGGCCGCGGCGGCCCTCCTGGGAGAGGCCGGAGAGGATGAGTTCCTTGTCGCTGAAGCCCTTGCCGCGCAGGAAGCGGGTGAGGTGGTCCCAGCCCTGCGGGCTGTAGCCGACGCCGAAGTGGACGGCGGCGGCCTGGTCGAAGCCGCGGTCGGCGAGGAAGGCGCGGCCGGTGTCCGCCTCGGGGGAGGTCGCGAGCTGTTCCGCGTACCACTCGGCGGCGATCTTGTGGGCCTCGACCAGGCGGATGCGCTCACCGCGCTGGTGGCTGGGGTTGTACCCGCCCTCCTCGTAGCGCAGGGTGATGCCGGCCTGCCCGGCGAGGCGCTCGACCGCCTCCGAGAAGGAGAGGTGGTCGACCTTCATCACGAACGTGATGGTGTCGCCGCCCTCCTGGCAGCCGAAGCAGTGGAAGAGTCCCTTGCTCGGGCTGACCTGGAAGGACGGCGACTTCTCGTCGTGGAACGGGCAGAGTCCCTTGAGGTTCCCGCCGCCCGCGTTGCGCAGCTGGAGGTACTCGGAGACGACGGCGTCGATCGGGACCGCGTCCCGAACCGCCTTCACGTCCTCGTCATTGATCCGTCCTGCCACGCGTGAATTCTACGGGGCGGGCCTGACAGCACGGGGACGCGAACGCACCCCTCGGGGGCGCGGGGCTGTGACATGTGCGGCACCGCCGCGCGGGCACGACCGGCCCGACGGCGCCGCACGCGCGATGCGGCGGAATCCGGCGGACGCCTAGGCGAGAAGGCTCTCCAGCGGCACATGCGGATCCGCCAGCGCCTCCGTGTCCACCCGCGCGCCGGACCGGATCAGCCCCTGGATCGGCTCCGTGACATCCCACACATTCACATTCATCCCCGCCAGCACGCGCCCCTCCCGGACCCAGAACGCGATGAACTCCCGCTTCCCCGCGTCCCCACGGATCACCACCTGGTCGTACGACCCCGGCGGCGCCCACCCGGAGTACTCCATCCCCAGGTCGTACTGGTCGGTGAAGAAGTAGGGAACGCGATCGTAGATCTCCTCCCGGCCCAGCATGGAGCGTGCGGCCGCCGGCCCGCCGTTCAGCGCGTTGGCCCAGTGCTCCACCCGCAGCCGCGTACCGAAGAGGCCGTGCGGGAAGGACGCGACGTCACCGGCGGCGTAGATGTCCGGGTCGGAGGTACGCAGCCGTTCGTCGACGAGGACGCCGCCACCGTCCGCGCGGTCGGCGAGTTCCAGTCCCGCCGCCTCCGCGAGGGACGTGCGGGGGGCCGCGCCGATCGCCGCGAGGACGGCGTGCGCGGGGTGCTCCTCGCCGTCGTCGGTGCGGGCCGCGAGGACCATGCCGTCCTGGCCGGTGATCCCGGTGAGCGTGGCACCGAAGTGGAAGCGGACGCCGTGCTCGCGGTGCAGCTCGGCGAAGAGCTGGCCGAGCTCGGGCCCGAGGACCGAGTGCAGCGGGGTCTCGCCGCGGTGGACGACGGTGACCTCCGCGCCGTACTCGCGGGCCGCCGCCGCGATCTCCAGACCGATCCAGCCGGCGCCGGCGATCACCAGATGGCCGTTGTCGCGGCCGAGGGAGGCCAGGACACCCTTGAGACGTTCGGCGTGGGCGAGACGGCGCAGATGGTGGACGCCGACGAGGCCGGTGCCGGGGATGTCCAGGCGGCGGGGTTCGGCGCCGGTGGCGAGCAGCAGTTTGTCGTAGCGGACGACGGTGCCGTCCTCGCCGAAGCGGACGGTCCGCGCGGTCCGGTCGACGGCGTCGACGGTCTGGCCGAGGTGCAGCTCGACGTCGTGGCGCGCGTACCAGGCGGGCTCGTGGACGAAGACGCTGTCGCGTTCGTCCTTGCCGAGGAGGTAGCCCTTGGACAGGGGCGGACGCTCGTAGGGGTGGTCGCGTTCGTCGCAGATCAGTATCACGCGGCCGGTGAAGCCCTCTGATCTCAGCGTCTCGGCCGCCTTCGCGCCGGCCAGGCCGCCTCCGACGATGACGAATGTCTGATCCGCGTCGACCACGTCGTTGCCTCCTCGTAAGGGTGTCGCCACCTGCGAGCGTCCCGCACGCAGGGTGTTGCCGGAAGGGGGAGTGACCCGATCAGGCCATACCGCTCATCTCTGCCCTGTGAGACGGGCGTGAAGCGAGCGGGCCGAGGCGTCGGTGAGCGACGCGATCTGGTCGACGATCACGCGCTTGCGGGCGCGGTCGTCCGGGGCCCGCTCGAACAGGGTGCGGAACTGGGGGTCCAGGCCGTCGGGGGCGCGGGAGGTGAGTGCCCCGGCCAGTTCGAGGACGACGATCCGCTGGTCGGCGCGGAGCAGTTCCTGTTCGGCACGCTGCATGACGTACCGGTCGGCGACCGCCTTGAGGACCGCGCACTCCATGCGGGTGCTGCGCGGTACGACGAGTTCGGCGCCGTATCTGGTGAGGTGCCCGGTGCCGAAGGCCTGCCGGGTGGCGCCCTCGGCGGCGAGGCAGAAGCGGCCGATGAGCTGGCTGGTGGCGTCCTTGAGGCGGGCCTGGGCGACCGCGGTGCCGTCGTAGCCGTGCGGCCACCACTCCTGGTCGAGGAGGCGGTCGAGGGCCTCCGCGAGTTCGGCCGGGTCGGTGCCGGCGGGGACGTACCGGCCGGCGGCGACGGCGAAGACGGCTTCCCGTTCCAGGTCGGAGTGGAGGCAGTTCGGGTCGATGTGGCCGGCGTGCAGGCCGTCCTCCACGTCGTGCACCGAGTAGGCGACGTCGTCGGCCCAGTCCATGACCTGGGCCTCGAAGCAGACGCGGGTGCCGGGGGCGCCCTCGCGGACCCAGTCGAAGACGGGGCGGTCGTCCTCGTAGACCCCGAACTTCGGGGAGGCCGGGTCGGTGGGGTGGGCGCCGCGGGGCCACGGGTACTTGGTGGCGGCGTCGAGGGCGGCGCGGGTGAGGTTGAGGCCGACGGAGCCTTCGGGGGTGAAGCGTTTGGGCTCGATGCGGGTGAGGAGGCGGAGCGACTGGGCGTTGCCCTCGAAGCCGCCGCAGTCCTCGGCGAACTCGTTCAGCGCCTGTTCGCCGTTGTGGCCGAAGGGCGGGTGCCCGAGGTCGTGGGAGAGGCAGGCGGCCTCGACGAGGTCGGGGTCGCAGCCGAGGGCGGCACCGAGTTCACGGCCGACCTGGGCGCATTCGAGGGAGTGGGTGAGGCGGGTGCGGGGGCTGGCGTCCCAGACCTGGCTGTGCTCGCCGGGGGTGACGACCTGCGTCTTTCCGGCGAGGCGGCGGAGGGCGGCGGAGTGCAGGACGCGGGCGCGGTCGCGTTGGAAGGCGGTTCGGCCGGGGCGTTTGTCGGGCTCGGGGGCCCAGCGGGCGACGGACGTCGGGTCGTATGCGGGGGGTGGTGCGGTGCCTTCCATGTTCCGAACAGTAAGGGGAGGGTGCGACAGCCGGGGGGGGTTCTCGCCCTCCGGGGGCCGCGTCCGCACCCTCGCGCCGTAGAGCGGTCACCGACTGGGCGAAGCAGCGTGGGCTCCGCATGTCGGCACAGCCGGCTCAGGCGGTGCGGTTGCCCTGGTCGTCGCAGGGCAGTTCGTCGGCCTCGCTGTGGACGAGGAAGTCGCGGGTGGCCTGCTTCTCGACATCGGCGATCGCGGTCGGCTCCACCTTGACGATGCCGTAGAAGGGGCTGTCGACATTCTGGATGATGCACAAGGCCGTGGTCAGCAGCGCGGTGACCACCACCAGCGCGATCACCTGGCCGCGGTTGTTCCTGCGGGGCAGGCACATGGCGAGGCCGATCACCGTGATGACCAACGTGGCGAGCAGGAACCAGAAGATGGCGTCCGGGATGCTGGGGGTGGCCTGGGTCAGCCGCTCTTCACGCTCGTCGGAGCGTTTGTTGTCGGCGGCGACCAGCATGCCGAAGGCCGGCTCGCCCTCCAGAGCGCGGAAGGTCTGGCGCAAGTCCGTCGACCACACGCTGGGAGCCGCCGACTTGTTGCCGTCGGCCATGGCCGGCCACTCCTGGGTACGCACGGCACGGGCGTAGCAGACGGCGTCGGCCTGGATGCGCGCCTGCTGGGCTTGCGGAGCGTACTCGGCGATCTCGACGAGCTGGTCCACCGCGCGGGCTTCGCCGCGGGCGGCGACCTCGGCCTTGCCGTAGGAACCGCTGGCGGTGACCAGGACGAACGCGAGGAGCAGAACGGTCAGCGTCAGCAGGGGCCCGACGAGGTCCTTGACGGCCATGCCGGTGTCTTCGTCCTCGTTGAACAGTTTCGGCCGCAGAAACCGGTTCGCGGCGAGGCCCGCCAGCAGAGCCAGGACGGCGACGACGATGACGACGACCACCACAGGGAAGACACCTCCGGCACGGCCAGGAACCTCTTCCGCTCCGACGGGGTGCCGATCATGGCTCGGCGCATGAGGAGGCGGGAAGAGGAGAAACGTTCGGTCACCCCCGCACGGAGGACACCCGTTGGGCCGTGCGGCCGATCCCCTCAGAAGGCCGACGCGAGTTCCAGGGGCGGGGTGGACGGAGTCCGCAGAGCCTGGTCGTAGCGGTGGAGGAGGAGGTGGGCCATCGCGGGGTGGGTGCCGAGGGGGGCGGAGACGATGCCCGGCGCCGCTGCCGCGCACTCCGTGGCGAAGCGGCCGGGGGCCGTGAAGCAGGAGGCCACGGCCACGCGGTGGCGGCCCCGGGCGGCCAGGGCGCGGACGGCGTCGGGGACGGTGGGGGCTGCGGCGGAGGCGTAGGCGGGGATCACGGGGACACCGAGGCGGTCGGCGAGCAGGCGCGCGGTGCGGTTCGTGTCGGTCCTCGACTCGGGGTCGCGGGAGCCGGCGGCGGCGAGTACGACCCCGCTCGCGCGGCGGGTCGCCTCGTCGGCCGGGGTGCGCCAGCCGGCCTCGGTGAGGCGGGCGTGCAGGGCGTCCACGAGCAGGGGGTGCGGGCCGAGCGGCGCGGCCACGCGCGCGTGCAGCCGTGCCCCGGCGGCCATCTCGGGGATGTCCCGCTTGACGTGGTAGCCCCGGCTGAGCAGCAGCGGTACGAGGACGGCGGCCCCGGTGCCGTGCGCGTCCAGCTCGGCGAGGGTGTCGGGGAGCAGGGGCGCGTTCAGCTCGATGTGCCCCAGGCGCACGGGCAGGCCCGGCCGCAGTGCGCGGACACGGTCCAGGAGCCGCCGTACGGTGCTCAGCGCACGCGGGTCGCGGCTGCCGTGGGCCACGACGACGAGGGCGGGCCGGGTGTCGTGGTCGTTCATGGGGTACGCCGTCATGCACCGATCGTGGACGCGGCACGTTGCCTTCCCGTTGCGCGGGTGTGACGGGCGTTTTCCAGCGGTTCACCATGCGGACGGCCGTGGGCGTGAGGCGGTTCGACCTGCCGCTTCATCCCGAGGCGTGAAGCCGGTCACAGAGTGTGATGTGAACCGGAAAGCTCGGCGGAGCGTCTCTCCCGGTCGAGGACCGACCGGGGAGGACCCGTCCGATGCGCCGTTTCAGCGTCCGCCGCCCGCGTCTGCCGCGTACCCGTACGGGGTGGCGGCGGCTGGTGCAAGGGGTGGTGGCGGTGTGCGTGCTGGCGCTGCTGCCGGCGGCCTGGCTGCGCGTGACGACGGACGACCGGCTGCGGACCACCGCCGACGTGCCGCGCACCGATGTCGCCGTGGTCTTCGGCGCGGGTCTGTGGGACGGGGAGCCCTCGCCGTATCTCGCGCACCGGCTGGACGCGGCGGCGGAGCTGTACCGCGCGGGGCGGATCGAGGTGGTCCTGGTCACCGGCGACAACAGCCGCGAGGAGTACGACGAGCCGGACGCGATGCGCGCCTACCTGACGCGGCACGGTGTGCCCGACGCCCGGATCGTCAGCGACTACGCGGGCTTCGACACCTGGGACTCCTGCGTCCGCGCGAGGAAGATCTTCGGCGTGGACCGCGCGGTGCTGATCAGCCAGGGCTTCCACATCCGCCGCGCGGTGGCCCTGTGCGAGACGGCCGGCATCACCTCGTACGGCGTCGGCGTGGACGACCGCCACGACGTCACCTGGTACTACGGGGGCGTCCGGGAGATCCTCGCGGCGGGGAAGGCGGCCCTGGACGTCATCTTCCGCCCGGACCCGCACTTCCTCGGGCCGAGGGAGCCGGGGGTGGAGCGGGCGCTGGCCGGCGTCCGCGGCCCGGGAACGCCGGACTGACGGACCGTGCATACTCCAGTATGCTCCCGTTCATGGCGGACACGACCCGGATCACGGTGACGCTCCCGACGGAGCAGGTCGCCGAACTGAAGAAGCTCACCGACAACGTCTCCGGCTACGTCGCCGAAGCGGTGGCGCGTCAGCTGCGGCACCAGTTGCTCGGGGCCGATCTGCTGCACCACCAGGAGGAGCACGGAGCCTTCACCGAGAAGGAACTGGCGGAGGCCCGCTCCCGGATCTTCGGAAACACCGATGCCGATGGGTCGGCGAGCGCGGCGTGAGCGGGCACGTCGAGACCGTCGTCCTGGACTCCGGGGGTCTTTCCGCCTGGATCGCCCAGGATCGCAAGGTCGCCGCGATGTTCCAGGTGTTCCATGCGGCGGGTGCCGATTTCGTCGTCGGGGCCAACACCATCGTGGAAGTGAGTCACGCGCGGGTGAACACGGCCCGGCTGCGGTGGGCACTGTCCCGTGTCAGGGTCGAACCGGTGACCGAGCGGGCGGCGAAGGCGGCGGCAGAGCTGCTCAAGGCCGCCGGCCTGCACGGGCACAAGTACGCGATCGACGCGACGGTGGCCGAGATGGCACTGCGCCAGCCGGGCCCGGTGGTCATACTGACGTCCGACATCGACGACATGTCCCGGCTGTGCGGTGACCGCATCCGGCTCGTCGGCGTCTGAGCGGGGATCCCGTCGGCGCCTCACCGCGCCCCCCGGCCGGCGGGGAGGCCGCCGTACCCGGGGTGTAACAACGGCCGGCGCGGTGCGTAACACCGGGGACGCAGCCTGGTCGTATGCGAGACACCGTGACGCCCACGCACTGCCCCTACTGCGCCCTGCAGTGCGGGATGAATCTGACGCCGGCCCCCGACGGGGGAGCCGTCGAGGTGAGCGAGCGCGCGGACTTCCCGGTGAACCGGGGGGCGCTGTGCGGCAAAGGACGTACGGCGCCCGCCGTGCTGTCGTCGAGCGTGCGGCTGACCTCGCCGCTGGTGCGGTCCGAGGGGGGCGCGCTGGTGCCGGCCTCCTGGGAGGAGGCGCTGGCCCGGGTCGCCGAGGGGCTCGGGCGGACGCGCGCGGAGTACGGGGCGGACGCGGTCGGGGTGTTCGGCGGGGGCGGGCTGACCAACGAGAAGGCTTACAGCCTGGGGAAGTTCGCGCGGGTGGTGCTGGGGACCTCCCAGATCGACTACAACGGGCGGTTCTGCATGTCGTCGGCCGCGGCGGCGGGCGGCAGGGCGTTCGGCCTCGACCGCGGACTGCCGTTCCCGCTGGAGGACATCCCGCGGACCGGCTGCGTGATCCTGGTCGGGTCGAACCCGGCGGAGACCATGCCGCCGTCGCTGCGGTACTTCACCGAGCTGAGGGAGAACGGCGGCACGCTGATCGTCGTCGACCCGCGCCGCACGAAGACCGCCGAGCAGGCCGACCTGCACCTGGCACCGCGTCCCGGCACCGATCTCGCCCTGGCGCTGGGCCTGCTGCACCTGATCGTCGCCGAGGGGCGCACCGACGAGGCGTACATCCGGGAGCGCACCGCCGGCTGGGAGGAGACCCGGGCCGCCGCGATGGCGCACTGGCCGGAGTACGTGGAGCGCATCACCGGCGTGTCCGTCCCCGAACTGCGGGAGGCCGTACGGCTGTTCTGCGAGCCGGAGGCCGCGATGGTGCTCACCGCGCGCGGGCCCGAGCAGCAGTCCAAGGGCACGGACACGGTGGGCGCGTGGATCAACCTGTGCCTGGCGACGGGGCGGGCGGGCCGGCCGCTGTCCGGGTACGGGTGCCTGACCGGGCAGGGCAACGGGCAGGGCGGGCGCGAACACGGCCAGAAGGCCGACCAGTTGCCCGGCTACCGCAAGCTGACGGATCCGGCGGCGCGGGCGCACGTCGCCGAGGTGTGGGGCGTGGACCCCGACTCGCTGCCGGGGCCGGGACGCAGCGCGTACGAACTGCTCGACGCGCTCGGTACGGACATCCGCTCGCTGCTGCTGATGGGTTCCAACCCGGTGGTGTCGGCACCGCGCGCCGCGCACATCGAGGAGCGGATCCGCTCGCTGGACTTCCTGGCGGTGTGCGACGTGGTGCTGTCGGAGACGGCCGCGCTCGCCGATGTCGTCCTGCCGGTGACGCAGTGGGCGGAGGAGACGGGGACGACGACGAACCTGGAGGGCAGGGTGCTGCTGCGGCGGCAGGCGATCACCCCGCCGGAGGGTGTCCGCAGCGACCTGGAGGTCATGCACGAGCTGGCGGCGCGGCTGGGCGGGGAAGGGAACCCGGAGAAGAAGTTCCCGACCGATCCCGAGGAGGTCTTCGAGGAGCTGCGCCGGGCGAGCGCGGGCGGACCCGCGGACTACTCCGGGATCACCTACCGGAGGCTGGCGGAGGAGAACGGCGTGTTCTGGCCGTGCCCGGCGTCGGCGGACGGCCCGCTGGACGCGGGCGGGACCGAGACCGGCACCGGCACCGGCACCGATTCTCGCCGTAGCGGTACTACCGGACACGCTCCGCGGGGCGCCGCCGAGCCCGACGGCCCGCTCGACACCGCCGGCGGTGCTCCCGCCCCCGGCGTCCACCCCGGCACCCCGCGCCTCTTCCTCGACCGGTTCGCCACCGAGGACGGGCGGGCGCGGTTCGCGCCGGTGTCACACCGGGCGGTCGCCGAGGAGCCCGACGACGAGTACCCCGTGCTGCTGACCACCGGGCGGGTCGTGGCGCAGTACCAGTCCGGTGCCCAGACCCGGCGCGTCGACGAGCTGAACGCCGCCGCGCCCGGCCCGTTCGTGGAGCTGCACCCCCGGCTCGCGGAGCGGCTCGGCGCGGCCGAGGGCGACCCGGTGGCCGTGGTGTCCCGGCGGGGGCGGGCGGTGGCGCCGGCCAGGATCACGGCCGCGATCCGGCCGGACACGGTGTTCATGCCGTTCCACTGGGCCGGTGAGGGCCGCGCCAACACCCTCACCAACCCCGCGCTCGACCCGACCTCCCGGATGCCCGAGTTCAAGGCGTGCGCGGTACGGCTGGAGACGGTGGAGGCCGGTCGTGGAGGTCGCGGGCGCGCGGGGTGAGACCGGTCGTGGAGGTCGCGGGCGCGCGGGGTGAGAATCGTCGCGCAAGGTTCCGCCGACCGTCCGCGCAGGTGAACGTGATCCTCCCCTTCTTCGTCTACGGCACCCTCCGTCCCGGCGGGACCAACCACGACCTCTTCCTGCGCGGCCGCACCCTGCGCGAGGAACCCGGCCGGCTCCGGGGCGCGGTGCTGTACGAGGGGCCCGGCTACCCGTACGCCGTCGAGGAGCCGGGCTCCGTGGTGAGCGGGGAGCTGGTGACCGTGCCGCCGGAGGCCTACGCGGGGCTGCTCACCGAGCTGGACCGGCTGGAGGAGTACGTACCGGGCGATCCGCGCAGTCTCTACGAGCGGGTGGCGCGGGACGTCGTCCGGACCGGTGACGGCACGGCGGTGCGGGCCTGGGTGTACGTCGCCGCGCCCGCCGTCGCCGCCCGGCTGCGGGAGCGGGGGAAGATCGTCGAGAGCGGGGAGTGGCGGGGATGACGGCCGGGCACTCCCCCGCCGGATCCGGGCACGCCCCCGGCCCACCTGGAACAACCCCGGATGACGAGGGCCCACGTCACGCCGGTGCGCGCTCCCGCCGCGCCCGCCTCCCCGCGGGCGGTCCTCGCGGACGCGCCGGTCACCCGTTCACCCCCGTGTGCCGCACCCTTCGGACGCTTCCCCGCGACCGGATCCACGCAACACCGCTGACCTGCTGAAACGCGACAAAGGGCGGCGGCCGTCCGGGTGTGCCCGACACCCGTTCAGCCCGCCTTCTGACGCCCCCTCAAGAAGCGGTACCGCCCCGGTGGCACTTACCTCGGAGGGGCAGGGACGCGTGCGACGGCGGCACATGTGGGGTGTCGCGGGCCGTGGCCCCTCCGTGAGTCCGAGGGAGCATCGATGCGACGTACCGCCCGGCCGCTGACCGGCATGACCGGCACCGTGCTCGCCGTGGCCGCCGCGGGGCTGCTCGCCGCGCCCGCGTACGCCGGGGAGACCTCCGGCACGTCGACGGGGAGCCTGGAGGTGTACCCGTCCTCGGTCGCGCCGGGGTCGCACGTCACGGTGAACACCGCGGCGTGCGGTGACGGCGGGACGGCGGCGGGCGACTCCACCGCCGTGGGCGCCGGCCGGTTCACGCTGGCGCCGAGCGCGCACGAACAGGACGTGATCGGACAGTTCCAGGTGCCGCCGAGCGCGCAGCCGGGGACGTACGAGATCGTCGCGACGTGCGACGGGAGCGACCGGCGGGTGGCCGGTGACCTGGTGGTCACGCTGACGCCCGACGCGCGGCAGGTGGTTCCCCGGGGGAGTGTGAAGACGGGGGTCGGGGGCGCGCTGGGCCCCGACCCCGTGCAGACCGCGGCCGGTGTGACGGCTCTCGCCGTCGCCGCCGCGGGCGGTACCTGGCTCCTGCATCGCCGGGCGAGAGGCGATGACATCTGACGGGCATCCTCCGCCGCCCGTCCCCGCCGGTACCGCACGTCCCCTCCCCTCCGGGTCCGACGCCCCTCGCGGCCCGGAGGGGGCACGGGGACCGATTCGAGACGAGGTCAGTCCGTCATGCGCCGCAGGTTCCGCCGGACCGGGGGTCCGGGCAACGCAGCGATAGCCGCCGTCACGGTGTGCGCCCTGTGTGCGGGGATGTGGCTGCTGCACGGCGGGATCAGGACGCAGGCGCCGCCGCAGCCGTCCGCCGCCCAGGCGCACACGGGGAACGACGACCGCGGCGCGGACCGGACCTCGGCGCCCGCCCTGCCGCCCTCCCCGCCCGACCGCATCCGCATCCCCGCGATCGGGGTGGACGCGCCCCTGACGGGCCTCGGCCTGACGAAGGCCGGCAGTCTCGACGCCCCGCCTCCCGACCGGAAGAACCTGGCCGGCTGGTACGAGGCCGGCACCACCCCCGGGGAGACGGGTACCGCGATCGTCGCGGGCCACGTCGACAACGCCGAGGGCCCCGCCGTCTTCTACTCCCTCGGCGCCCTGCGCAAGGGCGGCACCATCGAGGTGGACCGCCGCGACGGCGGCGTCGCCGTGTTCACGGTGGACGCCGTCGAGGTGTACGACACCCGGGACTTCCCCGACGGGAAGGTGTACGGCGCGGCCCCCCGCCCCGAGCTGCGGGTCATCACCTGCGGCGGGGGCTACTCCCGGACCACCGGCTATCAGGGCAACGTCGTCGTGTACGCCCACCTGACCGGCCGCCGCTGAGCCGGGGGACGCCGGCTAGGGACGGAGCGCGAGCGCCGGGGGACGGTCGGCGCCGTCGGCGTTGACGATCACCCAGCCGTCGCCCGCCCGGACCAGCTGCGGGCCGCTGTCGAGCTTGAACGCGATGTCGCGCACCGTGGTGCCGTCCTCCTCGCCCACCCGGGTCCCGTCACCGGCGGTGAGCGTCCACAGGCGCTGGGAATCGCCGAGGACGGCCACCCGGTCCCGGCCCGCCGGGGCGAGGGCGACGACCGTGGCGCCCAGGTCCGCGTGCCAGCGGCGTCGCCCGTCGTCCAGAGAGTAGGCCGCGACCCGCTCGGGGTGGTCCGCACCCGGCTTCGCGGCGGCCACGATCAGGTTCCCGTCGGCGACCACGGTCCGGAACACCGGCCGGGCGGTGAACTTGGGGTCGAACCCGGTGACGGCCAGGTCCTCCTCGTCGGCGGTGAGCGGGATCGTCACCGGTTCCCGCTTCGGGTCGTCCGGGTCTCCGTAGGACAGCACGGCAGCGAGGCCGCGTTCGTCCTTCTCCTCCACCAGCAGGGTGAACGGCTCGGCGGAGAGCACCGCGGCCGAGCTCAGGTAGCTCTCGACCGGCAGCGCACGCCGGCTCAGCTCCTTGCCCGTGGCGGTGTCGAGGGTGAGGATCCACGCCGAGTGGAAGTCGGTGTAGTAGCCACAGGTCACGGCCACCCGGGTGATGCCGCCCGCCGAGGAGGCCGTCACCGGCTCGCACTCGGCGTCGTCCTCGTCCCCGGCGGCGGTGGGCTTCACGGTCCAGCGCGCCGCGCCGTCGGTGAGCCCGTACCCGTGGAGGGAGCGGTCCCCCAGCGCCACGGCCACGCCCGCGTCGGCGCTGAGCACCCCTCCGCCGCCGTCCAGCAGTGTCCTCCCGGTGAAGTTCCGCTCCCACACCTTGCGTCCGCTGCTCACGTCGACGCCCCACACGGTGCCGCAGGGCTTCTCGTCCCTTGCGAAGGCGACCAGGCCGATGCCGTCGACGATCCGCTCGCTCATCGCGCACACCGACTCCCGCACGGGCGCCCGCAGCACCCACCCGCGGTCCCCGCTGCCGGAGTCGTACGCGACCAGCGCGTCGGTCCGGGCGCGTACGACCGTCTCCGCGTCCTCGCCCACCGCCCAGACCCCGACGCCGCGCACGCTCGCGGGCCGGTCCGGGCCGGCCTGCCAGGCGCGGTCGAGCACCGGCCCGCGCATCCAGAGGTAGGCCTGCCAGCCGGGCCACAGCGCGATCAGTACGCCCGCCGCCACGAGTGCGCCCGGGACGGCCCTGCCGGGGCGGGCCCGCGTGAACGCGGCGAGGGCGGCGGTGAGTCCGATGAAGCCCGCGAAGGTGAGGACGAACGCCAGGATGAGGGTCGGTGTCGTGCCCTCCGGGCAGGGCCGGTACTTGCCGCCACAGCTGTTGCCGGGAAAGGACGTCCATCCCAGCCAATGGAACTCCACCGCGAGCCCGACCAGCGCGCCCGCCCCCACCACCAGACCGGCCTTCCCCAGCGACCGCGTCCCGGACGGTCTGCCGTCCTCGACCATCGTCTCCCCCACCCGTGTTCCGTTCTGCGGCGCTCCCCAGCACCGGCCGCCCGCGTCACGGGGCGGCGCTGGAGCCTAACCCGTACGGGTGTGCGTCAGTCATCTTGATCACCCGGCGTGTCGCTCAGGCCAGCCACTGCTCGTACGCCAGGTTCGCCACCAGCGCGAAGACCACCGTCAGCAGGACGACGCGGACGAAGCCGCTGCCCTTCTTCAGGGCCGTGTGCGCGCCGAACATGCCGCCCGCCAGGTTGAACACCGCCATCAGCGCCGCGAGCTGCCACAGCACCGCGCCCTGCCAGGCGAACGTCGCGAGGGCGCCGGCGTTGGTGCAGCAGTTGACGATCTTGGCGGTGGCGGAGGCGGTGACCAGGTCGAGGTGGAGCAGGGCGGTGAGCGCCAGGACGAGGAACGTGCCGGTGCCGGGGCCGACGAGACCGTCGTAGAAGCCGATGCCGAGGCCGCCCAGGCCGATCGCGGCGAGGATCTGGCGGCGCGTGGCCGGGCCGGTGGCGGGGGCCGTGCCGAAGGCGGGGCGCAGGATCACGAAGGCGGCCACGGCGAGCAGCACCACCATGATCACCGGTTTGAGGACCTCGGTGCTCATCCCGGCCGCGAAGAAGGCCCCGCCCGACGATCCGGCGAGGGCCGCGAGGCCGATGCGCACGGCGGTCCTCACGTCGACCGGCGCCTTGCGGGCGTAGGTGACCGCCGCACCCGTGGTGCCGACGATCGCGACCGCCTTGTTGGTGCCGAGCGCGTGCGCGGCGGGGGTGCCGGAGGGCAGGCCGAGCAGCAGGGCGGGCAGGAGCAGCAGCCCGCCGCCGCCGACCACGGCGTCGATCCAGCCGGCGGCGAGGGCGGCCAGACAGAGCAGGACGACCGTGGTCAGGGAGATGTCGGGCATGGCCGTGAGCCTAGGGACGGGATAGATGCTGCGTCCATCAAGATGAGCGTTTGTTGAGGTTGGCCTCCTCACAGCCCCGCCCGGCCGCGTCCCCGGAACCCTCACATCCACCCCCCGCCCCCGCTGAGGGCAGCGTTCCGCGGGGGAAACAGAGGGGATGCCACCGGGTAACACCCGCACCGCACGCTCAAGGACATGACCTCGAACGAGCGTGTGGTGGTGATCGGCTCCGGCCTCGCGGGCGTACGGCTCGCCCGGCGGCTCGGCGAGCTCGGCGCACCCGTGACGCTGATCGGCGAGGAGGAGCACCGCCCGTACAACCGGGTGCTGCTCGCCGAGGTGCTGGCCGGACGCTACAGCCCCGAGGTGATCGCCCTGCCGGCTCCCGCGGCGCTCACCCGCGCCCGGGTCACCGGCATCGACCGCGCGGCACGGACCGTCGTCTGCGCGGACGGTTCGGTGATCGCATACGACAGGCTGGTCCTGGCCACCGGCTCCAACCCCGTACTGCCGCCGCTGCGCGGCCTGTTCACCGAGGACCACGAGCTGCCCGAGGGCGTGCACGCGTTCCGCACCCTGGACGACTGCCTGGGCCTGGCCAAGGCGGTACGGCCCGGGGTGCGGGCGGTGGTGATCGGCGGCGGGCTGCTCGGGGTCTCCGCGGCCCGCGCGCTCGCCGTGCGCGGCGCGCAGGTCGTCCTCGCCCAGCAGTCCGAGCGGCTCATGGAACGCCAGCTGGACCCGGCCGCGTCCAGGCTGGTCGAGCGGCACCTGACCGACCTCGGCGTGGAGGTGCACACCGAGTGCCGGGTGCGGGACGTGCGCTGCGTCGGCGGCGCCGTCCGCTCGGTGGAGCTGGCCGACGGCTACGCCCTCGACGCCGACCTCGTGGTCCTGGCCTGCGGGGTGCACCCGCGCGCCGGCCTCGCGCAGGCCGCCGGGCTCGACGTCCGCAAGGGCGTCGTCGTCGACGACGAGCTGCGCACCTCCGACCCGTACATCCACGCGATCGGCGACTGCGTCCAGCACGCCGGCACGGTGTACGGGCTGGCCACCCCGGCCCTCGAACAGGCCGACGCGCTCGCCGCGCTGCTCGCCGGGGACACCGAAGCCCGCTACACCGGCACCCGTTCGCTGACCCGGCTCACCCTCACCGGGCCGGACAGCCCCTTCGACCTGGCCGCCTTCGGCGAGACCGAGGCACTGCCGGGCGACGACGTCGTCCAGCTCACCGACCACACCCGGGGCACCTACCGCAAGGTCGTCGTCCGCGACGACCGCCTGGTCGGCGGGGTCCTCGTCGGCGAACTCGGCACCGTCGGCGCCCTCGCGCGCGCCTGGGAGGGAGCAGAGCCGCTCCCCTCCGACGGCGGGCCCCTGCTCCACCTGCTCACCAACGATGGAGGCTCCTGATGACCGCCACTCCCGGGGCATCCCCCACGATCGTGCTCATCGGCCACGGCATGGTCGGCCAGCGTTTCCTGGAGGCGCTCGCCGAGCGCGGCCTGACCGCCACGCACCGCGTGGTCGTGCTGTGCGAGGAGCCGCGCCCGGCGTACGACCGTGTCCAGCTCACCTCGTACTTCTCGGGGAGGACGCCCGAGGACCTGTCGGTGACGGACCTGGCGTTCCTCGAGGAACACGGCATCGAGCTGCACGTCGGTGACCCGGCGGAGAGCGTCGACCGCGAGGCGCGCACGGTGACGGCCCGCTCCGGGCTGGTCGTCGGCTACGACGTCCTGGTGCTGGCCACCGGCTCCTACCCGTTCGTGCCGCCGGTGCCGAACAAGGACGCCGAGGGCTGCTTCGTCTACCGCACGATCGAGGACCTGCTCGCGATCGAGGAGTACGCGAGGAAGTCGACGACCGGTGCCGTGGTCGGCGGCGGTCTGCTCGGCCTGGAGGCGGCGGGCGCGCTCAAGGGCCTCGGACTCACCTCCCACATCGTGGAGTTCGCGCCCCGCCTGATGCCCGTCCAGGTCGACGAGGGCGGCGGCGCGGCGCTGCTGCGCACCATCGAGGAGATGGGCCTGACCGTCCACACGGGCGTCGGCACGCAGGAGATCGTGGTCGGCGAGGACGGCGCCGTCACCGGCATGAAGCTCTCCGACGGTTCCGAACTCTCCACCGACCTGGTGGTGTTCTCCGCCGGTGTCCGCCCCCGCGACCAGCTGGCCCGCGACTGCGGACTGACGGTCGGCGAGCGCGGCGGCATCGCGGTCGACGAACAGTGCCGCACGGTCGCCGACCCGCACGTGTTCGCGATCGGCGAGTGCGCGCTGGCCGCCGACGGCCGGGTGTACGGCCTGGTGGCGCCCGGTTACGAGCAGGCCGAGACGGCCGCCGCGACGATCGCCGCCGACGAGGCGTCCTTCACCGGCGCGGACCTGTCCACCAAGCTGAAGCTGCTCGGCGTGGACGTGGCGTCCTTCGGCGACGCCCACGGCACCGCCGAGGACTGCCTGGACGTCGTCTACTCCGACTCCCGCTCCGGCCTGTACAAGAAGCTGGTCATCGGCCGGGACGGCACGCTGCTCGGCGGCATCCTGGTCGGCGACGCGGAGGCGTACGGCACGCTGAAGGCCTTCACCGGCTCCGTCCCGCCGGTCTCGCCGGAGTCGCTGGTGCTGCCGGCCGGCGCCGGGGCCCCCGTCCAGCTCGGCCCGTCCGCGCTGCCGGACGACGCGATCATCTGCTCCTGCAACAACGTCCGCAAGGGCACGATCCGCGAGGCCGTCACCGAGCACCGGTGCACCACCGTGCCCGAGGTGAAGAAGTGCACCAAGGCCGGGACGACGTGCGGCAGTTGCGTCAAGGTCCTCGGCCAGCTCGTCAACGCCGAGCTGGAGGCGAGCGGCGTCGAGGTCGACAAGGGCCTGTGCGCCTGCTTCTCCCAGACCCGCGAGGAGCTGTACGAGATCGTCCTCGCCCTGCGCGTCACCTCCTTCCGGGACCTGCTCGACCGCCACGGCCGGGAGGCGGCGCGCGGCGGCGACGGCTGCGAGGTCTGCAAGCCGACGGTCGGCTCGATCATCGCCTCCCTCGCCCCGACGATCGGCGCGAGCACCCACGTCCTGGACGGCGAGCAGGCGGCGCTGCAGGACACCAACGACCACTTCCTGGCCAACCTGCAGAAGAACGGCTCGTACTCGGTCGTGCCCCGCATCCCCGGCGGTGAGATCGCCCCGGAGAAGCTGATCGTGATCGGCGAGATCGCCCGCGACTTCGGCCTCTACACGAAGATCACCGGCGGCCAGCGCATCGACATGTTCGGCGCGCGGGTCGAACAACTCCCCTCGATCTGGGCCCGGTTGGTCGACGCCGGCTTCGAGTCGGGCCACGCCTACGGCAAGTCGCTGCGCACGGTGAAGTCCTGCGTCGGACAGACCTGGTGCCGCTACGGCGTCCAGGACTCCGTCCGCATGGCGATCGACCTGGAGCTGCGTTACCGGGGCCTGCGCTCCCCGCACAAGCTCAAGTCGGCGGTCTCCGGCTGCCAGCGCGAGTGCGCCGAGGCCCAGTCCAAGGACTTCGGCGTCATCGCCACCGCGAGCGGCTGGAACCTCTACGTCGGCGGCAACGGCGGCGCCACCCCGCGCCACGCCGACCTGCTCGCGCAGGACCTGTCGGACGCCGAACTGATCCGCCTGATCGACCGGTTCCTGATGTTCTACATCCGCACCGCCGACCGCCTGGAGCGCACCAGCGTCTGGCTGGACCGCATCCCCGGCGGCCTGGACCACGTACGGGACGTCGTCGTCCACGACTCGCTCGGCATCTGCGACGAGCTGGAGTCCCTGATGGCCGCCCACGTCGCGCACTACCGCGACGAGTGGGCCGAGACCATCAACGACCCGGAGAAGCTCGCCCGCTTCGTGTCCTTCGTGAACGCCCCCGACACCCCCGACCCGGTGGTCGCCTTCGTCCCCGAACGCGACCAGATGAAGCCCGACCTGCCGCTGCTGAACATCGGCCTGCGCCCCGCCGACGAGATCCTGGAAGGAACCGCGACGCGATGACCCTGACCCTCGAGACCACCGACCTGAAGGTTCGGCTCCGCCTCGCCGACGACTGGTTCACGGTCTGCGACCTGAGCGCGCTGCTCCCCGGCCGCGGGGTGGCCGCCCTCCTCCCCGACGGCCGCCAGGCCGCCGTCTTCGCCGACCGCAACGGCCGCCTGTACGCCATCGACAACCGCGACCCCTTCACCGGCGCGGCGGTCCTCTCCCGCGGCCTGACCGGCACCCACCAGGGCCGCCCCTTCGTCGCCTCCCCCCTCCTGAAGCAGCGCTTCGACCTGGAGTCGGGCCAGTGCCTGGACGACGAGACGGTACGGGTGACGGCGTACGAGGTGAAGGCCGCGTAACCGGCCGCGACGAGCCCCCGACGGGCCCGGCACCGCGCCGGGCCCCGGGCCTGTCGACTTCCTGTCGGGTTCGTGTCCCGCGTTCGGCGGGGCCGGTTCATGGAGTTTCATCGGGGGTGGTTCATCCCCTCATCCGTCACGGAGGCCCGGACCATGACCCGGAACCACCCGCAGCACATCCAGCCCTCCCGGCGTGCCGTGCTCGGCGGTGCCGCCGTCGCCGCGTTCGCGGTGGCGACCGGCCCCGGTACGGCGCGGGCCGCCGGCCACCGGCCCGCCTGGCCGACCGAGTTCCCGCTGCCGGACGGCTGGCTGCCCGAGGGCATCACCATCGGCAGCGCGCCGTACGCCTACCTGGGTTCCCGCGCCGACGGCGCGATTCTCCGCACCGACCTGCGCACCGGCAGGGGCGGAGTCCTCCACGAGGGCGCCCCCGGCCTCGCGGCCATCGGCCTCAAGCTGGGCGACGACGGCCTGCTGTACGTCTCCGGCGGCGGTGGCGGCACCGCGCGCGTCGTCGACGCCCGCACCGGCGAGCTGCGGAGAACGTACGACCTCACCGCATCCACAGGTCACTTCATCAACGACGTCGTCCTCTTCCACGACCGCGCCTGGTTCACCGACTCCCGCGACGCGGTCCTGTACGGCGTCCCGCGCGGCCGGGGCGGCGGCGTCCGCGCCCTCCCGCTCACCGGCGACTGGGAGCAACTGCCGGACGTCAACAACGCCAACGGCGTCGTCAGCACGCCCGACGGACGCGACGTGATCGTGGTCAAGAGCACGCCCGGCGAGCTCTACCGCGTGAGCCTGCGCACCGGCCACGCCACCCGCATCACCCTCTCCGGAGCGGAGAACGTGGTCAACGGCGACGGTCTGGTCCGCGTCGGCCGCACCCTGTACGTCGTACAGAACCGCTCGAACGTCGTCACGGTCTTCGACCTGGACGCCCGCGCCACCACGGCGACCCTGCGCCGCTCGATCACCGACCCCCGCTTCGACGTCCCCGCCACCGCCGCCCGCTTCCGCGACCGCCTCTACCTGGTCAACGCCCGCTTCACCAGCCCGCAGACCCCGGAGACGACGTTCACGGCGGTGGCCGTGCCCCTGTAGGCCCCCGGGATGGCCATCCGCCGGTACGCCCCCGGTCATGAAGCGTCCATTCCGCGCCCCTAGGTTCCCTGACCGCACGCCCCCGCCGCCGACCGGCGGCGGGGCGGTCACGGCACCCTTGGAGTGGCAGTGGAACGTCGTACCTTCCTTCGTGCGACCGCCGTCGGCGGCACCTCCTCCGTCCTCGGCGGAACCCTGTGGCGCGGCGCGGCGTACGCCGCGCCCGCCCAGCCCGGCAGCGGCCCGTACGGCCCGCTCGGGGCGGCGGACGCCAACGGCATCAGCCTGCCCGCCGGTTTCACCAGCCGGGTCGTCGCCCGTTCCGGCCGGACGGTCACCGGCACCTCGTACACCTGGCACAACGCCCCCGACGGCGGTGCCTGTTACGCGGACGGGTCGGGCTGGATCTACGTCTCCAACTCGGAGATCAACCCCTCCGGCGGGGCGAGCGCGCTGAAGTTCTCGGCCACCGGCGCCATCACGGGCGCGTACCGCGTCCTGTCCGGCACCCGGCAGAACTGCGCGGGCGGGAAGACCCCGTGGAACACCTGGCTGTCCTGCGAGGAGGTGGACCGCGGGTACGTCTACGAGACCGACCCCTGGGGCGTGAAGGCGGCCGTCCGTCGTGACGCGATGGGCCGCTTCAAGCACGAGGCGGCGGCGGCCGACCCGGTGCGCAAGGTCGTGTACCTGACGGAGGACGTCACGGACGGCTGCTTCTACCGCTTCCGGCCCACCACCTGGGGCGACCTGTCCTCGGGCACCCTGGAGGTACTGACCGGCGGCAGCGGCACCAGCGGCCCGGTGAGCTGGGCGCGGGTCCCGGACCCGTCCGGCGCCACCGCCACCCGCAACCAGGTCTCCGGCGCCAAGCGCTTCAACGGCGGCGAGGGCTGCTACTACGCCGACGACACCTGCTGGTTCACCACGAAGGGCGACAACCGCGTCTGGCAGTACGACGCGTCCGCCCAGACCATCGAACTCGCCTACGACGACTCGCTGGTGACGGGCGGCGGCGCTCCCCTGACGGGCGTCGACAACGTCACCGGCGCCGCCTCCGGCGACCTGTTCGTGGCCGAGGACGGCGGCACCATGGAGATCTGCGTCATCACGCCCGACGACGTGGTGGCCCCGTTCCTCCGCATCGGCGGCCAGTCGGGCTCCGAGATCACCGGCCCGGCCTTCTCCCCCGACGGCACCCGCCTGTACTTCTCCAGTCAGCGCGGCACGAGCGGGAGTTCGTCGGGCGGGATCACGTACGAGGTGCGGGGCCCCTTCCGGTCGTAGCGGAGAGCTACCCTCCGGTCACGTCACGTTCGCATCACAAGCTCTCCATACGCCCCACCCGGCACGAGTCCCCCAGTAACTTCGTCACCCTCGTACCAAGCACACGCAATCGCCCGATCTGGGGGACTCTTCGCCATGCACCCGTTCCGTACCTCCGCCGCCGCGGTCCTCGCCGCGCTCGCCCTGGCCGCCGTACCGGCCACCGCCGAGGCACACGGCGGCAACACCCCGTTCGAGAACTGCGCCGAGGCGTACGAGAACGGGCACGCCGACATCCCCGAGACCAGCGACCACTACGGCGAGCACCTGGACCGCGACGGTGACGGCATCGGCTGCGACAAGCCGCCGGCGGACTTCACGCCCCACGAGGAGACCGAGAGCGACACCGGGAACACGGAGAACACGGAGAACACCGGCTCCGACAGCACGGAGCAGGGCGGCGGCACCGACCTCGCCGAGACCGGCGGCAGCAACGCCACGCCGTACATCGCGGCCGGCGGTGCGGCCGTCGTCCTGCTGGGCGGCGGCGTGATGATCGCGGCCCGCAGGCGCCGCGGCGACTCCGACTGACGTCGTCCCGCGCGAAGACCGGCTCTCCGCCCTACAAGGACAGCAGCAGGGAGTCGGTCTTCCCGCGCCGCCCGGCAGGACGGCACCCCCGGTGAAAGCTCATTGCCCCACCGAGTCGCTCGCACCACGCCGACGAGCTGAAAAGCCGGAAGCCGCGGGTCGACGACCTGCAAGCGCCCCCTGCTGTGTGACGAAAGAGGGCGGGCACCCCCGCACGGGTGCCCGCCCCTCTTTCGTGGTCCGGAGCCGTCGCCGATCGGTGAGGGTGGTCGGGTGACAGACGACGGCTCCGGGGTTCGACTCGCCCGGTGAGGGCTAACGGTGGTCGCTGCCCGTCGACGTGACGGCCGCGCGGCCGGCCTCCAGACGGGCGACCGGGATGCGGAACGGGGAGCAGGAGACGTAGTCCAGGCCGACCTCGTGGAAGAAGTGGACCGACTCCGGGTCGCCGCCGTGCTCGCCGCAGACGCCGAGCTTCAGGTCGGGGCGGGTGGCGCGGCCGGCCTGCGCGGCGGCGGCGACCAGCGAGCCCACGCCGTCCTTGTCGATCGTCTCGAACGGCGACACCCCGAAGATGCCCTTCTCCAGGTACGCCGTGAAGAACGAGGCCTCCACGTCGTCCCGGGAGAAGCCCCACACCGTCTGGGTGAGGTCGTTCGTGCCGAAGGAGAAGAACTCCGCCGCCTCCGCGATCTGGCCGGCGGTCAGCGCGGCACGCGGCAGCTCGATCATCGTGCCGATGGCGAGCTTCAGCTTGGTGCCGGTGGCCTGTTCGACCTCGGCGATGACCTGGTCGGCCTCCTCGCGGACGATCTCCAGCTCCTGGACCGTGCCGACGAGCGGGATCATGATCTCCGCGCGCGGGTCACCCTTGGCCGCCTTGCGCTCGGCGGCGGCCTCCGCGATGGCCCGCACCTGCATGGTGAACAGACCGGGGATGACCAGGCCGAGGCGGACACCGCGCAGGCCCAGCATCGGGTTCTGCTCGTGGAGGCGGTGCACGGCCTGGAGCAGGCGCAGTTCGTTCTCGTGCGGCTCCTGCCGGGACTCGGCGAGGGCGACGCGGACCGACAGCTCGGTGATGTCGGGCAGGAACTCGTGCAGCGGCGGGTCGAGGAGGCGGATGGTGACCGGGAGGCCGTCCATCGCCTCGAAGAGTTCCACGAAGTCCCGCTTCTGCAACGGGAGCAGGGCCTTGAGGGACTCCTCGCGCTCGGCCTCGGTGTCGGCGAGGATCAGGCGTTCGACCAGTTCGCGGCGGTCGCCGAGGAACATGTGCTCGGTGCGGCACAGGCCGATGCCCTGGGCGCCGAAGCGCCGCGCCCGCAGCGCGTCCTCGGCGTTGTCGGCGTTGGCCCGCACCCGCAGCCGGCGCTTGCGGTCGGCGAAGGCCATCATCCGGTGCACGGCCTCGACGAGTTCGTCGGCGTCGTCGGCACCCGGGTGCATCCGGCCCTCGAAGTACTCCACGACCGGGGACGGGACGACCGGGACCTCGCCCAGGTAGACCTTGCCGGAGGAGCCGTCGATGGAGACGACGTCGCCCTCCTCGACCACCTGTCCGCCGGGGACGGTCATCCGGCGGCGCTTGGTGTCGACCTCCAGCTCCTCCGCGCCGCAGACACAGGTCTTGCCCATGCCGCGCGCGACGACGGCCGCGTGGGAGGTCTTGCCGCCGCGCGAGGTGAGGATGCCCTCGGCGGCGATCATGCCGTCCAGGTCGTCGGGGTTGGTCTCGCGGCGGATCAGGATGACCTTCTCGCCGGAGCGCGACCACTTCACGGCGGTGTACGAGTCGAAGACCGCCTTGCCGACCGCCGCGCCCGGGGAGGCGGCGATGCCGCGGCCGACCTGCTCGACCTTGGCGTCCTCGTCGAAGCGGGGGAACATGAGCTGGGCGAGCTGGGCGCCGTTGACGCGGGTGAGCGCCTCGGCCTCGTCGATCAGCCCCTGGTCGACGAGCTGGGTGGCGATGCGGAAGGCCGCGCCCGCCGTGCGCTTGCCGACGCGGGTCTGGAGCATCCAGAGCTGGCCGCGCTCGATGGTGAACTCGATGTCGCAGAGGTCCTTGTAGTGGTTCTCCAGCGTCTCCATGATCCGCATGAGCTGGTCGTACGACTTCTTGTCGATCGACTCCAGCTCCGCGAGCGGCACGGTGTTGCGGATGCCCGCGACCACGTCCTCGCCCTGCGCGTTCTGCAGGTAGTCGCCGTAGACGCCCTGGTGTCCCGAGGCCGGGTCGCGGGTGAAGGCGACGCCGGTGCCGGAGTCGGGGCCGAGGTTGCCGAAGACCATGGAGCAGACGTTGACGGCCGTGCCGAGGTCGTGCGGGATGCGCTCCTGACGGCGGTAGAGCTTGGCGCGGTCGCCGTTCCAGGAGTCGAAGACCGCCTTGATGGCGAGGTCCATCTGCTCGCGCGGGTCCTGCGGGAAGTCCCGGCCTGCCTCGGTCTTGACGATCTTCTTGAACTTGGTGACGAGTTTCTTGAGGTCGGCGGCCTCCAGTTCGGTGTCGACGGTGACCTTCTTGGCCTCCTTCGCCGCCTCCAGCGCGTCCTCGAACAGCTCGCCGTCGACGCCGAGGACGGTCTTGCCGAACATCTGGATGAGGCGCCGGTAGGAGTCCCACGCGAACCGCTCGTCGCCGGCCTGCTGGGCCAGGCCCTGCACGGACTTGTCGGAGAGGCCGATGTTGAGGACGGTGTCCATCATGCCCGGCATGGAGAACTTCGCCCCGGAGCGGACCGACACGAGGAGGGGGTTGTCGGCCTGGCCGAGCTTCTTGCCCATCGTCGCTTCGAGGGCGTCGAGGTGCGCACTCACCTCGTCACGCAGTGCCGCCGGCTCCTCGCCACTGTCGAGGTAGGTCTTGCACGCCTCGGTGGTGATGGTGAAGCCGGGCGGGACGGGAAGGCCCAGGTTGGTCATCTCGGCGAGGTTGGCACCCTTGCCGCCCAGGAGGTCCTTCAGGTCCTTGTTGCCCTCGGTGAAGTCGTAAACGAACTTCGCTACGTGGGGATCTTTGTTTTCCGACACGGGTCTCGACTCCTCGAGGACGCGGTGGCTGCCCTGACGGCGAGAATGTACCCAGATCAAAGGCTTCTGGGTACGTCCACTTGTGCGTCATGCGCCTGTAACCGGTCGTCCGCCAGCGGATCGAAAGTCAAAGCTTGGCAAGCCGCGACGGCCGAATGTTTTCACCTCTTGAACGCATCACCCTTCCCGTCACCCTCCAAGCGCTCACATGAGCGGCAATCGCCACGTCTGATTTCGCTCGATGAACGATCAAGGGATGGCACCGAGTGCCACCCTTTGAGAAGTGCAGTCGCCCATGATCCGCTCATCTGAGCGCAGCCCTTATCAAGGGTGGCGAGAATCACGCTGCCACAGCGCATCGGGTTCCACCATGCGGACCAGGTGAACACACCGTCCCCGCCGCCCGTACGGAAGGACGGCGGACCCGGACCCCCACGCCGGGTCCGCCTCCCACCGGGCTCGGTACGGAAGGAACCTCCGGGTTGCCTGTCTTCACACGCCTGCGCGTCCCGCGCGTCCGCACCCGCCTGCGCGGCGCGCGGGACGCGCACCCCGTCGCCGCCCGCACCCTCCGCCGGACGGTCCACGTCCTCGCCACCGCCCTCGTCGTCGGCGCCCTCCTGATGCCGAACACCGCTCCGGCCCTCCGGCCCGACCGGTTCACCCGGATACCGGCGGAGGCGATCGTCGGGGCCGTCCTGCTGCTCGCCCTGCCCCGCCGGCCGCGGATCGTCGTGGCGGCGCTGTACGGGGTGGGCATCGGCGTTCTGACCGTGCTGAACCTGCTGGACATCGGGTTCACCGAGTACCTGGGCCGCGGCTTCAACGTCGTACTCGACTGGGGGCTGCTCGACGACGCCCAGGCCTATGTCGCGGACTCGATGGGCTCCGCGGCCGCGACCGCCGCCGCCGTCGGCGCGGTCGTCCTCGCCCTGCTCCTGGTGACCGTCATGGCGCTGGCCACCGTCCGGCTCGGCGACCTGCTGGCCCGGCACCGCGTCCGCGCCGGCCGGGGCGTGCTGATCGCGGGGACGGCGTGGGTCGCCTGCGCCGCGCTCGGGGTGCAGGTCTCCGGTGTGCCGGTCGCCTCCGACCGCGCCGCGGGCGCCCTGAAGGGGCAGACGCGGCGCGTGGTGGACACCCTGCGCGACGAGGCGGCGTTCGCGAAGGAGGCGCGGGCGGACGCCTTCGGCGCCACTCCCCCCGGCGAGCTCGTCCCGGACCTGCGCGGCAAGGACGTCGTCTTCGCCTTCATCGAGAGCTACGGCCGCACCGCCGTCGAGGACCCCCTGATCGCCCCCGGCGTCACCCGCGTCCTCGACACCCGCACCGCCGCGCTCGCGAAGGCCGGCTACCACGCCCGCAGCGGCTGGCTCACCTCGGCGACCTACGGCGGCAGCAGCTGGCTCGGCCACTCCACCGCCCTGTCCGGCCTGTGGATCGACAACCAGCAGCGCTACCGCACCGTCACCTCCGGCGACCACCTCACCCTCACCAAGGCGTTCCGCAAGACCGGCGCCTGGGACACCGTCGGCGTCATGCCGGGTGTGCGGAAGGCCTGGCCGGAGGCCGAATGGTACGGCCTCGACAAGGTCTACGACGCCTTCGGCCTCGGCTACCGGGGACCGAAGTTCAGCTGGTCGACCATGCCGGACCAGTACGCCCTGGAGGCCTTCCAGCGCCTGGAACACGGCCGCGAACGCGACCGGCCGCTGATGTCGGAGATCATCCTCACCTCCAGCCACCAGCCCTGGGCGCCGGTCCCGGAGCTGGTCGACTGGGACGACCTCGGCGACGGTTCGGTCTTCGACGCCATCCGGAAGGCGGGGAAGAAGTCCTCCGACGTCATCGCCGACTCCACCGCGTCCCGGCGGGAGTACGGCAGGTCGGTCGCGTACTCGGTCACCAGCCTCACCCAGTGGCTGGAGCGCTACGGCACCGACGACACCGTCCTCGTCTTCCTCGGCGACCACCAGCCCATCGCCCGGGTCAGCGGCGACCACGCGAGCCGGGACGTGCCGGTGTCGGTCGTCGCCAAGGACCCGAAGGTGCTGGAGAAGATCGACGCCTGGAACTGGACGGAAGGGCTCCGCCCGGCGAAGGACGCGCCGGTGTGGCGGATGAGCGCGTTCCGCGACCGCTTCCTGACGGCCTACGGCTCCGTCCCGCACCCCACCGGGGAGTGATCAGCCGCCGGAGGTGTCCAGTTCCGCGTCCTCGCCGACGCCCGCGCAGTCGTACGGGTCCTTCAGCCAGCCGTCCGGCAGCACCACCCGGTTGTTGCCGGACGTACGGCCGCGGGGGCCGTCGGCGCCGGCCGGCCAGGGCTGGTCGAGGTCCAGCTCGTCCAGCCCGGACCGCAGCTCCTCCAGCGAGGAGGTGACCGCGAGCCGCTTACGCATCTCGGAGCCGACCGCGAAGCCCTTCAGGTACCAGGCGACGTGCTTGCGGAAGTCGATCACGCCGCGCGACTCGTCGCCGATCCACTCCCCCAGCAGCGTGGCGTGCCGGACCATGACGTCGGCGACCTCACGCAGGGTGGGCCGTACGACAGCGTCGGCGCGTCCCTCGAAGGCGGCCACCAGGTCCGCGAACAGCCACGGCCGGCCGAGGCAGCCACGCCCCACGACCACCCCGTCGCAGCCGGTCTCGCGCACCATCCGCAGCGCGTCCCCGGCCGACCAGATGTCGCCGTTGCCGAGCACCGGGATCTCCGGGACGTGCTCCTTCAGCCGGGCGATGGCGTCCCAGTCGGCGGTGCCGCCGTAGTGCTGGGCGGCGGTACGGCCGTGCAGCGCGATGGCGGTGACGCCCTCCTCGACGGCGATCCGGCCGGCGTCCAGGTAGGTCAGGTGGTCGTCGTCGATGCCCTTGCGCATCTTCATCGTCACCGGCAGGTCCCCGGCCCCGCTGACCGCCTCGCGCAGGATCGACCGCAGCAGGTTCCGCTTGTACGGGAGGGCCGAGCCGCCGCCCTTGCGGGTCACCTTGGGGACCGGGCAGCCGAAGTTGAGGTCGATGTGGTCGGCGAGGTCCTCCTCCGCGATCATGCGGACGGCCTTGCCGACGGTCGCCGGGTCGACGCCGTAGAGCTGGATGGAGCGCGGCTTCTCGGTCTCGTCGAAGCGGATGAGCTGCATGGTCTTGTCGTTGCGCTCGACCAGCGCCCGGGTGGTGATCATCTCGCTGACGAACAGGCCCTTGCCGCCGCTGAACTCCCTGCACAGGGTACGGAAGGGCGCGTTGGTGATCCCGGCCATGGGGGCGAGCACGACGGGCGGCTGAACCGCGTGCGGGCCGATGCGCAGGGTCGTGTCCGTGGTCGGCGACGAAGTGGGCATTCCCCCATTGTCCCGCATGCCGAGGGGTACCCGGCACGCCGGCACCCGATCATCATGTAGCGGTCATTAGTTAACCGCACTATCGAAACGCGCGTACGATGGCACCCATGCCCGAGCTCAGCCATGGCCGACGCATGCTGGTGCTCGCGATCTGCTGCATGAGCCTGCTGATCGTGAGCCTGGACAACACGGTCCTCAACGTCGCCCTGCCCGCCATGCAACGGGAGTTCCACGCGAGCACCTCGGGGCTGCAGTGGACCATCGACGCGTACACGCTCGTCCTGGCGTCCCTGCTCATGCTGGCCGGCTCCACCGCCGACCGGACCGGCCGCAGACGGGTGTTCATGGCGGGCCTGGTGGTCTTCACCCTCGGCTCGGTGCTGTGCTCCCTGGCACCGGACCTGTCGTGGCTGGTCGTGTTCCGGATGGTGCAGGCGATCGGCGGCTCGATGCTCAACCCGGTCGCCATGTCGATCATCACCAACACCTTCACCGATCCCCGCGAACGGGCCCGCGCGATCGGCGCGTGGGGCGCGGTCGTCGGCATCTCGATGGCCGCGGGACCGCTGGTCGGCGGGCTGCTGGTGGAGTCGGTCGGCTGGCGCTCCATCTTCTGGGTCAACCTGCCGGTGGGCCTGGCCGCGCTGCTGCTCACCTGGCGCTTCGTCCCGGAGTCCCGCGCGCCGAAGGCCCGCCGCCCGGACCCGGTCGGCCAGTTCCTGGTGATCGTCCTGTTCGGCTCCCTGACGTACGCGATCATCGAGGCCCCGCACGCCTCCCTCCCGGCGACCGCTCCGTACGCCGTCCTGGCCCTGGCCGCCCTCGTCGCCCTCCTGTACTACGAGCCCCGCCGCCGCGAACCCCTCATCGACCTGCGCTTCTTCCGCTCCGCTCCGTTCAGCGGGGCCACGGTGACAGCCGTGAGCGCGTTCGCCTCGCTCGGCGGCTTCCTGTTCCTGTCCACGCTGTACCTGCAGAACGTACGGGGCCTGAGCGCCCTGGACGCGGGCCTGTGGATGCTCCCGATGGCCGTCCCTACCTTCCTGTGCGCCCCGCTCTCCGGCCGGCTGGTCGGCGGCCGGGGCCCGCGCCTGCCGCTGCTGATCGCCGGCGGCGCGATGACGGCCAGTGGGCTCCTCTTCGCCCTCTTCGAGGCCGAGACCTCCGACGCCACCCTCTTCCTCGGGTACGTCCTCTTCGGCGTCGGCTTCGGCTTCGTCAACGCCCCCATCACCAACACCGCCGTCTCCGGCATGCCGACCGCGCAGGCGGGGGTGGCCTCGGCGGTCGCGTCCACCAGCCGTCAGCTCGGCCAGGCACTGGGCGTCGCGGTGATCGGCGCGGTGCTGGCGGCGGGGGTGGGCTCGTCGCCGTACGCGGAGGCGTTCGTGACGGCGGCACGGCCGGGGTGGTGGATCCTCGCGGGGTGCGGGCTCGCGGTGCTGGTGGTCGGCGCGCTGACGTCGGGCCGCTGGGCGCGGAGGACCGCCGAGCGGACGGCGCGGCGGCTGGAGTCGCCGGAGGTCCGGCAGAGCACCGGGGCCGTCGCCTGACCGGCGGTCGCGGTGCCGCCGGGGCCGTTCAGACGGGTCCGTGGCCGAGGGGGGCCCGGGCGGCGGTGACTTTGAGGAAGTCGAGCTGCTCCGCGGAGGGGGTTCCGGCGGCCGCGGTGTAGGCGACGATCCTGAGGTCCGACCCGGGCACGGTGAGGATGTCGCAGTCGAGGGTGACGTCCCCGACGACCGGGTGGGTGACGGTCTTGCGGTCATGGCCGAGCGCGCCCGCGGCGCCCCGCGCCCAGAGCCGCGCGAAGCGGGGACTGCGTGCGGTGCACTCCTGGATGAGTGCGCGCAGGCGGGGGTCGTCCGGGAAGGTGCCCTGCGCGGTGCGCAGATCGGCGACGAGCGCTGCTTCCATCGCCTCCCGGCCGCGTTCGGAGCGGGGCCGGCGTCCGGGGGAGCCGCTTTCGGGCAGGAACGTGTCGAGCACCAGGTTGCGCCGGTCCGCGGGGATGTGTCCGGGCTCCCCGAACAGCGTGGCCCACAGAGGAGTGCAGGTGATGAGGGTCCAGTCCGCCGCGAAGACGGCCAGCGCCTGGCCGGTGAGGGCGGCGAGCAGCCGTTGCACGCTGGGCGGGATGTGGTCGGAGATGCGCCCGGGTCCCGGCAGGGGAAGGTGTGCGAGGCGGTGGAGGTGGTCCCGTTCGGACGCCTCCAGCTGCAGTGCGCGGCCCAGCGCCGCGGCGACCTGCTCGGACGGCCGGGTGGCGCGTCCCTGCTCCAGGCGGACGAGGTAGTCGACGGAGAGCCCGGCGAGCGCGGCGAGTTCCTCGCGCCGCAGACCTCTGGCACGGCGCCTGCCCGTGGCCGGCAGCCCCACGTCGGCCGGTGCGAGCCGGTCGCGCCAGCGGCGCAGTGCCGTGCCCAGCTGGTTCCGTTCCTCGGTCACCGTCTCAGTATCGCCGCCCGGCGCGCGGTGAGGGTGGTACTGCGGTTCCTACCGTCACACGCTGCACTGGTTCCGGCCCGCACCCCGGTCGACGGTGGTCTCAGCAGGCGGCTTCACCCGACCTGTCCACCGTTCGCACCAGGCCTTCCGGGAGCACATCGTGTCCGAGACGACGTCACCAGCGCAGGAACTCGTCATCGTGACCGGGGCGTCGACCGGGATGGGCGCGGCCACCGCGCGGGAGATGGCACGCCGCGGATACCACGTCCTCGCCGGCGTGCGGCGCGCCGGCGACGGCCAGGCCCTCCTCGACGCCGGGGTGGAGCCGGTGATCCTCGACATCACCGACCGGGACCACATCGCCGCGCTGGTCGCACGCGTCGACGGCGACCCGCACGGGCGCCCCCTGCGGGTGCTGGTCAACAACGCCGGTGTCCCCTGCGCCGGTCCGGTCGAAGTGGTGCCGCTCGACACGTGGCGGCACCTGTTCGAGGTGAACGTCCTCGGCCAGGTCGCGATGGCGCAGGCCCTGCTTCCGGCGCTGCTGCGCAGCAAGGGCCGCATCGTCAACATCAGCTCGCTGAACGGCAAGGTCTCCATGGCCGGCTACGGCGCGTACGCCGGCAGCAAGTTCGCCCTGGAGGCGGTGAGCGACGCCCTGCGGGGTGAACTGGCCCCCCACGGCGTGCAGGTGGTGGTGGTCGAGCCCGGCGGCGTCAGGACCGGGATGGCCGCCACCGGACTGGCGGGCCTGGACCGCCTCACCGCCCGGATGACCCCGGAGCAGCACGCGCGCTACGGCGACCTGACCCAGGCGCTGCCCTCCCACGTGGCCGCGTTCACCGAGGCCGGCGTGACGTCCGGCGCCGCGGCGCGGACGATCGCCAGGGCGGCGACCGCCCGCAGGCCCCGCACGCGCTACACCGTCGGCGCGACGGCCGCGTTCCTCGTCCGCGCCTCCCGCTTCCTGCCCGACCGCGTGCTGGACCGGATGGCGGCCTCCGATCTGCGCAAGCACTACCCGGACCGGACCGGCCGCACCACGCGGACACGCCGCGCGTGAGACGGCCGACGGCCGACGGCCCCTGTCGATGTCGTTTTTGCCGCACACTCCTTGTCGTCCCCGAACGGGGGCACAAGAACGGCGACACCGTCCTGCCGACCGCCGGAGGCACCATGCCGCAGCTCGACACCAGCAAGGTCAGCCGCTGGGACCTGCACGGCCGCGAACACACCGTGCGTGTCCAGCGCGCCGGCGTGCAGCGCACGATCAGATGTGACACGTGCGGCTGGCGCAGAGGCGCCCAGTTCCTGCCGCGGCTCAAGGCGCAGGAGCACCTGGCACAGGCGCACCAGGCGACGGTGGACCCGACCGCCGCCTGAGCGGCTTCAGGGCCGCAGCCCCCGCACCAGCAGGTCCACGGCCGCCTCGAAGTCGGCGTCCGCCCCGGGGATCTCCCACTCCTGGACGTACGCCGGGTCGTGGAAGCGGCCCGTGGTCCGGAACAGGGCGCGGGCGGTGGCCGCGGGCTCGGCGCCGACGAAGGCGCCCGAGGCCACGCCCGCGGCGACGATGCGGGCCGACCGGCCCGTCAGCTCGGCGGCCGGCACACGGTAGGTGGCGAACGGTGCCGGATCGTCGCCCGCCTTGCGGCGCTCGGCGGCGAACAGGGCGGCGAGCCAGTCGCACAGCCGGGACCCCGGGTCCCGGTCCTCGTCGGCCGCGATCCCGCACAGCGCCTCGGACGTACGGTCCAGCTGGCGCTCGGTGACCGCCTCCCGCAGCGCCGCCTCCGTACGGAAGTGCGGCAGGCGCTGCCATGGCCGGCGCCGAGCGCGCGGGCCACGTCCACCACGGTGGCCTTCGCCGGGCCGTGGCGGCGCGGCACCTCCTCCTGCGCGCCGGCACACGAAAACGCCCACCCCCCGGCCGACCGAGTCGGATGGAGGGTGGGCGAAGGCCGGGATCCAGGGGCGGAGCCCCTGGTGCGGCGTGTGGGACGACCGTCAGCAGCCGATCAGCCGCGACGCGAGGTACCCCTCGATCTGGTCGAGCGAGACGCGCTCCTGCTTCATCGTGTCGCGCTCGCGCACGGTCACCGCGTTGTCGTCCAGCGTGTCGAAGTCGACGGTGACACAGAACGGCGTACCGATCTCGTCCTGGCGGCGGTAACGGCGCCCGATCGCACCGGCGTCGTCGAACTCGATGTTCCAGTGCTGGCGCAGCGCCTGCGCGAGACCCTTCGCCTTCGGCGACAGCTCCGCGTTGCGGGACAGCGGGAGCACCGCCACCTTCACCGGCGCGAGGCGGTGGTCGAGCCGCAGCACGGTCCGCTTCTCCAGCTTGCCCTTGGCGTTGGGCGCCTCGTCCTCGACGTACGCGTCGAGCAGGAAGGCGAGCATCGCCCGGCCGACACCGGCCGCCGGCTCGATGACGTACGGCGTCCAGCGCTCCCCGGCCTCCTGGTCGTAGTAGGCGAGGTCCTGGCCGGAGGCCTTGGAGTGGGAGGAGAGGTCGTAGTCGGTGCGGTTGGCGACACCCTCCAGCTCGCCCCACTCGCTGCCGCCGAACTGGAAGCGGTACTCGATGTCAGCGGTGCGCTTGGAGTAGTGGGAGAGCTTCTCCTGCGGGTGCTCGTACCACCGCATGTTCTCCTCGCGCAGGCCGAGACCGGTGTACCAGTTCCAGCGCTGCTCCATCCAGTACTCCTGCCACTTCTCGTCCTCGCCCGGCTTGACGAAGAACTCCATCTCCATCTGCTCGAACTCGCGGGTGCGGAAGATGAAGTTGCCGGGCGTGATCTCGTTGCGGAAGGACTTGCCCATCTGGGCGATGCCGAACGGCGGCTTCTTGCGCGAAGCGGTCTGCACCTGGGCGAAGTTGGTGAAGATGCCCTGGGCGGTCTCGGGACGCAGGTAGGCGATGGAGCCGGAGTCCTGCGTCGGGCCGAGGTGGGTGGAGAGCAGGCCCGAGAACTGCTTGGGCTCGGTGAAGGTGCCCTTGTTGCCGCAGTTGGGGCAGCTGAGGTCGGCGAGGCCGTTCTCCGGGGCGCGGCCCTTCTTCTCCTCGTACGCCTCCTCCAGGTGGTCCGCGCGGAACCGCTTGTGGCAGGAGGTGCACTCGGTCAGCGGGTCCGTGAAGGTCGCGACGTGACCGGAGGCGACCCACACGTCCGGGGCGAGGATCACGGACGAGTCGAGACCGACCACGTCCTCGCGCGAGGTGACCATGTAGCGCCACCACTGGCGCTTCAGGTTCTCCTTGAGCTCGACACCCAGCGGTCCATAGTCCCAGGCGGCACGCTGGCCGCCGTAGATCTCACTGCAGGGGAATACGAAGCCACGGCGCTTGCTCAGGCTGACGATGGTGTCGATCTTGTCGGCGGCCACGGTGCTCTCTTCATTACGACGACGGGCGACGAAGCGAGATTGCTTCCAGCGAAGCCCTCAGGCTACCGGCGCGGCCTGCCCCGCGACCAATTCGGTGTCCCCTACAGCGCCCTCACGTGCTTTGTTGACAACGGTTTCCATATTTGTTGAAAATGACTGTCATGAACGTACGACGACCTCACATATCCGCGGCCGCTCTGGCCGCGGTCACCGCCCTCGGTCTCGGCACCCTGACCGCCTGTTCCTCCGACAGTGCCGCCGCGGGCGACAGCGACAAGTTCGACGTCGTCGCGTCGTTCTACCCGATGGCCTTCCTCGCCGAGCGGATCGGCGGCGAGCACGTCAGCGTCACCAGCCTCACCGAGCCCGGCCAGGAGCCGCACGACCTGGAGATCAGCGCCAAGCAGACCGCGCAGCTCGAGGAGTCCGACGCGGCGCTCTACCTCAAGGGCCTCCAGCCCTCCGTCGACGAGGCCATCGGCCAGTCCCCGGTGGAGACGAAGATCGACGCGGCGACCCTGACCTCCCTGGAGGAGCACGGCACCGAGGCCGGCGGCCACGAGGAGGAGCACTCCGAGGAGGAACACTCCGAGGAGGAGCACTCCGAGGAGGAACACGGCCACGAGCACGAGGGCGGCAAGGACCCCCACATCTGGCTCGACCCGGTCAAGTACGCCGAGGTCGCCGAGGGCGTCGGCAAGGCCTTCGAGAAGGCCGACCCGGACCACGCCGCCGACTACAGGAAGAACACCGCGGCTCTGGTCGGCGAGCTGAACGAACTCGACGAGAAGTTCGAGACCGGCCTCGCGGACAAGAAGAACAGCGTCTTCATCACCACCCACGCCGCCTTCGGCTACCTCGCCGAGCGCTACGGCCTGACCGAGGAGGCCATCAGCGGCCTGGACCCCGAGACCGAGCCCAGCGGGGCCCGCGTGAAGGAGCTCCAGGAGATGGCGAAGGCCGACGGCGTCACCACCGTCTTCTACGAGACGCTCGTCAGCGACAAGACCGCCAAGACCCTCGCCGGCGACACCGGACTGAAGACGGACGTCCTGGACCCGGTCGAGGGCATCACCGACGCCTCCCGCGGCGACGACTACTTCCAGGTCATGGAAGCCAACCTCAAGGCCCTCCAGGCGGCCCTGGGAACCAAGTGACCGGCGAACCACCGGAGGACGGCATGACGACCGAACCCGTCATCTCCCTGCGCGGCGTCCGCGCCGAGCTGGGCTCGCGTCCCGTCCTGCGCGGCATCGACCTCACCGTGCACCACGGTGAGGTCGTCGCCCTGCTCGGCGCCAACGGCTCCGGCAAGTCGACGGCCGTGCGCAGCGTCATCGGCCAGGTGCCCGTCAGCGCGGGCGAGATCGAACTGTTCGGCACCCCTCGGCACCGGTTCCGCGACTGGGCGCGCGTGGGCTACGTCCCGCAGCGCACCACCGCCGCCGGCGGCGTGCCCGCCACGGTCACCGAGGTCGTCGCCTCCGGCCGCCTGGCCCGCACCCGCTTCGGCCTCTTCCGCAAGGCCGACCACGAGGCCGTACGCCACGCCCTGAACCTGGTCGGCATGGCGGACAGGGCGAAGGACTCCGTCGACGCCCTCTCCGGCGGCCAGCACCAGCGGGTCCTGATCGCCCGCGCGCTCGCCGCCGCCCCCGAACTGCTGATCATGGACGAGCCGATGGCGGGCGTCGACCTGGCCAGCCAGGAGATCCTCGCCGAGACCCTGAGGCACCAGGTGTCCGAGGGCGCCACGGTCCTCCTCGTCCTGCACGAACTGGGCCCCCTGGAGCCCCTGATCGACCGGGCGGTCGTACTCCGCGACGGCTGCGTCCTGCACGACGGCCCACCCCCGAAGGCCGTCGGCCAGCACGCGCTGCCCGGCCACGACCACGTCCACCCGCACGCCCCCGCGGGCGCCGAACCGATCCGCACAGGACTGCTGAGCTGAATCCGATGGACATCCTCGACTACGCCTTCATGCAGCGGGCGCTGCTCGCCGCCGTCCTGGTCGGCATCACCGCCCCCGCCGTCGGCATCTACCTCGTCCAGCGCCGCCAGGCCCTCATGGGCGACGGCATCGGCCACGTCGCCATGACCGGCGTCGGCCTCGGCTTCCTGTTCTCCTGGTCCCCGGTGTGGATGGCGACGCTCGTCTCCGTCCTCGGCGCCGTCTTCATGGAACTGGTCCGCTGGTACGCCAGGACCCGCGGCGACATCGCCCTCGCGATGCTCTTCTACGGCGGTATGGCCGGCGGCGTCATGTTCACCAGCCTCGCCCCCGGCGGCTCCACCTCGAACCTCTCCTCGTTCCTCTTCGGCTCGCTGTCGACGGTCTCCGCGTCCGACGTCACCGCGATCTGTGTGCTGGCGGCCTTCGTGGTGCTCGTCACGGTCGGTCTGCGCCGGCAACTGTTCGCGGTCAGCCAGGACGAGGAGTTCGCCCGGGTGACCGGCCTGCCGGTGCGGTTCCTGAACCTGCTGACGGCCGTCACCGCGGCGGTCACCGTCTCGGTGGCGATGCGCGTGGTCGGCCTGCTGCTGGTGAGCGCGCTCATGGTGGTGCCCGTCGCGGCGGCCCAGCAGCTCACCCGCAGCTTCGCCGCCACCTTCGCCATCGCCGTCGCGATCGGCGTGAGCGTGACCATCGGCGGCACGGTCACCTCGTACTACCAGGACGTGCCGCCCGGCGCGACGATCGTGCTGCTGACCATCGCCGCGTTCATCGCACTGACCGCGCTGGCCGCCCCGCTGGCCCGTCGCCGCGCCCGGGCCCTGGCCGCCTCGCACCCCGGCGACGACCCCGCGGAGTGCGCGATTCCGGCCAGCCGCAAGGCCGGCGACACGGTCGGCGCCTGACCGCCCTCCGCCCGGGCTGGCACAATGGCCCGGGCAGACGGGGCCAGATGTGAGGAGGCAATCCGGTGACGACCGCAGGACCGCCCGTGAAGGGCCGCTCCACCCGGCAGCGTGCCGCTGTGGCGGCCTGCCTTCAGGAGGTCGACGAGTTCCGCAGCGCGCAGGAACTCCACGACATGCTCAAGCACAAGGGCGACTCGGTCGGGCTCACCACGGTCTACCGCACCCTCCAGTCCCTCGCCGACGCCGGCGAGGTCGACGTCCTGCGCACCTCCGACGGCGAGTCCGTCTACCGCCGCTGCTCCACCGGAGACCACCACCACCACCTGGTCTGCCGCAGCTGCGGCAAGGCGGTGGAGGTGGAGGGCCCGGCGGTGGAGAGATGGGCGGAGGCCATCGCGGCGGAACACGGCTACGTCAACGTGGCCCACACCGTCGAGATCTTCGGCACCTGCGCGGACTGCGCGGAGGCGGCGAAGGGCTGAGCCCCCTTCGCCGCCTCCCGCTGCCTCCCGCCGCCTTCCGTCTCCGGAGGCGTCAGGCGCCCGACGGTCGCGTGCCGACAGAGCCCCGGACGGTCGGACGTCGGCGGGGCGTGAGCCGTGCGGCCACGGCGCACGCCGTTCCACCGAGGTCATCTCCGTCCGGGAACCCGATCAGCCCGGTCCGCTCCGGTCAGAGGACGTTCAGGGTCCTCGTGACGGTGGCGCCCGGCGGACGAGTCAGCTGGAAGTTCACCACCTTGGTCTCCTCCAGCCCGTCCTCGGTGCTCGTGCACGTGAGCGTGGCGCTCGCGCTGTCGCCCGCGTCCGGGCTCACCGGGTTGAGGGACAGCTGCGAGTAGGTGCCCCGGGGCGTAGCCGCGTTGATCACCGTGCTGTTGGACGCCCGGGCCGTCTCGACCGACAGTGCGGTCGGCACGAAGGCGGGGCCGAAACTGGAGCAGTTGACGCTGCCCCTGAGGACCACCAACGGGTTCGTCGGGGCAGCCGAGGCTGCCGTGGCCCCGGCCACCGGGAAGGCCAGCGCCAGCGCGAACACGCTTGCCATGGCTCCCTTGGACATCTTCCTCTTCCTCGCGTTTGTGAAGCGAACGGCCATGACAGCCTCCAAGCGTGGATGATGAAGGGGTACGAGGATCCGCACCGGGAGGACTCGGCTTCGGCCTGCCGTCCCGTCCCCCGGGCCTCGAAGAACCCTCGACCGGGCCTCGAAGAACCCTCGATTTCCACCATTGCGCAGCTCTTCCCCGAGTGCAAAAGATGGCTCCGGGCCAGGCTGAACGATGAACGGTCAAACACCTGGGGGTTTCCGTCCGGCGTGGCCTCGGACGGTTGCCGGAGCACACAAATCACGGGTGATCGGAGCCGTTTGGCCGTCCCGGGCCGGCAGCCGGGGCAACCACAGGAGACCCCGGTCACTCCTCGGAGCGCCCCTCTGCTCCCTTCCCCGGCAAGCCTGTTCACGCCTCCCGAGCCCACCAGGACTCCCTGCCAACGAGGTTGACAGGGAGTGGGACGGCGGGCCGGTCGGCGCGGCTCTCCAGGGTGCCCGTCCGAGGTGACGGCCGGCCGTCAGGACTCCGCCGTGCGGCCCCTCATCGCCGCCTCCATGGCGGCCAGTTCCTCGTTGGGGACGGCGCCGCCGAAGCGGCGGTCGCGGGAGGCGTACTCGACGCAGGCCCGCCACAGGTCGCGGCGGTCGAAGTCGGGCCAGAGCACGTCCTGGAAGACCATCTCGGCGTAGGCGCTCTGCCAGAGGAGGTAGTTGGAGGTGCGCTGCTCACCGCTCGGCCGCAGGAACAGGTCCACGTCCGGCATGTCCGGGTAGTACATGTACCTCTGCAGCGTCTTCTCGTTGACCTTCGACGGGTCGAGCCGCCCGGCCCGCACGTCCTCCGCGAGCGCCTGTGCGGCGTCCGCGATCTCCGCCCGCCCGCCGTAGTTCATGCAGAAGTACAGCGTCAGCCGGTCGTTGTCCTTCGTCTGCTCCTGGGCGACCTGGAGCTCCTTGGCCACCGACTTCCACAGCTTGGGCATCCGCCCGACCCACCGCACCCGGATCCCCAGCTCGTCGAGCGTGTCGCGCGTCTTGCGGATGAAGTCCCGGTTGAAGTTCATCAGGAAGCGCACCTCGTCCGGCGACCGCTTCCAGTTCTCGGTGGAGAAGGCGTACAGCGAGATCGCGCCGACCCCCATCTCGATCCCGCCCTGGAGCACGTCCAGCACCCGCTCGGCGCCGACCTTGTGCCCCTCGGTACGCGGCAGCCCCCGCTCCTTCGCCCACCGCCCGTTGCCGTCCATGACGATCGCCACGTGCTTCGGGATCAGTTCCCCCGGGAGCTTCGGAGGCCGCGCGCCGGACGGGTGCGGTTCCGGCGTCCTGTACTCCTGGCGCTGACGCCCCAGGAACCCGCGTACCACCATGTGTCTCTCGTCTCCTCGTGCTTACTTCTCGACGTACCTCAGCGAGCGCAGCCCGCGCTCCAGATGCCAGTGCAGGTAGGCGGACACCAGCCCGCTCCCCTCCCGGACGTACCGCGCCTCGCACGCGTCCGCGGTCTCCCAGTCTCCCGTAAGCAGCGCTCCGAGGAGTCCCAGGGCCTGCGGCGAGGGTACGACGCTGCCGGGCACCCGGCAGTCGGCGCAGACGACACCGCCCGACCCGACCGAGAAGAACCGGTTCGGACCGGGCATGCCGCACTTCGCGCAGTCGGTGAAGCTGGGCGCGTACCCGTTGACGGCGAGGGAGCGCAGCAGGAACGCGTCGAGCACGAGATGCGGCGCGTGCTCGCCCCGGGCGAGTGTCCGCAGGGCCCCGACCAGCAGCAGGTACTGCTGCACCGCCGGCTCGCCCTCGTGGTCGGTGAACCGCTCCGCCGTCTCCAGCATGGCCGTTCCGGCCGTGTACCGCGCGTAGTCGGTGACGATCCCGCCACCGTACGGCGCGATCGTCTCGCTCTGCGTGCACAACGGCAGGCCGCGCCCGACCAGCTCGCTCCCCTTCGAGAAGAACTGCACGTCCACGTGCGAGAACGGTTCGAGGCGCGCACCGAACTTCGACTTCGTCCGGCGCACGCCCCTCGCCACCGCGCGTACCCGTCCGTGACCGCGCGTGAGCAGGGTGATGATCCGGTCCGCCTCACCCAGCTTCTGGGTGCGCAGCACGATGCCGTCGTCGCGGAACAGACTCATGGCATCCATTGTCGCCCACGTTCACGGCACCTCCCCCCGGCTCCGGGCATTGGCGTACGCCGTCGCCGCGCGCAGCCGCTCGGCGGGCGTGGCGTGCCGTACGGCACGGGGGTCGGCATCCCACTCCCGGCCGCCGCCGTACGGTCTCAGCTGGACGTAGGGTCCCTCATGCCCCATGACGACGCCGATCCGCTCGGTCCTGGTGTCCACGACATACGCGCCGAGGGGCGGCTTCACCGCATCACCGCCGCCGCGATCCGCCGCGCGGTCTCCACCGAACACCGTCCCAGTTCGATGAGCGGACAGGGCGCCTCCCGCGCAAGACTCACCGGGTCCAGCCCCAGTGACGGCAGGGAAATTCCGGCCTTCGCGAGTGCCGCCCGCAATTCCTTCACCACTTCCTCCGCTTCTTCGACGCAGAGCGCCGAGTGTCGTGCCTCCACGGTGATCCCCTCGCTTTTCCGTTTTCACTCTTCGCGCCTACAGAATGCCGTGTCACATCTACACTCGGCAGGAGGCTGTGCGCTACAAGCGTGGGTCAGTACAAGGGGGTTGGCTATGGCCAACGGTTCGCGCCAGGCGGCGTGGGAGTTCTTCGGCACGGAACTGAAGCGGCGACGCGAGGACGCCGGGTTCACGCAGGTGGAGCTGGGTGCGCGGGTTTTTGTGTCCGGCGGTTACATCGGCCAGTTCGAACAGGCGATTCGGAAACCACAATTGGATGTGGCGCAGCGGATTGACGGGGTGCTGCAAACCGACGGTATTTTCGAGCGGCTGTGCCGGAAGCTGATTGATGACCGGCGGTATGCGGATTACTTCGCGAAGGCGGCGGAGTTGGAAGCGCTGGCGACGGAAATCTGCGAGTTCGCGCCGGCGCTGGTACCGGGGCTACTGCAAACCCCGGAGTACGCGCGGGCCGTCACTCTGGCGATGAACCCGTTCGCCGCGGATGAGTTCATCGAGGAGAAGGTGTCCGGTCGGGTCGAGCGGGCGCGGATCCTCAAAGACGCCACTCGCCCGGTGTACTGGGTGATCCTCCACGAGAACGTGCTGCGCATCCCCGTCGGCGGGCCGACGGTCATGGCCAAGCAGCTGGACCATGTGGCCGCGCTGGTACGGGCACGGACGGTGGTGGTACAGGTGCTGCCCGACTCGGCGGGAGCATACGCGCTCATGAACGGGATGGTGGTGCTCATGGAGTTCGACGACGCACCGCCAACGGCCTATACAGAAGCCGTGTATTCGGGGAATCTCCTCGACGATCCTGCCGTGGTGAAGCGAACGCGCTCGGCATACGATCTGCTCAGGGCCGCCGCACTGCCCCATGAAGCGTCCCTGGCCCTGATCGAATCGGCCGCGAAGGACCACAGACGATGCGCGAGTACGACCTGAGCAACGCCCACTGGCGCAAAAGCACGTACAGCGACGGCAACGGAGGCAGTTGCGTCGAGGTCGCGTACGACTTCCCCGGCGCCGCCTGCTGGCACAAGAGCAGCTACAGCGGCGGCAGTGGCGGCGAGGAATGCGTCGAAGTCGCCGCCGGACTCCCCGGCGTCGTACCCGTCCGGGACAGCAAGGTGGACGGCGGTCCGGTGATCGTCGTCGGGTCGGCCGCCTGGACGGAGTTCATAGGCGGCATCAACCGCTGACGGGCCCTGGCCACAGGCGAATTGACGTGGACGGCCGCTCGCCGTCCGACGTATCGTGCGTCCGCGCGCGATCTTCCGCGGGTGATCTCCGTTCTACCGCCCGTGGGGGGCCGTCGCCATGCTCACATCCAAGGATGGGCTCAGCCCGCGTCCACCGCTGCCCGGCAACATGCCGCCACTCGCTCCACAGGGCCTCCTCATCGCCGTGGTGGCGGCGTTCGCCGCCACCGCGCTCGGCGACCTGTTCGCCGTGTACACCGGCGTCCGGCTCCGCACGGTGATCGACGGCGACGTGACCACCACGACCACGTCGAGCCTGGAGTCCGCGTACTCGCTGTACGAGAATGCGGGGCGGGTCCAGGTGGCCACGAGCCTGCTCTGCGCGGTGCTCTTCATCACCTGGTTCTTCCTGATGCGCCGCCGCACCGGGCCCCTGGCGCCGGACCGGTTCCGCATGGGGTCCGGGTGGGCGATCGGCGCGTGGTTCATCCCCGTGGCCAACCTGTGGCTGCCGTACCGCGTCGCGGTCGACATGTGGGGTGCCTGCACACCGCTGCCGACCGAGGGGGAATCGCGCAGGGTGCCGACGTGGCCGGTGAACCTGTGGTGGAGCCTGTTCGTCGGGACGGTCCTGCTCGGCCGGTACGCTTCCGCACGCCTCGACATGACCGACTCGCTCGCCGGGCTCAGCGACGCCGTGACGCTGTACCTCGCCGTCGACCTCCTGTACGCCGTCACCGCCGGGGCCACCGTGGTGTTCGCGGTACGGCTGACATCCCTTCAGCGACTGAAGGTGACCGAGGGACCGTACTGGACGCCGGTCGGGGCGTGACCGCCGGTCGGGGCGTTTTCCTGCACGGAGTTCGCACGCACCGTTGGGCCACTCGCTTCTTTGTCAGTGTCGTGCTTCCGCGACCCGAGTAAAGGGCGCTGCGTTCCGCTGCGCTGCACTCCGCGTCGGCTCCGCCGATGGGCCTACGGCCCACCCTTGACTCGGCTCGCTCCAGCACGGGGGAGAAGCGAGCGAGCGGCCGGAGGAAAGCGGGGGCCCGGGCACGCCTGCGACCTGCCGTCCGCTACCAGGCCAACGGCGTCCACAAACGCACCAGCGCCCCGCACGCACGCCGGGCAGGCTCAGCGGCGAGTGGTGAGTGGGTGGCGGGGCAGCGCGCTTGTTCCTTGCCTGCACGCCGGGTGGGCTTGGCGGCAAACGGCCGGTGGGTGGCGGGGGCGCGCACTCGCGCCTCGCCTGCACGCCGGGCCGGCTCAGTGGTGAGCACCGAGTGAGGGAGGGGAAAGAGCGGTGGCAGTGGCGGTGGCGGTGGCAGTGCTGGCGGGGGTGCGCCTTACCGGTGGCGGAACAACGGAGATTGGAGCAATTCTCCAATCCTCCACCCCTCCCCATGGCCCCTGACCTCCGTCCGGCCTCCCCGCCACGGGAGAAACGCTCCAATCACCCCGCCACCCCACCCAGCCGCCCCACCCACACCACAACATGAGGGCCTCCACAGGACACCCCCTTCGAAAACCGTGAACACTTCGGCCCGAAGTGTTCACGGTTTTCGACACCACCCCCCCCAGCCCCCTCCCTCCCCCTCACCACGGACCCACCACCCGCTCACCGTTCGCCGCCAAGCCCACCCGGCGTGCAGGCGAGGCGCGAGTGCGTCCGCGAACCCCGTTGGCCTGGCAACCGACGGCAGACCGCCGACATGCCCGGCCACCCGTTCCTCTCCGGCCGCCCGCACGCTTCTCCCCCGTGCTGGAGCGGGCCGGGTCAAGAGTGGGCCGCAGGCCCATCGCCGAAGGCGACGCGAAGTGGAGCGCAGCGGAACGCAGCGCCCTTGACGCGGTCCGCGGAAGCACGACACTGCCAAAGAAGCGGGCGGCCCGACGGCCACATGGAAGCACGCGTCCACCCCAACTCCCAGGGGGTAAACCCCAACAAAAACAGGGGCGTTGCCCGGATGTGAGCAGGGCCGCGCCGCAGCGAAGCTCATACGCATGCCGTCAACCACACGCACCCTCGCCCTCACCGCCGTACCCGCCGCTCTCCTCGTCGCCCTGCTCCCACCCCTGACCGCCCAGGCTGTCGTACCCACGTCGTCCCTCGACTGGGGCCCCTGCGCGGGCACGGCCGGCGCCGGCCCCCGCCAGGAGTGCGCCACCCTCCAGGTCCCCATGGACCACGCCGACCCCGACGGGCCGCAGATCTCCCTCGCCGTCTCCCGTATCCCCGCCGAGAAGCCGGACGCCCGGCGCGGGGTCCTGCTGCTCATCGCCGGCGGGCCGGGCGGGTCGAGTCTGAACGACCCCTCGGGGAAAGGGCAGAAGCTCCCCCAGGAGGTCCGTGACACCCACGACCTCATCGGGTTCGCGCCGCGCGGGCTCGCCCCGTCCACCCCCGTCGACTGCGGGCTGGAGTACGGCGACCTTGCCACCTCCAGGATCCGTCCCTGGCCCGCCCCCGACGGCTCGGTGGACGGGAACATGGCCACCGCCCGGCGCACGGCCGACGCCTGTGCACGCAACGGCGGTGAGCTGATCAAACACCTCAGCACCGCCAACGAGGCCCGCGACATCGACCGCCTCCGGGCCGCGCTGGGCGAGCGGAAGATCTCCGCGTGGGGAGTGTCGTACGGGACGTACGTCGGGGCCGTGTACGCGCAGTTGTTCCCGCACCGCACCGATCGGATCGTGCTGGACAGCGTCGACAACCCCGACCCGACCCGTGTCAACCGCGCCTGGCTCGCAGCTCACGAGCAGGGGGTCGAGGACACCTTCCCGCACTTCGCCGCATGGGCGTCGAAGCCCGGCAACCCCGACCGCGTGGCGCGCCGGGCCACCGACGTACGCCCGCTGTTCCTGCGCCTCGCCGCCGGGCTCGACCGCGAGCCCGTCCCATGGCCCGGAGCCAATCCCGAGGAGCTGAACGGCAACGTGCTGCGCCAGACCATGCTGGACAGCCTCGCCTCCCCCAGCCGCTACCCGACGCTCGCCAGGCTGATGCGGGCCGCTGCACAGGGAACCGTGCCGCCCGCGCCCGAGGCGCCGCCCGAAGAGCTGCTGCAGAACGTCACCGCCGTGGGAGCCGGGACGCTCTGCAACGACGTGTCGTGGCCCACGTCGCAGGCCCTGTACGAGAAGGGCGTCGCCGAGAGCCGCGCCAAGTACCCGCTCACCGCCGGGATGCCCCGCAACGCGATGCTCTGCGCGGCCTGGCCGTACCCGCCGCGTGAGGCGCCGGTGCGGATCACCGACCGGGGGCCGTCCGACATTCTGCTCGTCCAGAACGAGCGGGACGTCAACACCCCGCTCGCCGGCGCGATGCGGATGCGGGAGGCACTCGGCCGGCGGGCGGTCATGGTCACCGTGAACTCCACCGGCCATGACGCCTACCTCGCCAACGGCAACGAGTGCGGCGACCGCACGGTCTCCCGCTTCCTCGCCACCGGCGACCGCCCCACCCGGGACGTGTACTGCCGCTAGGGGACGGGTGCCAGTGTCCTGGGGGCGGCGGCCAGGCGCAGGCCGATGTCCACCAGGGTCCAGCCTAGGCGGGTGCGGAGGCGTCGGGGACGCTCGGCCGGGGCGGCGAGGCGGTACGCGTCGGTCTCCGCGCGGAGTTCGGCGGCGTGGGCTCGGTGCAGGACGAGATGGGTCTCCGGGTGCATGGGGCTGCCTCTCATTCCGTGCGGGTGGGGAAGACGTGGGTGTGGACGCGGACCTGCTCGGTGTCCGGGACGTTGTCGTCGGGAGCCTGCGCGCGGTAGCTCTTCACGAGGTCGTGCATCTTGTGGATGAGTTCGTCGGCGAGTTCCGGCGTAAGGCGCAGCGTCCAGTCGCTCATGTCCGAGGCGCGGCGCCACTCCTCGGGCCAGTCGTCCCGGGTTCCGAGCCAGGTCGCGAGCTCCCGTGTGCGCTGGTTCGCGATCTCGTGCAGGAACAGGTCGGCGGCCCCGCGGACGTCGGGGTCACGGTCACTGAGCAGGGTCTCGTCGAATTGCACGCCCTGGTGGACCGCCTTCCACCACCGCTCCCGTCCCTTGCCGTGCTCGGGGGCGTCCTCCACGAAGCCGTGGGCGGCGAGCTGGCGCAGGTGGTAGCTGGTGGCCCCGCTGGACTCGCCCAGCTTCGCGGCCAGCTGTGACGCGGTGGCCGGACCGTTGCGCCGCAGCACGTTCAACAGCTGCATACGCAGAGGGTGCGCGAGACCGCGCAGTGAGCGGGCGTCGAGGCTGTGGACCCTCGGATTCCGGGAGTCCTTGGGTTCGGTCATGGATACAAAGATAGCGTTGCAAAGAGATCCTTGCAATAAACTCTTTGCATCTCTCTCTTTGCATCTCTCTCTTTGCAAGTCGATGAGCTGCCGATGACGCCGTTGGCGTGACGTTTCACCCCGTGCGCAACCGGGGCTCCCGCAGCCGGCCTCCTGTCCTGCAGTACCGACACATCTCGGTGAGGAGACCGACATGACCGCGACCGCGTTCACGCTGGAGGGCGACTACCTGCTGGCCCCGCCGCGCCCGGCCGACCGGCTCGGCACCGGAATCGACCCGCGCGACCGGCGTCGGCTGGAGCTGCACGCCGCCCTGACCGCCGCCGGTATCCCGCCCCGGCCCGAGGACCGTGAGGCCATCGAGAGCCTGAGCGCCCTGTCGGGCAGCATCAACAGCACCATCCAGCGGTGGCTGCACCACACGTTGTGAAACCGGCCGGCTCACGGCCTCCCCGGTGCCACCAGCCCCGACTCGTAGGCCACGATCACGAGTTGGGCCCGGTCCCGCGCCCCGAGTTTGCCCATGGTCCGGCTGACGTGGGTCTTCGCGGTGAGTGGGCTCAGGCCCAGCGAGTCGGCGATCTCGGCGTTGTTCAGGCCGCGCGCGACCAGGGCGAGCACCTCGCGCTCACGGTCGGAGAGGCATTCGGGGCCGGCGGTGACCGGCGCGGACGGGCTGCGCAGGAAGCGTTCGATGAGCCGGGCCGTGGGGCCCGGTGAGAGCAGGGCCTCGCCGGCCGCGACCGTGCGGATGGCGTCCAGGAGTTCGGCGGGCCGGGTGTCCTTCACCAGGAAGCCGGAGGCGCCGGCGCGTAGCGCGTCGACGATGTTCTCGTCGGTGTCGTAGGTGGTGAGGACGAGGACCTTGACCCCCGCGAGGTCGTCGTCGGCGGCGATCAGGCGGGTCGCCTCGATGCCGTCGAGGTCGGGCATGCGGATGTCCATGACGACGAGGTCGGCGCGTTCGGTGCGGGCCAGTTCCGCCGCCTGCCGGCCGGTGGCGGCCTGGCCGACGACCTCCATGTCGGGCGCCGACTCGACGAGCATCGCGAAGGCCTCCCGCACGAGGGTCTGGTCGTCGGCGAGCAGCACGCGGATGGTCATCCGGTTCCTGTTCCTTCCCGAGTCGTCGCGGGCGTCAGCGGCAGGGCCGCCGTCACCTGGAAGCCGCCGCCCGCCCGTGGTCCGGCGTCGAGTGTGCCACCCACGCTGCGGGCCCGTTCCCGCATGCCGACCAGACCGAAGCCGGGGGTGGTGCCGGGGGTGGGGCCGGTGCCGTCGTCGGTGACGGACAGGCGCAGGGTGCCGTCCTCCTCGCGCAGGTCGACGCGGACCGCCGGTTCGGGTCCGGCGTGCCGGACCGCGTTGGTCAGCGCCTCCTGGACGAGGCGGTAGGCGGCGGCGCCGACGGCGGGCGGTACGGGGCCCGTCACCCGGACGGCCGGTTCGACGCGGGCGCCGGCGAGGCGCGCGGCCTCCACCAGGTCGGGGACGCCGTCGAGACCGGCCAGCGGGCCGCGGGTGTCCGAGGGGCCGCCGTTGTCGCGCAGCACCTCCAGGGTCGTACGGAGTTCCCCGCGGGCCGTCCGGCAGGTCTCGGCGATGTCGTCGAGGGCCTTGGCGACGGTCTCCCGGTCGAGGCGCTCGGGATCGGCGGCCAGGACGTGCGCGGCGACGGAGGTCTGCACACCGATGAGGGTGATGCTGTGGGCGAGCAGGTCGTGCAGGTCGCGGGCGATGCGCAGGCGTTCCTCGGTGACCCGGCGGCGGGCCTCCTCCTCGCGTGTGCGTTCGGCGCGCTCGGCGCGCTCGACGATGGCGGCGACGTACTGGCGGTAGAAGCGGACGTCGACGCCGAGGAAGAGCACGGCGACGACCCATCCCATGATCCGGAACAGCTCCACGAAGCCGTCGGGGTTGGTGAGGGCGTTCACGGTGAGGGTCGTGCCGATGACGACGGTGCCGAGGAGGAGGGTGCGGCGCGGTGTGCCGGTCGCGGCGACCGTGTAGAGGACGACCATGGTCGCGGCGACGGGCGCGCCGTGGTTGTTGTCGAGGGCGTGGTACGGCACGACCGGTACCAGGACCAGCAGGAGCACCGGCAGCGGGCGCCGTCGCCGCCACGCCAGCGGTACGTGGGCGGCGAGCAGCAGCGTCCAGCCGAGCGCGTCGGGGCGGTGGCCGTGGTCGACGAGCAGCGCGACGGCCGTGGCGAGCGCGGCGGTGCACACGGCGAGGATCGCGTCGTTGCGGACGGCGTGCGGGGCGGTCAGGGGGTCGCGGTTGACCGCGGCCATGATCCGCTCGCCTGTGCGGGGGCGTTCCGCCGCCTGCGCTGTCTTCGTGGGCACGGGGTCCATCCTCCGGGATGAGGGCGCCCCTCCGGGAGGGAGGGGCGCCCTTGTCATCGGTACGCGGGCGGTTGCACCGGTTCCGGCTGCCGTTCGCGCGGAACGGGCTCCGGGGCCCGGGAGAGCCTGCCGGGCCACCACAGCCGGCGGTGCAGCAGCACGCTCGCCGTGGTGACGAGGTAGGTGCGGACGAGGAAGGTGTCGAGGAGGACGCCGACCGCGATGACGAAGCCGAGTTCGACCATCGCCACCAGGGGCAGCGTGGTGAGTACGGCGAAGGTCGCGGCGAGGACGACGCCGGCGGAGGCGATCACGCCGCCCGTGGTGCGCAGGGCGGTGAGTGCGGCGGCCTCGGGTTCGGCGCCGTTCAGGGACTCCTCGCGCATGCGGTGCAGGAGGAAGATGCCGTAGTCGACGCCGAGGGCGACCAGGAAGACGAAGGAGAGCAGTCCGAGTCCTGGGTCGGTGCCGGTGAAGCCGAGCAGCGGCTCGAAGACCAGTCCGCCGATGCCGAGGGCTGCGCCCCAGACGGCGACGACCGCGGCGAGCAGCAGCAGCGGTGCGACGAGGCTGCGGAGCAGGACCACGAGGATCACGAACACGGCGGCGAGCACCAGCGGCACGATCACCTTGCGGTCGCGGGCCTCGCTGTGGGCGAGGTCGAGCTGCTGGGCGCTGAGGCCGCCGACGTGGGCGCCGTGGCCGTCGTCGAGGGTGTCGCGCAGGGTTTCGATGGTGCGGGCCTCGCCGGCCGTCTCGGGGGCGGCGGTGGCGAACACGGAGATCTCGGTCCAGCCGGCGCCGCTGCGTCCGACGGTGGCGTCGGCGACCCCCTCGGTGGTGCGGGCCTTGTCCAGGACGGCGTCCGCCCGGTCGGTGGGGGCCATCACGGTGAGGGGGCGGCTGCTGCGCTCGGGGTACTCCTCGGCCAGGGTCCGCATCGCGGTGATGGACTCGGGCCGGTCGGTGAAGGAGTCCTCCTGTTTGAGGTCGCCGCCGAGGTTGAGGGTGCCGAGGGCGAGGGCGCCGAGGAGGAGCCCGCCGCCCGCGAGGACGGCGGCGGGGCGGCGTGCGGCGGAGGTGCCCATGGCGGCGAACAGCGACCGGCGTGCCTTGGGAGTGCTGCCGAAGGCGGGGACCAGTGGCCAGAACACGCGGCGGCCGAGCAGGACGAGGACCGCGGGAAGCAGGGTGGTCATGGCGACGAGTGCGGCGAGTACGCCGATCATGCCGACCGGGCCCATGCCGCTGCTGCTGTTGAGGTCGGCGGCGAGCAGGCAGAGCAGTCCGGCGGCGACGGTGCCGGAGGAGGCGAGGATCGCCGGTCCGCAGCCGCGCAGGGCGGCGCTCATGGCGTCGTACGGCCGCTCGTGGCGGCGGAGTTCCTCGCGGTAGCGGGAGACGAGCAGGAGCGCGTAGTCGGTGCCGGCGCCGAGGACGAGGACGGTCATGATGCCGCCGCTCTGGCCGGTGACGGTGACGTCGAGGAGTTCGTGCAGGCCGTATCCGGCGGCCATCGCGAGGGCGGCGGCGACGCCCGCGACGGTGAGCGGGACCAGCCACAGGAACGGGCTGCGGTAGATCAGTACGAGCAGCACGGTGACGACGCCGAGGGTGGCGAGGAGCAGGGTGCCGTCGATGGTCTCGAACACCTTGCCCATGTCGGTGGCGAGGGCGCCGGGCCCGCCGACCTCGACGCTCAGTCCGCCGGTACCGTCGGCGATCTCGCGCACCCCGTCGACGAAGGCGTTCCGGGCCTCCTCGTCCTGGCCCGGCTGGGTGCTGGAGACCGGGTACATGAGGGTGCTGCCGTCCGCGGAGGGGACGCCCCGGGGGGTGTCCGTCAGCTCGTACGCGACCTCGACCTCGGTGACCTGTGCGGCGGCGGCCTGCCGGTCTGCGGCGCTCAGTCCGCCGTCCCGGTGGTAGACGAGCACGAGGTCGGTGGACTCGCCGCCGGGCAGCCGGTCCTGGATGCGGGCCACCTGGGTGGAGTCGGCGCTGTCGGGCAGGTAGTCGACGGCCCGGTTCTGCTGGACCTCGCCGAACTTGCCGGCGAGCGGTCCGACGAGCACGAGCGCGGCCAGCCACAGCCCGACCACCGCCCAGGGCACGAGGCGCCGTCGCCGTGCGTGTGTCCTTGCGTCCCCCATGAGTCGGGGCTCCCCTCCGGTCGGGTGTCTGGGTCGGTTCCCAGACTCCCGGCGGAAGGGGCGCGGGTCGTCGGACGTGGGATCGAGTTGCGGGATACTGCGTGGGGCGGCACGGAGGCGCGGTTACTCCCCCGGGAGTAACCGCCCGGAGGCTACGCCCGGTCGACCATCCAGGTGCCGTCCTCCTCGTCGTCGACCCGTACCTCCAGTTCGCGGATGCTCATGCCCGCCTCCCACAGTTCCCGGAAGCGTTTCATCCGGTCCTGGACGTGGTCGCGTCGCGCGATGAGCCGGGTCCTGACGTTGACGTCGCGCAGGTCCTGCTCGATCTCGAAGGAGACCTCCTCGTCGTAGACGATGAAGTCGTCGGTGGTGCCGCGCTGGAGGTGCGGCGGCAGTTCGGGCAGCACCGCCACCCGGACCTCGATGTGCAGCGCCTGCTGTTCGTCGCACAGCCGCAGCAGCCGGTCGTCGAGTTCGCGCGCGCTCGCCAGCAGGAACAGCCGCCGTACCGGCACCCCGTGTTCCCCGATCGCCTCCCGCTGGGCGTCGAGGTAGCGGCTGGCGGGCTCGCTGTTCCAGAACTCGCGGTCGACGGAGGTGCTGATGGCGTCGACGGAGCGCTCCGCGGCGTGGGTGAGGCTGAGCATCCAGTCGTGGTTCTCGCCGTGGCACTCCACGCTCATGCTGGTGAGCGCCGCCATGTGGCCGATCACCCGCTGCATCTCCAGGCGGACGAACGTGTAGAGGATCGACGGTCCGGGTGCGAGGGCCTCGGCGAAGCGCTTGGCCAGTTCCGGTACGCCGTCGGTGCGGACGCGGTCGAGCGGCGGGTAGGACTCGGGGGGCGGGGCCTGCTGGGGGAGGCGGCTCTCGACGAGCTGCCGGATGTCCTCGGCGTGCCGGGCCAGGCCGGTCCGCAGGTCGTCGTCGTGCCGCTCCAGGCCGTCCCGCACGGTGGCGGCGGTCTCGGCGAGGACGCTCTGGGTCCGCAGGGCCTGTTCGTCGGGTCCCCGGTCCCGGGCGAGGAGGAGGGGGACGGCCACCGTGGCGGCGGCGCAGAGCGCGGCGGCGGAGAGCTGCCGGAGCGCTCCGGCCCCGGGGCTCAGCAGTGCGGCGACGCCCCAGACGACGAGGCCGACGGTGAGGCCGGTCAGGAGTCTGCGCGTCCACTCGGTCCGGTCGGGTGACTGTGCCGGGGAACGTACGTCCGCGCCGGGCGGGGATGCCGTTTCCTCGGGCTGGGGTGACTGTGCCGTGCTCATCTCGCTTCTCCCCCCGTTGGGATGCGCGTCGGATCGGGGTGCGGGGATGTGCGTGGGGGCCAAAGCCGCGGGGTCAGGGAATCAACTCGGCCTCCCGGTGGGGAATCGCGTGCAGGGCGAGCTGGTCCCGGATGCGCTGCACCAGGGTGCGCCACTGCCGGGTGAAGCCGGGGCGGTCCTCCAGCGCGTCCCAGAGCGGGGCGAGGCCGTGTGCGACGCGGGCCCGTGGCATCCACAGGTGCAGCAGGTGGTCGACGGCGGGCCGCAGCGCCGTGACGACGGCGGGGCGGTCCTCGCCGGTCCGGGGCCGCGTCCGGGCGGGCGGTTCCGCGATGCCCAGCCGGATGCCGTCCAGGATGCGGACGACGGTGGTGAGCAGCCAGTCGTGCAGGGCGAGGTCCTCGCAGAGCCCGGCGATCTCGTCGGCGGGCGTACCGGCGGGGACGCGGAGCCGTACGGTGCGCAGCTCGTCCTCGGCGAGGGTGAACCGCTCGATCGACGGCCCCTCGTCGGGTTCGGCGGGCAGGGCGGCCCAGCGCAGCCGGGTGGGGCGGGACTTCAGGGGCGGGCGGTGGTCGAGCAGGGGGTGGCGCAGCAGGCGGGTGAGGAGCTGGTCGGCGATCAGCCCGACGTCGAGCTCGCCGTGCCGTCCGCCGTTCAGCAGGCCCTGGGCGACCGCCTCGTACGGCAGTTTCCCGAACGGCTCGACCGTCGCGGGCCGTACCAGGTAGTGGCCCCAGGGGCGCCGGTGGTCGGGGCCGGAGGCGGGGACGCGGAAGTAGGCGGAGCTCTGCAGGACGCGCCCCTCGGTGAGGGAGGCGCGGGCGGCGACGGTGCCGACGGCGCGGATCCTGGCGCCGTCGGCGCTGGGCAGGGGGCAGTCGACGCCGGTGAGGGTGTCCGGGGAGCGGCCGTAGAGGTTGGGGCGCTCGGAGAGCAGGACGCGTTCGTCGGCGCGCAGTCCGAGGAGCTGGGCGGCGGCGCGGCTGTCGAGGGCCTGCAGGGCGGGCAGCAGGCAGGTGCGGACCTCGCCGCAGGCGAGCACGACGGGTGGCTGCGTCTCCCCCGGCGTCATGTCACTGCCCCGCGTAGAAGACGTAGGAGATGCGGTTGGCGACCGAGTCGGGGACGGCCGCGTTCTCGCGGGCGGAGCGCTCGGCGGTCTGGGCCAGTGCTCCGGGGTCGACCTCGATCTGGTCGAGGATCACGCGGACGGCGTGCTCGACGGGTAAGAAGCGGCTGGGGATCACCGAGCAGGTCCGGTAGGCGGCGAACGGGTCCGCGCGGGGGTTGAGGCGGAGCAGCGGGGGCAGTTCGTCCCAGTCGTCGGGGAAGGCGTCGGCGGTGTGCGGCTGGGGCACGAGGACGGCCTCGCCGTCGTCGCGCAGCAGGCCGAGGCGGGCGAGCTGCCACACCGCGGCGAGGAAGGGGCAGGACCAGGTGCGGTGCCCGTCGGGGCCGTCGTCCCAGAGTTCGACGTCGAGGAAGACGGAGTGGCGGCGGGCGGCGGTCTCCTTCGGCGGCTGCCAGGCGGTGGCCTTCTTCATGGCCTGCGGGGCGCGTGCGACGGGGCCGCGCTCGCCGTTGGCCAGCCAGCCGGTCTGCGCGGCCGGCGGGCGCAGGCCGTAGCTGCCGGGCGGTGGTTCCTCGACGATCCGTCCGGCCACGGCCTCGGCGACGGGCACCTTGCCGGCGACGGCGCAGCCGGACTCGCGGGCCAGGTAGTCGACGACGAGTCCGGCCCGGCCGGCCTCCTCCAGGAGCATGGGGACGACGTCGGCGGGGGCGGAGAAGCGGGTGAAGTAGTCGTCGATCAGGAAGCAGGTGCTGATCCGGGGGCGTTTGCCGCCGGTCGCGGCGGCGGTGGCACGGGCCGCCTCCGCCCAGGGGCGTACCCGCTCGAAGTGCCGCCGCAGGTGCCCGGGGCCGGCCTCGAAGTCCTCCATGTAGAGGTGGCCGAGTTCCAGGGAGAGGTGGGACAGGGGCACTGCCTGGGTGCGTGGTTCGGCGGCCGTCTCACGGAACACCGCTTCCGTCATGGCCGCCCCCAGTGGTCGTCGTCGGTGAGCCGTCGCGCGATCTCCTCCAGCGCCTCCAGTGTCTCCTTGTTGGCGATCTGTGTGGAGAGGACGTCCTCTTCGGTGATGAGCTGTTCGCGCCACTGCAGGATGGGTTCCAGGGGGACGATGCCGAGCACCACGCTGTCGCCGATGCGGTGTTCGGCGGCGAGCCGGCGCAGCGCCTCGTCGCAGGACTGCATCCAGGCGGCCTGGGCGGGCGAGCCCTGGGACCACAGCGGCGAGTCCGGATCGGGTACGGCGGCCCGGACGAAGCGGACGGCGCCCCGCAGCGCCTCCTCGTCGTGGCCGCGCTCGACGCCGCCCCTGATGATGCCGTGGTCCTTGTGGACGAGTCCGGCGGCGGCGATCACGTGCTGCCGGGTCCAGCGGTGGAAGACCAGCCAGCGGAACGGGACGTAGCGCATCCGGGGGTGGGCGGTGGCGGCGAGGACCATGTCGACGGCGTAGCTGCGGCCGGCGCTGAGGTCGACGACGACCAGGTCGAACTCGCCGTGCAGCCGCAGCAGGAGGTCGACGCAGCGTTCGAGGGCGTCCTCGCCGACGGCGAACTCGCCGCCGCCGGCGTCGCCGGGGAGCAGCACCAGGCGGCCGGCCTGGTTCGGGCGGGCGCGCAGCTGGGGGTGCTCGGTCTGCCGCCAGACGTCGATCCTGGCCGGTTCGGTGACCGAGCCCTCCAGGTAGGAGTGCAGGCCGCGTTCCTCGGTGCCGCGCATCGCGCCGGGTACGTCGAAGACGGCGGCGGCGGTGGGCGAGCCGAAGTCGAAGTCGACGTAGGCCACGTGGTCGCCGGCGAGGGCACGCTGGTAGGCCAGGTTGGCGCTGGTCACCGAACGGCCGGTGCCCCCTTTGTCGGAGGCGGCGAAGACGAGCACGGCTCACACCTCCTGGGTGGCCGCGCCCCGCGCCTGGGCCAGGGTGTCGAGTTCCTGGAGCACGGGCAGGGCCAGGGCGAACGCGGTCGCGGGCCGCTCGTCGACCAGGCTGCGGGCGTGGTCCAGGCGGTTTTCTATGCTCCGCATGGCCCGGCCCCGGCTGCCGTCGGGACTCGCGGAGGCCTCCAGCTGTTCCTTGCCGAAGAGGTGGGTGGCCTCGCTGAGCAGGTCACGGGCGAGCTGGGCGAGTTCGGGGCTGCGGATGGGCTGTTGTTCGTAGAGGTTGCGGGCGGCGACCAGGCACTCGGTGACGCGTTCGGTGATGCTCCAGGAGAGGCGCTTGCCGACGCGCGTGTCCGGGAAGACGGCCCCCGCGTGGTCCCAGAGGCCCGCTCCCTCGCCGTCCTCGATCCGCCGGCTCCACAGATGCTCGAACGCCTGCTCGCCGAGGCGGAGCAGCCGGTCCTGCGCGTCGATGTTCCGGGAGAGCTCCGCGAGCTGGATGATCCGCTTGAGGAGCTGGGCCGAGAAGTCGGTCATCCGCCACTGCAGCGGGGAGCCGGACCGCTCGGAGCCGGCGAGCGGCATGGTGACGCCCGGACTGTGCAGCTCGATGACGGGATCGTTCCTGGTCATACGGCTGGTGACGCGGCCGCGGTCGGCGAGGCGCTCCATGATGGCGACGGTGCGGGTGAGGTCGTCGTCGGTGGCCTTCCGGCGGACCAGGTCGTGGACGAGGATGGCCGCGACGGTCAGGGAGAAGTACTCCGACTCCAGCCGCAGTCCGGTGGTCTGCCAGGGCAGGTCCTCCAGGGGCCAGCGCTCGCTGCCGAACCGGGCGATGGCCGACCAGTACTGCTGGCTGAGCTCCCAGCGCAGGCGTAACGCCTCGGCGAGTTTCTGCTGGTCGGCGTCGAGCAGCCCCAGGGTGAGGGTGCGGTCGGAGAACAGGTCCTGGATGCCGTCCAGGGCGATGACGGTGAAGTACACGTACGGCAGCCGGTCGGCGATGCCGTCGGGCTGGCCGGGGACCTGGACGTCCAGGTCGGTGATGGTCGGCGCGTCCTTGACCACGCCCCAGGCCCAGCCGCACTCGAAGAGCTGGCTCTCGTCGCGGATGGACTCGTCGACCTGGATGCCGCGGCTGAGGCTTTCGATGATCGTGGCGCGCAGCGGGCGGAAGCGGCGGGAGAACTGCTGGAGGACGGCCCGGTCGGACTGTCTGTCCTGGCCGATGACCTGGATGAGCCGCCGTCCCTGTTCGGACTCGGCGTCGAAGACGTTGACGGTGAAGGAGCGCAGCAGGCTGATCATCGCGGCGGTCAGCCGGGTGTTGGTGGCCTCCCTCAGCTCGGCGAGGGCCTTGCGCACGTCGGGGCGGGTGGTGCTGGGCTCGTAGACCTTGAGGAATCCGAGCGTGGCCAGGCAGAGCGTGACGGACATGGAGTAGGAGTCGACCACGCCGAGCTGGTACTGCTCGTGGGTGAGTTTCTGCTGGGGTTCGGCCGGCCTGAAGTAGTGTCCGCCGGCGAAGGTGGGGCTGTCGTCGGGGCCGGTGTGGCTGCGCATGAACTGGGAGAGCGCGGTGATCAGGTTGGGCGGGATCTCCAGCCGGCTGCCGACCCCCTCCAGCGCGCGCAGCACGTCCCGTTCGGTGGTGTCGGGCTGGTCGAGGCGGAACGCGGGGACCTCGGTGGCGGGGTAGAGCAGGCAGAGCAGCCGCTCGGCGTCGGCGACGCTGCTCAGCCCGTCGGTGTCCTCCCAGACGAGCTTCCCGTCGTCGAACGAATGGCGGGCCATGGCCCGCCAGATGTCCAGCATGTGCTGCCGCGGCTTGATCTGCATCCCCGCACCCCTCGTACAGATCTCGTTGCCCTGTGTTCAGACATGGTCCCCGTTCCTACGGGGTGGCAATCGCCGAATTCCGCCGTCCCAGGGCGAGGATCATTCCCTCGTGTCCCGGCCGCACCATGTGGTCCATGTCGTGGATTTCCAGTGCGGCGGCGAAGGGTTCCAGGCTCTCCCGGATCCGGTTCGCGTTGACCCGGTAGGCGGGGTACTTGTGTGCGCCGACCTGGTATCCGACGGATTCCTTCATGAAGGCGGCGGCGAAGGGGGCTCCCCCGTTGAGCGCGTCCATGAAGCACTCCACGCCCCGCTGGAACTCGTCGGCGCACTCGGACATCGAGTCGGCGACGAAGAACATCGTGCCGATGTCCCAGCGGCGCTGTCCGTCGAGGTCCAGCAGGTTGGCGCGCTCCACCCGGACGATCTCGCCGAACCGGCTCCGCGGCTCGACGTCCCGGTAGGCGGGAGCCTCGGCCAGTACGTCCCAGAACGCGTCCCACGCCGTGTCGTATCCCCCGCCGGACGCCTGTTTCTCCAGGTATTCGACATTCGGAGTCGCGTATTCCAGAAGGAGGATCTTCTCGCACCAGGGCAGCATGGAAAGGGCCGGATAGAGATTCGCGCCGGCGCCCACGTCGACTCCACGGACCGATGCCGGAACGCCTTGCGCGTAGCAGCGGCTGAAATAGTCGCGCATGAGCCGCACGATCAGCAGATCGACCTCGAGCGGGGTGCGGTAATTGAGGTCGACGTACACCTCCGGATCGAACTGCGACCATGGCGCGTCGGCGTTGCGATCCATCATCACCCTGCCAAGTTCCATTCAGTGTCGGACAAGACCGTGTGCCCAGCGCACGAGTCCCCAGTGGACGCCGGCGGACGAAGAAGCGGCCCCGGTGCTCGCACGGTAAGCCCGGTCGGCACGCGGAGACAGCCAGGAACACGCCAGTCCTCCGTGACCGGGCGCACATCAGGCGCACGCCAGCACAGTCCTGTCACACCTGAACTCGCCCTTGCGAGAGGCGAGTTGGACGCTCACTCTAGCCAGAAGCAGTTACCGGCCGCCACCGGGGTCCCCATTCCCTCCTTCGTGTGAACGGCGGCCCCGGCTGCCGTGTTGACGTCTCACGTCCCGACTGGGGGTGGCATGACCGCCGAACCGCTTGAGCGCGCCCTGGACCACGAGCAGCGCCTCACCCGGCCGACACCTCTACCGGAACCACCGCCCCCGCTGCTGCGGCCGGCACGGGAGTCCGATCTGCCCGAACTCCAGCGGCTCGACGAGGAGGTCTTCCGGGAGGTCGCCTATCCGGCGTTCCTGCTGCGGCAGCTCCACGACCTGTACGCCGGTCCCGCCGGTCACCTCCTCGTCCTCGACGACGGTGACGGCCGGCTGCGCGGCTACGTCCTGGCGGCCACCGCGGCGTTCCACCGGGACAGCTGGATACTCGGTCTGTGCGTGGCCGAGGACCGGCGCCGGCACGGCCTGGGCCGGGAGCTGATGGTGGAGGTCCTGGAACGGCTGCGCCGCTGCGGGACCGAACGGGTCCGGCTGACCGTGGAGCCCGCCAACGACGCGGCGATCCTGCTCTACCGCTCCCTGGGTTTCCGTCCGGAGCCGCCCGACGGGGGGATGCGCCGGGACTACTTCGGTCCGGGTGAGGACCGCGAGGTGATGTGCCTCGTGCTGTGACACGGCCTGTGCCGTGACGCGCCCCGTGCCGTCCCGGCGCCGCATCAGGACGGGGTGCGCGCCGCCGCCAGCAGGCGGGTCACGTCGTCCGAACAGATGGTGAGGGCCGCCCCCACGGTGGCCAGGGCGTCGCGTTCGGCGGGGATGTAGGGGCCGTCGGCGAGGGCGATGCGGGCGCCCTGGAGGAGGATCGACTCGCGGCCGGGGGCGGCGAGGTGCGGGGCGAGGGGGTCCAGGGCCTCGTGGAGCTCGATGGCGAGGCCCGCCGTGCAGGGCTCCCCGGTGAAGCGGCCGGTGTCCGCCTCCAGCGCCTCGACGAGCGCGGCGAGCTGCTCCTCCGTGCAGTCCTCGAAGCCGGCGGCGCGTACCCCGGCCGCGGCCGTCTCCAGGGAGGCGCGCGAGCAGGTGCCGCCGGCGGCCAGCACCGCGAGGGCGACGGTGTGGACGGCGTCGCGGAGCATCGCGGAGAAGCGGGTGGTGGTGGGGTGGTCCAGGACGTCGGTGCCGAAGTGGCGGCGGCAGGCGGCGCATTCGACGACCGGCCCGGTCCCGCCGCGCGGCAGCACGGGCACGCCGAGGAGGGCGAAGCGGCGGTGCCCGGTCAGCCGCTGGTAGTTGCGGTCGCCGCCGCAGCCGGGGCAGAAGAACTCCCCGTCACCGACGGCCGTCCACGCGGTGCGGGTGCCCAGCAGGCGCGACAGTCTGGTGGCAGCGGCACGGCCGTTGGGTCCCCGTCCTGGCAGCACGTCGCACCTCCATAACCGCCACAGCCTCGTCGCCGCGCTTGCGTGATGTTAGCCACATCAAGGAGGCGGAGTCAGTACCCAGGACGAGACCTTTCCGTGACCATCACAGATATATGGCCGGTATATGACGGGGCCCCGCCCGCCGTTCTCCGGCGGGCGGGGCCTCAAACCGCCGATTCGGCTGGTCAGCGCGCTGCGCGGTTGACGGCCGAGACGACCGCCTTCAGCGAGGCCCGCGTGGTGTTCGCGTCGATTCCGATGCCCCACAGCACCTTGTCGCCGATCGCGCACTCGATGTAGGAGGCGGCCTGCGCGGAGGCGCCCTCGCTCATCGTGTGCTCCTGGTAGTCCAGCAGCCGTACGTCGATGCCGATGCCCTGCAGCGCGTGGAAGAACGCCGAGATCGGACCGTTGCCGGAACCGACCAGGGTGGTCTCCGTGCCGTCGACCGTGGCCTCGACGGTGAGGGTGTCCACGCCGTCGCGGTCGGTGGTGGACTGGCCGTTGGCGACCTGGATGCGGCCCCAGGGGTTCTCCGGGTTGGGCAGGTACTCGTCCTGGAAGACGTCCCAGATGGCGGCCGGCGTGATCTCGCCGCCCTCGGCGTCCGTCTTCGCCTGGATGATCTTCGAGAACTCGATCTGCATCCGGCGCGGCAGGTCCAGCTTGTGGTCGTTCTTCAGGACGTACGCGATGCCGCCCTTGCCGGACTGCGAGTTGACGCGGATGACGGCCTCGTAGGAGCGGCCGACGTCCTTGGGGTCGATCGGCAGGTACGGGACCGCCCACTCGATGTCGTCGACGGTGACGCCCTTCGCGGCCGCGTCGGCCTCCATGGCGTCGAAGCCCTTCTTGATGGCGTCCTGGTGGGAGCCGGAGAAGGACGTGTAGACCAGGTCGCCCACGTACGGGTGGCGCGGGTGGACCTCCATCTGGTTGCAGTACTCCCACGTACGGCGGATCTCGTCGATGTCGGAGAAGTCGATCCGCGGGTCGACGCCCTGGGAGAACAGGTTCATGCCCAGGGTGACCAGGTCGACGTTGCCGGTGCGCTCGCCCTGGCCGAACAGGCAGCCCTCGACGCGGTCGGCGCCGGCCATCAGCGCCAGCTCGGCCGCCGCCACCGCCGTACCGCGGTCGTTGTGCGGGTGGACGGACAGGCAGACGTACTCGCGGCGGGACAGGTGGCGGCCCATCCACTCGAAGCGGTCGGCGTGCGTGGACGGGGTGGAGCGCTCGACGGTGGCGGGCAGGTTGAGGATGATCTCGCGGCCGGGACCGGGCTGGTAGGTGTCCATCACCGCCTCGCAGACCTCCAGCGCGAAGTCCAGCTCGGTGTCGGTGAAGATCTCCGGGCTGTACTGGTAGCCGAACTCGGTCTCCGGGCCCAGCAGCTTCTCGGCGTACTCCATGACCAGGCGGGTGCCGTCGACGGCGATCTGCTTGATGTCGTCCTTGGAGCCGCGGAAGACCACGCGGCGGAAGACGGGGGCGGTGGCGTTGTACAGGTGGACGGTGGCGCGCCTGGCGCCCTTCAGGGACTCCACCGTGCGCTCGATCAGGTCCTCGCGGGCCTGGGTCAGTACGGAGATGGTGACGTCGTCCGGGATGGCGTCCGGGTCCTCGATGATCGAGCGGACGAAGTCGAAGTCGGTCTGGCCGGAGGCCGGGAAGCCGACCTCGATCTCCTTGTAGCCCATCTTGACCAGCAGGTCGAACATGGCGCGCTTGCGGGCGGGCGACATGGGGTCGATCAGGGCCTGGTTGCCGTCGCGCAGGTCGGTGGAGAGCCAGCGGGGGGCGGTGGTGATCCGCTGGTCCGGCCAGGTGCGGTCGGGGATGTCGACCTGCTCGTAGCGGCCGTACTTGTGGATCGGCATGGGGCTGGGCTGCTGGCGGTTCGCCATGATGCGAGGGCTCCTCGGTGTGTCCTGATGGACGGCCGACGGCGCAGCGCCGAACTCCGCGGGGAGGGGGTCGGCCTCTACTGCAGACCCTCACCGCGGCAGCTAAGGAGAAGCAGCCCGGAACTCATGATGCTCCGCAGCTTAACCGAGTCGCCCACCGTGCGAAGGTCCGTATCAGTATGCGGGACCGGAGGGATGAACGGGACAAAAAGTGCCGTATACCACTTCAAGGGAGCTCGAGAGGCCTGATGAGGGCCGATTTCCCTCATCGTGGTTGCGGGTGGTGACAGCCGCGTCACGCGGTGCGATGGTTCCGGACATGACCACGAACGGGGGCTTCGAGCCCGTCTTCTGCACCATCGTCCCGCCGCACGTCCTCGACCGGCTCGCGCAGGCCGAGGACCCCGCGCTCCACGGTCCCGCGCGCCGGACCCTCCGGCGCGACGCCTACGAGCGCACCCAGCGCCGGCTGACCACGGTCGTCGGCGCGCCCGCCGTCGCCACGCTCGCCGACGCCGAGCCGGGCAAGCCGCACCGCACCGTGTACGACGCCCGGCACGGCACCGACCTGCCGGGGACGAAGGTGCGCGGCGAGGGCGACGCGCCCGGCCAGGACGCCACCGTCAACCGCGCCCACGCCGGCCTCGGCGCCACGTTCGAGCTGCTGCTGAAGGCGTACGCCCGCGACTCCATCGACGGCAACGGGCTGCCGATGGACGCGACCGTGCACTACGACGAGGAGTACAACAACGCCTTCTGGAACGGCGAGCAGATGGTGTTCGGCGACGGGGACGGCGAGATCTTCCTCGACTTCACCCTCCCCGTCGACGTCATCGGCCACGAACTCGCCCACGGCGTCACGCAGTACACCGCGAACCTGACCTACTTCGGCCAGCCGGGCGCGCTCAACGAGTCGGTGTCGGACGTCTTCGGCGCGCTCGTCAAGCAGTACACGCTCGGCCAGACCGCCGACGAGGCCGACTGGCTGATCGGGGCCGGGCTGCTCGCCCCGCGCGTCACGGGCAAGGCGCTGCGCTCCATGAAGGAGCCGGGCACGGCGTACGACGACGACGTCCTCGGCAAGGACCCGCAGCCCGCGACGATGGACGGCTACGTCCGCACCGGCCGGGACAACGGCGGCGTGCACATCAACTCGGGCATCCCGAACCACGCCTTCTACCTGGCGGCCACCACCCTCGGCGGGCACGCCTGGGAGCGGGCGGGGCAGGTCTGGTACGACGTGCTGACCGGCGGGGAGCTGGAGCAGGACGCGAAGTTCACGGACTTCGCGACGCTGACGGTGAAGGCGGCGCGCGCCCGGTACGGGGAGGGCGAGGAACTCCAGGCGGTGTCGAAGGCCTGGGAGCGGGTGGGGGTGCGGACGCTGTAGTTCCGTACTAGACACGGACCCATGCGTATTCAGGTACGGCGTACGGGCGGGTTCGCGGGGATCGAGCGGCGGGCCGAGGTGGACACCTCGGGGCGGGCCGACGCCCACGAGTGGCACGCCCTGGCCGAGCGGGTCATGGCCACCGGCCGGGACACGCCCCCGGCCGGGGTGCCGGACGGTTTCGGCTACCGGATCACGGTGGACGGGAGGTCGGTGTACTGCGCGGATCCCCGGCTGACGGACGAGCAGCGGGAGCTGATCCGGAGGGTGCTGAAGGAAGGCGCGTAACTCGCTTGTCGTGCAAGGGCGTTGACTTGGTCCGGCTCGGGTGCGGATGATCCGGGCCATGGCGACGACGAACCCGGTCCCCCGTTTCCCGGCCGGTTTCCTGTGGGGCGTGTCGACCTCGGCGCACCAGATCGAGGGGGCGGCGGACGCGCGCGAGCCGTCCGTGTGGGACGTGTTCACGGACGGGCCGGGGCGGGTGCGGGACGGCTCGACGGCGGCGGTGGCCTGCGACCATGTGCGCCGCTACCGCGAGGACGTGGCGCTGCTGGCCGGGCTGGGCGTGGACGCGTACCGCTTCTCGGTCTCCTGGCCGAGGGTGCGGGCGCGGGGCGGCCTGGACTTCTACGACCGGCTGGTCGACGAGTTGTGCGCGGCGGGCGTACGGCCGGTGCCGACGCTGTTCCACTGGGACCTGCCGGCCGGGCTGGACTGGCTGGAGCGGGGGACGGCCGAGCGGTTCGCGGAGTACGTGACGGAGGTCGCCGGACGGCTCGGCGACCGGGTGACGAAGTGGATCACCCTCAACGAACCCGCCGAGCACACCCTGCTGGGGCACGCGCTGGGCGTGCACGCCCCCGGCCGGAAGCTGCTGTTCGACGCGCTCCCCGTGGCCCACCACCAGCTCCTCGCACACGGGCTCGCGGTACGGGCACTGCGGGCGGCGGGGCCCGGCGACATCGGCATCGCGAACTCCCACGCGCCGGCCTGGCCGGCCTCCGAGGACGAGGCGGACGTGGCGGCGGCCGGCTTCTACGACGTCCTGCTGAACGGGATGTTCGCCGACCCACTGCTCCTCGGCCGCTACCCGGAGGGCATCGGCGAGCTGATGCCGGGCGACGTCGAGGCGGACCTGGAGGTCATCGCGGAGCCGCTGGACTGGTACGGGATCAACTACTACGCGCCGACGAGCGTGGGCGCCCCGCGGGGCACGGAGACCGACTTCGGCGGGGTCCGGATGCCGGCCGGACTCCCCTTCTCGGTGCGGGAGACCGAGGGGTACCCGGTGACGGACTTCGGCTGGCCGGTGGTGCCCGAGGCCCTGACGGAACTCCTCACCGGCTTCCGCGCCCGGTACGGCGACCGCCTCCCGCCGGTGGTCGTCACCGAGAACGGCTGCGCGTACGACGGCCCGGACGACCGGGACCGCATCGCCTACCTCGACGGCCACATCCGCGCACTGCACCGGGCGGTGGAGGCGGGCGTGGACGTGCGCGGCTACTTCGTGTGGTCCCTGATGGACAACTTCGAGTGGGCGGAGGGCTACGCCCGCCGCTTCGGCCTGGTCCACGTCGACTTCGGCACGCTGGAACGGACCCCGAAGGCGTCGTACGCCTGGTTCAGGGAGCTGCTGCGCGAGCAGCGCCGGTGAGGGATCAGAAGCCGAGGCGCCGCAACTGCTTCGGGTCGCGCTGCCAGTCCTTGGCGACCTTGACGTGCAGGTCCAGGCTGTACCGATATGCGGCTACCGC